>JAKAIX010000010.1 GCA_021814165.1 bacterium
ACCCTGGAGTTCGTCCCTTGCGGGACCAAGATCCGGATTTGCCTGGATCTCACTCTCGGTCAAGAACACCAAACCATTAAGATGATCCGGTTACTGCATCCCGTCACCCCATCGAAAGAAATGGAAGGGCTGGAATATTAACCAGCTACCCATCAGCTGCGGTTTTCACCATTGCCTAAGGATCGCCTAACCCTCCGCCGATATTCGTTGCGGAGGAAACCTTGGATTTGCGGGGAGCCGATTTTTCATCGGCTTTGTGATTACTCATGCCAACATTCTCTCTTCCTTGCGCTCCAGTCGTTCTCACGAATCGACCTTCAGTGCACAAGAAATGCTCTCCTACCACTCATCTCGCCGAAGCGAAATGAATCCGCGTCTTCGGTACTGTGCTTGAGCCCCGATAAATTTTCGGCGCCACTATCCTCGAATAGTGAGTTGTTACACACTCTTTAAAGGATGGCTACCTCTGAGCCAACCTCCTACCTGTTATAGGATAATGACTTCCTTTTACACTTAGCACAGATTTAGGGACCTTAGACGGCGATCTGGGCTCTTCCCCTCGCGACCACGGAGCTTAGCCCCCGCAGTCTGACTCTTACGCTTTTACTCTCTGGTATTCGGAGTTTGATTGAGAACCCGAGCTTTCGCCCTTTGATTTTCATCCAGTGCTCTACCCCCAAAGAGAAACACATAAGGCTAGTCCTAAAACTATTTCGGAGAGAACCAGCTATTACCAAACTCGATTAGCTTTTCACTCCTTACCCCAGCTCGTCCGATGATATTGCACGGTCAACCGGTGCGGGCCTCCCTCCGTATTTCTACAGAGTTCACCCTGGCCAAGGTAAGCTCGTCTGGTTTCGGGTCTTACACATACTGCTAACTACCCAAACGTGCAGGGCACAATTGCTTGCGCGTTGCACGTTGAGGAAGTAACGCTCTATTCAAACTCGCTTTCGCTGCGCCTCCTCCGCTCAAGGCGGATTAGACTTTGCAACACATGTAAACTCGTTGGCTCATTCTTCAATAGGCACCGCGTCACCCCGCGTGCTTGCGCACACTTAAGGCTCCGCGTCCTTGTAAGTGGATGGTTTCAGGTACTATTTCACCGCCCTAGCCGGGCTGCTTTTCACCTTTCCCTCACGGTACTAGTTCACTATCGATCACGCAATGTATTTAGCCTTAGGAGATAGTCCTCCCGGATTCCTTCAAGGTCATCTTCCCTCGAAGTACTCAAGAATAAAAAACGAGAAGTTCATTCGCTTTCGCCTACGAGGCTATCACTCGCTATGGCTCCGCTTTCCAGCAGATTCGGCTAACAAATGAATTTATAACTTCTCCCTCGAGTTCAAAGCTTTTCAAACTCGAAGATGTTCTCTATCTTACAACCCCTCTACGCACCTCACTAAAGTTCGGTGCTCTGAATGATCAATTTTCAATAATCAATGATCAATAAATTTTATAATTTTAAAATTATAACATTCACTGAAAATTGGAAATTGATAATTGAAAATTCGGAGCATCTCGCCTTAGTGAGATGCATACAGGTTTAGGCTCTTCCCGTTTCGCTCGCCGCTACTTGGGGAATAAATTGTTATTCTCTTTTCCTCCGGCTACTGAGATGTTTCACTTCGCCGGGTGCGCCACCGCGCTCTGCACGGAAACTCCAAATCCCAAGCACCAAATCTCAAACAATACCCAATATCAAAATTCGAATGACCAAAACGTGTTTTGGATTTTCGGATTTCGGAAATTGGAATTTATTTGGAATTTGGAATTTGGAATTTAGGATTTCCGTGCAAAGCACGGTTTACCGTGGTTTGCACGGCAGGGTTGCCCCATTCGGAAATTCCCGGATCACAGGTTGCTACACACCTCCCCGAGACTTATCGCAGTTACGCTACGTCCTTCATCGCCATTACGTGTCAAGGCATCCACCATCCACCCTTACTTAAAATTTACTTCAATGAAAATGCGTTTAAAGCATTTACTATTTCTACCTCAAAAAACTGACTTGTTTTTTGAAGTTCTAGCTTTTTTTCAGTTTTTAAAAATCATTCGGACAATAAAAAACCGCCATGCTTGGCGGACGACCACAGAGTTTTTCTCTACTACTCCTTGTGGCTCCCGCCGTAGTATTTCTCTCTGAATCCCATCGTGGTGTCCATTGTAGCAGAAGACATTGCGGTGTCAAGCGTCAAATATCCCCTTGTTTTCCGCCTATAAGCGGCACGAAACTGAAGCCGAAATGGCGCTTTTCTTCGAACTCATCCTGTGATTTCCTTTCAAGTACGTGAATGCTTTCATTGACCGGCGCAACGATCTTCCCTCCCACCTTAAGTTGCTCTTTCCACGCCGCAGGAATAGAAGTTGCTGCTGCCGCGGCGATGATTTTGTCGAATGGCGCTTCCTCCTCGAATCCTTTCGATCCGTCTCCTTCAAAAAATTTTATAACTCCCTGGGGAATCGTTTCCAAGGAAGCAGTATTTTCTTCCGCGAATTTTTTGAGTTCGGGAATGCGTTCAACGCCGATCACTTTTCCTTCCGCGCCGACGCAGTATGCGAGAAGTGCCGTTTGCCATCCGGAGCCGGAACCGATATCGAGAATTTTTTCTCCCGGCTGCGGCTGAAGCAACTCGAGCATAAATGCAACTGTAAGCGGCTGGGAAATCGTCTGCCCAAATCCGATCGGAAGCGGATAATTCTTATACGCGAACTGTTTCTGATCTTCGGGTACGAAGTGTGCACGATCGACTGCACTGAACGCGTCGATAATAAGCTGCGTCTTCAGGTAGCCGTCTTTGATAAGTTGTTCGATGAGTGTCTCGTTTGTCATGTGCGGGGGCAGTAGGAATCGAACCCACATTAGCGGTTTTGGAGACCGCGATTCTACCATTGAAATATGCCCCCAACGCAATCTGATTATAAAACAGAAAACCCGAGCGTGGAAGCTCGGGTTTTCACTATACAAAAGAGCTTATTTTTTACTTTCTTTATGAACGGAGTGCTTCTTGCACCACCTGCAATACCGTTTGTACTCAAGCTTCCGCTCCACCGTTTTTCGGTTTTTATGCGCCGTGTAATTCGCATGCTTACAATCGGCACATCGCAACCGTATGATATTATCGCTGAATTTTCCCTGGGCCATATAGTTTGCTTCAGAATACAGGAGATCACATTAATAATCAAGACCTTATTTGTCCTTAATCCTTAAAAAATAGAACTCTGCTTCATTAGATGAGTTATTTTCTATTTCATGCTCAATATCAGAAGGGAATATTAATCTATCTCCGGCCTCAAAAGACTCTTCTTTACCCTCACTATCTCTCACGATGCCATTACCTTTAGCAACTAAACAAACCTCGACAATATTGTCGTGTTTATGCATCTCCCACTTCTTGCCTGACGGCAAATAACCGTATGTATATGCCTCAAAATATTTTGAAGAAATATCATCCTTATTAACCAGCATTCTGCGCGAGCCCGAAGAATGCGAGGCTTTTTCAATTGGGATGTCTTTTATATTCTTCTTTAAAAACATTGAGCCAATGGCCGGATTTGAACCGGCGACCTACTCCTTACCATGGAGTTGCTCTACCAGCTGAGCTACATTGGCTTCAAGAACTAGATTGAGAATACAACAAAGCCAGTAGAGCGGCAAATACTAGTTCGCGTCTTTCACGTCCAGGAGTTCTACTTCAAAAACCAGAGTTGAATTCGCGGGGATGAGGCCGCCGCCCACTTCCCTGCTTCCATAAGCAAGCGACGGAGGAATTACGAGTTTCCTTTTTCCTCCCACTTTCATGCCCTGCACACCCTCATCCCATCCCTGGATCACCTTTCCCACCCCGAGAAGAAACGAAAATGGCGAGCCGTGATCAAACGAGCTGTCGAATTTAGTCCCGTTCGTGAGTGTGCCGGTATACTGTACCGTTACCATCTTTCCCGCGGTCGCTTCCACACCAGTACCGACCACCTCGTCGGTGATTTGAAGTCCGTCCGATGTGGTTCGCGTCGCTTCTTGATTTTGTCCGCTCATTGGTTCATTTGAATTCGTTTGTTTCGACCCGCTGAATATAAATACGACAATAAGAATAATAATTACGATAATTCCTACGCTTAAAAGGATTGTTTTATTTTTTTGCATAATGCAATAGTATCATTGTTCCTCCGGGAACGCGAGCATATCGCCGACTTCGGTTCCCGATTTCTCTATCGCGCCTTCCGGCAATTCAAGCACCCTGCGATATTTCGGGTTCCAGAAGAAAAACCTGTTAGGGGGCAGCCCGCGTCTTATCTTCCGCACTATGCTTGTAGCGTCCGTTATTACCACATCGATCGGAAAACGCATTTCGAAAGTATGGATTCCCCACCGCGTGCGAAGCAGCATCGCGCGCGGCGCTGTTGCATTCAGCAATCCCTCCGTGTTCTGGAGCATCGTTCTTGCAACAGCAGCATCCTCCGCAAGGGTGATGTTCTTGCTTACGTTTATAACTTTCATTGAGCCACTCTGGATTTGAACAAAATTTTGTTTCACAAAATTTTCTAACACCTTTCGGTTTTAGTATTTCCGCCACGGGGAAACTCCTGTTTCCCCGACCCCCTTCCCGTTCAAATCCGGGAGATATGTATTTATGAGCCACCTCTCGGATTTGAACCGAGGACCTTCACTTTACAAAAGTGTTGCTCTACCGCTGAGCTAAGGTGGCAACAAAATCAGTATACATAACAAATGCCAAAGCTCAAACAGGAAACGAAATCCTAAGTCCTAATTTCTAAATCCTAAATAATGACCAAAATTTGAAAAACGAATGATCTAAACACGTGTTTTGTATTTCGCATTTTGGTAATTTGAATTTGTTTAGAATTTAGAGTTTTGGATTTAGGATTTGCGCGCTATTGTAGCGCATTATATTGATCCAAAATCTCCTGCGCCGTAAGCGCGCGATTATAAATTCGAACCTCATCAATAGATCCTAAAAATCTTTCTAAGGTATTAGAAGACGAATCCCCAATATGCAAATCGCCAGGAACAAAAGCGCCTGATTGCGTGGACGAGCTTACCGCTACACCGTCTACGTAAAGCGTTACTAATGAACCATCATATGTCGCCGCGACATAATGCCAAGCACTTTCTATATTGCCGGCGTAAGTAGTCATACCGAACGGACTGTTACATTGTCCGCCGAACTGGAATGTGGTTCCAGAAAAGGCAAAGAGAAAATCTCCACAACCGCCGGCGATTATATCATCCCACCCGGAGGTGTTTGCGTGCTTTACCCACGAGACAAGAGAGAAGTTTCTGGAATATCCTCCTATTGTTCCTATATCAATATAATTACTACTCCCATCAAAGCTCACACAACTTCCCGCCTTGCAACTGCTCCCCGATTGCCACGTGGGGCTGTTGTAGAGCGTTCCATTGTTTCCTTTTCCCGATGAGTCGTAGGCAACGGTGCTCGTATTCTCATCAAGGTGCCAGTATCCCACGAGTCCCGTATCCGATACCGTCGCTATTTTCCCGAACGTATCTACCGCAATGTCATACACCAGCCCGTCGCTTCTTCCGTCGTGAAGGGAAATAACCTGCGGAAAAGTGAGATAACCGGAGATCGCTTTGAACAGCACGTCGATCGATCCCGCGACGGACGGATTTCCAAACTGGGTCGAACCACGAAGCGCGTACGTGCCGGCGATCGTTCCGGAAGCGTAGCTTGAACCGTGAAAGAGCTCATAGCTCTGCGTGCTCGTGGTATTCGAGAAATGTATTCCCCAACGCGCGCTGTTCTGTTGAGCCATCGAGTTTTGCCGGGCATTTTGGAGTGCGGCCACCAACTGATCCCCTTCCGATCTGAGATTTCTGCTCGCGTTATACCCTCCAAGGACGAGAAGTCCCGCGGTAATGGCAACCGCGGTCAGGGCAAGCGTTACGAGAAGCTCAATCAAAGTGAAACCATTACGTGGATTTTGAATCATGAATTAGGAATTAGGCACGAATATATCTAGCGAATTTCGTATTCATAATTCATAATTCCTTATTCCTGATTCCCGTTAGAACTGCGTCGTTAATTGGTATATCGGGATGATAATGGAAAGCGCGATGAGGCCTATCACGAATCCGATCACCAGAAGCATCGCCGGTTCCAAAACGGAGACCAGCATCTTCAGGGAACTATCGATCTCGCTCACATAAAATTCCGCGAGCGTGCCCAAGACTTCCTCGATATGCCCCGCTTTCTCGGAGATCGCAATGAGGTTCACCACCGTCTTTGGAAAAAACGGCTCGCGCTTGAACGCTTCTCCCACGGTAAGTCCTTTTGCAAGACCTTCTTGAGAGATGCGTACGAGCGCCTCGCGGAGCTCGACATTCCCGACCGCTCGCGCGGTGATCTCAAGTGCGTCGGTCAGCGGAATTCCCGCTTTAATGAGCGAGGACAAGGTAGCCGCGAATCGCTGCAGCGCGATCTTTTTCACGATGTCTTTTACGACCGGAATCTCGGCAACCATGCTCGTGATGAGCTTTCTGAACACTATCGCGTTTTTGTAAAGTACGACGAAGAGAATGAGAAACAATATCATGAACCCAAGAATGTATCCGCCGTACTGCCCGAAGAAAAGCCCTACCGCAAATACGACTCTTGAGAAAAGAGGCGGAGTGAAGCCCGATTGCGAGAACACGGCCGCGATCTTGGGAAGCGCAAACATCACAAGAAAAACAAGAATGAGCACGGATGCGGAAAGGAGGAGAATAGGATAGATAAGCGCGCTCTTTATTTGGTCGCGCATTTCTTTTTCTTTCGTGAGCGACGCGGTGAGATTCTCGAATACGGTATCCAGATTCCCCGAGGCCTCGCCGGCGCGGATGAGATTGATGTATACCTGGCTGAACACCTTGGGGTATTTTGCGAATGTCGAGAAGAAGGTTTGCCCGCGCTCAAGATTCGCCTTCACTTCCAGGAGAAGCGACTTTACCGCCGGTTTGTCGAAATCCTCGATCAAAATATTGATCGCCTGAAGAAGCCCCGTCCCTATCTTCAACATGAGCGCGAGATATTTCGAAAGAAATACCTGGTCGGTAAGCGTAATTTTCCCCCCGAAAAGGCTTTTCGCTCCTTTCCCGCTTACCTCCACCGGCTTGATGCTTACCGGTTTCATGCCGCGGGAAACGATAAACTGCAAAACCTCGGCGGTGTCCTTCGCCTCAATCTGATCTTCCACCACTCTCCCGTCTTTTTGCGATGCGACGTAACGAAATTGCATATCTTAATTGTAAATTGAAAATCGGAAATTGTCTCCCCAAGGAAAATCCGCCTCTGGCGGAGAAATTCCCATATTATTCCCTCATTACCCTGATTACCTCTTCGATTGTCGTAAGCCCCAACTCAACCTTCCGGAGCCCGTCTTCAAACATGGTAATCATCCCCTCTTCCCTCGCTTTTTTCTTCAGTATATCAAGATCGAAATTCGAGCTGATGATGATTTTCCGCACTTCCTCCGTTACGCTTAACACCTCGAAAATGCCGATTCTCCCGAGATACCCCGTGTGATTACACGCATCGCATCCCTTTCCACGGTAAAACGTCGTCGGCATGTGCGCATTTTTGTCGGTAAAATCCCCCATTTGTTTTTCGATACTTTGGAGCATGTCTTTACTTGGTATGTATGACTCGATGCAATCCATATGAATTTTCCTCGTAAGACGCTGGGACGTCACGGCATTCAAGACTGCCGAGACAAGAAATGGCGGAATGTCCATATCCATAAGACGGGGCACGGCCGTCGGCGAATCATTGGTGTGCAAACTTGAGAGTACGAGATGGCCGGTCAAGGCGGACTGCACGGCGATATTCGCCGTATCTGCATCGCGGATTTCACCGACCATGATAATATTCGGATCCTGCCGGAGGATGGAGCGGAGTCCCGCGGCGAACGTGATTCCCGCTGCGGCATTCACCTGCATTTGGTTTACGTAGCGCATATCGTACTCGATCGGATCTTCGACGGTAACGATGTTAACCGACGGCTTATTTAATACGTTTAAAACCGAGTACAGCGTCGTCGTTTTTCCCGCGCCGGTAGGACCGCACACGAGCACCATGCCGTAACTTTTCGAGATCGCCTCGCTGATAAGTTTCACCGTATCTTCGAACATGCCGAGCTCGCCGAATGAAAGCGGTTTCTGCGTCGCCGCAAGGAGACGCATCTCGATCTTCTCCCCGTAAAACGTCGGGATGATCGAAACGCGGACGTCGATTGAGTCGGTTCCCACCTTATATCTGAATCGTCCGTCCTGGGGATGCGTGTGCTCGTCCACGCGAAGTTCGGAGAGTATTTTTACCCGTGCGACGATTGCCGGATGTATCTCTTTCGGCATGCGCACGATCTCGTGCAAGATCCCGTCGACTCTGAACCTCACAAGTACCCCGTCATCCAGCATTTCAAAATGAACATCCGACGCCCGCGAGGAAATCGCGTACGAGAGCAGGTTATCGACGATCGCGACAATCGGGAGATCCGCCGCCTCCTCCTCGAGATTCCCTCTCGCCTTCGATCGAAGCGACTGACGGATGTTATCCTCGATTATTTTTTTGAAATTCTGCGTAAGTTCGCGCTGATAGAGAATGAAACCGCGATTCAGATCTTCTTCGGTTGCAAGATACGGATGCACCGGTCCGCCGAGACGAAGCGCGAGAAAATCGATCGTCTCCAAATTCGTGGGATCTTCCATCGCAACATCGAAAGAACCGTCATCATTATTCCTTTTAAACACGATCGCATTCCTCTGGCGCGCGATATCCTCGGGAAGAAGATGAAGAGTCCGCTCATCAATCCCCACGGCGCCTAAGTTTACGCGCTCCACCCCGAGCGCTTTCGAAAGAAGAATAAGGAGGTAATCCTTATTGACGAGCCCGCGCGAAACGACGATGTCCGCAACGCTCTGTTGCTTTCGTTTCGCTTCTTCATCGAGCGTGTCAAAAACCTCCGGTGTCAATACTCCCGCTTTTACGAGTATCTCTTTGAGTTTTTCCGCGGGCAGATGAATCATCGTTCTTCACTATTATACCGCAACGCCCCGAAACACGACACGGCCCGCGAGCGGGCCGTGTCTCAAAAGACGTGTTCTTCTTTATTAGTTGATGATCGTCAACAAACTCCCCACTTCGTAGACATTGGCGTTATCGCCTCCATCTTTCGAGTTCGTTTCGACATCCGCGCTTCCGCCGGTACTATATTTTATGCTTTCCATCTTTGCGTCTATCTCGAAATAACCGGCCGTGCTCGATGCCTTGTATCCGTAGTAGTACGCGCCGCTATTCGACGGGTCGAGCGGGAGACGGGCAAGCGGGGAACCGCTCGATATGCTCCCGAAATTCACCGGCACCCATCCCGTACCGTCAACCGCGGTTACCACCGACAGAGTGCATGAACCCGTCCCCCCGGGGAACGTCGTACTTGCCGTGCAGTATCCCGTCGTACTCCATACCGGAGTTCTTACGTCAGCGACGTAGAGTGCGATGGCGCTGTTTATCGCCGCGAGATCCGAGATTCTCGTGGTATCCCTTCCTTGTTTCAAAAGCTCTGCTGGATTCAGAACCAAAACGACCGCAACGGCAAGCACTGCCAAAATTGCGATCACTACCAAAAGTTCGATGAGCGTAAATCCGCGCTTTGCGTTTCCCTGAATCATGTGTGTTCGCTTACAGAAATAGAATGATCTCGACCTTGAATGCCCTTTCCTTCATCTGGGGGGCTTTCCTTTAGTATAACAGACATCCGGCGCTCCAAATCCCGGGAGTGTGGATAACTACTTTGAAGCGAAAAACTCCCCTATTTTCGATATGAGCTCTTCGATGGAAAGTTGCGCCTTAATGAAATAGCCGACAGCCCCCAATCGTTGTCCGCGCTCCACATCCCCTTCCTGGCCGAGATTTGAAATAATAACAACCGGCGCCGAATGAATGGAGGGATCGCTATTAATCGCTTCCATAACTTCGAATCCCGACATTTTTGGAAGGATGATATCCAGGAGCACCAGATCCGTCTGTTCCTGTTTTAAAACTTTTACCGCTTCCGCGCCGTCTCTCGCCTGGACGACTTGATAATTTTCTTTTTCAAGCCGTTGTTTCAAAAGATTCCCGAGCATTGGCTCGTCTTCAACCAATAAGATTCTCTTTATTGTTTGTATTTCAGCCATTTTCGGAATTATACCAACACAAAAGAATTAAATCAAAATATTCCCCTTCCACTCCCCAAAACAGCTTGTTTTTCTCTTTTACGAGCATATGTGAACGAGAAGAGAAATCCCCGAGCAAGGACGAGAAAAACAAGAAATTACGCACTGTCCGAGTCCCGTAAGGTCGAGTTTGCGTAATTTCCGTGTTTTCGAGGACGCGCGAGGAGGATTTCTTCGAGCGAACATTTCTGCTCGTGAAAGAGAAAAAGAATGCTGTTAAAAACTTTTTTAGTTGCCCCTTACACCCCGCCTTTCGACGGAATGAGCCGAGCCTTGAAGCGTATCGGCCAACACTTTTCTTTAAACCACTCCACAGTAGAGTAGTCGACTAAATGTAATTAATCCACGCACAGCTTCCGCTACGCGTGCCTTGTTACGACTTCACCCGTGTCACCGAGCTTACCCTAATCCGCCGAAGCGAACTTTAGGCACTCCCGGCTCCCTTGGTGTGACGGGCGGTGAGTACAGGACTCGAGAACGTATTCACCGCGGCGTTCTGATCCGCGATTACTAGCGATTCCAACTTCATGAGGGCGAGTTGCAGCCCTCAATCTGAACTGAGGCCGATGTTCAGGGATTAGCTCCGCCTTACGGCTTGGCATCCCGCTGTTCCGGCCATTGTAACATGTGTGTAGCCCAGGGCATCAAAGGGCCATGCTGATTTGACGTCATCCTCACCTTCCTCCGTCTATAGGACGGCAGTCTCCCGTGACACTTGTAACGCGGGATGAG
>JAKAIX010000004.1 GCA_021814165.1 bacterium
ATTTATAATTCAATAATTTTCAATTTCCAATGATCAATTTTCAGTAAATTTTCAATTCGAAAATTTTACAATTACGAAATTGATTGTCCTCCGAAGGAGGATCCGCCTCGGGCGGAAAAATTGGAAATTGATAATTGAAAATTTCTACATTTCGCCCTTTACAATACGAATATAAGTATACCAAGAATGACGACTGCAATCCCGCCCCATATGCGGAATTTCTTTATGCTATTTTTTCTCCATTCCTGAACCTTCTGGAGAACCGATTCGTTTGATGCCGCAAGGAGAATCAGCGCGAGAGGTAAGATAAAGATAAGGTTATAAAGAAGAAGATAGCCGAAACCCGAGAAGAAGGTTGCCTGGTCGTGCAGAAGTCCGAGAATAACAAGATAGGGCCCTCCCGTACAAGGGAATTCGCAAAGTCCCACGAATGCGCCGAGAAGGAACGCGGTGGGGGTTGATGCTTTTTCCATGAGCCGCGCCATCATCGCATGGCTTCCCGAAGGGATGCGAAGCTTAATGGGAAACGAGGGAATAAATTCATTCAGAAGTTCGATTCCTCCCAGAAGAATCAGAAGCGAAGCGGCAAGCTTCGACATGAAACGCGGCACGCCGAAAAACGAGAGTGCCTGCAGAATCCCGAGCCCTATCAAGAGATATGCGACGAACACTCCGAAGATGTACACCGAGCCGAGACGCAAAATTCCAGGGCGCGCTTTACCTAGACTAAAGAGAAATGCAATCGTAAGGAGCAACACGGAAAATGCGCACGGGTTGATGCTATCGACTGCCGCGGAGAGAAACACGAGCGGGAGGAGCAGCGTTCCTCCATTATTTGTATTCCAAGGAAGCGCCCCGCTTTCTCTCGTTATGCCGGTGAAAATAGCAATTCCCAGAAACGCCGCGATTATCCCGATAACCCAAAATAATTTTTTCTTATTGTTGTTCATAATGATAATTTGGAAAAAATCCCCCGAATGGGGGGGTGTACACGACGCGCGTCACCAGTTGTTTCGACTCAACCGATGAACTACGCGCCGACAGAGAACGAGGGGCTCCGTTCATGAAAGCAGAACCACAACTTTTCTTTTATCCGAGTAAGCGGGGCGAGACTACGAGTTGATCTGAAATAAGTGCTCCGCATCAAAGCGTGCGGATGTATCGCAAGAAGCGCTATCACAATAACGAGGAGTACAAAGAATAAGAACGCCGCGAGAGGAGTCGGTGCGAATACGCTCACAATCGAACTTTTGAAGGCGTTTGAATGGAAAAGCGAAAAGGCGAACATACCGTCTCTCAGGGGACAAGGAATCGTCCTCCCCGTGAAATTCACGGGACATTCCCCGTTCGCCTCATGATGCATTGTTTGCATTCCTAAAAACCCGAAAATACTTACCCCGAGAATGCTTATCGCAAGAATAATGGCCGAGAAAACCTTCATGCTTTCGGTATAGCACATTCGCACCAACACTACAATTATGCAGACCCCTTCATAAGAAAGGGCTTTCTAAAAACAAAATCCCGCCTTTAGATAAATCCCGGCTCTTTTCAAGCCCTGACCCCTGAACCAATCCGTAAGAAGAAATGAATCCTCCGTTGGATTTGGATTACGCGGGATCATATGTAAGGATTATTTGATCCGGAATCTAAACGACGGGATATAGTTATTATACCACCTGAAGGAGGAGAAACAATTGACAGATCAGTTAAAAAATTTTCAGCGAGAGAAAAAGCCCTATAATCCGAGTGTTTTTGCGATCTGTTTTATAAGTCCCACTACCACTGCGGCGGGCAACAGACTATAAGAAGATACCCCCTCATCATCGAGGACCGTCCATGGCGTTTCGTTCACTTTCACTTTCCCTTCTTTTTCATTATAGACATACGAATATTCGGGAGTGACCTCGTACATATCGACTTTCTCCGCCGCTTCATTGGCCGGGACGGCGTTCCTTAAATATATTTTCGAAACGCCTTCCATGCCGAGAAGCGTTTTCATCACGGTCTTGTCGATTTCTATCCTGTCGCGTATCGCCTCGATTCCTAAATTGTCTCCTTCCTTCGCCACCATCCTCGCCCCGCCGCACTTTGGATTGTCGCAGATGAGATAGAATTCTTTTTTCTCTTTGTTATAACCGATTTCTTTTGTGCGAAGCAATTTCAGACTTCTCGGCGCGTGGCAGACGGGACAGATGACCCTATTCTGCATGCGTTCATTAATAATCGTCTCGGGGACATCCATGAATACGAAGAAATCAGGATTATCACGGTATCCCAAAAGCTCCCTGAAATAGAGCGAGTATGAAATCTGGTCCAGACTTCTCGGAAATCCGTCGATGAATATCGCTTTTTTCTCATCCTTCGATATTTCATATTCTATGAGCGCAAGAATGAACTCAGTAGGAAGAAGATTGCTCGTGCTTCTTCCCAGGAGTGCGTCGATCGCGGCATCGAGCGGGAGCGCTCCGCGATAGCGTGCTTTAAGGAAAGTTAAAAGTTTCCCTTTTTCCGTTTCGTCCTCAAAACTCGCATGTACGTCCCTCACGATGTCCCCCACCGAAATATGCCGGATTCTCTCCGGTCCTATCGCCTCCGCGAAAAGTTTCGAGTATGTACCCTTGCCCGAGTTTTTGGGACCCAAGAGGAACCCGAGAAAGTTATTGTGGGAGAGATATTCGCGTATTTTCTCTATCTCATCGCCCGCCTTGAGCGTAAAATATTTTTTACGCTCGACCGGATCCTCAAGCGCGAAGGGCTGTGAGAGCCCTTCTATTTTTGTCTTAAATACCGGGAATGAAAATCCTTTCGTCATTTTGTTTTTTCTTTTGTACCATTATTCTTCTCCGTTTTCAAGTGGAGTTCCTTGAGTTGCTCTTCGCTTACCTCGGAGGGCGCGTCCATCATCAAATCCCTCCCATCCCCCGTTTTTGGAAACGCAATCACCTCGCGGATGTTCGGCTCGTTCTGAAGAATCGACATCAAGCGATCAAGTCCGGGAGCGATGCCACCGTGCGGCGGCACGCCGTATTCAAACGCCTCAAGCATATGCCCGAACTTCGCGAGCACCTCTTCGCGCTTATTCCCCATCGCCTCGAATACCTCCTGTAAAAGCGCCGGGTTGTGGATACGGATGGAGCCGCCGGCAATCTCATAGCCGTTCAACACGAGATCATACTGGTCCGCGAGAATCGCTCCCGGATCTTCCTTGAACTGTTTCTTGAAATCTTCGACATCCCTCACGCGCGGCTGAGTAAAGGGGTGGTGCACCGCATCCCACCGTTTCTCGGTTTCTTTCCATTCGAACGCCGGAAAATCAACTACAAAAAGGAATGCTAGCTCGTTTGGATCGTTCTTGTCTTTTCTGACATCGGGCTTATCAGAGTTATATCGCTCCATAGCTTCCTTATAAGACATGCGCGGAAAAGGAGTCTGGCTCAGGTGTTTTTCCGGATACAGCTTTTTCACAATCTGCGTCATAAGCTCCTCCACCAGCTCCATCACTTCTTCCTGGTTGGTAAAACTCATCTCAATATCGAGCTGTGTGAATTCCGGCTGGCGATCGCCGCGCGTATCTTCATCTCTGAAACACCTGACGATTTGAAAATATCTTTCAAACCCCGCCACCATAAGAAGCTGCTTGTATTGCTGCGGCGACTGTGGAAGCGCATAGAATTTTCCCGGATATACGCGGGACGGCACAAGGTAGTCCCTCGCACCCTCGGGAGTCGATTTACTGATATAAGGCGTCTCAATTTCGGTAAATCCACGCGATCCCAAAAATTCACGAATGAACGCGTTTACGCTCGCACGCATGCGCAAATTGTTCCGCATACGCGGGCGACGAAGATCAAGATAGCGATATTTCATTCTTACCTCTTCGTTCACTTCTCTCCCGTCGCCTCCCAAATCGAACGGCGGCGTTTTTGCCTCGGTGATAATCCGAAGCGCAGTCGCCGTTACCTCGTGAAAACCGTTTGCAACTTTTTCATTCTCCATTCCCTTCGGGCGCCGCGCAACGGTACCGGTAATTTTTACAACCCATTCCGGACGAAGCCGTTCCGCTTCCGCGTGGAGTTCCTTGTCACCGGGCGTGAAGACAATCTGCACGATACCGGTCACGTCGCGAAGATCGATAAAGATGAGTTTTCCGTGATCGCGGCGGGTATCCACCCAACCGAGGAGTTCAATTACCTCCCCTTCCTTGGCACTGACATCCTTGGTGAGCGTTCTCATATATACGGCTCAATTGTACTACAGAAGCCGACTCACTTCAAAACGGAGAGCATCGTTCCATCGCTCCGAACCGTGATAAAGCCGTCCCTGTCGGTACGAAACACTCTCGCGCCAATCTCCCCGAGGCGCGTCAGCACTTGCGGCGTCGGGTGTCCATAACTGTTCTTTCCGACCTCGATGAACGCGAATTTAGGAAGCGTTGTTTTTAAGAATGTTTCGGACGAAGAAAACTTCGATCCATGATGGCTTATTTTTAATACATCGACTCTTCCCGCGGTTTTCTCGACCATATCTTCAACATCGCTCGTTGCGTCGCTCATAAAAAGCGCCTTTGTGTTTTTTGCAAGAAGTTCGAATACCAATACCGCATCGTTCTGATTCTTCACGGATTCCGGATTCAAGGAGGGAGCGAGTGCAATGAGGGTATTCGAAGCGTAGCGAATCGAATCTCCGGCACCGAACGTTATCTGCTGCACACGGCGATCTTCAAGCGCTTTCTTCAGTTCACGAAACGAGGCCTGATCCGAAGAGAGCCCGTTCGAAACGAACGCACCGATTTTGTACCGTTTCGCGACATCGATGAGCCCACCGAAATGATCCAGTTGGGGATGCGTCATTACAACAATATCGATTGATCGGACACCGGAAGGTAACGCCGCATCAAGTGCCCGCACCGCATCGAGCGTCGGTGGTCCTCCGTCTATGAGTACGGTTGCCCCGCCGGGAAGCACGATAAGCTCGCTATCTCCTTGTCCCACCGGCAAGAAGTGAATAAGGAGATTACTCCGACTTGCACTCGCGATACGGACAACGAGCCATATACAAAGTATGAGAAGGAGGAAGACGAGAAGAATAAACCTCCCGACTTTACATTCGATATATTTGAAAATCTCCGGGAATATCTGGAGGCCGGGCCTCCCGAGAGGAGGCCCGGCCTCCCCAAATTGCTTCTTCATGCTCTTTTTAATCCCCTTTCTCTTTTATTCATCTTCCATATGAACCATCCCACTGCCGCATAATACGGGATCGCGAAGCTCCAATTGAAAGGAATTTCAAGAAGGAATCCGAGTTTCCCGAAAAACGTTATGATCCCTGTTTCAAAGTAAAGCAGCGGCAACACGAACCAACTTAACGCTAATGCGGCGTAATGAGAAACAAACGCGATAGCCCCAACCCCGAAACCGAGCGCCATCGTGAGGGGAACGCACTCAAGAACCATAATATTCGAGAGAAGCGAAAGCGGCGAGAACGAACCGAAGGAAGACAAAAGAAGCGGCAAAACCATGATCTGCGCGGAGGAGGTGGTAAGCATATTCTCCTTCCAGGAAAGGATTCCCGGATTTCCAAACGTGCGCCAATACTCCTGCATCGCTGGCTTCAGATACACGATTCCCAAAAGCGCGAGAAACGACAAACCGAACCCAACGTCGAATACGAGAATGCGCGGGTTCAAGAGCACCATGACGAGTCCCGCACACACGATGACGTTTCGAACATCGAATAACCTTCCGCGTTCTTTCGCGATGAGTACGAGTATGCCCATGATCGCGGCACGCACAACTGAGGCCTCAATGCCCGTCATCACGACAAAACCGACCACCAAAAAGCAAGTAAACGCGAGTGCGACACCTCTTCTCATAAAAAATACGAAAATCGACATCGCGGCAAGAACGATGATCGAGATGTTATACCCCGAAAGCGCGACGAGATGCGTCGTACCGCTCCCCTGCATCGCGGAGATAAACTCTTTCGAGAATCCGCTCCGATCTCCCAAAGTAAGACCTCCCAGAAAAGCCGCCTCTTTTTGAGGCATTAATCTTTCGAACGACCCAAGCACGCGGGCGCGAACGGAAAACAAAAACGACTTGAGAGATGATCCCCGGTGTTCCGCGATACGCGAAAGTTCCGGGAAACGAACCGATCCGTCGATGCGTTCTTTTTTGAGATACCGATCGAACGAATCCGAATCCGGTTTTTCTATCGTCCCCGATATGCGCAGTACATCGCCATAACGGAATGAGGGATACCGATCCGTGGTAACAAGAAACCGAGAATCGCGCAACGTTCCGTTCCGCGTTCTTACCACCAGTGACTGGAATGCATCCTTCGTCTCGGGGTTTTCATCAACGATTCCACTAAATGTAATTTTCCCCGATGGAATATCTTCCGCAATATCTTCCGTGGTAATTCCGGTATAGTAAATTGCTCCGATAAGAAGGAAGAGGGAAAGGCCGGCCTGCCATAGGAATTTGCTTTCTTTCTTCAGGCGCCATAATAGCAAAAAAACCGCAATGCAGACTGCGGCAATATAAAGTAACGGGGAGCGGAGACCCAGACTCGCTCCTGCGATTCCTCCGAGAAAAAATAACGCGCCGTAAAAGAAGGCATCGTACGCCGGCACCTATTTATTATACAAGAAGTCGTTCATCCAAAAACGAATGAACGACTTATTTTTTTATCTTCTGAAAAAACGTCTTTAAAGACATCTGTAACCATGCGGCGATTATTCCGCGCATGGTGGCATTTTTACACGCCACATTGATTCTCCCCGTTTTCTCATTTTTCTCTATTTCAATGAAAGGAGCGGGAATTTTTTCCAGTTCTTCTTTACTGGTCATTTTGACTCTCCTTTATTCTTCTTACTTTAATATACACCATTAACGGTACCTGATGTCAAGGCACCCCGCTTCTTGGTAGCTCTAAATGATAATCCCTCCCCCGAGCATTTCACCTTTCTCCGTATAAAACACCGCCGACTGGCCCGGAGCGACAAACTTGACCGGTTCGTCGAATTTGAGAATAAGTAATTTCGAACTATGAATTAGGGAACGTCTTTTAGCTCCTAATTCCTTATTCCTTATTCCTAATTCAAGTACGGCCTTCGCAAGCGGTTGACGATAGCGGATACGGGCGAGCACAGGGATTTTGAATTTCTCCGCCGGAGGCGGATCCTCCTTCGGAGGAGAATCCGAGATTTCAAACGGACGGATGAAATTCACGTTCGTAATTTCGACTTCTTTCCGATAGAGAGCCGGATTGTTCTCTCCTTCCGCGACAACAAGCGTATTTGTTTTTAAATTTTTCTCCGCAACGTAATACGGCCTCGTCTCTGTTGCTCCCCTTATTCCTAATTCCTTATTCTTCATTCCTAAATTCAGGCCGTGCCGCTGACCGACGGTATAAAAGAAAATTCCCTCGTGCTCCCCCACTTTCTTACCGTTCGTATCGATAACGGGCCCTCTCTTCGGCTTGATATATTTCTTCAAAAACTCGTCGAGTGCCACCCGACCCAAAAAACAGATTCCCTGCGAATCCTTCTTCTCCGCCGTCGGCAACCCTGCCTTTCTCGCAATCTCCCGCACCCTCGGCTTCGTATAATCTCCTATCGGAAAGAGACTATGCTGTAGTTGCTCTTGAGTAAGCGTCCATAAGAAATAGGACTGATCTTTGTTTGGGTCCTTTGCAATGAATAAATGATAATTGGTAATTGGTAAGTTTTGTTTTTGGATTTTGGATTTTGGATTTATTTGGGATTTGCGCAATCGGACATAATGTCCGGTTGCGACCAGATCCGCTCCCATCGCGCGCGCTCTCTTTAAAAACAACCCGAACTTTATCTCCTTGTTGCACATTACGTCCGGATTCGGCGTAACCCCGTGTTTGTACCCTTCTACCATATACTCCACCACCTTTTTCTTGTATTCCTTTTCAAAGTCGAACACGTAGAAAGGAATACCGAGATGTTCGGAGACGCGGCGCGCATCCTCCGCGTCTTTCTCTTCACATCCGTCGATATTAAACGAACGAATAAAAACGCCGGTAACGTCATACCCCTCTTTCTTGAGCAGATAAGCGGCGACCGAGCTGTCCACGCCGCCCGACAATCCCACAAATACTTTTCCCTTCTTCTTGCTTGACATGAGAAGTAACTAAGTATAATAATATGCTTGAAATTTTACAAACTTCAACGCGGAGTAAGGTATGAGAGAGAAACTTTCCTTGGTCTTCGTGCTGGTGGGTGTTGTACTGGTAGCAAAATTCGCATCGCCTTCCAACAACGTGGAAAGCCAAGCTCTTCCAATGATAGGAGTGATTTCACTTGTCCTTGGGTCTTATTTCTATGTGAGACCAAAGGAAAAAGAAAAACAGAAGTCATTTCATGTATCACTACTCGTATTCGGTGTAATACTTCTAGCGGTAGGGGTGGTGTTTCTCAACAGTTCTTTGTACTTTTCGTATGGTGCTTTGGCGGGCATCTTGTTCATTATGGCAGGGATATCAAAACTTCTCCCTGACGAAGAAACTGGCACCCTCCCTCGAACTTAATCAATTTTGTCCAAGTCCCATGCTATTCAACTATTCAGGAGCATGGGACTTATTGTTTCTTCTTGAAATTTTCAAAGGATTTCAATAGAATGGGACGGTAATCGATATTTTATTCAACATGGCTCGACTCGCTTACAACGAACTCAAGATCGGAACCGCCTTCGTAAAGGACGGGGATCCTTATCGCGTACTTGAGTATGCGTTCATCCGCATGCAACAACGAAAGCCCGTAGCGCAGCTCAAGGTAAAAAATCTCATAAGCGGCAAGGTGCAGGAATTTGCCGCACACGTGAACGATACATTTGAGGAGGCGGAGATTGTTGCCATGCCCGTAAAATTCATCTATGAGAATCGGGGAGAATACTGGTTCCACGAAGCGGGAAACCCGAAAAACCGTTTTAAGCTCTCCGCGGAAGCGATCGGAGAAGGGGTGCAGTTTTTGAAAGCGAACACCGACGTTACCGCAGACAAATTCGAAGAAAAAATCATAAACGTGGAACTTCCCATCAAGATGGATTTGAAGGTGACCGAAGCTCCGCCTGCATTGAAAGGGAACACCGCGCAGGGCGGCAACAAACTTGCGACCCTCGAAACGGGGGCGAAGGTGAACGTTCCTCTCTTTATCAACGAAGGAGATGTTGTGCGGGTAAACACCACGACGGGAGAATATATCGAGCGCGTAGAGAAGAATTAGAGACTGGCTCTCTAGCACCGCATTCCTCCTCAGCTCGGGCGCTCCGGGCCGCCTGCCTGCGCAGGCAGGCTTGGCAAAGTCTTACTCTCGTTCGGATGAACGCGGTGCTAGGTAAACTAACTCAATCCGCTTTCTTTACTTTTTCCAGCGCTTCCTTGAGAGCGCTCCGGAGTTCTTCCACATTTAGTACCTCTTCTGATTCCTCTTTTTTCTTCTTTGTCTCTGTGCCTGAGTTTGTCTCGAGCGCATGAAGGGAAAGCGAAGATATTTCTGACTGAGGGGCCATCACCGACTCTTCCTCGAATGTTGTTTTTGGTTTCTCCTCTGTTTTCAACTCGTGTGTTTCACGCGGCGGATGAGACGAATGGTGCTGCGGATCGTGCGGAGATTCGCTTTTTTCCTGTTTTTGTTCAGTCGATCGCGCCGGTTGTATCCCGAATTCTATGCCAAGATTCGCAAGCGCGGCATATTGTTGTTCTCTCGGCTTACCGTCTTTCAACTCCCGCGGCGCCATCCGTACCGGCTTCATTTCGCCCGATTTTATCTTTGTAAGGCAGTCCTTGCAATACACGGGGCGGCCCTCCTCGGGCTCGAAGGGTACCGTCGTCGCCTTGCCGCAGGAAGAGCACACTACTTCAAACTGGCCCTCGCTCGGTCCCATCACTCCCGTCCATTTATTGATTTCATCTTCCACTATCCATCGGGGGCGGGCATAATATTTTCTCGAGTACTCAATGATTTTTTGTTCTATATCTTCGGAGGTGCTCAATTTAAACGGCGGGAGCGTGGCGGCGGAGAACGGACGGCTGGTAACGCCGTTTACCATGAGCTTCAGATAAATATTGTAGTTCGGAAGGTTCACGAAATCCTCGGGTGCGAACTCCGGTTCGAATTCTTTCTCCAGGAATTCCGCGTCCGCCGCACCTACCCTGAACACAATCATCGTCCCGACGTTTCCGAATACCGCATCGCGCACCTTAGTCGAGACATCCGTTACGAGCTGCCCCACGTACTGATGGGCAAGTACGAGATCTAAACGATATTTCCTCGCCTCGGAGAGGATGCTCGCAAACGAATCGGTCGCGAAGTTTTGAAACTCATCAACGTAGAGAAAGAAGTCGACGCGCTCTTCTTCGGGGACGCGCACGCGTTCCATCGCGGAGAGCTGAATTTTTGTAATAAGCATGGCGCCCAAGAGCGCCGAGTTGTCCTCGCCTATTCTTCCCTTCGACACGTTCACGAGAAATATCTTCCCCGAATTCATGATATCGAAAATATCAAAAGTGCTTTTTGCCTGTCCCACGATATTTCGGACGACTGAGGTCGAGAGGAATTGCCCTACCTTGTTTTGAATAGGAGCGATTGCTTCGTTTCTGAATTGATCTCTCCATTCCTCGTATTCATTCACCCAAAATGCTTTCACAACGGGATCCTTGAGATTAGAGACAATCTTTCCACGATACTCCTTGTCGACAAGGAGACGTGTAATTCCTAATAGCGTCGATCCCGGGGTATCCAAAAGCGCGAGAATCGCATTATTCAAGATATATTCCATTCTCGCCGACCAGACATTCGACCAGATTTTCGTGAAAATGCCCATAAGACCCGAAGCAACGAGATGTTTATACTTCGGATCGGGAAGTTCGAGCACGTTGAACCCAAGATGGAAATCCGTATCCGCGGGATTGAAGTACACGACGTCCTTCATTCGCTCTTCGGGAATCTTGTGCAGAAGATCCTCGATAAGCTCGCCGTGCGGATCCACGACGCAAATCCCCTCGCCGTTCGCGATATCCTGTACGATCAAATTATTCAAAAGCGCCGATTTTCCGGTACCGGTCTTTCCGATTACGTACGTGTGCTGACGGCGATCTTTTCGCCTGATACCGAAAAGCCGGTTTGAGTTCCGGAAATTGGTTTTGGCAAAATACACGACGTCCTTGTCAGCTTCCTCGTTTGGCATTGTTGCAATAAAATACCTTATAGCAAGCTCGCGAGGTATTTTATTTTGAGAACCACTCGGTTCTCAACGCTCGCTTCGCTCACTGTGTTCCTCCACGGGGGAACCTACAGTTTCCCCCGACCCCCTTTCGTCGACCATCTTTTCCCGAAGCTCGCTTTGGGAAAATCTGTCCTTATTATACCACCAATTTCCTGGAGGCCGTACCTCCCGAGGAGGCTCGACCTCCCCATATTGACGTTCGTCATTACATCATCTCCCCTTGATAACATTGTTCACAATAGACGATGGCAGGTGATTCGGGCGAGTAGCTTGTTTCGAACTCGTTGAGGCACGGTTCATCGCCATGAAAGTGTTTCGCGGAATTCACGTAGGTATGGGGTCCTTTTTGCCTTCCCGTTTTGCTTCTACAATCACAGCGCCTTTTCCGTAACACAAACGGGTTTCGCATACTGAGACGCGCTTTGTGACGGCAAAAGAAACAGCGACGCGGCAACGGAATATTCATATGACGATAAAATTGGAGTTCCCGAGAGATAATCCGATAATTGCGATTACATTCGATGCAGACGAGAATTTCATCGGTCACGCTATCACGCACATCTTCAATTGCATCAGGCAGATCTTCTGTCTTTATCGTTTCCTTACCGGTTGTAAATGGCTGATTTCTGCGCCAACTGAGTCCCCTTGACCTCGCCTCTTGTTCTTCAAGCGGAAAGTAATCTTGCGCCAGACTCTCGTTATAACCGAAATATGACAATTCAGGCGGATAAAACTCTCCAAATTTGTAGACGATACCATTCTTATCGACATATGGCATGGAATCCATGTGCGCGATAATCTTAGGTAGCATCATTTCATATTCCTCTTTGGTATACTGTTTGTTCAAAATACAGTATTGGGCTTTCTTAAGACCAACACAACCGAAAATATTTTCCGAAGAGTGGCAACCATCCACATAATAGTAATCACGATTTTTCCAAGAAAAGATCGGGAAGCGCCCGACATAGGTATGATCCGGAGTGATTCCCTCATATGTGAGTGACAGCTCCCCACCAACCGTGAGATCATAGCTGTCCTTCGGAGTGTCGCAACCTTCGGCATACCGGCAATTTTCACCTCGTTGTATCAGGAAACAATCACGGCTGTTTTTACAGTTACTCAGATAGTCTCCGGTCGAGCTAACGGTATTACGAAATAACGCAAAACGGCGCGGGGAGGTGTAAAGTAATTCCGAAAATTCTTTCCTCGCGCGTTCCACCCCACTAAAAGTATTAAGTTTGTAACCGGAAAGTATTTTTTCGTACTCTTCCTTAGAATACTGTTTATTTTTAAAGCAATATCGCTGGTGACGAAGTCCGACGCACAAGAGACAATCGCTGCAATCTCGGCAATCATATGCGAAGGAACAATCGGAAAGCGCAACCGAATCATAGACATAGCGGCACTGATAGCAATCCTCTATGAAGATTCCTTCATATACGTAACTATTGGAGTTAAGAATGTGCAAACAATCCACCAGATATTTACCATCAACCATATAATATCCGTAGAGACAATCCTCCAGCTTCCATGCAATAAAAATCATGTAACAATTCTTGGAACGCGCGAAATCCTGGTTATACTCACAATTCACGCTTCCTCCGATAAGTCCGTCGTCGTTCACCAGCGCAAGATATGGCACCCGTTTCTGTAACTCGTTGAATTGTAAAAAGAACGGTTTTGAGAAATCATATTCTTGCGCGAAATCTTTGGGATCCCACTTGTCAGACCACCAACACTTCACGCAGTAGACCGTTAAACCGGAATCTTTCGAATAAAGGGAGATAATATTCTTACCGCATAGATCACACGTTCTCTGATAAAGATTCATGTCATTGCGCCATGACATGCGACGCTGTTTGCGACATACGGGGCACCACGTCGGCGGGGGCACGTCCATCTTCTCGTAGAATGTAAAATCATCCGGTTCGATGACGAAGGATTGTTTGCAATTTTGGCAGGTCTTGGTTTCTGAATTCATGCTATTTCGCTATTGTAGCACTGCTCACAGTATACAATTTCCGGTCGATCGGGTGCGTAGCTTGTTTCGAAGGTATTGGGACAGTGACCACCTCCATGAAAATGCTCCGTAGCGTTTTGATAATTGTCTCCTTCTCTTTTCTCCCCTCCGCATTGGCATGTACGACGGTAAAGTCGGGGCGGATTTACACGCTTGCATCTCTCCGCGTAACGGCAATTCGGGCATTTTCTTGGAATCGGCAGTTCGAAACGACGCAACAGCAGCAGTTCGTTCGGCACAACCCGGAACGGGTTTTTGCATTCCATACATTCGATGATTTCATTCAAAATGGCGTCTTTGATGTCGTGAATGCTGTCCGGAAGATCTCGAGTGTCTACCGTCGGTTGGTGGGGATTCGGTCTCTGCTCATACCAAGAAAATCCCCGCTTTTCCGCCTCCTCTTTGCTAAGAGGAAAGAAACTGGGCGCATAACTCTCGTCATATCCGGAAAGACTGAATTCCGGAGGAAAAAACTCGCCGTATTTATAAACTCTTCCTTTTGAATCAACATACGGATGTTCGTTCATGTCGTGGATGATCCGTTCGCGGAGTTTTTTATATTCTTCCTCGCTATATTGTTTATTTAAAATGCAAAATCGCTTATTCCTCATATTCGCGCATCCGAAGAGATATGACGACGAGATTACGAAAAGAGAGTATTCGATTTCACGCACATTCGGCCATGCTTGAAAGGAGCACTTTATCGTGTCCGCTCCTTCTCCCACGATCATGCCTTCATAAATCCTCTGTGCGCCGTTTCCCCAAATAGTGTAGTCGTATGAATCCTTTATCCCGGTCATGGTCATAAGTTGGCAATAACGCGAATTCTCGGCACCTTCGTGGACAACGTACATATTCTTCGAGTTTTTCGATTCGTATATATAATCCCCGGTAACGTTCAGATTACGAAGCGCGTGAGAAAATTTATGGGGGTATTTCTCCCAAAACTCCGTGGACTCTTTTTTGAAATGTTCCACGTTTTTATACGAATCCACGTGAAATCCCTCTAATTTCTTCTTGTACTCTCCCTTCTCGTACGGTTTATTGAAAATGCAGTAATTTTTCTTTCTCAAACCGACACAACCGAAACAATTGCTGCAACCGATACAATCCTTTGAAAAATACGTTTCCTGACAATCTTCGCAATCTTCAGAAAAGAACGTCCGATAACACGGCCCGGAATTCACGAGACCGTAACAGAGCTCCGAACCTCCGGTCATGGTAGAATCCATCAGGTCCTTATTGTGCAAAAGATACTCAGAATAAAGCACGTTTTCGCACTCATCCGCGGTAAAAATGAGGTAACAGTTCTTCGCGGTGGCACAGTGGTTCACATATTCGGAGTTAACCAACGTAGGATAATTGGAATCAAGCGCGACTTGGGGAGTTTCCCTTATAAGATCTCTCAATTGTTCCAGAAAGGGGCGTGACGGATCGTATTCACGTGCGTACTGGCCGCTGTCCCATTTATCACTCCACCAACAGACATTGCAATATACAATCAGTTCTTGCTCGGGAGGATACGACGATATCATGGATTTCCCGCACATGTCGCATCTTCGCTTGAAGAGACCCCTATCGTTCGCAAACGCCAATCTGCGTTGAAACCTACACTCCGGACACCACGTGGGTAGCGGTACCCGCATCCTTTCGTAGAACGTGAAGTCATCGGGTTCGATGACAAATTGATTCTTGCAACTTTGGCATATTCTCGTCTCGGTATTCATAATTCCTAATTCTTTATTCCTGATTCTCGTTATACTACTTCCTTAAGATAACATTCTTTGCATAAAATGTACGGCGCTTCCTCTTCCGTATAGTTCGTGGTGAAATCCGTGCCGCACTTGTCGCATGTTCTCGGAATCATCCTCAAATTTTTTACCCACTGCTTAAATTTTTCGTTGATCCTACAGAAAGGACATCGACGCGGTAGCGGCAACCGCATCTGCCTCAAGAATGAAAGTTCCATCGCCGTAATCCTAAATCCCTTGCTGCACGTTTCACATTCTACCACCTCATCCAAGATATCGTCCCCCGCGTCGTTTATATGATCCGGCAGATCTCTATATGACTTCGTAATCGTGTAGTTCCGCTCCTCCGGTTCGGCATAATAATACCCCTCTTCTTCCGCCTCCTTTTTCGAGAGCGGGAAAAAGTCATTTGCGATCGTCTCGTTATAGGCGAACTGCGCAAGCTCAACCGGAAAGAACTCGCCATATTTGTATACTCTCCCCTTTTTATCGACATACGGCATTGTGTCCATGTGCTCGCGGATCTTTGCCGTAAGCGTCTTGTATTCTTCCTCCGAGTACTTTTTATTCAAGATCACATATTGACTTTTTCTTACCGCTACACACCCGAAGTGATGTGCGGCGCCATTTGAAAGTTTGCAGTAATTCGCGTCGATTAGGTTCAAACCACATTCCTGAGCAAAACGAACCCCCGAAACATCTTCTCCGACATTGCAGCATTCATAGCAGCGCGCCATATTATTTCCCCAACTCGAGATATCATATGAATCCTTCGTGGGGCGATCTTCTGCCATGAGGATAAACTTCGAATCCTGCACGTTTGTGGAATCGAAGCATTCTTTGCAGTTCTTCGACTGAAATACGTAGCTTCCCGTACAATCGACCGAGAAATCATCATACTTCGGTCTCGGCGGGAATTTTTTCCAGTGTTCTTCGGCTGCGTCCGCGGCTTCCCTGTATACCCTATATGATCCAAGATCCCATTTCTTAAGTTCCTCAAAATATCCTTCCCTGGAGTATTGCTTGTTAAAAATGTAATACTTCGAATTCCGAAGATTCGCGGATCCAAAGCAATTTTGACAGTTATCACAATCACGCAGGAAGTAGCACTCGAGCGAATTCGTCACGTTTCCCCTTGTTCCCACACAACGATTGTTTTTGAACGCGTTCTGGTTGTCATAGCACATCTCGCAATTCATCGCGCACACGGTGTCGAATACCGACTTGTTGTGTACTTGGTAGAATCCGTACGCCGAATCTTCAATGTAATCCGCATGAAAGAGGAGATAACAATTCTTAAGATGTCCCGTATGATTCGTATAAGGAGACGTTTGCATAGCAGGGATATCTATTGAGACCCCGAGAACCGGCGTCTCGCGCCATAACTCCCTGAACTGTTCGAAAAACGGGCGCGAAAAATCATACTCCCTGCCGTATTTGAATACATCCCAATCGTCCGACCACCAGCACTTCGGGCAGTACACTACATAAGGGGACTCGGATCGATAGGTCGATATAAAATCTTTTTTACAGAGATCACACGGACGTTTGTAGAGATTGAAGATGTTGAAAAACGCCAGCCGCCTCTGGAGCCGACACTTGGGGCAAAACGTCGGCGGCGGTACCTGCATCTTCTCGTAGAACGCGAAATCCTCCGGTTCGATCGTGAACCGGCTTTTGCAATTCTGACAGAGTCTTGTTTCCGGATTCATATCAAAAAATATACTCAAGATAACACTTCGTACAATATGCGATGGGCGCATCCTCTTTCCGGTAACTCGTTCTGAAATGTTTCCCGCACTTATCGCAATCCCGTTCGATGAGAGTCATTTGCCACGACCAACGCTTCACTTTTTCCTCTATCCGACAAAAGGGGCAGCGCCGCGGAAGCGGCAGGTTGTGCTGTCTTAGAAATTGGAGTTCCTGGTGGGTTATCTTGTAACCTCTCGGACATGTCGTACATTTGATTACCTCGTTCAAGACACCATCTTTCGCGTCCCGAACGTGATCGGGTAAGTCCGCCGCATTCATGGTAGTTGCATATTCATTCGGTGACATTTCCGCCCACGTAAGGCCCCTTTGTAACGCTTCTTCCTTATCAAGCGGGTAGAACATCTGCGCGAAAGTGTCGTTATAATCGTGGGGAGAAAGAGACATGGGAAAAAACTCACCATATTTATATTCATACCCCATCGCATCCCTATAGGGCGATGCTTCCATATGAGCCAATATCTTTTTTCTTATCGCGTGAAAGGCCTCTTTATCGTATCGTTTATTGAACACACAGTACTCTTTGTTTCTCAAGCCGGAACATCCCAGAAGAAACGCATCGTTCATACAGCTCTTCGAATATTCGACGTGGTGGCTATTATGGATATCCTGGCTGAACTTTACGTCGGAAACGTTATTGCCTATTGTTATGCCCTCGTAGATCCGCTCCGCGTTTTCTCCCCAATCTACATAGTCATAACTATCTTTTACACTCGGGGTCTTAATAAGCATCATATATTTGCAATCTTCACAGTATCCGGAATCGTAACACTCCTTGCAGTTTTTCGAATAAAAAACATAGTTGCCGGTGCAGTTATCGTTAAACATATAGTCGTAGCATGGATTCGGGATCGAGTTTTTCCAAATTTCTTCGGCGCGTGATTTCATCTCCTGATACGTCTTGTACGAACCGAGATCCATTTCATTTAATTTCTTTTCGTACTCTTCCTTCGTTAGTTGCTCGTTGAAAAAAACGTACTTCTTGTTGTGCAGGTTCGCCGAACCGAAGCAGTGCTCCGCGCTTTTCGCGTCACGAAGGAAGTAGCAATCGAAAGAAGTATGAACATTTCCGCGGGATCCGTGGACGCGGTTGTTTCTGAAACCGTTCAAACCGTCATAACACTGCTCGCATTCCCAATATACGCTGCAATCGAGAAGTGATTTATCCCGTGTTAAATAGAAGCCATATTGGCAATCCTCATCGTAGTCCGAGTAGAAAATCAGATAACAGTTCTTGGAGTGATCGCAATGGTTGGTATACGGAGAAAGCTCGGTCACGCTTTTTGTGACCGCGATGCCCCGTATGGGGACTTTGTGCAGAAATTCGTCCAGCTGCTCGAAAAATGGCTTTGAAAAATCATACTCGCGGGCGTAATCTTCGGGATTCCACTTATCCGACCACCAGCAGTCCGCGCAGTATACCGTATAGGGCGCATCCGGTTTGTACATCGATATCTTTTCTTCTCCGCATAGATCACACTTCCTCTTATACAAGCGGAACCCCTTGAACCACGCCAACCGCCTCTGGAGTCGGCACTTCGGGCAAAACGTCGGCGGCGGCACCTGTATCTTTTCGTAGAACCCGAAGTCATCGGGTTCCATAACGAATGGGTTCTTACAGTTTTGGCACGTTTTCGTCTCCTGATTCATATGATTACCTTCTTATGACACTCATCGCACACGACGTGATCCCGCATCCCCTGCGGCGGCATCCCGATGACCGGCGTTCCGCACAAAGAACAAGGCAGCTCCTCGAGTACGAGATTGTTAAGCCATCCGAATCTTAATTTCATACGTTCCTCCGGATGAAACTCCGGTATCGCAATATGTTCTTTCTTATAAAACGCGAGTTCCGCCTTCGTCAAACGGAACAATCTCCCTGTCCCGCGCGACGCCAACGCAGAATCCAAAATATCGTCGGAAACTTCTTCTATGTCCCCTATGGTAGCGCTGTCCACAATCTTCCCCGAAAACTCCGAATGTTCCCCGACCACATACCATATCCCCTCTCTTTTCGCTTCCTCTTCCGACAAGGGATCCGATAATTGCGCAAGCGAAGCGTTATAAGGGAATGGACTGAGCTTGATCGGGAAAAACTCCCCATATTCACCATTCTTGAGCATCGCTGTTTTTATCTCGTCCAGTTTCCTCCAATATTCGTCCTCCGAATATTGGACGTTCAAAATACAGAACTTCTTGTTTACCAGTCCTACACACCCAAAGCAATTATCGCACGATCGCATGTTCATGGAGTACTCAAGGTTATGGCATTGTCCCCGAAGCATCGAGCTGAACTTTATTTCGAATCCATCATATGGGGAGACGGTAAAGTAACACTTCTCCGGTTTCGTACCGAGAAACACATCCATCGAATCTTTCGCGGCAAGCTGAAAATCATCATATCGCAGATTTTCACCTCCAACGACGAAAAAACATCGGTAGCAGTCCTTACAATTCTCCAGAAGATTCCCCGAGGAACGGACACTCTGCTCATTCAGGGAAATTCTCTTCGGCGACTCCCGCAATAATTCAAGAAATTTGTCTTTCCAACGTTCCAATTCGCTCGCGTTCCCGAGATTTATCTCTTCCATTTTTCTCTCATACTCTTCTTCCGACAATTGCGTGTTGAAGAAGTTGTACTTCTTATTTCTCAGGTTCACGCACCCGAAGCAGTATTCGCAATTCCGGCAATCGTACAAAAAAGCGCTTTCGAGACAATATTTCGAGAAATAGGTAAAAAAACAATGATAGCAATCCCTTACGTGTACTATGTCAAAACATTTATCCGACGACCACGAGACGAGCACGTCGACGTCGTCCCTGGAATGCATCGGCCAGTTGCCATACTGTACATTCTCGGCATTCATGCCTCCGAACACGTAGTAGCAATTTTTCAGTTGAACGCCGTAGGCCGCATACTCGCTGTCGACACTCATTGGATCTCCGGTATTTGCCGCCTGCGGCACCTGTTTTTTTATATTATCGAATTGCTCAAAAAACTGCTTCTTTTCGTCGAAGCTGCTCCCGTAATTCATCGGATCCCAGTCCCCACTCCAGTAGTAGTCAAAATCAAAGATGGGAGACGGTCCTCCCTCCGGAATCTGCGAAATGAGCATTTCATTGTGCCCCGGAACATTGCATTTTTTCTTGAAAAATGTCGTGTAATTCGTGAAAGCTCTTCTCGTTCGAACACGGCATCTCGGGCATAAGAGAGGCGGTGGGACGCGGAGCATTCGGTAGAAACCGATGTCCTCCTTTTCAATATTGAAACGCTGTGCGCATTGTTTACAGACACGCTCATGAGGTACGAGTTCTAGGAGAATCGCATCGAGTGCCTTGTCGAATTGTGGGGTTTTTGAGGTCATGCCACTTCCGCCTGATAACACTGTTCGCAGTATACGATTTCCGGTCTCTCGGGCGAGTATGGCGTTTGAATCGTATTTGAACAACGAGCAGCGCCATGAACGTGAGAAATAAGATTTTTATAATTTCCACGCTCTGAAGAAACCCCTGTGCACTCACAGGATCTCTCGAAGAGCTTTCGGGGAAGGAGTTTTTTCATTCTCGCCTTATGGCGCTCCAGCGGCGAAACGCGGGGAATTGGAAGCTGCATCCTTCTATAAAACTCGAGTTCCATAGGAACGAGGCGATAGGGTTTACCCGACACCTCACATTTCAGAACCTTTTGGAGAATATCATCTTTCACATACCCAATATCATCCGGAATCGCGTAGTCGGAGAACTCGTATCTCGCGTCCGACTCGTAGTCGCTCCATAAATATCCTTTCCCAATCGCTTCTTCTTTCGTAATCGGGTAGTAATCCTGCGCCGCGGTTTCGTTATAACCGTACGGAGCGAACTCCACGGGAAAGAACTCTCCATATCCATATACTCTCCCGTTTTTCCCTTCGTACGGCATATCCGCCATATGCCGCCGTATTTTCGGCACAAGCGTTTCGTACTCTTCTTTCGTATATTTCTTGTTCAAAACGCAGTACTCCCCGCTCCTCATATTGGCGCATCCGAAGCAGTTCTTGCTGTCGATCACGGAATAGCAGTACTCGACGTCGGATGAGTGTATTTTTTTCAAAGGATCGCCGCTCATGCAGAAGTTGCAGAATTTCGAGTTATACACTCCCCCGCCGCTCGCGCACTCGTAGCTCAACTCGGATGCGCCATGCGCGCTCTCGTCATAGCTGTCGCGAAGCCACCCTCCTATATAGATATGTTTCGCATCCTCGCTGTCTTCCACGTCCCAGGAATCGAACACCCGTTTCGAATTGGTGATGTGGTTTCCGCTCACTTCGTTCGATCTCAGTATGGACGCGAAACGATGGGGAACGACGTTCCAGAGCGTTTCTGCGCGGGCGCGCAACTCGCTGAAGTTCTTATACGAACTCAGCGGATGTTCTTCCAGAAATTCCTCATACGACTCCTTCGAGCGGGGTTCGTTAAACAAGTAGTATTGCTTGTTTCTGAGTCCCGCACACCCGAGGCAGTTCGAACAGTTCCGGCAATCGAAAGAAAAAAATATGTTTTGAGAGTCGGAACAATCCCTTGAGCCCACGACGCGATAACATTTCTCGCAGTTGATATTTTCGTACGCGAGCTCGCTGTTCAGCATCCAGAAATTATCGAGGGAATTTTTGGTATAAAGCGCATAGGTATTGTACGCGGAATCTTCGTTGTAGTGTCCGCCCACGTTCAGATAGCAGTTCTTGTCATCGGTTTCCTGATTCACCCACTCGCTGTTTACGGTATTCAGGTTCAGGATCGAAACGTGCGGCGTCACGTACAATAGCTCCCTGAACTGTTCGAAAAAAGGGCGCGAAAAATCATACTCCTTCCCGTAAGAAAACGGACTCCACGTGTCGCCCCACCAGCATTTTTTGCAGTACATCGGATATGGTTTGTCGGGCGAGACGCGCGAAACGACCGTCTCTCCGCACAAATCGCATTTCCTTTTATAAAGTGCGCGTTCGTTCCTCCATGCGATCCTCCGTTGCTCCCTGCATTCGGGGCAGAGTGTCGGCGGCGGGACCTGTATACGCTCGTAAAACGAAAGATCATCGGGTCCGATGACGAAAGGATTCTTGCAATTCTGACAAATCTTAGTCTCTTGATTCATAATTCATAATTCCTAATTCTTTATTCCTGATTCCTGCTACGCCACTTCCGATTGATAACACCGTTCGCAGTACAAGATTTCTTTCGTGTCAGGGGGATAGTTCGACTGGAACGTGTTCGAACACCTTCCTTCCGGATGATGAGAATGTACTGTCGAGTTCTTATACGTCTTGTAATCGCACCCGCACTGTCGCGACTCGAAGAGCCGGTTGGGTCCGCGCGCACGGAATCGTTTCAAGTGTCTGCAATCGGGACATTCTCTCGGCAAAGGAACCTCGAGGTGTTTGTAGAACTCGAATTCACCCGGAATAATCCGAAAATTTTTTTTGCATGCGGTGCATACGAAAATTTCCTTCGGCACGTCGATTCGAATGTCCTTGATCGAATCGGGAACCGTATCCCAAGAAACAGACTCCTTTCCGTATGTCCCGCGCGGGGTACCTTCCCACGAGAATCCGAGCGCAAGCGTTTCTTCTTTCGAAAGAGGAAACTGATCCTGCGCGGCACTTTCGTTGTAGCCGAAGGCACTCATTCCCGCGGGGAAGAATGTACCGTATATCCCGTCCCGCTTCATGTCCGTAATGATTTCCTGCCTTTTCTCCTCATATTCCTCCTTGGAATACTGCTTATTGAGAATGCAATAATCCTTCTTTCTCAGTCCTACACACCCAAAACAGTGATTCGAATTGAAGCAATACGATGAGTATTCCATAAAACTGCACGACCAACACACCGCACAGCTTATGTAATGGGAGGTGTCGATGCCCGCGTTGATCGAGTTATAGATAAGTTCGGCTCCTCTCCCCGCCGTATCGCAGTCCATGCAATCCTTCGCATTCCGCCACACGTGCACCCCGTATGTACAATCCTCGGAATCGTAGCAATGGAAGCACGAACGACAGTTTTTCGCGTCTTTGATGTAGTTTCCCGAGGAGTTCGGAGCGTTATATACCTCGCCGAACCTCCTCGGTTGCGTCGCGGCAAACTCTTCGAATCGTTTTCGCATCGCTTCCCTTCCGCTCCACGTGTCGAGACGCGCCTCTTTCTTGAATGTTTCGTACTCTTCTCGCGAGAGCGATTTATTGAACACGTGATATTGTTTGTTTCTCAAGTTCACGCATCCGATACAATCGGAGCACCCGCGACAGTCGAGGAGAAAATATCCGTCATGGGAATCGTGGCATCCTTTGCTGTAAAAAAGTTTGTAGGAGTTATAACAGTCGTCGCTCTCGTACGAAAGTTCCGTCTTCGAGGCAAACGAAACGTCCGTGCAATTACGGCATTCCTGAATCCAGTAGCAGTGGGTGCAGTCCTCGTTATTCGAGGACTCGATAATCATGTAGCAGTTCTTGTTGTCGGCCGAGATGTTCACATACTCGGAATTTACGCTCCGCTCGTACATCAGACCGACCTTCGGCACAGCGTTCAAAAGCGCACCGAGCTGTTCCAAAAATGATCTCGAAGGATTATAAGAGATCCCGAAATCCTTCGCGTCCCACGCATCCGAGAACCAGCAGTCGTGACACCACACCCTGAACGGTTTACTCGGACTGTACATCGAGACGCCTTCCTTCCCGCACCGATCGCACTTCCTTTTGTAAAACGACCGCTCATTCCTGAACGCGAGCCGGTGCCGCGCACGGCACAGAGGACACGATCGCGGGACGGATACGCCGATCTTTTCATAGAAGATCGTGTCGTCGGGTTGAATCTCAAAATCCTTCCTACAAATATTACAGGACGCCATCATATGTTATATAAAGCCATTATAACCTCTTGAGACGGAAAGGCATATTGGAAAACAAAAACGGCTCCCGACGGGGACCGAATATCACTGCGCAAACTCCGCTCTTTCTTACGAAAGAAGCAACCTTTTCTTTCTCTTTACAATCCTCCCGAGTCACCCGAGTCGCTGTCTTCCTCAAGCTCTTCCACCTTCTCGCCTAAGAGCATGCGATGGCGCCTCAAAAGCCTTCTGCACCTGAATGTAAGCGTAAGCCCTTTCACGATCGAGTAGACCGTGTAAATAATGATGAGCGCCAGTACGATAACGAGCCAGAGGGGCATTTCTTTGATTATATTATATCACAACTTCCAAAAAATGCAACTACCGGACCACCTCAGACATCCACTCTTTATAGGCGTGATTGATGCGACGCACGTCAATAGCTCCGATGAAGGGCGTAACATAGGCGTGGTTTTGCATGATAAAATCTTCAATCGGCTGCAGTTTTGATTCAAGCGTCTTGATGAGAACCCCGGCTTCTTGGTCCTCCTTAATTTCTCCCTCCCAGCGGTACGTTGATTGGATCGGCCATACGTTCACGCAGGAAGCCATGTGATGCTCGATAATCAGCTTCGCAAGTTTTTTCCCCTCTTCCTCATTTTTACAAGTGGTATAAATGAGAACCATAACTTTGATGTTTTTAACGACCTTTGAATAAAATTTTCCAATTATCAATTTCCAATTTTCAGTGAATTACAAATTTAAAAATTTTCAAAACCTTACATTTATTGAAAATTGATCATTGGAAATTGAAAATTCACACTAGATAAGCGGCTCCGGCGTATCGTTCCCGGCGGCCGCTTGCGGCTTACCGGTTATTGCCGCCTTCTCCTGGGCGCTTCGGAAGATTCCCTCTTCCTCCTCCGCAATAAGCCGCTTTGCCGCATCCGCGGAGATAGAGTATTTCTCGCGAGAGCGCGCGATAATTTCTTCCCTGTACGACTGATGGTTCGGAGGGAGCACCTTCAGGGTTTCTGCGGAAAACGGATCGTAGGTCTCGCCGTCGATCGTCATCTTGATGTAAATCTCACCCATGCCGAGGTTAATCATGTCTTTGATGTCAAACACGGGAGCCATCTCCGGTTTTAGCTTCACGGCATCTTCACCGCCTACGCGGAAGATGATTATCGTACCTGTATTTCCCAAAACGGCCGCTTGTACTTTCGGCAAGAGTTGCCCCACATACTGGTGCGCCACCGTAAGACACAGTCCGTATTTGCGCGCCTCCGACAAAAGATTTTCAAACGTATCGGTCACGAGATTTTGGAACTCGTCTACGTATACATAATAATCGTGACGTTCGGAACTCGGCAGCGACGCGCGTGCCATACCCGCCTGCTTAATCTTCGTGATAAACATTGAGCCGAAGAAACTCGAGTTCTCCTCTCCGATTTTTCCCTTCGAAAGATTGATGAGAATAATTTTCTTCTCCTGCATCAGTTCCTCGAGTTTTACCTTATTTTCCTTCTGCCCGAAGATGTTCCGAAGCATCGGGTCCGAAAGAAACTGTCCGAGCTTGTTCACAAGCGGGATTATTGCTTCCGTATCGAACTTCTCCGACCAGTCGGCGAACTCGATTGCCCAGAAACGCTTCACCATGTCGTCCTCGATATATTCCACCACCTTCTGGCGGTAGTTCCGATCGGTGAGCATTGAGATCATGCCGCGCATAGTGGCATGCGGATAATCGAGAAGCGCGAGGCAAGTAAAGCGGAATACGTGTTCCAGACGCGGAGTCCAGTTTGCGCCGAATTGTTTCTCCATAACCTCGATAAGACCTTGCGTAAGCTGATGCTTGAAGGAGGGATCGATGTTCGCGAGCGGATTGAACGAGACGGGGTAGCTGATGTCGGAGGGATCGATAATGCACACGTCATCGATGCGCTCTTTGGGAATAAAGGGAATAATGTCGTCGATCGTCTCGCCGTGCGGGTCAATAAGGCAAAGTCCGTGGCCGTACGCGATGTCCTGACGGGTGAAAAGCTCCAAAAGTTTCGATTTTCCGACGCCGCTCTTCCCGATAATGTAGGCGTGTCTTCTCCTGTCAACGCGCTTGATGCCGAAAATGAAATTCTTCCGTTCAAGCGCAGCGACGTAGTTGGTTCTCCCGATGAACGACACGTCCTTCGGATCAACCTGCCCGTAGATCGGAAGCTCCGGCGGAGGAGGAGCATATTTGATGATTTGTATTTTTGATGCGCGAGGCATAGGTGTAATAATTTACAATGTTCAATGATCAATTTTCAATAAATGTAAGGTTTTGAAAATTTTTAAATTTGTAATTCACTGAAAATTGGAAATTGATAATTGAAAATTAACGACTACCCGAGTGCTCCCAATTCTTTCAAAAACGCTTCGTACGTATCAAGCATTGTTCTCCCCTCTTTTTCCGAAATTTCGAATCCCGGGGTATGCACGAGTTGGTTCCGTATCTTATGCGCTCTCCAAAGATCCTCAAGCGTCTCAAGCTCCTCGAGGTCGAGGCCCTGAAGACGATCGGCCATATGTTCCCCAGGAAGCCCGATGGTCTGCAGTACAGAATCGACAAGGTTGTCTGCGGCGATTACTCCGAGTTTCATCGAGTGGGGCGGAGCGCTCTCCGCATCCTTCTTTATCTTTTCCCAATAACCTTTTACCCGCACGCGATCGACCGGAAATGCTTTTTTCTTTTCTCCTTCCTTAATTCTCCCCCGGAAATTCATCTCAAGGTCGGGGCGAAACCCCCATCCTTTCCAGAGTGCAAGACAAAACGCAATAAAGAGAAGGACATCGAGAACGATGAACACCACCCGTGCAACCGAGAAGAGGCCTTCCCACGGGAAGTTGGTGAAAAAATCACCGATAGCGGAAAAAAATGAACTCATAGCGCTTATTTGTATCGCTCCACTTCTTCTTCGCCTCCGAAAATCGCGAGACCCGCCGGCGGTCCCGTTTTCTTGCTCTCCAGGTGACGAAGGTGCGGTTCGGTCAAAACGTTCGTGGTAGGAACATGAAAGAGCGAAGCGAGGCATTCGGTATTCATCTTGAGCCAACGCGAGGGCTTGTTCCAGTTGAAGAAATACGACGTCATGACGCGTCCCATAATCGTCTCCGGAGGAATGGTGCGATGCCGATACATGTAAAGAAGCCGCGCCTTTCGATATTCGCCGCGCGTCCTCGGGAACACGTAGGGTTTGTTCCAAATTCTCGTACGGGTACTTAATGAGTAATTCTGGATAAACGAGTTCAAATCGAGCGCCCCGTACTGATTGAACGACCCTACGATTCCTCTTCGCGGGAAGCTGTCATAGAACGTCGATTTGGGAGAAAGATAGACGAAACGAATGATAGTATCGAATGCGGGTTTCGAGAGGTTTTTTTCAATCGCCTTCAAGACATCCGTCTGCCCGGGTGAACGCATGATGAACGACTCGAATTCCTGTTCTTCTCCCTGGGGCGTCATGAATTTTTTCTTCTTCGTTTCCGGCTCCCTCATTTTCTTTACCGCCTCTTCCCATTTCTCCGCCCATTCTTCGGATCCTGCGGGGGCAGCGAGTATTTGAACTCCCACTATTTCTCCCTTCGAGAGTTTTGCAAATACTTCAAGGAAAGTTGAGATCGGGTCGAACTTCTTTTCGTCGGCTTCGCTTTCGAAGTCTACATAGGTTTTCACCGGATAATATTCGTCTTTCACGAGCAGCATCTCGCTGCCCCACATGTCTAATCCCTTCTCGTACACGTCACGAACGCTCTCGGGAATCTTGTCCATAAAATCAGGTACCTCAACGATATCGAGATCCGGATAGTACGAGAAAAACGCCGCCTCGACGAGACCTTTCAAGCGCGCATACGTCCGCACGTAAAAGTGGGTTTCGCCTTCAAAGGACACCATCTCGAACGCAAACCAGCGCGTTACTTCTCCGTCTTTGTATTTTTCCTCAAGGTCGTTCGCGGTGTTTCGGAATGTGTGGATTGCGGCGAATACTTGCTCCATCGCCTGGGGGCTTTTCTCGACATGCCGCGGCATACGAAGTTCGAGAACTACCCATCTGATATCATGCATGAATACTTCCTGCCTCCAGTGGAGCCACGTCCCGTTCGCAATCGGTGCGATGATGAGAAATACCCACAGCCACCAGGTACTTTTCAGGAAATAGAGGATCGCGTCCCATAATCCGAAATACGGAATGACGAATGCGCCTCCTATAGCCATGAAAAAGAGAATAACCCACGTCTCTTCCTTACCGAAGAGCTCTTCAAAAAAAGTCCCTATTTCCCGCGCCAAATGATCAAACATCTATCTCTTTATTGTAACGCGTTTTTGAGAGAAGAGAAGCCCAGGATGTCCTCATAAAAAAACCACGGGATGAACCCGTGGCATCGTCGTTACGCTTCCCTTATCTTATAGCGCCCGTCGTCAAGCCGCTTGAAATACTTGCGATTCTGAAGATTCAAGAGAATCGTATTTTCCTTCAAAAAGCGCTGTTGGTTCACAAGATTCACCACTTCCGTCGAGTGAAGCGCCCCGTGCGCCGTAAGAAGCCGGGCGATCACTTCCCGCACCGTACCCGCCTCGAACCCGTTCTCCCGAAGCGCGTACACACCGCGTCCCACGAGTACGAAACGTTTGTCTTTGATGAGTTCGTTATGAACGGTCTGTATGTGCGCGGATTTTTTATCGAGCCCGTAGCGGTTGATGTATTTAGCGATATCTTCGAAATGAAGCGGTTTCTCGTGTTTCTTCAAGACGAGATACACTTTGTCACGGATGGTTTTCGGCGCAATCTCCGGCCACGTTGCGAGTCCGAAATCGCCGAATACGTTCACTCCGAAGTGCTTAGGAATCGACAGAAGATGACAGGAGATGAGATCCTTACAGTGCATAAGATAGAGTTTTTTGTCGATCAGTTCCTGTTTCTTCCCCGTCTTCAAAAAATTCGTCACTTCCTTTACGAAATCAAGAAACTTTGTTTTTGCCTTCTCATCGGAATACCAGTATGCGGCGTATTTCTCATCTTCCTTTGCGTGCGAAGGCACGCCGGCGACAGAAAGAATAAACCGCAGCTTTTCTTCCGCATATTTCACCGACGAATCGATTTTAAGTGCGAAGAGAAGATCTTGAATAAAAAGATCGTCGCGTCGGATATCTCCCACGGACTTCAGGTGCTTTACCGCGGCCTCAAGAATATGCGCGGCCGAGGCCTTTACCTTCTCCCGGAGCTTCTTTACCGCCTGCTCCTCGATCTGACGCACCCGTTCTCTCGTGATTTTAAGCTCGTCGCCGATTGCCTGTAACGTCATCACTTCGCCGTTCTTAAGACCGAAACGGCCGACCACTACCCGGCGCTGTTTCGGAGAGAAATCCGAGAGGAGGTCATCGATAAATTCGTTTATCTTTGTCTCTTTCATACTTTAAAAAGATTCTAGCATAATTCGGAAATGGGGTCAACCCCCCTCTCCGGGGGAGGTTTACTCCTTAAATACACTCCCCCCCCAGGTGACCTCTTATTTCTTCTGCCAGAGGTGCAAAAGCGGACTTGCCACAAAGATCGAGGAGTAGGTTCCGAATATCGTGCCGACGAGAATGGTGAGAATGAAGTAAAACAGGGAGGAAGGGCCGAATACAAGGAGCGCGCAAAGCACGAGGATAAGCGTGAATGAAGTGTTAACCGACCGCGCGAAAGTCTCCTTTACGCTGTAGTTTATGATATCGCCGAGAGGAGTTTTCTTCCCCCGCTCCCGAATCAAGTTCTCACGGATACGGTCAAACACAACGATCGTGTCATGCACGGAGAAACCCATCACTACGAGGAGCGCCACAATGAAATTCGTATCCATTTCAATCCCCTTCCATGCGCCCAAGACCGCGAGAAGCCCCGTCGGAATCATCACGTCATGAAAAAGCGTGACGAGCGTAACGAGACCGTACTTCCACGACTTTACCGGTTCCGAGACCTTCCGGAATGCCCACGCGATATAGAGCGAGATGCCGAAGAGGACCGCGGCGATTGCCCACATCGCGTTTCGTTTCAGCTCCGCGCCGATCGCGGGTCCGATGCTCGAGAAGTTTCTTTCTTCAAACTCTCCGAAAGCGGTTCGAAGCGCCTGCACGTTCGCCTGATGCTCGTCGTTACCCATAGTGTGAGTGCGTATAAGAAAACTTCCGTCATCCTCTTTCTTTACTATCACCTCGGTATTCTTGCTTGCTTGCTGCACTATGGATTGTATCCCGCTCTCGGTGACGTCGGTCTTTTGGAACGCGATCCGCCACTGCGTTCCTCCCTGAAGATCGATCCCCGCTTTCAAACCAAGCACGAGGACAAGTACGATACTGAAAGCGACGAGAGTTCCCGAAAACCCGAGGAAATAGCTTTTGTTCTTTATTATGTCCAGATTTTGGATTTTCATATGCGTTACTGCGGTTGGGTCCGCGCTTGTTTTCTGTCATCCCGACTCATGGAAACACGAAGCATGGTGCGGGTAATCGTGATTGCGGAAAACATACTCACTACCACGCCGATAAATAACGTCAGCGCGAAGCCGCGGACGAAACTCGAGGTAAGATAATAGAGCACCGCGGCGGTTATCATCGTCGAGATGTTCGAATCGCGGATCGAAGTCCACGCCCTCTTGAAACCCTCCTCGATCGCGGAAACATGACTCAATCCCTTCTGTAACTCCTCTTTCGTACGCTCAAACACGAGCACGTTTGCGTCGACCGCCATGCCGATCGAGAGAATAAATCCTGCGATTCCGGAAAGTGTCATGGTAACCGGTAATATCTTGAAAATCGCAAGCGTCAAGGCAACATACATCGCAAGCGCCGCGGCGGCGAATAACCCCAGTTTCTTATAATATGCGATCATGAAGAGCATCACGGCGAGAGTGCCGATAATGCCCGCCGTAATCGCGCGATTCAACGCATCTCTTCCGAAGTCGGCGCTCACCGTTTGCTGATTTACAAGCGAGATAGGCGCAGGAAGCGCTCCCGCATTGAAACGTTCCACGATCTGCCGCACCCGATCAAGCGTGAAATTTCCCGAAATTACCGCCTTCCCTCCGGAGATTTCGGTCTGCACGGTAGGACAACTGTCGTTCGGGTTATCGGGAATAATGAAGTTGCCGTCGATAAAGATACAAAGCGGTTTTCCGACTAATCGCTTCGTAAGATCCTGGAACAGCGTCGCGCCTTCGTTATTCAGGGAAAAATCTATTTCAGGCGCGCGCGTCGTCTGGTTAAACGCCACCTGCGCGCTTTGCACGTACCGTCCGTTCAGTTCGGTGGGGATAAAGTTCGCCGTGCTCGTTCCCGTAACTTCCATTTCCCTGAAGTCAAGAAAAGGCGTCGCGCCGATTTCCTGGATGGCTTTATTCACGTCCTTAATCCCTGCAAGCTCCACCGCGAGCCGCGAAGCGTCGCCGCTCGTCTCGGTATATACCTTCGGTTCGCTCACGCCGAACAGATTCACGCGCTTTTCGATCACGTCGCGCATCCCGGATACCACCGAATCCCTGTCGGCGGGGGTGATTTTCGAGAGATCGATCTCATAGGTAAGCAAACTTCCGCCCGCGAGATCAAGTCCGAGATTCCACGGACGAAACGAGCTTACCGTCTGCCATACGGGTTCGTAATCGAACACCGCAGCGCAAAGCGAGAGCGCGATAACGATAATAAGTAATATTCCTGCCTTTTTCCGTGAAAACATCCCTAAGAGTGTATCTCACAAATAATAAACAATCAACTTCGCCCTCAATTCTTTCCCTCTTACTTAAACGCTTCCACGAACTTAATCGGATCCACCGAGACGCCGTTTATTTTCACCGAAAGATGGAGGTGCGGCCCCGTCGCATATCCCGTCTGTCCCAGGGTGCCGATGACCTGTCCCCGTTTCACCTTCGCTCCCTTCGCGGTCAGAATCGTCTTTAGGTGAAGATACATCGAGAAAATCCCTTCTCCGTGATCAATAATAACCATATTCCCGTAGAGCGCCGTATTCTCCGCTTTTTCCACTATGCCATCGTTCATTGCCGCAACCTTGCTCCCTTCCGCGCCGCGGAAATCAACGCCGAGATGAGTGATCGTCTGATCCCCCGTTTTTCGGATCTCGCCGAAAACCGATCCGAGACGCGTATTATCGGCAAGCGGAAGGCCGAAACCGCGCGTGAAAAATACTTCGGGGGTTACAAGCGCCACGATCGCGTTCAGCTCGGCGTTTTCTTTCGAGAGGTCCTGCACAAGCTGGGAGGGGGTGGTCGTTCCCATCTTTTCGGGAATACCGAGGTCGACGACGGGGAAATTTCCCTTCTTCACCGATAGGGACTTTGAATATTCGGGATTACCGTCGCCCGTCACGCGTACCGTATGCGTCCCGATCGACTCGTGTGCTCCAACCGGAATCAGCGCCCGCAACCCGTTTTGGTATGGGAACACGGGGATACTTTTTCCGTCGTAAAACACTTTCGGATTTTTCGGATTTCCGGAAACGTCCACGAGCACCGTCTCTCCCTGGGAGGGGGTGAGATCGGAGAGCTCCACAGAAAATGCCGCAGGCACAACCTTCTCGATTGTCATGCTTGTCGGAACCGCGAGAGTTGTTGTGGCGGCGGCGGTCGAGGTCACCGCAATTGTACTTGACGGAAAACTCGAAACATTTTCCTCCGCGAGCACGGAAGAGGAGGACAATACGGTTTTATCTAATCCGGCGCTCGGCACCGTGATCACCTGATTTCTCTCTCCAAAAACCAGGATTCCTCCAACGATTCCAACGCCAAGAATTAATAACACGATAACTGCGTACTTCATTGGTTTTATTGTAATGAAACTAGGCAATATTCAAAAGGAATTTTTCTTTGAACTCGGAAAATGCATTTTCGAGAATCGATTTCCTTATCCGCTCAAGGAGATTATTGAAAAAATAGATGTTATGCGCGGTGGCGAGATGGCCCGCCTCCATGTTTTTTGATTTGAAGAGTTCGCGAAGCTCTCCCCGCGTGATCTTTTTCTCTCCGCACGCGATACACCCGCATCCTTCCTCAATTGGTTTTTTACTTTCCTCAAAAGCGCCTTTCCGTACGTCAAATCGGCCCCTTGCGGTCCATAAGGACCCGTGCCGTGCCTCCCTCGTCGGAATCACGCAATCGAACGTATCCATGCCGAGTTCGACCGCATCGAACACGTCTTCGATTCGTCCGATTCCCAAAAGATGCCGCGGCTTCTCCTTCGGAAGGTATGGGGTACTCCACCTCAAGACGGAGATCATCTGCTCCCGCGGCGCGCCCATTGACTCGCCGTACGATCCGCCGATCGCAAACCCTTCAAAAGGTTGTCCTCCGATGAATGCCGCACTCTCTTTCCTTAAATTTTCAAACGCTCCTCCTTGTACCACACCGTACATCATCTGATCTTTCCTTGTGCGCGCCTTGAGTGATCGGATCGCCCATCTGTGCGTCCGCGCAAGCGATTCTTCGGTATAGGCGTGATCGTGCAAAGGCGAAGTGGGTTCGTCAAACGCCACGATGATATCCGCACCCAGTTTTTCCTGAATATGAATAGATGTCTCGGCATCCAAATACTGTTCCCCGTCCTCGGTTAAAAAATAAACACCATCATCAGTTACTCTCACCAAATTTTCTCTACTCCCGGGAAGAAAACTATCTGATGGAAGCTCTCGGAACCCCGGTGAGCTTGGTGTCCGATTTTTGTCGGACTCACCGGGGTGAGAGCGCAGGGCGGCTTCGTCCGCTGGAGACGAAGAACGCCCGGTTCCAGAAGATAGTTTTCTTCCCGGAAATGCTTTCCCCATCTTCCCCATGCCATGCTCTCTCCCAAATCCGAAACTGAATACTTGGAATCCCCCGCTGTCGGTCATTAAAGGGCCGTCCCATCTCATCCTTTTGTGTAGTCCTTCGAACGCCTCCAACTTCTTGCCGAGCGTTCTCCAAAGATGATAGGTATTTGCGATGATAAGTTGTGTTTTCGTGCGCGGAAGTTCTTCGGGCGGCACGCATCTTACCGCGGCGTCAGTACCCACCACCACATAGGAAGGTGTTTTCACTTCCCCATGCGGTGTTTTCAGGATTCCCGCTCTCGCGTGCGTTTTCGAATCTTCTTTTACTATCTCGAAATAAGACACTTCGTTAATGTAACTTATACATACAATAAAACAATTCTCCCACAAAGACGATACTTTCTTCCTTGAGGAAGCATCGTGAAGCAAGATGTATGCCTTCCCGAGCGAAGACGAAGGAAATGAGGAGGTTCTACGCTGTCCGAATCCCGTAAGGTTGAGTTGTAGAACCCCTCAATTTCCGAGGATGAGCGAGGAGAAGGCAAATCGAGCGGAACGTTTTGCTGACCGAGAGGAAGAAAGTATCAACTTACTCTTTTCGCATGTGTTCCATCGCATACTCAAATGTTCCCCCTACTTTCTTCCGAGGATTGAAGACGCGAAGAGGATCGAAAATATCTTTTACTTCTTCGAAAAGCGAAATAATCTTTTTCCCGTACATCTCCTCAAGATACGGCGTGCGGATCAGGCCGTCGTTGTGTTCCGCGGTAATTGACCCGCCATATTTAAAAACCAGCTTATATACCTCTTCCGTTACTTTCGGGATTATCATTCTTGTTGCTTCGTCATTCAAACGCACGAGCGGAATGATGTGGAAGTTGCCGTTCCCGGGATGCCCCGCTATGGTGTAGATTAACTTATCCTTATACTTGTCGAGGATCGCATTTACCTGCGGCAGAAGCTCCGGCATATATTTTGGATCGACCACAATATCGTCGATAAACGGCGCCGCATACATTCCCTTAACGTGACTATGAAGAAGATTAAAACTTTGTCTCCGTATCGTCCAGTATTTCTGGGCCCCCTCTTCGGTTTTTATGACACGCGCCCCGACGGGATAATTCCGCACTACTCCCATGGCGCTATTCATATCATCTTTAAGTTTCGTCTCATTATCCGAAGCGAACGAAATAAGAAGTATCATCTGCGGAACTCCTCTTTGCACCACCATCCGAAGTTCCGGGAGGAATTGAAAAAGAAGCTTTATCGCGCTCCCTTTCATTAATTTTAGAAGAGACGGCAAAAATCTCATGGCGAGTTTCAGCGTCTTGTCGTCATACGACTCGATGCTCTCCGGATGGAATTTCAAAATATCTTCCACAAGTCCCGGTATCGGGCCAAGCGTTTTCGAGAACACCACAAGAAGCCCCGAGTACCGTTTCTTCCTAAGAAGTTTTACCTTCGCGGACGTAAGGAGTCCGAGCGTTCCCTGCGATCCCACGATGAGTTTCGTAATATCGAATGTTTTTTTATCCCCTGCCTGCGCCATGCCTGCGCATGCAGGAGGCGGGCACACGTTCCACAAATAGTATCCGGCGGAATTTTTCGAGACCTTCGGCTTCGCCGCTTGAATCACGTCGTAGTTATCCTTTATAAGTTTGTAGAGCTTCCTATATATATCACTCTCGAAATCCTGCTCTCTGAGTTTCACCTGCAATTCGTTTTCAGAAAGCGGTTTCAAGACGTGTTCTTTCCCGTCGGCAAGAACGATCGTTACTTCCTCAACATACTTTTCCGTCTTTCCGTACTCAAGCGTCTTTTCGCCTCCGGAGTTGTTGTTTACAATTCCTCCCATCGCGCATAAATCTTTCGAAGCGGGACAGGAAGGGAAAAGGAGGTTTTTCTTGTCGAGCTCACGCTCAAGATCGCGAAAGTAGACGCCCGGCTCGACAATTGCATAATCATCTCCGATCTCCCTGATATGATTAAAATATTTCGTGAACTCGACGATCACGGAATCGTTCAGAGGCCCTCCCGACATATCCGTCCCCGCAGAACGGCCGGTGAGAGATATCTCCTCGCCGTTCTTTCTTTTCTCCACGGCATAAGAAACGAGATTTTCCACATCTTTTCTGTCTTTCGGAAATACCACGACCTTCGGCTCCACCCGGAAAATCGAGTAATCGCTGTCATATTTCGAAAGCGTCGCCTTATCGGATATCACATCGCCTTCTATAAGTTTTTTTAGATCATCTGTGAGCATAAATAAAAGTACAGAGAGTTTTATATTATCCTTCGTATGTTCTCGCGGTTTTCCGGTAGGCGCAATACTCGCACTCCGGATTGGGATTCGGCATCTCGCCCTCAAGACACGCCTTGATTTCGTGAAGCGCGGGCTCGATCCACGCGTCGTTCCCCGTATATGAGAGAATCACCACGTTAAACTCCAATTTTCCGTCAAACGCCTCCTTGTCTTTGTCGCCGTTCGCGTAGACGAAATAGCCGGTGTCCGAAACCTTAAAACCATTTTTTCTCAAGAGCCATTGATAGATTTCCATCTGCCGCTTGTAGGCCTGCCGATACTCCGCCTCAAGCGTAATTTCACTCGCGGTCGAAGTCGCCTTGTAATCCACTACGATAAGTTCCTGATTGCGATTCACCCAGATGTCATCCACTGCGCCCGTCACGATGAATCCCGTGGACTCGTGGTAATATTGAACCCCTTTGAAATTTTCTCTCCATTCATCCATCATCTCGTGCGGAAAAGGAACCGCATCCACACCGTACGCCTTCATAAGCGGGTGTGAAGTTCCTTGAGCGCGATGCACGTCGAATTCTTTTTTCAAAAGCGCATCGACCGCGGAGTTTAACGTAAAAGGGAATCCCGGAGGGCGTCCCACACCGAGTCGGCGATCGAGATAGAAGCAGCGCGGACACTCGGTAAAAAGTTCTATCTTCGAACGGCTCAATTTAAAAGGCTCATCGCTATTAGGATGAAAAATATTTCTCCTCCGCGCGCCGTTCGCCATCGCAATGTTATGATGAGATTTCCGGAGTTTTTTCTCGCTCCGCGCGCTTCGAGAAGATGAAAATATAGAGTATTTCGAGAATTCCGATGGTATTGATTACCAAAAGCGCTACGAACCACCATCTCTCGCCAAGGCGCGCCGATTTCCAAAGCGCCACCCCTTTCCACGGCAAGGTCCAGAGGATGATCAATAAAAATACTAAATTGTTTTGGAGAAGTGCCTGCATATGAAAACGAATCTACACGACCTTTCTTTCACTTCTTATTATAAGACACCGGCGTACATACGCCAATCCTTCTCGATATTGCTTCCTTTTTTCCTTCTAACCGTTACAATAAAAGAATGAGGGAAGGATCATACGAACCAAACAACAACCCCGAACGGCAGGAAGAAGTTTTGGGCGGAACGAAACCCGGGAAATACGAGGAGGCCACAGATGCCGTGCTCGACGTAGTAGTGTTCAATAAGGTTCAGGAGGAAATCAGAAAAAAATTCGAAGCCGACCCCAACAATATATACACCCCCGAAGAGGAGATGCCCTACCACCTCCTCGGCGGGCTGAAGGGAAACATCATCGATCCCTTATACCGCGGTGCATGGCTCAAAAACGATAAGGAACTTGGGAAGTACTCCCACGAAACGGAGTTGAGAAGCACGCTCAAGGCGGAGATGCTCGCTCATTACAAAGAATTTCTCTTTCCGGGTCTTGTGCGTTATGACGAGGCAACGGGAGAAACCGTTCTTGAAGAACCGCACGGCCTGAATTATGAAATCCAGAAAATGATCCTCCGAAAAGCTGGTTTTACACTCGACAATTCGAATCTTGTTCTTTTTGAGCAAGGAAAGGAGGATGAGATTCCGAAAGAATCCCTCAAGAAAGGGCTTATTGTCTCAATATCCGACGGAGAACGCGATCGGTACGAGAAAAAAATATCGCTTGAAAAGGAATCTCGGGCGATGAACGCCGGCCCCACGCTGGTTCTTCACGAGAGTCTCGATAAGGCGGGGTTTTTCAGGGAGCTTGAGGGATCGGAAAAAAAACAGCTCCTCGGCGCCGCGCTTTTTGCCGACATCATCGAACGCGGCGAATGGCTCTCGCACACGAAAGAGGACTTTTTTGACAAGACGAAGATCAACCTTTTTAAAATCAACCGACTGCTCGATGCGGAACAGTGCTCCGAAATTCTGGGGGACATGCTCCGCTCTGTACGCGTGGACTGGTCGAATCTTCCTTCCGCGAAGGAAGTGATACGGCAAGCGATAATACGCGAATCGGAGATTCCCCTCTCTCAGGAATTCGTCTCGAAACACCACCTCGAAAAAGCCGTTTTGAAACAGAAAGAAAGCATGGAAACGTCGTATGCTTACTTAAGATCGGGAAAGAACGTTAAGAGAAGCCGCATGGGAAATATCGTCTACATTCAGAGAGATAAACTCAAATACGGTGATCGGCTTCCCGGGAACCTCCCCGCAATCGCCGCACAGCCGCCAGACGTGAAAGGAAAACCCGCATGGGGAGAACGACACGGTTATTTTGAGACAAGCAAAAATTCGTTTCTCGGATACGTACGGGAAAAACGCGCGGCTCGCTTTCTCGAAGGCATACGCCAGGTCGGGAAAGAGCGCAGCTTGAATCCCCAAATCCACAGAATAGACGGCTGGGTCAAAATATTCGTGCCTTTTCAAGGCTCGATCCCCGAGGGATTCCTCACATGGCTCGAGATAGAAGGGCTCGCGCTCCAAGACAATAACCGGGAGCAAAAAAGAAAAGCGGGTTAGTACCCGCCGTGCGCGTGGGCGAACCCCACATATGCAACTACAAATCCCAGGATTAGAAAAATCCAAAACTCGATGCGCGCCATAATTCTTTAATTCTTCGGTTTCGATCCGACGTTAATTACTTTATCTCCTTCCTGAAGACCGGAAACGACTTCCACATTCCCGTCTTTCCCGCGAATACCAAGCGTTATTGGCAGTTCCACCTCTTTATCGTTTACAAACTGTCTTACGAATGTTCCCGAAGGATTCTCAATAATCGCGTATTGCGGCAAGAGGAGCACGTTTTCTCTCCTTACCGTCTCTATCCTTAAATCCGCCGTAAGCCCGCTCTTGAACCGGGGATCCATCGTATCGAACGCCACTTTTACTTTGTAATTCGAGACGCCGTTTACCACCGTTTCCGCGGGATCTATCGAAATGACCCGCCCCGTAAAACGCTCTCCCGGAAGCGCATCTAAAGTAAACCGCACGGCGTTCCCTATCTGCAGTTTCGCGATATCAACTTCCGGAACATTCGTCTCTATTTCCAGGCTGTCCTCCCCGATGATGGAAACGAGCGAAGTCAAACCTGTCGTCGAAAAGACCGATTGGCCGATCTTGCCGTCCTGGCGCGTCACGATCCCCTTCAGGGGAGAACGGAGTATCATCTTGTCCATCTGCGCCCGGATAAGCGCGACTTTCGCCTGCGCTTGCCCCACTTCCGCTTCCTGCGCCGCGATCTCCTCCGGCGTCGCGGACGCTTTCTTAAGCGCGAGCTGATCCTTGGAAACAGCAAGGCCCGTCTCCGCAGCTACGAGCGTTCCCCGCACGGACGCTATGTCGGTGATGGCGGCACTCACGTTCGTGCGCGCCGTCGCAATGACGGTTTTCCACCCGTCGATCGTAGCTTGAGAAAACGAGGAATTCGCCGCGGTTTTACTCAAGGCGAGCGTGAGATCGGAAAGTATTTGCTGCACTTTTCCTAATACGTCGCCCGCCGTCCCGATTGCCGCATGAAGATCGTTTCCATCGGTGAGTGCTCGTACGGATGTTTCCCAAGGAATGAGTGCTCCCTGTACGACAAGCCGTTCCGACTGCACATCCCCGGCAAGTTGCGTGTCGCTCAAAGAAAATACGAGCTGCGGGTTCGTCGCCGCGTTCGTGAAGAGCTGATCGGCGCGGTTATACACTGCATCATCGGCGCTCGCAACCGCCGCCTGGATGGTACTTACCGCATTTCTTTTTGCGCTCGCAAGCGTCCCTTCGGCTTCCGCAACCTTGGCTTCGGAGACGCGTACGTCTTCCGCCTTTGCTCCTTGTTTCAAAAGATCAAGGTTCGCTTTTGCGGAATCCACCGCCGCATTTGCCTGCGCGAGTTGCGCCCGGAGTTCCGTATCATCCAGGGAGAGAAGCGGCGTACCGATATCCACTCTGTCGCCCACTTTCACATACGCACGCGCGATAGTGCCTGCCGTCTGAAACGCGAGGTCGACATCTTTCTCGGGCACAATCTGTCCTGTCGCGACAACTTCTTGGGTAATGGTGCCGCGCGCTACCTGTACGAATTCGCGAACGCCGTCCCCGTGACTTTGAATCGCCAAAAGAACCACGATCAAAACCGCAATTCCCAAAAAAACAGCCCTCCATGGCTTCTTAAAAAATAAGATGATTCGTTGTGTTCTCTTCATGGATTACGCGAATATGGCTTCAACTGCAGAACAACGTTTATTGTACTATATCCTCTCTGCGTCGGGCAAACCATCATACACACAAAACCCCGGATACTTTCATCCGGGGGTTTTAAGTGTCTGATGCTCGATAAAATAAAGTCGAGACTATATATGAAGCAGTTCAGAGAGCCGATCTTTGTCGAATCCGACGGTAATCGCTCCGTCGATATCGATGACCGGTACCCCGAGCTGACCCGATTTTTCAACCATTGCCTTGCGCGCCTCAAGATCGGTTGCAACGTTTTTCTCGGCGTACTGAACGTTATTCGCGGCGAAAAACGCTTTTGTCATCTTGCAAAACACACAACTCGGCGTGGTATAAATAGTAACGTTTGCCATACTTTGTTATCGTGGAATATGCATCGTTCGACCTTTTGCAAGAAGTTGTAGAATCGATTTTACTTCCTTATTTTCCGTCGCGACAACATAACACTTCATCTGCCCCATCCGTTTAAGCTTCAGAATGCCGCTCGACTCGAGAAGTTTTAATTGGTACGACGCGGCAGGAACCGATACGTTGAATATCCTTGCGATTTCTGTCACGCAGAGGGATCTCTCCTTGCTGAGGAGCTCCAGAATGCCGAATCGCACCGGATCTCCAAGGGCTTGGAACATTTTTAGAAATGTACCGTCTTGCGTATCGAGATTTTTCTTGAGCTTGGTTATGGTCGAGGAAGAAAGCATAAAGCAGATACTTAAAAGGTTGTTTAACTTTTTAAGTATTATAGGCCGGAGTTTCGAACTGTCAACCTCGATCTACTCATACTCGATTTCCTCTTCATTATCGTCTATGCCATCAGTCCCCTCGTCCCAAACTGCCCGCTCGCGCGCGCGACGTTCCGAATAATCCTTATGCTCAAGCGCGGCGAACACTTCTTTTTCCTCAAGAAAACGTGACAACCGGTGAAGTGAAAAACTCCCATGTCCGCTTTCCAGATGGAATGAAAGAGCAAGATCGTTTTTTGCGCGCGTCACCGCGACGTAAAGGAGTCGTTGTTCTTCTTCGAGTTCCTCTTCGGAATCGAACGCCATCTTCGAAGGAAGCACGCCGTCAATCGCGCCCAAGAGGTATACCGAATCCCATTCGAGTCCCTTTGCCGAATGAATCGTGGAGAGTGTGAGCGCTCCTTCTTTTCTTTTTTGCCGCCGCTCGGGCGGCTCGATCGCGCAGTCGGAAAGGAACAACTGAAGATTATCATAGTATCCGGCGACCTCGCGGAGTATCTCCAGGTCATTCCTGCGCGAGGGCCAATCATCGAATTTCTGCTTGAGGACGGGAACGTAGTATGCGAGAAGGGTATCAAAGCGATCTTGCGGTGCTTTTGATTCTCCCTCTGCCGAATATAATGCCTCAAAGAGCGCTCGCACGCCGTCCGGATACTTTTTCCATTCCGAATCGGATACCGCACCGCCATTGATCTTTACATAATTCCAAACGGCATCCGCGGTTTTTGGCCCCACGCCGGGAATAAGAAGCAAAATCCTGTTCCAACTCAGTTCATCTTTATCGTTCGCAAGAATCTTCAGATATGAAAGCATGTCCTTCACATGCGCCATTTCGTAAAATTTCAGCCCCCCGAAAACCTCGTAGGGAACTCCCTGTTTCGTAAGCTCCGCTTGAAGTGGAATCGAAATATACGAGGACCGGAAGAGCACCGCCTGGCGCGAAAGCGGCGTTCCTTTCTTTTCCAAATATTGAATACGGCTTCTTATCCAATGGGCTTCTTCTTCCGCATCTCCGAAATATGCCATCTGCGGTTTGACGCCCGTCTCTCCGCGCGCCGCGACGAGTGTTTTTTTGAACTTCTTCGGCATCGTTTCCAGGATGGCGTTCCCGAGGTTCAAAACGGCTTGAACGCTTCTGTAATTCTTCTCGAGAAGCACGGTGACACAGCCGGGAAATAATTTCGGAAACTGCATGATATTCTCGTGATACGCGCCGCGGAATCCATAGATGCTCTGCGCATCATCTCCCACCACCATAATATTCCCGTGCGCACGCGCAAGAAGATACGCGATTTCTCCCTGAAGTCGGTTCGTATCCTGATACTCGTCGACCATGACGTACCGGTAGCGCGATCCCACCATACGCGCTACTTCTTCATCACGGAGCAACTGGACTGCCAAGCGGAGCAGATCGTCGAAATCAAGGTATCCCGCTTCGCGTTTGTAGACGGCGTACGCCTCTTCAAGACGTTCTATTGTTTTTGTATGCGACAGGAGATGTTCGTAAGAATACTCGATTACTTCCGTGATTGTTTTGTCTTTGTTGATCGTCTCGCTCAGGATTGCGCGGAGCGTATGTTTTTTGGGAAACGCCGTGTCCCCGTCCCCGAGCCCCAAACGTCCCACAAGCTTCTGGAGCGCCTCTTCGGCATCCTTCTCATCGAGCACGGTAAGCGAGCCGGAAAATCCCAATCGCTCTTTAAATTCGTTCACGAGTTTATAGGCGAACGAGTGGAACGTTCCTCCGTGTACGTGGCTCGCCCGCTCGTCATGTGCGGCAGCACGGGAAAGCATTTCTTGCGCCGCCTTTCTCGTGAATGTAAGGAGAAGAATCTGCTTTGGCGCTATCCCTTGCCCGATGAGATGGAGTACGCGATATTCGATAACCCGCGTTTTTCCGGATCCCGGTCCCGCAATTACGAGAAGCGGTCCCTCGGTCGTTCTCACCGCTTTCCATTGCTGTTCGTTCAAGTAAGGCTGCGCGGTTGATTCGGAATCATTCATAGTCGTCTCACTATAATCCCGGGTGGGCACGATTTCAAAAAGGGGGTATTATTGAAACAACCTCTCTCTTTTTATTTATATGCTCTATTCAGGACTTTCCACTGCAGCAGCCGAGCAAAAATTCGCCGCCTACGGCCCGAATGAAATACCCGAAAAAAAAGGAGGAACCATAACGAAAGTCATTAAATGGTTCCTTTCCCCTATCGCGCTTATGCTTCTCGCGGCGGCGTTTCTTTCTCTTTTCTCGGGAAAAACATTCGATTTCTGGTTTATTCTTTTCCTTGTGGCGCTCAATTTCGCCGTGGGATTCTTTCAGGAACGGAAGGCTGATCACGCCATCCAAGAACTGAAAAACAGCCTCGCGATGGAGGTCAAAACGCTCCGCGATGGAACGTGGCGATCGATCAATGCGAGATTGCTTGTCCCCGGCGATCTTATAGAGCTCGGCGTGGGCGATGTCGTTCCCGCCGACGCTCAACTCGTCGACGCCGAAAATTGCTCCTTGAACGAATCGACACTCACGGGAGAATCGCTTCCCAAAGAAAAACGAAAGGGAGATAAGGTGTTTTCCGGTTCGTTCATTGCGACCGGCATTGCACATGCGGAGATCACCGCAACCGGGGCGAGAACATATTTCGGCAAAACTATCATGCTCGTGGAGCGATCTTCGAGGCGGAGTATTCTTGAGAAGGACATTCTGACCATCACGAGGTTTCTTATGACGGCGAGCATCGCGGGGGTTCTTCTTCTTACGGCTGTATTTTTCTTCGAGCATGTTCCTTTTCAAGATCTCCTGCTCCTTGATTTGAGTCTCGTAATCGCCGGCATCCCGATAAGTCTGCCCACCGTCATGACGCTTATTATCAGCGTAGGTGCGCTCGAACTCGCTCGCAAACAGGCGATCGTGAGACGTCTCTCCGCACTCGAGGATCTCGCGAATGTAAATCTGCTTCTCACGGACAAGACGGGAACTCTCACGCAGAATAAGATTACCGTCGAGAAAATACTTGCTTATTCCGGCGCGTCGCCCGAAGAAGTGATCCGTTTCGCTTCGTTTGCCTCTCACAAAGACTCAAAAAGTCCGATTGAGCAGGCTATCCTTGCGGAAGCGGAAGCACTGCACGCACGCGTCGATTTCTCGGTATCGCGATTTATTCCCGCGGACTCCGAACGGAAACGATCTTCCGCGTTCGTCGAATGGGGAACGGAGAAAACGCTTGTTTCGGTAGGCGCCCCCCAGGTCATACAACAGCTCTCCTCGCTTGACCCTGGGGTGAAATCACAAATTGACGCCGATATCGCACGCGCGGCCGATGGAGGATATCGCGCAATCGGGGTTGCGGTTGCCCAAAATAAAATCGAGGAACGGGGCATGCGGTTTATCGGACTTCTTTTTCTCTCCGATCCCCTACGCGAAGAGGCGAAAGACGTTATCTTGTTCCTCGAGAAAAACGGCATTGGAGTCAAAATGCTTACGGGCGATAACAACGCCATTTCAAAGCGAATTTCCGAGGATCTCGGACTTAAGGGGGAGGTGCTCGGGGAGCAGCATGCTGATTGGAATTTCATCAGCAAACCCCGGTTCGACGGCATAAGCGCTTTTTCGCAAATTCTCCCGGGTGATAAACACGAGATCGTGAAACTCGCCGAACACAACGGTTATATCGTGGCGGTCACGGGCGACGGCGTGAACGATCTTCCCGCCGTCAAAGAAGCTCACGTCGGCATTGCCGTCCAGAACGCGGTAGATGCGCTGAAGAGTGCAGCCGACATCGTGCTTCTCGGGAAAGGAATTACCGTGATACAGGATGCATTGATCGAAGCGAGAAAAATATTCGCGCGGTTGTATAGCTACTCAATCTACCGAATCTCGGAAAGTTTTCGCCTCATTGTCACCGTCGTTATTCTCGGAATTTTTTATAAAACCTACCCTCTTACGCCGATACAACTCATTCTGATCGCGCTTTTGAACGACATTCCCATCATCTCGCTCGCGTTCAACCGGGTAAAAGCCGCATCGAGACCGAATACGCTGCAGGTTCGCGAACGTTTTATTTTAAGCTCGCTTTACGGTCTGGTGGGAATTACGAACAGCATCTTTCTTTTTATACTTGCGTTTAACGTCTTTCATCTCGACTGGGGTACCATACAAACCATGTATTTTTTGAAACTCACCGTTTCCGGACATCTCCTGATTTACGTGGCGCACACTAAAGAACGGTGGTACAAATTCTTCCCCTCGAAGCAGGTGATTATTGCGACAACCCTAACGCAGCTTGTCGCGAGCGGATTCGCGTTCTTCGGATTCCTGATGTCTCCCATTCCCCTTTCTTTTATAGCCCTGGTATGGCTCTGGAGCTTCGCGTGGATGCAAGTCACGGAAGGAATGAAGATATTGCACCGAAAGATCGCTCACCGAAACAAGGTTCTCGCTTAAAGGGAATTTATTCTCGGTGCAACCTTCACGTTTTTTATAGCAACGTCTCCTGTTTTTTCTCTTCTCCCGCTTCTTCTGTCGTCTTTCCCTCTGCGGTAAGAAGCTCGTCCGCTTTTTCGACGACTACCTTAAGTTTTGCAAAATCCTTTTCAAGTTCCTGAAGCACCGATGTGGAACGAAGTGCCGCGGCGGGATGGTAGAGCGGCATGATGAGCCGCATCCCCTTAAGACGAAACACTCTTCCGTGATCCTTTGATATTTTTGCATCCGGAAGGAAGTAATTCATCGAAAACCTCCCCAGGGGTACGATAATCTTCGGACCCAGAATTTCTATCTCCCGCGCGAGATATGGTTTATAGGCGTCGAGCTCTTCGGGAAACGGATCGCGATTTCCCGGAGGGCGGCGTTTCACGATATTCGAGATATAGACA
>JAKAIX010000005.1 GCA_021814165.1 bacterium
TTTCCGCTGCTTTAAAACAATTTATTAATTTTTCGGAGGATAGAAAATTGGGAAAGTTTTTTAAGAAGTTGAAAGGAATAAGCATATTCGCGCTTTTCCGCTCTGGATTTGGTATTTCAATTCCGATTGTCCTTGTAGCGTATGGAATTTCGATGATCTCTGGAAAGATAGTGGAGATAGGAGATCTTCTTGGTTTCTCGGCGAATAAGTGGATTGGTTTCTCTCTCGTGCTTGGTGGATTTGTTGTTTTAATTCTCTTAATCGGCATAATCGCTGAAGAAACGTCGCTTATTGATTTTTTACAAGAGAGATCTGCAAAAAAGCCGTCCCTACTCCTTCTTGTAAATTTTATTTTTGGAAGGCGAGGGAAAAATAACGGTGCGTATGAGGTTCTCTTTTTCTTCTCTCCGGAAGTAAGGGCGCGGGGGATTGTAACAGCCGAGATAGCCGACAAAGACGGAGTCTGGTGTGTGGTCCACTTCTCGGCACCCCCGACGCCTTTCATGGGAAACCTTCTTGAAATAAAAAAAGAAAAGATTATCCCGACGAAGCAGGGTTCAGGAGGATATGTCGCCTACATACTCTCCTACGGAGCAAGCAGGCAGTAGTAAAAGTTTCAAACCGGTTCATTATAACAATGAACCGGTCTTATTTTCTCGCCGTCTCTCTCACTCGCCGTTTCGTTTTCTGTAGATTCCCACCGTTTTAAGAAGAGGCTCTTTCAATATAAAGAGAAGGGCTGCATATACGGCGGCGCCGAGGATGATAGTCGGAATTACCGCCCATCCGGCCTGCATCACTCCGAATACGGTAATTCCCATGCATAGCGAAGCAAGAACGATTTTACCGAGGGAACTGATCACCGAAACGGAAACGGTTTTCTTGAATTTCCAATACACGTATCCGTTTGTAAGAACCTGCGCAATAATGGTCGCGACCGCGGACCCGGCGATGCCGTAGGGAGGGATAAGAAGGAGATCGAGTATGACGTTTGAGGATGCGCCCAATCCGACGCTGATGAGAAATATCCTTTGTTGGTCGTATGCGAAGACAGCGTTTCCGATCATGTTGCCCGCGAAGATAGGGACGAGCGTGAGAAGAAGAAGCTGAAAAGTAAAAGTACCCGCAAGATATTCCGCGCCGAAAAGGAGCCGTATAAAGGGAGTCCCGACGATGATTCCACCGATCGTGAGGGGCAACGCGACCGCGGTTACCCCTCTTACGGCATGCTCGAGAACGATCTTTGTGCGGTCGTTCCTTTTCTCATGCGCGAATTTACTCAAGAACGGAAACAAGCTCGTGTTTACGAAGCCGGGGAGCATGTAGAGAAGCTGGATCGGGCGCTGTACCGCCCCGTAAAGGCCGAGTTCGCTCGCGCTCCTGAACCACCCGATGATGATGGTGTCGATATTTATCATAAATCCGCCGAGAAGTCCCATGACGGCGAACGGCCATGCCGAAGACAAAATCGGTTTTACGAGCGATCTGTCGAATCCTTTGAAAAAACTGCCGATACTTCTCCGGATGACAAAAAAAGCCGTAAGAAGTCCTGCGCCGCTCCCCGCGGTGTATGCGGTTGCAAGCCATTGCGCGTTTGGCAGAAGAAAAAGAGCGACGAATCCGAATATGGTAATGAATATGTCGGTTAGTACGCTTAACCCCGATTCAACCTCCATTCTGTTCTGCGATCGGGTGATTGCGAAAATAAAAACGCGCATGCTATCGAACGCGAGAAGAAGCGCGACGATGGGGAGAAGCGGCCTCACCATATCAACCTTGATAAACCACGGCGCTACGAAGAGCGTGAATGCGATGCCGAAGATGATGAACGCGAATTTAATGCGAAGCGTCGTCGCGAGATAACGTCGGGCATCCTCCGGCTTTTGTACCAGCTCGCGCGTGAGAAGCCCCGAGAGGCCGATATCGGAGAATATGGTAAAGAATGCCGCGAGGGAAAGCGCGTAAGAAAAGATGCCGTATCCTTCAGTGCCCAGGATGCGCGCCGCATAAATAATCATGAACGCCCGGATGGTTCTGCTCGCCACCGTACCGCTTGCAAGCCAGAAGGTGTTTTTGAAAAACATCTGCTTCTCGGTTTTATTTTCGAAGAGGAAAGATTTAATTTTTGGAATCATGAAAATTCAAATTCTAAATTCTAATACCTAAATCCTAAATAATGACCGAAATCGGAAACCCTAATGACCAAAACGCGGGTTTTGAATTTTTGATTTTGGACATTGGGGCTTATTTAGAATTTAGGATTTTGGGTTTAGGATTTTTCGTTACTTAGGTGTTGCGAATATCGTCTTCAGCGTTTTTAGAACGATGAGAACGTCGAATATGAATCCTCGCCGCCTGATGTAAAAGATATCATATTCGAGTTTCCGGTACGCCTCCTCCGTGTTCACGTTCGCGCGGTAGTTGATCTGCGCCCATCCCGTGAGACCCGGTTTCACGACGAGCCGAATCTCGTAGTAGGGGATCGTCGTTTTCAAAACCTCGACGAATTCGGGCCGTTCCGGTCGGGGCCCCACGAAAGAAATGTCCCCCTTCACGATATTCATAAGTTGGGGAAACTCGTCGAGATGCGAGATGCGGAGTAGCGCTCCGATTTTCGTTGCGCGCGGATCATTCACGTGGGCCCACTGCGCTCCTTCTTTTTCCGCATCCATGCGCATCGTCCTGAATTTATAGAGCGTAAAACGCCTCCCGTTTTTTCCTACGCGGACTTGTTTGTATATCGCGGGACCGCGCGAGTCGATACGGATGAGAACCCAGATAAAGATCATGATGGGAAGGAGAAAAAGGAATAGCACGAGCGCGAACAAGGTGTCGAACACAGACTTCACCGCGTTATAGAGCGGACGTTCCTCGGCGAGTTCCTCGAGGAACCAGCCGGCGCCGAGTTCCGCAAGAGGGGTAAGGCCCATCACGTCCTCATAAAACGAAGGGATATCGCGCACCTGCACTTCGCGGAGGATGCATGAGTAGATGGTGTCGTTCGCGTGAGGATCTTTTTTGAGATCAGAGGGGATGACGAGCATGGTCGCGCGTTCCGCCGCGATTCGTTCCGGGAGATCGCGCCAGCCGCTTTCCCCGAGCGCTCTTCGTTCCCAGACGGCGATGCGATAGCCGAGCTGCGGGTTTGTTTCGAGATAGTGCACGAGATCCGAGATTCCCTTCGATTCTCCCAGTACGAAAACGCGTTGCGGGGCGCTTCGGGCTACGATCGCGTTGAACGCATAGCGGGAAAGAAGCCCCCATACGGTAAGTGTCGCCGCAAAAAAGATAAGGTTCGTTTTCGGGGCGATGCCGAACGGGAATGTGTAAAAAAGGATGAGCGCGACCACGATTGTCGTACAATCGGCAACGAGGAAGGTGCGGAGAAACCGCAGATCGTTCTTTAATACGCGGAGATCATACAGGTTCGATGCGGCAAGCATGAGGAGCCACACCACAAGCACGAAAAAGAATGAAACGAAGTGCTCGCCCGCGTATCCCTGATAGTTCCGGATGCCATAGCGGAGCACGAGCGCCGAGAGAAGCGCTGCGTAGAAAAAGACGACATCGCTAAGAAGCAAAATTATTTTCTTGAGCTGGAGCATAACTTTACAGAGCTTGACCCCGCACCTTTTTACGACTTTAGGCTGCGGGATATCCTCCGTTTTAATTGAGTATACACTTTTCCAAACTGTTTTATTTTTTTCTCTCTTTCCTTTGCATCCTCCCTATTGCTGTAAATCTCGCAATAGACCAATTTCCAGGGAATGTAGCGTTTTGTTGAGGGTGAAATGCCGTCATTGTGTTCCCGCAGCCTTCGTGTGATATTTTCTGTAAACCCAATATAGAGTGTGCCGTTTTGGGAGCTTTTCAGTATATAAACAAAGTACATAGGTATGATTATGTACAATAGTAGGGGCTTGACCCCGCACCTTTGGAGGATAACGGCTCGTTCCGTGTTTTACCCCGAGTGGGCCGGGGAATTATTTCTTTTGTTTTTGAAAGTGTATCCAGAATCACATTAGTAAGTATACAATCCTCCAAAGGTGCGGGGTTGACTTTATCCTAGCGGTACACTACGCTTTTATCAAATCAGCCCTTATGGAAGAGAAAACGAACGCAAAGCAGGGAAAAAGCCGTCAGGACTACATTCTCCCTGTTTCCATCGTTGCCGCGGCACTTATTATAGGCGTCGCGCTTGTTTACAATGCGGGGAAGCAGGGTAGCCCGGCAAAAAACCCTTCGCCGAACGAAGGATCTCAAAAGGAGCAACCCTTGGGGATCGGTTCCGCTATAAACGTGAAACCGGTATCGGCGGCCGACCATATTTTCGGCGATCCCAATGCGCCGGTGAAGATCGTGGAATTTTCCGATCTTGAGTGTCCGTTTTGCAAGCAGTTCCATCAGACGATGCGATCGGCGATGGCGCTCTACGAGGGAAAAGTTGCGTGGATCTTCAGAAATTTCCCGCTTCCGCAGTTGCACTCCAAAGCTCCCAAGGAAGCGCAGGCGGCCGAGTGCGCCGCGAAGCTCGGAGGGAACGACGCGTTCTGGCAATATATCGATACGGTGTTCGAAATCACTCCCTCCAATAACGGGCTTGATGGATCAGAGCTTCCGAAGATCGCCCAGAAGATAGGCATCAACGTGAACGACTTCAATACGTGTCTCTCGGGCGACTACGGCAAAGATACCATCCAGGCGCAGTCGGAAGACGCCGTAAATTCCGGGGCGCAGGGAACGCCGTACTCCGTGGTGATTGCACCGGACGGATCGAAATCGACAATCAACGGCGCGATGCCGCTCGAACAAGTGAAGTCGGCGATCGACGCCGCGCTTCAGAAAGCGAAATAATATCGTTACAGGACTACTTACGAATCGACGCGAAGGCGTGAAACCCAAGTTGTGTCTGGTTCAGGTACGTAAAATAAAGAGTCGAAGAACAAATACAAAGACCAGCATGAGTTTTGATGAGAATAGAGGCGGTGGCTTTCAGCGCCAGATGTACAAGGGAGATTGGCAGTGTGCGAAGTGCGGAACTCCGATAACGGAGCTTCCCTTCGAACCGGATCCGTCCCGCTTGGACAAACTGCTCTGCCGCCAGTGTCATCAGGAACGAGTTCGCTCTTTCCGCAGATAAAGACACAAGAGAAGTCCGGCCTTCCTGAAGGAAGCCGGGCTTCTTTTTTTCGCGAACAATCTATCGAGGCCGTGGCTGATTCGATTTTCTTCAATATATCGAGGCCGAGCCTCGATAATTTTGTGGATAACGTGATGGAAAGAATCTTTTTCAACGCGGGATAATAATCGTATGAAAGTAAAAATCGCGGACGATTCGGTGGAACAATTCCTCTTTTCTCTAGAGAAAAAAACACTCGTGAAGACATTAAGAACGGTTGATCTTCTCGAAACGTTTGGAGAACATCTCATAATGCCTCACGCAAAGAAAATCAAAGACGGTATATTTGAGCTTCGGGTAAGGGGAGAACAGGAAGTCAGGATTTTCTATATATTTCATAAACGAACGGCGGTTTTGCTTCACGGTTTTGTGAAGAAAGGTTCCAGAATCCCGCTTCGAGAACTCCGTGTCGCACAAAAAAAACGTTTGACATTGATATAACGTATATGTTATATATAAAAATATGAAGAATTATGGAACGGTAAAAAAGAAAATACTGCAGGACAAAGAAACGAAGAAAATGTACGAAGCGCTTGAACCTCAGTTTAGGGTTATAAAGTTGATAATCCGCAAAAGGACGCAGAAAGGGATAACCCAGAAAGAACTCGCAAATCTCATCGGCACAAAACAATCGGCCATTTCGCGTTTCGAATCAGGAGACTACAATCCAACGATATCTTTCTTATATAAGCTTGCTGACGCGTTGAATGCGGAACTTACGATATCCGTAAAATAACGGATGGATTGCCGCAGATTCATTGGTGATTTGTGGTATAATATGTTCATGCGTTGGAATCATTGGATAATTCTGGGGTTGGGGGTATGGCTCATTCTCTCCCCGTGGATTCTCGGGTTCTCCTCCTTAAATCTCGTATCCTGGAACAACCTGCTCGTAGGAGCGCTTGCGATTATCTTCTCGTTGTGGAATCTGTCGGGAGGAAACTCTGACTAAAATCCTAAGCACCAAATCCTAAATTCTAAACAAATCCCAGTTACCAAAATATAAAATTCAAAAAACGTTTTGGTCATTCGGATTTCGTATTTTGGTCATTATTTAGGATTTAGAAATTAGATATTAGGATTTTGTTTTATGATCATTGTCTACTCCACTCCCAATTGCGTATACTGCCGGATGCTCAAAGAGTTTCTAAGGAAACACCGCGTCGAGTATCAGGAGAAAGACGTTGCGATCGACCCGCGGGCGCGGGAAGAAATGGCCCATAAGTCGCACCAGATGGGGGTTCCGGTCGTCGATATCGACGGGGAAATATTCGTTGGGTTTAACCGCTCGGGAATCGCGAGGAAGTTGGGAATACATTAATAATCTTTGATGCGGAGGCTCGGCCTCCGCAGGAAATTGGTAATTTTTTGGAGGCTCGGCCTCCAGCAGGAAGCCGAGCCTCTTGAGAATCAAAAATAAAAATTAAAAATTATTTGACACTAAAAGGCCGTCTATAAAGCAAAATAGTGCGGAATTATATGTATCAATGCCCCGATTGCGGATACACCGACGTTGATCCGGGAGAGTGCCCTACCTGCAAGGTTCCTTTGGTTTTGGTTGAGGACGAAGGGGAGAACGGCGGCGACGACAACTAAGTCGTCCGCAACCGCCCGGATATTTGCAAACTTCTTGGAAAAAGAGGAGAATAAACGCACGTGTAAGCGTTTTATTTTTTTATACTCAGTCACATGTACGATCTTATAATCATCGGCGGCGGTCCTGCGGGCGTATCCGCCGGCATCTACTCGGCGAGAAAAAAAATAAAGACCGTGATCATTACCGACACGTTCGGCGGGCAGTCGCTCGTGTCCGACAAGATCGGCAACTGGATCGGGGAAGTGGAAATATCGGGATTCGAGCTCGGACAAAAAATGGAGCAGCACTTGAAATCGCACCACGAGGGCATTGATATCGTGGAAGGGGATTTCGTGGAAAAGATAGAGCGCATTCCCGGAGATACTCCGGCGTTCAAGGCGACTACCAGGAACGGGAAGACGTTCGAGGCAAAAACCGTGCTTCTCACCGCGGGATCGCGGAGACGGAAACTCGCCGTGCCCGGCGAAAAAGAACTTGAAGGGAAAGGAGTGGTGTATTGCTCGACGTGCGACGCGCCGCTTTTCGGAGGAATGGACGTGGCGGTAGTGGGCGGCGGGAATGCGGGACTCGAAGCGGTTGAGGATCTTATTCCGTATGCGAATACAATATATCTTCTGCATCATCGCGACAGTTTGAAAGGAGACGCGGTCACCCAGGAGCGCATTAAGGCCTCGCCGAAGGTAACCGTACTTTTAAACGCGGAAACAAAACGGATTGTGGGCGAAGAATCGGTAGCGGGTTTGGAATACGAGGATCTCGCTTCGAGCGAGCGTAAAACGCTCGCGGTGCAGGGAGTGTTCGTTGAGATCGGTATTATCCCGAACGGCGACCTCTTGAAAGGCCTCGTCGCTTTGAACGAAAGAGGGGAAGTAGTTATCGACCACAAGACCCAGCGCGCCTCGGTTCCGGGAATCTGGGCGGCGGGGGACGCGACGGACGTGCTCTATAAGCAAAACAATATCTCGGCGGGGGACGCGGTGAAGGCGGTATTGAACATCAACGATTATCTCCGCGGCGTGGAAAGGGAATAAAACGGGGGGCTAGAAATCAGAGAACAGGGAATCAGGACCGGGAATCAGGAGGCAGGAAGCAGGAAACGGGGGACAAGAAGTAAGTTTCAGCCCCCGCTTTTAGGTTTTAGAAATGCCCGAGCAGTCCTCAAAAAATCACATATGTGATTTTTTGAGGACACTGTGCATGCTATAATGGGAATATGGCAAAAACCTCCGGCGGTGCACAGCGGCACGTGAGAGAAATATGCGAGCTTTTCGGTGCCGTGAATGCAGTGGGGTGTGCGGTGGTAGAAGAACTCCTCGCGCGACACGATCGAAAGAAATATCTTCGTCAGAGCCTCCAGCGTCTCCAGGTGCGTGATCTCATTTCAAAAAGCGGCGACGCATATAAACTTACCCCGAAAGGCATTCTTTTTTTCTCCCGTTATCGAAAGAGAAAAAAGATTGACGAGTCAAGAACGAAGTGGGACGGGAAATGGCGGCTAATTAGTTTTGATGTGCCCGTAAAAGAGAATGCAAAACGTTTCGTGCTTCTTCGCGCGCTTAAAGAATCCGACTTTTATCAGTTACAGAAAAGCGTGTGGATAGCGCCTTATAAAATGTCCGAGGAATTCTGGAAGTTCGTGGTGACGAACAATCTTCATAGTTATTGCAAAGTAATGTTGATTGACGTATTGGAAGGAGACAGGGAATTGAAAAGGCATTTTCATCTCGCGTGATTAATAAGAAGGGGAGAGAGATGTCCTCAAAAAATCACATATGTGATTTTTTGAGGACATGAGGGTTTGGAAGAAATGGGAGATTGGAGGGAGAAAAATGAAGAAAACGGAGGAAAAATGTGGAAAAGCGAGTGGCGAGGCGAGGGAAAAGAAAAGACGGGCGCGGTGTTTCGCGCCTGAAGCTCCCGGATTCCCACAAATACTCTCCCGAACGTCCCAAATGCCCATTACCACTACATTCCCTGCTCGTTCTTCTGCTATAATAAAACAAGGATGACAAAAAAGCAGACTATCATCGTGGTTGCGCTTGCGATCGTCGTTTTGGTTGGCATAGCGATAGGGTTGTTCCTGAAGAAAGAACGGGTGGCTCCCGGAGAAGAAACGGGGACTCAAAACAATCCTCCCGCGGCGACCACGACGCCGGTCTTTTCTCCCGAAGTGCCGAAGGACGCGACTTTGACTCCGCCCGTCCATGAAGCGCCCGCCGCGCCGAACGTGCCGCAGACGCTCGGCATCTTCGATATGACGGTCGCGGCAAAAGGATTCGATCCCGCCTCGATTACCGTGAAAAATAAAAATCTCGTGACGATCAATCTCACGGCGGCGGACGGCGACTATGATTTCTCGATGCCCTACACGGGGCTCTATACGCTCGTGAAGAAAGGAGAGACGAAACAGATCAGTTTCCAAACAACGGGCACCGGCACCTTTGTCTTCGAGTGCAGGGACCACTGCCCTTCTTCCGGGAAAATACAAGGAACCGTGGTGGTGATTCCCTAACGGGAATTAGGAATTAGGGAATAAAAATCCAAATTACAAATGCCAAATGCCAAACCAAGCACAAAATCCAAATGACAAAAGATACGACCTCGAAGAACGTACCCAGATATTTGGAGAAGCCATTATCGAGTTTGTAAAAACACTTCCCATGACGCCTATTATTATGCCCCTTATCAATCAGATCGTACGCTCCGGTACAAGTATTGGCGCCAACTATATGGAAGCCGACGGTGCGGAGTCAAAAAAAGATTTCGTGCACAAGATCGGCATCTGCAAAAAAGAATCAAAAGAGACGCTTCATTGGCTTCGCATGATTGCAAAGGCAGTCCCTGAAAAGAAAGACGGATGCAGATTTCTTTGGAAGGAAGCGCACGAGTTCACTTTGATATTTTCATCCATTATTAAAAAAGCGCAGACAAAACGTGTTTGACATTTGGTCATTAATGTATTGATTTGACATTTGGCATTTGAATTTTGGCATTCCATGAAAAGTACTAGATTATTAACTTTCGCTATCCTCTTCCTCATAACGGGATTGTTTTCTATTTCCATTTCTCTTGCGTTCACCGGTCCTACCGCCGGGCAGACGCCGGGGAGCGGGTCGGGGATGATCTCGGTTGACCCGAGCGGCAACCTCGGCTTCGGCACGAACAATCTTAACCTCGGCACGAACTTCAACACCCCGCCGGGAGGGACATTCAGTAAGATTTTCACAATCGCTTCAAGCTCGACGCCTCCGGGCGTAAACCTCAGAAACATTGCTTCGGCTTGCGGCGCGAGCGGCTGTTCCGGATACAGTCTCTATCCCGCAAGCTACGTGATGGACATCACGCCGTGGGGCTGGCTTGAATTTTATGATGCGCAAAACAGTGCCCGCCGCGCGTTTGTGATGAATAACGGCTATTTCGGAGTGGGGTCTTCGCCTACGAACCCTTCCGCGCTCTTCATGGTGAACGGCGGCGATGCGCGATTTTCGGGAAATCTCTATTCTTCAAGCTCGTTCGTAGGAAACCTTTCGGGGAGCATTTCTTCCGCAAATGTTTCTTCGGGCGTGTTCGGGAGCTTGCAGGGGAACGGCAACTTCGCGTTTCCCGCGAGCGTGGGAATCGCGACTTCGTCCCAGAACGGTCTACCGCAAGCACTTTCCGTGCAGGGTAATGGGTACTTCAGTGGTTTGCTGGGGGTCGGGACGGCGAGCCCAACAGAAAAGTTGTATGTTTCTGGCGGAAACATTGCTATAGAAGGGACAATCAACGGAACGGGTTATGAACTTTTTAACACAAACGGGATTTTAAGATGGATAGCGAGAGGAGTAAATAACGAAGTCGGTAGCAATTCGGGTTTTGATTTAGATTTTGTATCAAGAGATGATCTGGGAAATGGTTTGGCAGACGTATTAACCCTAAAAAGAACAGGCAACGTCGGCATTGGGACTATAACCCCCGCTAATCTATTGGAAATAAAAGGTTCCCCAGGTGGCGGAGGAAATCTTCGTTTGACTGGCACAAACGGTAATATGGGTTTTGAAATGGTGAACACTGCAGGAACCACATATAACTGGAGAGTCGGTGGACAGAATGCGGTATATAACGGTTTTGATATAACTCCATCAACCGCGGCAGGAGGAACAACTTATTCAAATCCTGCGTTAGTGATTTTAAATACGGGAAGAATTGGTATTGCGACCACAACCCCCAATACTGCAGGGCTTGTCGTCGCGAACGCGGTCTCTGGGGCGGCGATTGATGTGAACAGCAACCGCATCGTGAACGTCGGTACTCCCGTGAATACCGGCGATGCGGCGAATAAGTCGTATGTCGATTCCGTCGTGGGCGGTGGGGGAAGCACGGGGAGCTTTACGACACTCACCGTTACGGGCACCTCGACACTCGCAACGACGGGAGGAAATGTGGGAATCGGGACGGCGGCGCCTGCAGAAAAATTAAGCTTGGGAGGTGGAAATATAACTCTCGGGGACGCGTCTGGCTCTTCTCAATATATTGGTCTGCTTCATAGCAGTAATCGTTATCGGGTTAATTTCAATGGTTATAATGCTGGAAGTTATATTGGTATTGAAGCAGGTAGTAATGAGGGATTAAAGGTTTTGAACACCGGAAATGTATTAATACCTATAGGCAATCTTGGCATCGGGACAGCGGGACCAAGAAGTAAATTAGATGTGAATGGTGGAATGGATCTAGCTTATGCGGCTTCGACTTTAGCTAATAATGCTAGCGCAATCAGATGGGAGAACGGTTCGTCAATTACTTCGGCTTTCGGTTTTGTAGTTCAGAATGGTGTTTGGTATCAGGGTTCTAACGATACAGGTAATCAGGACTTCGGAGTACGAGGAGGCACTGTCGATGGCAGCTTGGGGACGGTTAATTTTGTAGTAAAAGGAAATGGCAACGTAGGCATCGCGACCACCTCCCCCGCGTACAAACTCGATGTCGTGGGAGGCGGAAGATTCTCCCAGCCCGTGGGAGTGGGGACGCCGATCAACACAGGCGATGCCGCGACGAAATCGTACGTCGATTCCTCGATTACCAATAACGTAAGTCAGTGGACCACTACTTCGACCGGCGTGTATTACAACGGCGGGAATGTGGGGATAGGGACGACAAGTCCGGGGCAAAAACTCGAGGTGAATGGAAACGCTTTAGTAACTAAGTTAGGAATTGGACAGCTAGATGCGGCTAATTACGTTCTTGATGTTGGCGGTGCCGCACGTATATCCTCTAATGGTAATGTTAATTTCAATCAGGCAGCGGGAACTGCGACATTTTCCAGAGATGTATATTTAGCGACCGTAGCTGGCAACGTCGGTATCGCGACTTCCTCTCCCGCCGACAAACTCGACGTAAAGGGGAACGGTATCTTCAGAAACAACCTCTCCGCAGACACCTTCTACGATCAAGGCAACAGCGGGTATTATATCGACCCCGCGGCAAACATCATGCCGTACTCCGCGCTCTTCGCGGGGAATGTGGGAATCGGGACGACGGCACCGGGGGCGAAATTAGATATTAATGGTACAGCTTTTATAGAAGGTAGCGGAACTTTCACAACGACAAGTAATGCTTTGTCGTTATATTCTAACGATGTCACTGCTTACAGGATTGGTTTTGATAGCCAAGGTGGTGCTGTAGGATATATTCGAGCTAATGTTATCGCCGGTTCTGCTTCTAATACTTGGGGGACCGCGATCGGACATTCTATATCGACCACACCAAATACTCTGGTAACAGATTTGTTTGTAGGGGCAAGCGGCAACGTCGGCATCGGGACGACGAGTCCAAATAATAAATTACAAATAGGTTCTGTACCTAGTTACAGTGGAAATCAATTTGCAATAGGTGATGGAACTAATCAATTTGCTCTTTATGTTGCTGGTACACCATCATTTTATTCAAATAACAACTTTGCCTTTCTATCTAGTGGCGGAGGAACTGGTAGTGTTGGCATTGGAACTACAGGACCACAGTCAAAATTAGATTTTGGTACCAGTGTTGCCAATAATAAAATTATAATCGGAACATATATGAGTGGTAACCAGTGGACTGGAATTGGTATGGATACCACAACTGCTGGTATTAGGATTGCGGGAGATGTTTCTGGAGGGATTCAGCCATTAATGGACGTTGGGCTGTATTCAAATGATGCTAGTCATAACTGGACTAGTCGCATGATTGTTCAGGGAAACGGCAACGTCGGTATTGCCACCACCTCCCCCGCGTACAAACTCGATGTCGTGGGAGGCGGAAGATTCTCCCAACCCGTGGGAGTGGGAACACCGATCAGTGCGAGTGATGCCGCGACAAAATCCTACGTTGATTCCTCAATTACCGGCGGCTCCGGTTCCACCGTCGGCTACTGGACTGCCTCCTCCACCTCGATTTACAACTCGAATGCGGGGTATGTGGGGGTAGGAATTACAAATCCGAGCGAGAAGTTTGAGGTTGCGGGCGGTTCTTTAAGAATTGATGGACAAGCAAGTAATTTCTCATTAGGTTCTCCCGGTTTGAATTTGGACTATTCTCCTGGAGGTGGAAATATTGCCCGGATTTACACAGTACCGGGAACAAGCGGCAGTTCTTATGATTTGTCTTTAGGCGCAGGCGCCAGTGAAGCAATACGTATCAAAGTAGGCGGCAACGTTGGTATCGGCGTATCTCCCACTGCGAAACTCGACGTGAACGGAAACGTATCCGCCCCGATGTACTACGACCGCGACAATACGAACTACTATATCGACCCCGCGGCGAACGTGATGCCGTACTCGGCAACGTTTGCGGGAGCTGTGGGGATCGGGACGACGGCGCCGGGATCTCCATTGGAAGTGTATTCGGTGGGGACAGATAACACTTTAACAACAAACATGTATTTGAGTGCGGGTCATGGAACGAATAGGCAAATTGCTTTAGGATTTGGCAGAAATGATCACTATAATGCTTATCAATCGAGGATTGTAAGTAATATGAGTTCTGTGACTACATATGGAAGCACCTTGCAATTTCAGACAATGGGTACTTCCGCTGGCACTTGGAATACGGGTTTGTTTATCGACACAAGCGGCAGTGTCGGCATCGGGACGACGAGTCCAGGAACGATATTAGATGTGGTTGGTGGATATATAAGAGCTAGGGATAACGCTTCCTATGGAGCCGCATTTATGCAGGGTGCAAACGGCGTTTCGTATTTTGGTAATACTGGAACTTCAAGAATTGCAATCGGTAATAGCACAAATTATGAAAGGGTAACAATTTTAGATAACGGTAACGTCGGTATTGGAACGACAGGACCAGTAAACGCTCTTGAAGTAAAAGGTGCGAACGGTTCACCGAGTTTGTCAGCAGACACGAACGGTATATTTACAATTCATAATGGGACAACAAATGAGACCTTACAATTCGGAAGTCTTTCAGCGAATCCATATTCTTCTTGGATTCAAGCAAAAGACTCAAATAACATAGGTAACTCCTATCCAATTTCGTTGAATCCACTTGGTGGCAATGTCGGCATCGGGACCTCCACTCCTGCAGGACGGCTTGATGTGGCGAATGGAAACATTGTAAACGTCGGCGCTCCGATTAATGCGAATGATGCCGCGACGAAGAACTATGTAGACAGCGCAGTGTCGGGCGGTAGCGGACCATGGACGCTCTCCGGCTCGAATGTGTATACCACGAATATGGGATACAGCGTTGGTATTGGAACGGCGAGTCCGTGGGCGAAGTTGGATATTTCGAGCGCTGATGCATCTACTGGTTTAGCAGGCGGGACGTTTTTGAGAGTTGTGAATACCAACCAGAGCACCAGTACAAAGGCAGGTATTGGTTTTACTGCGGAGCCGAGTAAGGGGAGTGCTCTGAGCTTGATTTGGAGTCAGGTAACAAATGCTGGCAATGGTGCTTCCACACTTAACTTTTCTACATATGATGGTGGAGTGTGGCATGATCCCGCTATGACAATAAGCGGCGGCAGCGTTGGTATTGGCACAACCTCCCCCGGCACAAATCTCGACGTGAACGGAAATGCAGAGGCGCAAATGTACTATGATCGGGACAATACGAATTACTACATCGACCCCGCCGGAAATGTGATGAACCCAGCTGTAAATGTAGGGGGGCCAATAAAGACAAGCTATACTAACGGCGGTATCGGTCCAAGTAGCGCCCATCTTGTCTTAGAAAATCCAGCCGGCAGTCAAACGGAACAATATTTCACTTTTGGTGGCGTACAAAAGAGTTCAATCCGCGTCGATTCAGCTGGGAATATGGTATTAAATGCTGCGAGTGGGAACCTTTATCTCAATAATGATTTTGGAGGAAATGCAAGCATTTGGAGTGGCAACACGAATACCATAACTTTGTTAAATAACGGCAACGTCGGCATCGGGACAGTGTCACCAAGTGGAAAATTGCAAGTTGGAACTTATGGAACTATTTCTGCCCCGACATACGGTGTTGGAAATGGGGACGGGTTGATATTTGATTTTTTCAATGTTGGTAATCCATATACAAGATTTGGAAGGATAGTATCATCAGCGGGTGATGCATCTGAAGCGAGATTGAGTTTCTTCACAAAAGATTCGTCTGCAAACCCAACGGAAAAGGTCACAATATTAGGAAACGGCAACGTCGGCATCGGAACGACGAGTCCAGCCACTACCCTTCATGTAGATGCTGCTGGCGGAGGAATCATAAGAGTAACGCGATTAGGATCGGGAGCTGGCTTTATCCAACTTGAAGCAGATGGGACCAATGGAACATTGACGACAACCAATGCTACTATTTTTCAAACAGGTGGTAGTGAGAGAATGAGAATTTTAAGCACCGGCAACGTCGGCATCGGGACGACGGGACCGTCATTTACAGGTTCAGCAATAACTAGTCCTATAGGCATCGAATTATCTAATACCGCGCCCGAGTTCCGTATCACCCGTACGGGGGGAGGGGCGAGAAGTTATGGCTTAGAAGTAGACAGCAATGGAGCATTCTATATAAACGATGATTCTGCTGGGGCTACCGCTCAACGAATATCTATACTCACTTCCGGAAACGTCGGCATCGGGACAGCTGGTCCGGATGCAAAACTCACCATAAGCGGGGACTACTATTCTCCTCTCGTGGTAAAAGGCAACTGCACGGGAGCGGTTACCGTTGACTGGAGCGCGGGAAACAGCCAGCACTGCGTGCTTACGGGAAACACAACATTCACCTTCACAAACGGCAAGACTGGCGGCAACTACCGTCTCATTCTGAAGCAGGGAGGAACGGGATCATACACCGCGACCTGGCCCGCGTCCGTGAGGTGGGGGAGCGGCGCCGTTCCGACGCTCACGACGACGGTGGGGAAGAGCGACTACGTGGGCTTCCTCTATAACGGAGTGGATGCGACCTACGACGGAATTGCGTTTAATGCGAATTTCTAACGAAGCGAAGCTCTGTTAGAAATTTTCAATTATCAATTTCCAATTTCCAATCAATTTTCAAAGCGGAACGAATTTTCAACGCAGATGCAGTACGATTTAGAAGAACGCACCGCGAGGTTTAGTGAGGAAAGCATTGGTTTTGCGAGAATGATAAGGAAGGACCCAACAACTCTTCCTCTTATAACCCAGTTTGTGCGCTCTGCGACAAGTATCGGTGCAAACTACACGGAAGCCATAAACGCGAGTTCAAAGAAAGATTTCAGAAACAAAATATGCATTTGCAAGAAAGAAGCACAGGAGACGAAATACTGGATTCGTCTATTAAAGAATACGGAAGGAGTGGAGAAAGAAACAAGGGAGAGGCTCCTTAAGGAAACACAGGAATTGCTGCTTATTTTCCAGAAGATCATCACTTCGTGCGATGGAAAGTGAAAATTGAGTAATTCTAAAATTCATTGAAAATTGATCATTGGAAATTGATAATTAACATAGTGAATGTGCTATAATAATTAGGTAAAGGGCGCGTGGTAAACTAGGGACATACAGAGGATACACAAAGGTGCATTAAATGTATGGAGCAAACTCCTCAAACAAAAGATTCGAAAAAGTCGGGGATCGCGATTTTCGTCATTCTTATAGTAGTCATAGCTGTCTTGTGGATTGCGAATTCATGGAGCGGTCCGAAAGGAACGCAAGAGAGCGCACAGATGGCGGGTGCGGGACAACCGACGTATACGAACGAGGTGTCGGCCGCGTACCGCGAGAAGGCGGTGTCGGAGCCGGTTCAGCTTCCCGGAGAGGCGGCACAGAATCCCGATCTCAAAACCCTCAAAGCGTATGAAGTGAAAATGGAAGGAGGGAAGTACAGTCCGTCCGAACTTGTTGTCGCGAAGGGAGGCAGGGTGCAGATTTCTATGATCGCCGTGGATGCGGATTATGACGTAATGTTCGCCGCGCCCCTCGGAGTATATTTGAATGTGAAAAAAGGGCAGGAGGCCGTGTTCGGCTTCGATGCCACGAACGACAAAGTGGGAGAGTATGCATTCACTTGCAAAGATTCGTGCCCCGGAGGCGCGATGCAAGGGAGGCTGGTGGTTAAATGATTGGGAATTAGGAGTAAGCCTGCCTGCGCAGGCAGGGAATTAGGAATAAGGGACTGAATTTAGAAAAACTCATCTTCTTTTGGAAGATGAGTTTTTCTTCGTTCGTAATACCTGTTCGTTATCGCACCGTCATGGTTCCCGTTTCACCGCGGGCCGTGTGTCCCGGCACATCGCAGTGGAAACTGTAGGTCCCCGGCGCGGCGGGCGCATTGAAAGTGATTACGCGCGTTTGTCCGGGGCCGATGCCGATTGCAACCGCGTTCAAGGACGGATCATTGAAGCGGAGCACATGCGTCTGATCGTCGGTCGATGTCAAGGAGAGCGTTACCGCTTTTCCGGCACTTACCGAGAAAGAGGACGGAGAGAATCCGCTTGCAGAGACCGAAAGCTTGACTGCCTGGGGCGGAACTTCTTTTGTCGAGAGCGGGGCGGACTGCTGGGGCGCGGTTTGCGATCCCGGAACGGAAGTGTTATCCGCCGGCTTTCCGCTCGGCGCAATTACTTCTCCCGATGGCGCGATCGGGCTTGTGCCCGTCACGGCAACCGTTCCTTCCGGCGTCTGCGTTCCCTGCGGCGTCTGTTGCGGCAATCCGCCGCTTACGGCGAAGTAAATCACCACCGCGGCTACCACTACTCCCACGACGATCCACACGATCATCTTCTTGTTGTTTGGTTCCATCTTGTTCTCTATATTCTTCCCGACCTTTTTCTTTACGCTATTATTATACTAAAATCGAGCCGCTTGTTCTATGTTTGTATTTTGTTATCTAGTAGTATACTATAGAACTATATGAATCTCCCCAAGGAAATAACGGTTATTATTCATAAAACCCCAGAGGGATTGTGGGCTAAGGTGAAGGAATTTCCTCATTGCTACACGCAAGCGGACGATTATTATGGACTTGTGCAAATGGTGAACGACGCGATTCGCAGCTATGCGGGCATTTCCAAGAAGGGAAGAAAGGTGTTTTACCTCCCCAAGTCGGTCATACAGGAGTTGGAACGGAAGGAGTGGGGAAAACTTCTTGAAGAGTTGAAAGATAGGCAGTCAATCAGCACCGGAAGAATATCGGAGAAATACGCGATTGTCGGCACCGCTTGCTAGCGCGCTAATGTGGCTATATATAAAGGGAATAGACCAAAACTCGCGAACTGTTCGCCAAATGATGTTTTTCGCGCGTTAAGAAAAATCGGCGGCCTTATTATTAATACCACTTCGGCAAAGCATGTCACGGTTACCCATATACAAACGGGCAAGAAATCCACTATTCCTCGTTCGAATCCCGTTAATCGCCATCTCCTTAAGGATTTTATCGACGAATTCCTCGTAAAGGAACTCGGATATACAGAAGAAGAAATTTATAAGCACCTTTGGTGCTAGAACGGACGTATGGTTTTAATGCGCGCAAGGCGGCGGGCGATTGCGTCAGCAACCGCGGCGGGGCTTAATTTCACGATTACGTCGTTTCGCGCCTTTCCTCCTTTTCTTCCTCCGATTTCGGGATAGTCGCGGATAATGCGCATCGCCTCGGCCGCCTTTTCCACATTAGGATCCGCCCATACATTTCCCTTCTTGTACGGTCCATAATCTTTCTCGAGTGGGATGAGTGTAAAGGGAACCGGAAATCCGTTCTCTTCATTCAAAAAGTCGACGTTTCCGGAGTAGTTCGTGGCGATGACCGGCTTCCCGAACATCATGGATTCCGCCAGGGAAAGCCCGAATCCTTCCGAACGGTGGAGCGATACGTAGGCGTCGCTCACATTCATCAAGCTCGACACTTCTTCGCGCGCGAGATAGTCATTGAGAAGGAAAATGTTATGCCCCTTCGATTCTTTCCGAAGCGCCGCGAAGTTTTCCGGATCGATTTTGTGATTCGAGGATTTTATGACGAGTCCCGCGCGCTCGTCAGGACGAAACGCTTCTTTGAACGCCCGCACGATTGCGAGCGGGTTTTTCCGTTCGAATATGCTGTAGAAATCGAAGGCGAAGAGAAAGAGGAACATGTCATCCGGAAGTCCGAACCGTTTCCGCGGATAGGGGCATTTTCTCGTCGTTATGGCGTGCGGGATGACGGTAACGGGAATGTCTTTTTTCGCCTCTCGGATCGCCTTTGCGGAAAAAGAGCTCGGTGTCCATACCTCATCCACATTTTCAAGAAGCGCGGTCCACGAGGAGGGGAGCGAAGAGAGCTCCCACGCCCAGTAGGCGATATTGTATTTGTTTTTGAACTTCTGCTCCCCGAATGCGCGGAGTTCATTTTCAAACACATCGCCGTAGAAGACGATGATATTCACCGCATAAGGGTTTTCCGTAGAAAATTTCTTCGAAAATTCATTGTCTTTCCTGCGATGCGGACAGCGCGGGCTGTTCAGAAGCGCATAAGGAACCCCTTTTTGCATGACCGCCCGCGTGATGGTGCGCGCGGCTTCTCCCACGCCGCTTTCGGAGTCGAGAAACCCGAAGATATTGACGCCGAATTTCTGAAACGCCACGGGGGGAAGCCCGGCTTCCTCCGGAGGCCTGCCAATATATCGAGGCCGGGCCTCGATATATTCTGTGGATAACTTTTTCTCCTCAATGTATTGAGGCCGGGCCTCGATAGGAATTAATGTAGTCCCGCGTCGCTTCGCTTCTGGGATGATTGAATTTTCTTGCTCATTCTTCGCTGAGAAAACCCAATCAGATAACTCTATCGAGGCCCGGCCTCGATAGATTGAATGTGCACGGGTCGTGAGGTATTTTAAGAGCCCGTGTTCTATATACATCCTGGAATACAGTTTGAGGGAGAGCGGAATTGCACCCTTTTTTAATCCCTCGTACCGAAAGCGGTCTATAAGCGCGTTTTGCACGCGCGACCCGCGCCGTTTCAAATCCTCGATGATCTCCTGGGGGACAGCGGGCGCGTTTTCCGACGCGGCAATACAACGAAGATACCCGTAGAGTTGGGACGAGGCGTTCGTTTTCTCGGCAAACGCGACGGCCTCTTTCCAGTCGATCTCGGTGCGTTTCAGGCGTCGCGCGCTCGAGCGTATTTTTTTCAGCACCTTCTTGAAGCTTTTTTCATCGCGGTAGAGAGAAAGCTGGAAGAAAAATACGCAGGCGTCTATGACAAGCGCCGATTCGTTTTTAAAGAAATCCTCTTTCCGCACCCCGAAGAGACGGAAGGGAAGATTTGCAAACACGGTTCCGAAGTATGCGGCCACGATCTCGTCGTCGATGAACGGCGGGAAATCTCTCCTCCGCGCATCCCCGGGGAGTATGGAGCGCATAAGATGCCAGTTCAGCACCTTCAGTTCGCGGGGAATCGAAGCGAGAGATTCGCGTCCCAGCCGGTTTATAAGAGGCAGCACGACTTTGTGTTTCGCCTTTTCTACTATCGGAAGAAAAACTCTATGCGTTGCCTTCTGCCCGATTCTCCGGAACGGCGCCACGGCCCACGCCATATTCATCCGCGTCGCTTTTTTCGACGCCGGAAACTTTTCTTTCAAATGTTTCAGCCATTCCCGTACCGGAGTAAAGTCCTGCTCCGCAAGACGCGCGATCTTCTCGTCGCGCACCGTACGCTCGCGCTGTATTTTCTTGCGGGCCCGGAACGTGCCGGGAAGATGAATTATATTCCAGAGGAGCGCGAGAAAGGGGATGCTTATGAGCCCGATTTTTTTCAGGAAGGGGAGGCGGCGTTTGTTTGTCTGGAAATAGCCGACGATCGCGAACCAGTATCCGATGAGAATATATGCGATGGAGCGAGGAAGGTTTTCTCCTTCGTAGTTTTTCAGGGCCGTGCGGAGCGCGTTTCGCTTGCAGTAATACAACTTCTTGTACGGCATCTTGTTATAGCTCGCACTGTGTTTGTGGTATACGATCGCCTTCGGTTCAAAAAGGACGCGGTATCCGTAAAGGTGCGCTCTCCAGCTCCAATCGAGATCCTCGAAATACGCGCCGAATACCTCATCGAGCAGCCCGATGCTCTCGAACGCTTCGGAACGGATAAGCGCCGCGCCGAAACACGCTCCGATCACCTCGGCGCTTTCCTTTTTCCCTTTTCCAACCGCCATGCCGAAATTTATGTCGTATCCGTCGCCGTTCCAATCGATTGTTCCTCCCTGGCTGTTTATGATTTCCGGATGATCGTAAAAGAGCATATTGGAAGTCACCGCGGCAACGTCTTTCCCCGTCTCCGCGCGGGAGACGAGGGCCGCGATCCATCCGGGGTCCACTCTCGTGTCGTTGTTCAGGATTGCGATGAATTCCGGGGCGTATACCTGAAGCGCGTGGCGTATGCCGGCGTTCACTGTGCGGGCGAATCCGTTGTTCTTTTCCGACCGGATCGCTTCCACCCCGGGAAAGTTCGTCCGGATGAAATCCACGCTCCCATCCGTAGACGCGTCGTCGACCACGATTGTTTTTACCGGCTTATATGTCTGGTTTTCGAGCGACGCGAGACACTCGTTTATTATTTTTTTCCCGTTGTAATTCGGGATAACGATGCATACCGCGTGTTTCATGGATCAGTGGGCGACATACCGCGCTATGACGTCTTTCGTATTGCCGAACGCTTCGAGTTTTCCTTCGGAGAGAAGCATCGTTTTGTGGCAGTAACTTTCGATGAGCGCCAAATTATGGCTCGCGAGAACGATCGTCTTCCCCGCTTTTTTGTACGCTTCGAGTACGGCGAAACTTTGCGGAATGAAATCCTTGTCTCCCACGGCGAATATCTCGTCCAAGAGAAGTATGTCCGAGTCGGTTTCAATCATGAGCGCGAACGCGAGGCGGCTTACCATGCCGCTTGAGAAGTTTTTCAGTTTCATGTTTCTGAACCGCTCGACATCGGCGAACCGCAGGATGTCGGACATCCTTCTCGTGATATCGCGCCGCGGGATTCCAAGGATCGCGCCGTAGAGATACAGGTTTTCTTCGGCGGTGAGTTCGTGATGAAATCCGACCCCCAAACTCAGGAAAGGAGCCACCTTCCCCCGCATCGCGAACGATCCGGAAGTCGGGGGGATCATTCCGCTCAGTATCTTGAGAAGCGTGGTTTTTCCGCTCCCGTTCTTCCCTATGAGGCCGATCGCTTCCCCCTTCGCTATGGAGAACGAAACGTCTTCGAGAGCAAAGAACGTTTCATATGACACTTTACGCATCACGTACCCGGCGAGCGTTTCAAAAAGCGTCACTCTCCGTTCGTGCGGGATTTTGTACACTTTCGAGACATGCTCCGCGCGTATGGCGATCTCCGGGTTCATGTTTGGGCGTTTTTCATTCATATGCGGGGGAATATTACAGTTGTTCTACGAGCGATTTATCCGATCGCTTAAATATGAATACCGCGGCGGCGCAGAGGAAAAGGACGATGCCGATCGTTATCAATATCTGCTTTGTTTCCGGAAATGCGCCGGCGAGTATCACGGTTCTCGCGTCGATGATGATGCGCGCAAGGGGATTCAGGAGATACCACTTCACGTATGCCGCGGGAACGGCGTAATGCTGATACACGATCGGAGTGACCCAGAAAAGCATCTGGAGAAATATATCCCACATATGCTCGAAGTCCTTAAAGCGCACCGAGAGGGGAACGATGATAAGCGAAACGGCGAACGTGAGAAGGACGGCAAGAAGCACGATGCAGGGGAAGAAGAAAAGCGCGTTCGAAGGGGCAAACCCGAACATCGATATGATGGCGAAGAACGCGACGAGCGTGATAAGAAACGTGAAAAGCGAGTGGACGATCGAACTTACCATGACCACGATCGGTGGGGTGTTGGTGTTTTTCAGGATGTGCGCCTTCGCGTACATGTTTTGTATGGAATCCTTGGTGGCGTCGGCGAAAAAATTCCAGAAAATAATTCCTATGAGCAAGTACCACGCATAGTGCTCTATGGTTATCTTGAGGAACGAGTAAAACACCACGTAAAGGATGGAAAGCATGATAACCGGTTTCAGGAAGCTCCACAGGAGGCCGAATACCGATCCGTAATATTTGAGCTTGAAGTCGCCCCAGCTCAACTCCCTTATGATGGCGGCATAGTGTTTTTTCATACGGCGTATTGTTTTCCGAGAAGCCGGAACTTGATCCAGAACGCGTCGCGGAACGCGACCGCATAATCGGAGATCTTGAATGTGGTGTAGGTATCCTCGTTGGTCCAGACGACGGGAACTTCCCGTATCGGGTATCCCATTTCCTTTCCAAGAACGAGCACCTCGTCGTCGAACGCCCAGCGATTCACCTTCGTTAGCGGAAAGATGGCTTCAGCGGCTTCTTCCGTCATACATTTGAAACCGCAATGCGTATCCGAAATTCCCGGAAGGAGAAGCATCCTGATGAACAGGTTTCCGGCTCTGCCGAGCAATCTCCTGTGCCACGGTTGGGGAATGCGAACGACGGAACCCGTCATGTGCCTGCTTCCTATGATGATTCCTCCCCGCGCGTTCGTGAGCGGTTCTATTTTCCGGAACTCGGAGAACGGAGTCGAGTTATCGGCATCCATGAAAAGACGCCACGATCCGCGCGCCGCGAGCATTCCCTTTTTTACCGCATGCCCCTTTCCCATGTTTCGTTCGTTTCCGATGACTGCGACGTTCGGCAATTCTTTCTCAAGCGTTTTCATAATTTCGAGCGTCGTATCCGAAGAGCCGTCGTCCACGAGGATAATTTCGTATGCAATCCTCATTTTTTCGATCGCGGAGGAAAGCTCCCGTATCGTCCGGGACAAACGATGTTCCTCATTGTATGCGGGGACGATAACCGAGAGGAACGGCTTCATACCACCTATGATATAATGGAACAAATGAAGTTGAAAGCGTCCGTAATCGAACCGTTGCTTTTCGCGGCGGTTACGGGAATCACCGCGGTAAAGCTCGCGGGACTTTTCATTTATAAGAACGCGATTTTGCCGGGATGGGATACCGTCCCGCATTTTTACCTGTTCGAAAAGTTTCTCGAACTCCTGGGAGCGGGAAGCATAAGCGGATACGATACGGGACAGCTCGGGGGAGCGTCGGTTTTTCATTTCTACGGCCCGCTGCCGTACTTCATCGGCGCGGTCATCAAGTTCATCGGCGGGGGGATGATAAGCGACGTGTTCGCCTTCCGGCTCCTTTTGTTTCTCGTTATCATCGCGTTCGCTTTGGCATTCTGGCTTTTCGTCCGGACCTTCGTGAACAAGTTTGTCGGATGGCTCGCGCTCATACTCTCTCTTTTTTATATATTCTACCCGACCGTATTCCGAGGATTCGGCATCGGCGCGCCGGCGGTTCTTTTGGGCGGGCTTTTCACTTCTTCCCTGGGAATCATATTCTCCCTTCTCTTCTTCGCTTGTCTCGAAAAATTGAGGGAAACGGGAAAGCGATCGTATATCGTGCTCAGCGTTCTTTGTTTTGCCGCGGTCCCTCTTTCGAGCCCGATGGTCACCATCTTCCTCGTGTTCTTGTGGGCACTATACGCGCTCCGTACGTGGAAGAAAAAGAACTGGATTTACGCGCAGGGATCGCTTTTCATATACGGATGCCTTCTCTGCCTTTTTTTCATCATTCCCATAATTCTTTTCGGTTTTTACGAATCGGCGAGGCCGCAGGTTATGGATGCCGTGCCTTTCCTTACGGCGCTCGTCACTCCCTTTGTTTCGCTCCTTGCCCAGTATAAGAACACGACCGTACCCTTCGCGAGCGTATGGAACACCTTCCTCTTTATTGCTTCGTTCATTCTTTTCATATTTTTCATACGCGGATTTCTTGCCGCGCGAAAAAACGAGAAACATATCATTTTGAGAGACATGTTCCTCGGAGTGGTGCTCTTCCAGATTTTCTGCTCCGTTACCGCAAACGTTTTCCCGTTTATCACGGTGCATTATTACCGTTCTTCCCCGTTTGTGCTTCTCTTCTATTTTGCCATCGCTCTTTTGGGGGTATACGAGGCGCTTCGCGAGAAACACCTTTGGATTTTTTCTTCCCGGTGGGTGTATATCTCGCTCATTGTTCTTGTATTAAGTATCGGAGGATGGGTTCTGGGGATGCGTTTCGACAGGAATCCGACGTTCGTTACCCCGCTTCTGAACCGCGACGAGAACGTCACGCTTTCCCCGTATCATTTCAAATTGGATGATTACCCGGGGTATCCGGTCGCAAAACAAGTGGCCGATCGGGTGCTTCGGGAAAAAACGCAGCGGGTATTCGTGGAAGGGGACATGCATGAGGAAAACGAACTGGGAAGCCCGCACGTGATTTTTACGCTCTTGAACCTTGCGGGGCGAAGCACGCTGAACGGACTGCTCTTCGAGTCCGCGCATCAGTCGGATTATATCCTTCCCGTTTCGCACGGGGTCTCCCACTCGCTCCTTTGGGGGTTCAGCGACGACTCTCTTATCTACAATTTCAATCTCGTCACGCAATTCAAGGAGAACATCGACCGATTGCGGCTCTTCGGGGTCGACTACATAGTGGTGCATTCGGTCGACGCGATCGAGCGCCTGGGTCTTGCCGGGGACCAGATCGAAGAGGTGGCCCGCATCGGCGAAGAGAAGAAAAACGTGCCTCCAGGATTCCAATACGCGCTTCTCCAATACAGAATTTATCGCTTTAAAAATCCCGTTCCGCTTGTGAGGGAACCGGAGTATCCGGTGGGGCTTTTCGTGGATACGTCCCTTTCGAACCAGAAAAAATTCAAGGAGCTTACCACGGAACTTTTCGTGCGACCGGATCTTTACAATATGCCGGTTGCGTTCACCAAAGATGTTTCCGCGGTTTCTCCCCAAGAACTGAAAGGATTCGATTACTTCCTCGTCACGCCCGCGGCGGCGAGTGATCGGGATCTTATGGAATCGCTGCGGCATACCGGGAAACCGATCATCTCTTTCCCGAGATTCGACGACAGCGTGTATTCGTCGCTTGTCGCGATGAAGGCGGAAAAGAAACAGGCGGTCTCGACGACGCCGATACAAGCTCTGAACGGAAAAACAATCCAGTTCGCCACCTCGGCGGAAGCGCCCACGCCGTGGATCGTGAATTTCGGGGATTTCCCGGATTGGCGCGTTTCCGGAAAAACGGTGTTCGAGGTAACTCCCGGGCAGATGCTCGTCGTTTCCTCCGGGCCGGGAGTCGTTACGATGAAGTTCGGACCGGGGACGATCGAGTACGTCGTCCGTTGGATTTCGCTCCTCGCATTGCTTTGTCTCCCGTTTTTCGCGGTATTTTTAAGAAAACGGTTTCTCGAAACTCGGCAATCCGGCGGGAATTAGGAATTCAGGATTACTTCTTCAACGAGCTTTGCGCTTTTTTCCCACGAGTGCGTTTTCGCCCACGCAATGCATTTTTCTTTTCGGCCTTCCAGCTTCCTTGTATCGAGCCACTCGATTATTTCTTTCGAAAATTTTTGAACATCGCGGCAGTCCACGAGCGCGCCGGTTTCTCCGTTTCGTATCGCTTCGCGGAGCCCTTCCGCGTCGTTTCCTATCACGAACGTCCCCGTCGCGTTCGCCTCGATCGCGGCGATGCCGTATCCTTCGGTGCGCGAGGGCATTGCGAAAAGCCAGGAAGAGGAAAACAAGTCGCGTTTTTGTTCCTCGGAAACATATCCGGCAAACGTAATCCCGCTCTTCGGATAGTTTTTCTCGAACGAGTCGATGATGCGTTTTAACCACCAGGGTTCTCCGAAAAGGAATCTTCTCCCCGCGATGACATATTGTACCGACGGGATTTCTTTTTTCACGGAGGGAAATGTTTTAAGGAAGGAGTCAATTCCCTTGCGTCCCTCAAGCCGTCCGAGAAAGAGCACCGACGGATTTCGGGAGTATGCTTTTTTCACCGAGAAAAAGGACTCGTCCACCCCGTTTAATATCTTCCGGACATTCCGGAATCCGTGCCGGAGGAGTTTCTCTTTCATCCATTCGCTCACCACGATTACCGTCTCTTTTTTATACAGGAAGAGGAAACAGAGTTCCGCCACGTATCCGATAAGGGAAAGCGGGAAACGCTGCGAACGGAACGTATGCCGGCCGTTCCATCCGTGGATCATCGCGATTCTTTTTTGTTTTCGGAGCAAAAGCGGGGAAAAAAAAGGGATAACGCTCACGTCTTCGAAAAGAATATCGGGCGCGAAGCGTCCGGCGTATTTCCCCGCGAGAAAGAGAATAAAAATGTGGACGCGGATTACGTTCTCCGATCGCGGGCTGCCGAGCCGATATATCCGTATATTACGATATGTTTCTTCCCTTGCCGCTCCGGGGAACATTGCGGACAAGAGCACCACTTCGTGCGTTTCTCCGATCCTCGAGAAAATCTCTAGCAGGTTCTTTTCCGCTCCTCCGGCCTTCGGATGAAGCGGGCAGAATTTGTTCAGAATGAGAATCCTCATGATGGTTATTTGATGGAAAGCGTCGAGAGCACCGTCGAGTTGAAGACGATCTGGACCCCGAGAATTGCGGACACAAGTATCTCGTCGAAATGCGCCGCGCCCGCGTATATCCTGACGTATACCGCCACCCCCATACAAAGGAGTCCCAGCGCGAGCGCGAAGGAAAGTCGGAATTTTGCATAGAATCTTTTGAGTGCATTGTTTGGTTCCTCGAATCTCGTCATGAGGTATGTTTTGGCGAAGAGTCCGAGGAAAAGAATCTGCACCCCGACGACGGGAAAGAAAATTTTCACCGTCGCAAGCTCCAGAAGGGGAGAGATATCGTTTCCCCACGCGAAGCCGAGAACCCCCGCGGCGACGAGCGCGCCGCCGGAGACGAGATACCACGGAAGGGGAGTCTGCATGAGAATATATTTCACGTGAGCGAATCCGTCCCGATAGCGCCGCAATTTCGATGTTCCCTCCCTCTTTGCGTAACGTATCGGTATCTCTTTTATCCGCATTCCCGCCTGTTTCGCTTTTATAAGCATTTCCGTCGCAAGCTCCATGCCGTTGGTTTTAAGACGAAGATTCTCGAATGTTTTTCTTTTGAGCGCTCTGAATCCCGACTGGCTGTCGGAAATCCGTATTCCGAAGAATAACAGCAGGAGAAAATTCAGCACGGGCGTTCCGAAGAAACGATGCGCGAGAGGCATGGCTCCCCGCTCTATGCGTCCGGCGAGCCTGCTTCCGAGGACGATATCCGCGTGTTCAAGTTCCCGCACGAGAAGAGGAATGTCCGAAAACGGATAGGTCGCATCCGCGTCGGCGTACACGATGACGTCCCCCTGCGCTTCCCCCGCTCCTTTTTTTATCGCAAGCCCGTATCCTTCCGTGTCGTGCTTCACGACTTTCACGCGTTCTTGCCGGGCAATCGCATCGGATCCGTCTTCGGAAGAGTCCGAAACGATGATTTCAACGCGCATGTGCGCGCGCTCGGACATTCTTTTTATCTCTTCGATGCAGTATCCGATCGTTTTGTTCTCGTTTCTGCAGGGAAGCACGATTGATACAAGAGGATTCATTTTTTATAATTATATCATGGGTGTTTTTCTCATGCCGTTTTTCCTTTTTGTACCCGGATACGCGCTCACTTTCTTCTTCCGATGGATACACGGTTTTTTCGAACGGACGGCGTTCTCGATTATTCTCTCGGTTTCTTCCGGGGTTATTATGAGCGTCCTCTGCGCGGCATTCGGGCTTCCGCTCGCGCCTTCTTTTCTTATTCTTCTTCTCCTGTGTATCGCGTGCCTTTTCTTCCCGAAAAAGAAAACGGCCGTTCTTCTTTCGGAATGGGAAGCATCGCCGAAAAAGGAGAAGCGATTATTCGCTTTTTTTCTTTTCATTTCCATTCTTGCGGGCGTATTTGCCGCAACTCCCCATTTTCATTATCCGTGGCCGATCCACGGCGACGAGTGGTGGCAGGTTGGGACGGTTCAAAATCTCATGGAAGGCAGGCCCATCAATACCCACCCGTATTTTTTTGACGAACTGACGAACGATAAGCCCGGCTTCTCGAGCTATATCGCTGCACTTCTCGGCGCGGGAGGAATCGATCCGATAGGCGGCTGGGCGTTTCTTCCCGCCATCAACGTGTTCCTTATTTCTTTCGTCGGCTCGCTTCTTTTATATGCGATCACGAGAAAGGGATTGCTCGCGGGAGCGTTTCCCGTTCTTCTTATGGCAATCCGTTCGAATGCGTACATTCTGGGCTGGTGGTTTTTTGTTCCGTCGACGTTCGGGCTCTTTTTCGTCCTCGCGGCATTCCTTTCTCTTCCGTTCTGGAGAAAAGAGCTCTCGGGATTTCCATTCGCGTTCGTCCTCTTTGCGGCGCTCTTTCTCGTGTACGCTCCGCTCGGCATTTTTTCTCTCATTATTCTTCTCCCGTTTTCAATTCCGTATCGGTCCGTCCTCGCGTACGCGCGCAAACACGCGTTTTTATTTTCGGTTGTGTTCTTCGCAATGATTGCGATCGTTGTCGGCGGGATATACATCGCCACGACGATAAGTCCGTACCGCGAATACTGGATAGTAAACCCGTCGCTTCCCCCGCCCGTCATCCAGGCGTTCTTTGTTCCGCGCGCGGCGACGCTCCATCTCTCTTCGGGAAGCGGTCTTTTCGATACCGTTCCTTTTATTCTCCTTTTCGCGGCGGCAGCGGGATGTATCGGCATGAAAAAAGAACCGTGGAAGCGAGCGATATGTTTCGGAGCGATCCTCGGAGTTCTCAACGTTCTTCTGGCGTACGTACTCGGCGTTTCTTTTCTCTTGTTTCATCAGCGGGCTTTCTATGTTCTCGGCATTCTCGCGGCAGTACTCGCTTCTTCGGGCGTTTCCCTTCTTTTCGACGAGTTTCGGGAATCTCGGTACGCGAAACGCATCTCCTTGCCGCGGAAGAGAGCCGTCGGGGTCCTCTTTCTTCTGTGTTTCGGATTTCTCCTCTTTTCCGGGTATTTCGCTTTGCCGAACGGAACGCTTCTGTATCACCTCGTAGAACAGGAGGATCTCACCGCCATGGCGTGGCTTGTCAAGCATCACGAGGAGTTCGGGAACATGACGGTAGTCGCGAACCAGGCGGTGGGCACTCTCATTACCCCCTTTACCCGCATGAGGTCCAAGATATCTTTCCTTACCGCGCAAAATGCGGCCGCGGCGATTAATCCGCAGGACATACTTGCCGCGGAAGAGCCGGATTGCGGGAAGAAAGAAGAATCCATCATTCACCTCAAGGGGGATCTTGTGTATGCAAAGAGCCCGCAATCCTGCCCGTTTTTGAAGGAGGTATATGCCGCGCCGCGGGTGTTTATCTACCTTTTCAGGAAGACATAATTCGAGGAAATATGGTATACTATAAAGTAAGCTAAGATATAAGAAACGAAGCACGGTAGTATGAGGCCTCGTAACATATTTCTCTTCTTATCCTTCGTAGGAATAATCGTGGCGGGAGCCGCAAGTGTTTTGTTTTATGCAAACCTTGCCCGCGCGCTCGTCTATGGAGGGGGGCCCGGGGATTCCACATCCGTCAGTTCTCCGACTGCCACCTCGCTTTATGTGTCGTGGTCAACAAGCTATGCGGGAGTTACTAGTCAGACCGTATACAGGAATGTAAACGGGGGAGGGTATTCGTATATCGGCAGCGTCGGATCCGGATCCGGATATGGCGATTCCGGACTATCATGCGGTAACACGTACGGCTATTACGTATGTTCGAACTACGGATGCACGTCTTCCGGGTCGGGAGCGACAACCGCCTGCGCTCCCGCGGCACCGACCGGATTTTCCGCAACACCGGTATCGCAAAGCCAAATCAATCTGGCGTGGACCGCGTCTTCCGGCGCGAACGGGTATTACATTTATAGGAACGGATCGTACATCGGGGCAACCTCGGCGACGAGTTATTCCGATGTGGGACTTTCCTGTAACGGCGGAGGGACATATTATGCGGTTGCATATAACGGGGGTGGGAATTCAGGAGGTTCGAATACTTCCGCGGCATCTACGGATCAGTGCACGCCCGGAACGCCGACGATCGGCACGGCGACATGTACAAGCCAGACGACAGCAACCGTTACATGGACAAGAAATACCCCTTATACGGAAAGCGGGTTCGAAATTCACAGCGGCGGCGGGCCGCTCAGAGGAACAGCAGCCGCGGCATCGACGTCGGGAACGGCGTCCGGGCTTAGTGCGGGCACGCCTTATAATTTTTATGTGAATGCATACGTGAACACGAACGGGAGGACATACTATTCTGCGAATTCCGCGAACTCGAATATATGTACAACAATTCCTCCTACTCCGACCGGTTTCGCGGGAACCGCGGCTTCTCCCATCCAAATTAATCTTTCGTGGACCGCGGCTTCGGGGGCAACTTCGTATACGTTGGCCCGCACCGGAGGCGGTACGATCTATTCGGGAGGGAGCACGAGCTACAGCGATACGGGGTTAAGTCCGAGCACGAGCTATTCTTATTCGCTTACCGCGTCGAATGCCGCGGGAACGTCCGGAGCCGCTTCCGTGACCGTATCAACAGCCGCAGACACGACTCCGCCGAATATTTCATTCAGTCCGGCACAAACTTCCTACACGAGTCCGGACAACAATCCGACTCCGTGGGGAAGCGGGAACGTGAGCGTGACGGTGACCGCATCGGACGCGTATTCCGGAATATCCTCCACGCTGTATTGCTGGACGACGGGAGCTTCCTGTACGCCCGTTACGAGTTTCACGAATGGGACGGCGCTTTCCCAAACGGTGGAAGGCGCATGGAAATTATGCGTAAAAGCGACGGACACTTCTTCAAATACCGTAACGTCGTGCCAATCTCCGTATGATATAGACAAGACCGCTCCGGGATCGACCGATACGTGGTCTTCGGTAAGCACGAACGGATTTGTGATATTTGCCGGCGGCGATCAGGCCTATCCGGCGCTCCCGGTGAATGCGCAGACTACGGGAGCGGTGCTCTCGCCGGAGCACGTAAGCTGGTGTTCATATCGATCGGGAACGGCGTGCGATCCTACGCTCGCCAATCCATGCGTGAATAACACAAGCGGGACGTGTGCTTATGGGGCGGGACCGGCAAACCCAACATATTTTGGCAATGTTTTTACTTGCTACGACAATAGTACGTGTTCCGGCCCTACCTATGTGAAGTATCGCGGGTATGATGATGCGGCGAATTACGAGGCAACGGTACACTCATTTATTTTTAATTATGATCGCACTCCGCCCACGACTCCTACGGTTACGCCCACGGTAAACAATTGTCACTCCATTACGTGGTCGTTGTCCGGCTCAAGTGATACGGGAGGCTCAGGGTTAGCGGCGGCTCCTTATGCGATGAATACGACATCTACTGAAACATGGAGCATCACCGACCCGACAGGCAAGTGGATGGGAGCGAGCGCGTGGACCGGATGGCAGAGTAGCAACGCATTTGTCGAGACGGGGCTCGCCGAAAATACTTCATACACTCGTTATTTCATGGCGCGAGATGCGCTCGGGAACGAGACTCCGGTCGTGTCGGCATCGGCGGTAACCGTGAATTGTCCCCCGGCCGCACCTACCGGCCTCTCCGCTACCGCAGTGTCCCAGACCCAGGTCAATCTTTCGTGGCTAGATAACGCAACGAATGAAGCGGCATACTACGTGTTTCGCGGCGGAGTGAATATCGCGCCCTTGGCGGCGAATACTACGAGCTACAGCGACACGGGGCTTTCCTGCGGAACGGGATACAGCTACTACGTGAGCGCCTCTAATAACGGCGGGAGTACGAACTCCGCCGCCGCTTCCGCGACGACCAATAGCTGTGTTGTTGCGCCGTCGAGCGCTCCGCCATCGACCACGACGCCGGATTCGGGTGTCCCATCCGCGACGGCAACCACCCAGACGGTAACGAGTACCGGTTATTACGTGGTGCGTTGTAATTCCGATGGCGTAACGGGCTGTCTTCTCGTAGCGAATAACACGACAGGAGGATCGGTTCCTCTTTCGGGCCTCACGTGTCCCAAATCGTACAAAGTATTCTACTATGCCTACAATACGGATCCGACAGTGGGTGCTCTGGATTCGAGCTGCAACGATCTGCACAGCAGGTTGCCGTCCCTGGATCTCAGCCAGAAAAAGTGCTCGCCGCCTACTTCGGAAAATCTGGATATTCAATATTGCACGAAAGGATTTTTGCTCGATTAATTTATTAAGGATTTTCTCCATGTCAAAAAAAATAACATTAGTCCTCGTTGTTCTTATCGTGGTGATAATCCTCGCGGGCATATCTCTTCTTGTTCCCCGCGAGAAACCGGAAGAGGGGACGCAAATACAAGAACAGCAACAACCGCCAGCCCGGGAATTTACGAAGCCGATGGTTATTATCCCTTCGACGAAGGACTCAAGCCTTTCCATCTATCCGCTCGCGATAACGGCGGAAGGATTCAATCCGCACGAGGTGGTACTACCGCGTGGGGATTTTGCACAGTTTAATATCACGAACGCAACCAATGTTCCGGTTGACATAAAGGCGGATGTTATCGGTCTCTACGTTCCTCCGGTGCAGCCGAACGGGAAAGCGACGGTGAGTTTGGATGCGTCCAAGAATGCCGAGATCGAGGTGGTATGCGATAAGTTCTGCCCCGATGGCGTGAAGCTTCTCGGCAAATTCATCATCCAGTAAATCTATCGAGGCCGGGCCTCGATAATTTTGGGGATAACTTCGGAAGGTGTTCCGGGTTACTCTGAGTATATGAAAAAGGCAGTAGGGGGAGGTATCGCAGGAATTTCTCTCCTGATATCCGTTGCATTTTTATTCCCCGCCGCGACCGATTCTTTTTTCAATCTTCTCCGAGAAACATTCGGTTCCGGAAACGCAGTCGTTCTCGAGGTTCCGCTTGGAGAAAAGGATGAACCGATTCCCCTTGAGAACACTCCCTCGCTCGGTGGCACCCCTCAGGCATCTTACAAGAGGGTACTGATAAGCGAGGTTATGACGGGCACTTCCGCGAGCGCCGTGGACGAGTTCGTGGAATTATATAATCCGAACGATGAGGCGGTGCCGCTTGCGGGATGGAGCATCAAGAAGCGAAGCGGCACGGGAAGCGAATCCTCATTCGTCTCCTCGGCGCGCTTCAAAGAAAGCAGCATCCCGCCGCATCGTTATTTCCTTATTGCGCACGAGGCGGGATATACGAATGCGGCCGCGTTTCCCGATGCGTTCTGGCCGAAATCGTACTCTTTGAGTCCGAAAGAGGGGACGCTCGTGCTTTATAACCCGGAAGGGGAGATTGTCGACGAGACGAGCTGGGATTCCATCCCGAAGGACCAAAGTATCGCCCGAATTTCGTGGGAGGATTCGGCATTCTCTCTTCTCCCAACTCCCACCCCTCAATCTATCGAGGCCCGGCCTCGATAATTTTGGGGATAACTTTTCTAGAGGACGATTTCTCCGATGTTACACTGAAATCATTACTCGAAATGCGGAAGCTGAAGTTTGTTGAAAACGAAATATACCACGTGTATAACAGGGGAGTTGAGAAAAGAACCATCTTCAGGGACGAACATGACTGCATGAGATTCATCCATGATCTCTTTGAGTTCAACGACGAGAAGCCGGCACTTAACTTGAGCTATCGTTTCTGCAGGAAGCCGAACCGCGTTACGGAGACCGATCCGCCGTGCCTTAAAGCGAGGATGGATATGGAACGGGAGCCGCGAAAACTTCTCGTTGAGATACTGATGTTCGCGCTTATGCCCAACCACTTTCACCTGCTGCTTCGGGAGAAGAAGAAAGGCGGGATAAGGAAATTTATGCACAAACTGGGAACCGGCTACGCGCTCCATTTTAATCAAAGGCACGAACGGAGCGGAATACTGTTTCAGGGAAGGTTTAAAGCCGTACACGTGAATAAAGACAAGCATCTTCTCCATCTCCCTTATTACATTCACGCAAACCCGCTTGATTTGAACGAAGCGCATCCGCCGTCGATCGACTTTCTCGATTCGTACCGTTGGAGCAGTCATCTCGACTATTGCGGATGGAACAACTTTCCTTCGGTCACCCAGCGGGAGTTTCTTCTCGATTTTTTCGGCGGCGAGGACCGCTACAGGAAATCCATGAATGAGTGGCTGAAGAAGAGGGAAAATAATACAAACGGCATACGTGACGTTCTCATTGAGAAAAACAAGACGCTCGTTGCATAACCTCTCGTGATTGGGTATACAACCCCTCATTTGGTATAATAGCAATATGAACCCCAAATACTCGCTTCGTGCCGTAGGGCTTTTCCAGGCGGCGGGACTTACGGCGTATGTAAGCATATTCGCCGTCGCGGTAGAGTTTATGGAAGGATGGATTAAGAGGGTCGGCGTGACTCCGAGCCCTGCCGCCGCAATCATGCTCTTTCTTCTCTCATTTCTGGTATCGGCCCTTATCTGCGGCGTTATCGCGCTTCGTTATCCGACGGTCCTCTTTTTTGCGGATAAGAAACATGAAGCATTAAAAGCGATCATCTGGACTGCCGCATGGCTTCTTTTCTTCTTCGCCATATTTCTCCTTCTCGGATTTGTTATCTTTCCTGGATAGTGGCTTCCGTTCGAGATTGGCGGTAGGATGATGCCGTATGGCGGAACCGTTAGCATCAAGAATCAGACCGAAAACCCTTGAGGAATTCGTGGGGCAAAAGCATCTCGTGGGTGAAGGGAAGCCTCTTCGAATTGCGGTCGAGCGCAGCCATCTTTTCTCTTTCATCCTTTGGGGTCCGCCAGGGTGCGGTAAGACGACGCTTGCAAAGATCTATGCAAAGAGTTTGGATGCCGAACTTTACGAACTCTCGGCGGTCTCCGCGGGCAAGGATGATATAAAACAAATTGTGGCGATGAACTCGTGGGGAAAACCGAAGGTATTGTTTTTGGACGAGATTCATCGGTTCAATAAAGCGCAACAGGATTTTCTCTTGCCATTCGTTGAGAAAGGAACCCTCACGCTTATCGGCGCTACGACCGAGAACCCGAGCTTCGAGGTTATCTCGCCGCTTCTCTCGCGCTGCCGGGTGTTTGTTTTAAACGAACTTTCGGACGAGGAGATGCGGGTAATAATCCAACGCACCGGAGTCCCCATGGACAAAAGCGCTGAGGATTGGCTCATTGCGATGGCAAACGGAGACGCGCGGCAGGCGATTACGATGATCGAGAATGCGGAGAAATTTTACAAAGCCATCACGGTCGAGACTTTAAAGGACACACTTCAATCCAAATTTTTACGCTATGACAAGAAAGGGGAAGAGCATTACAACACGATAAGCGCATTTATCAAGTCCATGAGGGCTTCGCAGCCGGATGCCGCGTTATACTATCTCGGACGGATGATCGATGCGGGCGAGGACCCGAAATTCATCGCGCGGAGGATGGTAATTTTCGCGAGCGAAGATATCGGCCTGATGGATCCCTTGGCGCTCGTCATTGCGAACGAGGTGTTCCGCGCGGTTGAGGAGATAGGACTCCCCGAGTGCGGTATTAATCTGGGACACGGCGTGGTGTATCTCTCGCTTGCGAAGAAGGACAAGAGCGCCTACTACGCTTATATGGAGGCGCTTGAGGACGCGAAGAAATTCGGTAATCTCCCGATACCTTTAAAAATCAGGAATGCGGTCACGAAGCTCATGAAAGAACTGGATTACGGGAAAGGATACGAGAAGTATACGAAGGAAGACCTCCTCCCGGAGAAACTGATAGGAAAGAGGTATTATCGACCAGAGGAGAAAAAGTAATCCTCTTCCGCTCCCTCACGAGCAGAAACGTTCGCTTGGAGGAATCCTCCTCGCGCGTCCTTGCACACGCGGAAATTACGCAAACTCGACCTTACGGGACTCGAACAGTGCGTAATTTCTCGTGTGCGTCGTCCTTCCTCGGGGATTCCTTTCCTCGCTCACGTATGCTCGTTTGGGAGGAAAGAGGATTTAAGATAAGGGCGGCTCGATAATTTTGGGAGGTTGATGATTGGATTGATGTTGTATAATTAGGAAGATGAGAAAAGTAATCCTCATTACGGGAGGAAGCGAGGGACTCGGAATGGCGATCGCGCGCGAGCTTTCGCCGAAACACAAAGTGGTTATCCTTTCTTATAAGAAGGGAGATGTTATGCGGGTTGCCAAAAAATTGGGGTGCGCTTACGAAGTATGCGACGTATCCGACTCGTTGCAGGTGGAAATTGCGGTGCGGAGCGTGATGAAAAAGTACGGGAGGATCGACTGTTTGATAAACAATGCGGGGATTTGGATTAAGGGAGAACTCACTCAAAATAAACCGGAGGAAATCAAGCGGATCTTCGAGGTGAATGCATTGGGGCCGGCGCTTATGTCGCGCGCGGTTATTCCTCACATGAAGAGACGAAAGAGCGGTTTTATTATAAACATCGTTTCGCAGGACGGTCTGCATCCGAAGGAAAAGAAAAGCGTATATGTCGCGTCGAAGTTTGCTTTGGCTGGCCTCACCAAATCACTTCAGCTCGACCTTCCGCGTTACGGGATAAGGGTTACCGGCATCTATCCGGGAAGGATGAAAACAAATCTTTTCAAAAATGCCGGGTACAGAGATGAGAATATGAACCACGCTCTCGATCCGAGAGAGGTTGCGAAGACGGTTGCTTTCATTATTGAGTCGTCCGCCGCATTCCTTGAGATAGATATAAAACATCCGAACGGCAGGTAATCTTCTTGCGTTCTCCGGCGTTCTCGGTTACCATACTTCTCACATTTTGAGGAGTTTATTTTACAAACAAATAAAGGGGTAACAAATGAAGACGCTGATAGTGTTAAAGGCGACCCATGACGGAAAAGAGAGAAGGTTCTCCGAGGAGGATTTTGAAAAGGCGTTCGATATAATGAAAAAAATTGAGCACCTCAAGGATTCCGGGATGAAAATTTTTCATTCCATGACCGTCAATTCCCGCGGAATGGCGGAGGTGATAGGAAACTCCCTCGAATTCAGCCTTTTCTATACGCCGATTCTCAACTCTCCTCTCGACTTTTCCGATATTGAGACTTTGGTTTCAGCGCACGAAAATGAAGCGGGCACAATCGTCCTTATCGGGGATTCTAACCTGATCTATTTTGTTGATTTTTATGCCCATCGTTTTGGAGTCAAGGGAGAAACATATCCGATAGGCAAAATCGGAGGATATATCCTTAGCGAGGAAGGGCTTGAAAGAATAAAGGGGAAGAGAGCCACCAGCTGAAAGTAATTTTAAGGTCTCATAACCGCGCGTTATGAGACCTTTTGTTTTGCAAACTGCAAGCGGAAAGTATGCGTGAATACCTCGCGTTAAAAACGTTTTGCAATCTCTTCCCAGTTTACTACATGCCACCAGTTCTCGATGTATTCGGGGCGGCGGTTCTGATACTTGAGGTAGTATGCGTGCTCCCAGACGTCGAGACCCATCATAATTGTTACTCCGTCAGAGAGGGGAGAATTCTGGTTCGGGGTCGCAATAATCGAAAGCGATCCCGTTTTATCTTTCACGAGCCACGCCCAACCGCTTCCGAAAAGCCCCGCGGCCGTTTTCGAAAACGTTTCCTTGAATTTCTCAAAGTCGCCGAAAGCCGCGGCAATTGCGCTTCCGAGAGGACCTTGCGGACCCTTCTCATTTCTTTCCATATGCGGCCCCATGAAAGTCCAGAAGAGCGAGTGGTTATAGTGCCCTCCTCCGTGATTCCGGATCGCCGTTCGCAGGGGTTCGGAAAACTTATCAAGCGAGAGAAGAAGCTCTTCGAGCGTTTTTCCATCGAGTTCGGATGCGTTTGCGATCGCCTCGTTCAATTTTGTGACGTATGTCGCGTGATGTTTCGTATGATGGATTTCCATCGTCTTCGCGTCGATATACGGTTCGAGCGCGTCGTACGCGTAGGGAAGTAATGGCAAATCGAATTTCATAATATGGGTATTATACCAGATATTTCCCTCGGACAAAACTGACGTGCCGATGTACAATAATATCGAAGCTCGGCCTCGATAGGGTTATCCACAAAATTATTGAGGCCCGGCCTCGATAGATTGCCATGAAAGTAGCGGTGATTCTCCATAATATACGCAGCATGCATAATGTCGGGTCTATTTTTCGGACATCGGATGCGGCAGGCGTTTCGAAGGTATTTTTATGCGGTGTCACGCCGACGCCGTTTGATCGCTTCGGAAAAATCAGGCCCGAGCTTTCGAAAGTCGCCTTGGGCGCGGAACGAAACGTACCCTGGGAACGCGTTGTCTCGACTGCGCGATGCGTCAAGAAGCTTAAAGCAGAAGGGTATTTGATATATTCGCTCGAACAATCGGGGAAATCGGTGCCGTATAATTCAGCGCGTCTCCGTCGCGGCAAGAAAATTGCGCTCGTCCTTGGGGATGAAGTGCGGGGGGTTTCTCCTTCTCTTTTGAATTTATCGGACGCAATCCTTGAGATTCCGATGCGAGGAAAGAAAGAGTCGTTGAATGTGAGCGTGGCGTTCGGGATCGCGATTTTTTCGCTTGTAAGAACATGAAGATATTTATCGTGGTCATGATTTTGGTGTTGGTTGCGGCGGCGTCTTGGCTCCTGTTTTTCCGCATTTCGGAAAGAGCAGTTCCGAACGATCGGGTCGAGGTGAAAATACACGATCAAACTATCGTTGCGGAGATAGCGGAAACAGCTGAACAGAAAGAGAAAGGGCTTGCGGGAAGAACGGTACTCGGGGCGAACGAGGGGATGCTGTTTCCTTTCTCCGAAAAAGGAAGTTATGGATTTTGGATGAAAGGGATGAAAATCCCGATCGATATCGTATGGATTTCGGGAACAACCGTAGTCGGTTTTGAGGAAAACGCGCCCCCTCCTCCGGATATCTCGGCGGATGACAGCAAGCTGCCGATTTATCTTCCTCCCTCCCCCATAGACAATGTTCTCGAACTTCAGGCGGGGAGTGTCAGGACGTTAGGGCTCCGGAAAGGTGACACGGTTACTTTTATCGAGGGGGAGCGATAGGTGAAAAAGAAATTCTGAGTTATACTATTTCTATGGCAAAAATAGCAATTAACGGATTCGGAAGGATCGGGAGACTATTTTTTAAACAGGCGTTTGAGAACCCCGACTTTCAAATCGTCGCGATAAACGATCTCGGCGATGCGGAAAACCTCGCATACCTTCTCCGATACGACACGGTGTACGGTGTGACGCAAGGAAAATTCAAGGCAGAAGTAGTAATCGAAGGAGAAAAAAAATATTTTCTCGTGAGAGATAAAAAAATACCCTTTTTGCAGGAGAAAGATTCATCAGCGCTTCCTTGGAAAGAACTCGGCATCGATATTGTTGTCGAGTCGACGGGCGTGTACGAATCATTCGAGAAGGCGAAGGTGCACCTTACGCAAGGAGCGAAACGTGTGGTAATCACCGCACCGGCAAAAGATGAAGACGGCGCGGAATGGAAAACGGTGCTTATGGGGGTGAACGAGGGAGAGCTCAAAACGGTGGTTATGAGCTCGAACGGATCCTGCACGACGAATGCCGCTTCTCCCGTAATCCAGATCATGTCGGAGAATCCGGGGATTGAAAAGGCAATTTTGAGTACGGTACACGGCTACACCGCGACGCAGAGCATCGTCGACGGGCCTGTCAGAGGGAAAGATCTGCGACGCGGACGCGCTGCGGCGCAGAACATCGTTCCTTCGACGACAGGCGCGGCGATCGCCGTCACGCGTGCCATCTCCTCCCTTCAGGGGAAGTTCGACGGGATTTCCATGCGCGTTCCCGTGGTCGCGGGATCGATTGCGGACATCACATTCGTTGCAAAGCGGAACACCACGGTTGAGGAGGTAAACGGGATATTCAAGACCGCGGCCGAATCGCCGCGCTGGAAGGGGATTTTGAAGGTTACGGAAGACCAAATCGTCTCGTCGGATATCTTGGGAGAACCGTATGGCGCGATCGTGGATCTCGGATTTACGAAAGTGGTGGACGGAAATCTCGTGAAGGTGCTCTCTTGGTATGACAACGAAGCCGGATATGTTTCGACGTTGGTGAAGCACGTGGAGCGCGTTGCGACGCTCGTGTAACAATTTTGGGGGTATTACGAAAAGCATCCGTTCTTATTTTCATTCTTCTTAATGTCGGGATGGGCGTCTTTTTGCGCTCACTCTCTTCTTCGGATATTCTTCCTCTTCAGGAATCAACGGTCAAAGCGCCGCTTTCCGTTTCCTCCTCGACCGAAGTCTCCGAAAAAGTCCACACGTTCTTATTTGCCGGGGATATCATGCTTTCGAGAAGCGTCGGGCAGAACATCCGCACATCCGGCGATTTTCGTTTTCCGTTTTTACTTATCGCTTCCACGACGCAAGCGGCCGATCTCGCGTTCGCAAATCTCGAAGGGCCGATTTCGGATCGCGGAGCGAATCAAGGAAGCATCTACTCGTTTCGCGCCGACCCCCGGGTCGTAGAAGGACTTTCATATGCCGGCTTCGATGTGCTCTCGCTTGCAAACAATCACGCGCTTGATTGGGGTCCCGATGCGCTTTCTCAAACCGCCGATCTTTTGCATGCCGCGGGCATTCATACCGCAGGCGCAGGCAGGAACGAAACTGAAGCGAATATGCCGGTGATTCTTGATCTTGGCGATATGAAGATCGGGATCCTTGCCTACACCACGCTTGTGCCCGAATCGTTTGAAGCGCGCGGAGAGACTCCCGGGATAAGCCATGAAGAAACCGCGCTCATGGAATCCGCGGTACGGGCGCTCAAAAGCAACGTTGATTTCCTCGCGGTTTCCCTGCACTGGGGGAATGAATATGAAACGAATCCGAATGAGGAACAGCGTTTCATCGGGCGCGCTCTTATCGATGCGGGCGCCGACCTCGTTATAGGGCATCATCCCCACGTTATTCAGGAAGTGGAACGGTATAAAAACGGATGGATCGCGTATAGTTTAGGGAACTTTATATTCGATCAGGGATTCAGCGAAGAAACCATGAAGGGGTCTCTGCTCCGGGTAGATGTGCGGCGCGCGCACATAGAGAACGTGGCCACGGACACGGTATATCTCGATAACTATTTCAGGCCGTCCCTTACTCTTCAGGCGCGGTAGCTGTCTATTGCGAATTGAGAGAGCGGATTCTTTGGAGTACGCGAGAAATGGGGTACAATAAAGGAGATGTTGATTTATATCGCCGCAGACCATAGGGGATTCGCGCTCAAGGAGCAGCTGAAAAGTTTTTTGCGCGAGAGCGGTTATTCCGTAACCGATCTCGGAAACGAGAAGCTCGATGAGAACGACGATTATCCCGATTTTGCGGCGGCGGTGGGAAAACGCGTAAGTCAGGAATTTGAAACCGCCCGCGGAATCGTAATCTGTTCTTCCGGGGTGGGGGTTGATATTGTGGTGAACAAATTTCCGCGTATCCGGTCCGTTCTCGCAATGACGTCGGATCAAGCGTACGATTCAAGAAATGACGACGATACGAACGTCCTTGCGCTTGGCGCCGAATATCTCGACATTCCTACCACAAAGAAAATTCTCATTACGTGGCTTGAAACGCCGTTCGGCGACGAGCCGCGCTTCCGGAGGCGCATCGAGAAGATCTCGCGATTGGAACAAGAGCTGTATGGCGGTGATTCTCTGCGGAACGGTGAAGAAAAAACATCTCCCGGCCGCCGTATGAAGACGGAGGAGCAATCACCCCGCGGGGAAATCCGCTGGTGAATAACTATATGAGAGTCGTTCCAGTCATTAATTGTTCCGACGAAGCGTGCCTCCGTGCGAGATGGAAGCAATCCGGGGAGATCGGCGCGCAGGAAGTGCATCTCGACATCTCGGACGGCATTTTTTCTCCCGCGGTGACGGCATGCACGCCTGATTTGCTTCGGGAGCTTCTTAAAGAAAATCCTAATTTGCAGGTAGAAGTGCATCTTATGGTTCAGAATCCGGGATCGGTTGTGGATTCGTGGATCCGCGCGGGCGCAAAGAAAGTCATCGTGCACATAGAAGCGGTTCGCGACGCGCAGCTGCCGGAAGATCGCATCCGGGCCTTGGGCGCCGGACTTGTTCTTGGCATTGCCATGAATACTGATATAAAAGAGCTCGCTTCATGCCTTCAAAACCATCCCGTACAGGCGGTACATCTTCTCGAAGTTCCGATAGGACCTTCGGGGGGAGTCATGAATCCGGGCGCTCTGGATAGAATACGATTTGTACGGACCATCTCGTCAGGTGTTACGATATCGGTGGACGGAGGGATTACGGACGAGACAGCGAGACGAGTGAAGGAAGCCGGCGCGGACAGAGTCGTATCCTCCTCTTTTATTTGGAACAGCGCCTCTCCGAAAGAAGCGTATGAGCTCCTCCTCAAAATAGGATCTTAACGTCCCGCCCTATGTGCGGCGGCTTTCATAAAGCTTACGAACAGGGGATGCGGGCGCAGAGGCCTTGATTTGAATTCCGGATGGAATTGCGTTCCAAGGAAGAAAGGATGAACCTTTCTCGATAACTCGAATATCTCCATAAGGCGCCGATCGGGAGAAATACCGGAAAATACTCCTCCCTTCTTTTTGATTTTTTCGATGTAGTCCGGATTTACCTCGTATCGGTGCCGATGCCGTTCGGATATTTTTTTCGTTCCGTATGCGCTTGCGGCGATTGTGCCGGATGTAAGAAGCGCAGGATATGCGCCGAGGCGCATCGTGCCTCCGTAATCATTCCGAGCGAGTTTTTCTTTTTGCTCGGGAAGAATGTCGATCACGGGGTGCGGAGTTTTGGGATTAATTTCCGTCGTATGCGCGTTTTTAAGATGCAATACGTTTCGTGCATACTCCACAACAGCAAGTTGCATGCCATAACACAAGCCGAAGTAGGGAACTCCGTGAGTGCGCGCGTACTGTATTGCCTTGATTTTTCCCTCTACTCCGCGTGAGCCGAATCCTCCCGGGATAACGATGCCGTCGTACTCCAGGAGTTTCTTCAGTTGTTTCGGATCCCGTTCGAATTCCTCGCTGCCGATCCACTCTATTTGCGGTTTCACCCTCACATTGCAGCTGGCATGCTTTATCGCTTCCAGGACGGAAATGTACGAGTCGGTCAACGTAAACGCTCCGGAACCGAAATACTTTCCAACCACCCCTATTCGCACCGTTTTCTTCGATGAGTTCATTATTCTCACCATTCTCCGCCATTCTCCCAGATCCCGTTTTCTCGATTTCAGGTTGAGCTTTTTCATGATGCGATCGGCAAGATGGTCTTTTTCAAAGTTGAGCGCAACTTCGTAGATGTTCCCGGTATTGGGAGCGGAGATAATATCTTTTGCCTGAAGACTTACGTTCAACACCAACCGATTTTTTCTTTCCGCGTCGAGGGCGGTTCGCGCGCGAGCTATCAGCATATCCGGCTGAAGTCCCGCCGCGTTCAGAGTGCGCACCGCATACTGCGTCGGCTTTGTTTTTATTTCCGTACCGCCCGCCTCAAGCGTCGGCATCAGGCTTACGAGTACGAGCGCGACGTCCGAAGGGTTTTTTATCTTGAGCATCCGGACGGCTTCGAGAAAAAGAATATTCTGATATTCGCCGACCGTTCCGCCGATCTCGACGATCACGATGTCCGCCTTGTTATGACGAGCCGCCTTGTTGATCTGTTCGATAACGGCGAGCGGAATATGAGGAACCACCTCGACCTGCTTGCCTTTATATTCGAGGTTGCGCTCCCGCGTGATGACGCTCAGATAAATGCTTCCCGTGGTGATATAGTTGATTTTTGAAAGATCGCGATTCAGGAACCGTTCGTAATTTCCCATATCCTGGTCGCACTCCATACCGTCGTCCAAAACGAACACCTCCCCGTGCTCCGTTGGATTCATCGTTCCCGCATCCACATTTACGTACGGGTCGATTTTGACCGCCGTTACCTCAAACCCGCGAGCCTGAAGAATTTTTCCGATAGATGCGCTTGCGATCCCTTTTCCCACTCCCGAGATGACCCCTCCCGCTACAAATATGTATTTCATAGTTTTTTGAAAATAGAAAACCCCGACTTTCCGGGGGTGCCCTTCATCATTATACCCGCCCCGCTTCTCTTTGCACTATGTTGCGCTGTGGACAAGAAGGGAAGTCTGTTATAATAGTCAC
>JAKAIX010000011.1 GCA_021814165.1 bacterium
GTTGGGATCTCTAACGGGATTCATAGTTTTTTGAAAATAGAAAACCCCGACTTTCCGGGGGTGCCCTTCATCATTATACCCGCCCCGCTTCTCTTTGCACTATGTTGCGCTGTGGACAAGAAGGGAAGTCTGTTATAATAGTCACAATGACTCCTTTACACGAGGGAAGATTGAAATATCTGGAGGAACTCGCGAATAAAGTCCGTGAGGATGTGATTGAAATGCTTCTTGAGGCGGGCTCCGGCCACTCGGCAGGGCCCCTGGGCATGGCGGACATCTTTACGGTGCTTTACTTCCACGTGCTCCGTCACGATCCAAAATTCCCCGCATGGCCGGACCGCGATCGGCTCGTGCTCTCAAACGGGCATATTTGTCCCGTGCTCTATGCCGTGATGGCGCGCGCGGGCTATTTTCCTCTCGAAGAATTAAGGACGCTCCGGAAAATCAACTCCCGTCTCCAAGGACATCCGCATCGAACCTCGCTTCCCGGACTTGAAACGACCTCGGGCCCCTTGGGTTCGGGGCTTTCGCAGGCGGCCGGTATCGCGCTTTCCGCAAAACTCGACAGGAAAAAGTTCCGCACCTACTGCCTTACCTCCGACGGAGAACATCAGGAGGGCAATATCTGGGAAGCGGTGATGTTTGCCGGAAAGAATAAGCTGAGCAATCTCACGGTCGTAATCGACCGGAATAACATCCAAATCGACGGCAACACCGAGAACGTGATGCCGCTTGAGCCCCTGAAAGAGAAGTATGAGTCGTTTAACTGGCACGTTCTTGAAATCAGCGGACATGATATGGAAGCATTCGTTTCCGCGATAAGCGAAGCGGAAGTGATTTTTGAGAAACCGACCGTAATCATCGCCCACACTATCCCCGGGAAGGGAGTGAGTTTTATGGAGCGCGATTATCGCTGGCACGGGAAACCGCCGAACAAGGAAGAAGCGAGAGAAGCGCTTAAGGAGTTAAGATCGCTCGGAGGAAGGATACGAAGCGAACACGAATAACGAGAATTTTCAATTATCAATTTCCAATTTTCAATCAATGCGTCAATTTAAAAATTGTTTCATTCTAAAATTCACTGAAAATTGATCATTGAAAGTTGATAATTAAGCCAATGTTAAACGATAAATCAAAATTGAATCCCAAGCTCTTCGATGAAAATATCGAAATGATACCTACCCGCGACGGTTTCGGCGAGGGGCTGGTGCTTGCCGCACGGGAGCACGAGAACATCGTCGGGCTCTGCGCCGATCTCACTGAATCGACGAGAATGGAGGCGTTTGCAAAAGAGTTTCCGGAGCGTTTTTTTCAGATCGGCGTCGCGGAGCAGAACATGGCCACGATCGCGGCGGGACTCGGCGTTTCCGGAAAAATTCCTTTCATCGCTTCCTATGCGACGTTCTCGCCGGGAAGAAATTATGAGCAGATAAGGACTACGGTCGCGTACAACGATTCGAACGTGAAGATCGCGGGACACCACGCGGGGATCTCCGTGGGACCCGACGGCGCGACGCACCAAGCGACCGAGGATATCGCAATCATGCGAGTGATGCCGAACATGAGAGTGTTTGTGCCGTGCGATGCGATTGAAGCGAGAAAAGCGACGATCGCCGCGGCAAAACTCTGGGGGCCGGTGTATATGAGGTTTGGACGGGAAAAAACGCCCGTTATCACGAGTGAAGCGACTCCTTTTGTTCCCGGAAAGGCGGAGATATTTTGGAAGTCGAGGAAACCGCGCGTCGCGATTATCGCCTGTGGAGCTCTTGTCTATCAAGCGCTCCGTGCGGCAGAGGAGCTTGAAAAGGAGAGAATAGGAACTATCGTGATCAACAATCATTCCATAAAGCCGCTCGATGAACGTACGCTTCTGAATGCCGCCGATCAGACAGGCGCGGTGGTTTCCGTGGAGGAACATCAAGTCGCCGGAGGAATGGGAGGCGCGGTCGCAGAACTCTTTGCAAGGCGATTCCCGGTTCCGATGGAATTCGTGGGACTTCACGACACGTTCGGTGAATCGGGGAAACCCAACGAACTCATCGAAAAGTACGGCATGGGAGTGAAAGATATTAAAACGGCGGTGAGAAGAGTTATTATGCGGAAATAATTTTTAGCATGTTTGACGTCGTTACAATAGGATCTGTTACGCGAGACGTGTTTTTTGACGTTCCGAAGTTCCAGACGATTCCCTGGGGAAAGACGCCGTCAAAGAAAGCTTTTCTCCTGCCGCTCGGGGAAAAACTTGAGGTACACGAAACTTTTTTTACGTTGGGAGGTAATTCCGCGAATGCGTCCGTAACGTTCGCGCGGTCCGGTTTCAGAGTTGCATGCATTGGGAAGGTGGGCAACGATCCGGGAGGACACGAAATTCGCCGGCGCTTGGAGGGGGAGAAGGTAAATGCGAGCATGCTCAAGAAAACATCGCGGCTCGGAACCGCCTACTCCGTACTGCTTTCGAAAGACGGAGAGCGGACTATTTTGGGGTATCACGGCGCTTCAAACCTCTTCAATAAAAGAGACATTGACTTCGGGAGACTGAAAGCAAGGTGGTGGTATGTCTCGCTTTCGGGCGATTCCTATACGATGTTCGGGGCGATTGTGGATAATGCGAAGCGTCATGGGGCCGCATTGGCGTTCAATCCGAGCGGATATCATCTCCGGCATAATGGAGGCGGCATACTTCGCGCCCTAAAAGACATTTCTTTCCTTGTTTTAAATGAAGAAGAGGCTGCGCTCTTGACCGGTATCCCTTTCTCGCGCGAGCGGGAGGTGTTCCGACGACTCGATAAGCTTACGCCCGGCATCCTTGCGGTTACGAATGGAGATAGAGGAGTAACTGTTTCGGACGGAAAGCGCGTCTATCGCGCCGGCGTCTTCAAAGAGAACAAGCTGGTGGATAGAACGGGTGCGGGAGACGCGTTCGGGAGCGGGTTCGTCGCGGGCCTTCTACGCTCAAAAATAACCAGAAAAAATATCCACGCCGTCTCCGAGATTCATATCAGGGAAGCAATCCGGTTTGCAAGCGCAAATGCAACATCGGTCGTGGAACATCTCGGAGCGACCGAAGGAACGCTTACAAAGAAAGGATTTGATGCCTCCGCGAAATGGAAAAATCTGAGAATAAAAGTAACCGACATATCATGATGGATACCGCGGAAAAAATAGCCCGGATACTAAGGGCTGATAAGCATTCTCTTCAAAAAATTCAGACACACCTTACCGAGGTAACAAGGAAGGAGGGAGTGTTGGAAAAAATACTGGAGAAAAATACCGCGTTCGTCGAGGATCGACTTTTACGTCTCGGCGTTTCCAAGGACGCGAAAGCGAAAGAGGTATATGACGCGTTAATTTCGAAAGTCGAGAGTGATAATCATCTCGTCTCTCAGGCGTTTGGGAACCCTTCCCTTGAAAACACCGGACATTGCACTGACGTACTCGGGACGGTAAAGAAAGTTGCGGCGACCAATCACGGGTTCTTTCTGAAAAAAGGAAAGGCGATTGAATTTCTGAAGAACGAGCCGCCGAGAAACGTGATGCAATATCTCGGGTATACATCGATTGACGAGATGCTTGCGCGCGAGGACTTGTTCGAGATTATGAGCGCGCTTCGCTTTGTCGAGGGAAGCGATTGGCTGAATGACGTGTTTTTCAAACAATACGAGACGCTTACGCCGGATGACTTCGAGCGGCGCGAGATTATCGTACGCGTGCTACCCGAGCGATGGAACGAAATCGCCGGATCATTCGTGAAAAAGAAATGGCACAACATAAGTCATCTGAAGGAGATGGGAGTGGTATTCGTAATCCCGATATGCCTCGGGATTTCGGGAGAACTCTTGAGAATGATAAGCCTTGTGTTTCATTATCTCCACGAAATACCTTTTTATTCCGATGTGTTCTCGAAGATTGCCGAGTTTCCCGAGACGTTTGCGGCAAATCTTATCTCGCTCCTTCGAGGCGACGTACCGGATCGCCATTTTCCCGAAAACCATAAAACGCTCTGGCTGGTAGTCCAGCGCTATCTTGCGAAGGATGACGAGAATGATTGGCGGCTTTTTGTGCCGCACATCAACCCCGAAGCGATTCATTGGAAAAAAGCGGGGGAGGATTTGATGAAGTTAGGCGAGGCGCTTGACGGGAAAACGATAGACCTCTCGTTTTGGGAAGAACTGGACTGGGTGGGAGATTATTTCAAGGACGATCTGGGAAATGACACGCTCGTCAGTTTTAATATCGTGGATACCGTGATGAGCTTGGTAAAAGAGAAGGACATGATCAAGTATCTTTATCATCACGAGGAGGCGTTGTGGAATGAGATCTTTGCGGCGCATTTTTCATACGAGGAGCTCGAGAAGTTTGCGAAGGAATACTTGCTCCAGGGATATTTCGAAATCTAGAAATGGAGTTTTCAATAAACGCATTGATTGCGGTTCTTGTCTCCGGCCTGCTTGTGGGCTGGCTTGCCGAATTTTGCTACCGGTCGTTGGAGAACAAGAAGATCGTATGGCCGTTATTCGTGAATGTATATATGTACGGGTGTACCGCAATCGCTTCGTACGTCCTGTACATTTTTAATCCGCGTCCGGCGGTTGTGGTTCTTGTTCTTTTTCTATTCACGACGGGCATGGAGTTCGTGACCGGCTATCTGTTTTTGGCGTTCAAGAATGTACGCTTGTGGGACTATTCCGGATGTGCCTGCAATTATAAAGGAATTATATGCGCTCGGTTTTCCCTGTATTGGCTTGGCGCCGCATTGGTGTACTACTATTTCGTACTACCCAGTACGCCGGGTGTATAATGAAATCATGAGAAACTTATCTCGAGTAATACAAGATGCGGAGAAAAAAAAGATTGCAATCGGGCATTTTAACATCTCGAATTTGGAACAACTGAAAGCAATTGCGAATGCGGCGGGAAATCTTAGCTTGCCCGTCGTTGTCGGCGTTTCGGAAGGTGAGCGGGAATATGTCGGTATCCCACAGATAACCTCTCTCGTAGAGAGTTACCGCGCGCAGGGAATCGAGATGTATCTGAATGCCGACCATACCCGTTCTCTTGAAAACGTGGAAAAAGCCGTATGCGCGGGTTTCGATTCCGTTATCTTCGACGCGGCAAACCTTCCGTTTGGGGAGAACGTAAAAAATACCGCGGAAGCCGTGAAAATCATAAAGAAACATTCTTCGTGGAAACACCAAGTTCTTGCGGAAGGGGAGCTCGGGTATATCGGGACATCTTCCGAACTCTTCGACGCCATCCCGGAAGGAGCGTCGATTAAAGACGAGAATCTGACCACTCCCGATATGGCAGCCGAGTTCGTGAAAAAAACGGGTGTTTCTCTCTTTGCGCCGGCAGTCGGGAACGTGCACGGAATGTTCAAGAACGCGCCGAACCCCCGCCTGAATATCGGAAGAATCAAGGACATAAAAGAAGCCGTAAAGATTCCGCTTGTACTCCATGGGGGGTCGGGGATTGTAGACGAGGATTTTACCGCGGCGATCGGTGCGGGAATCTCGATAATCCACATCTCGACCGAGTTACGCGTCGCGTGGCGGAGAGCGCTTGAGGAGGCTCTGAAAAACAATCCGAATGAGGCGGCTCCTTATAAACTCATGCCCGGAGTAATCAAGGCGGTTCAGGATGTGGTGGAGCGAAGAATGAAGCTTTTTGCGGGCATCTCCTAAGGCGCACAAACTATTTCCCTCCTCTATAAAAAGTTGACAAGTCGCGCTTTATCGGATAAAATGTGCGCGGCGTGTGAGGGAATTTCCATTTCTTATCGCACATTTTGAAAATCAAATTACGGAGGATTGATTGAAAAGAGTTCTTGTTGTATTCGGTGCCGGAGCCGCATCCGGTGAAATAAGTCCTATATCAAAGAGAGCGATTCGTTCGGTAGGGCCACTTCTCAACACGCAGAGGTTTGATGTTTTTGTTCTTGCGGGAAGTTCCGGATTTGGAGAATCGGAATCGTCTTTACTCAAGAAATACACGGAAGGATTAGCGCTTCCTGTGCCATCTCTCCTTGAGGTAGAGGGTTGGTGTCTCTGGGAAAAAACATTGAATGTCATAAAGGCATTAAAAAAAACCTTTCCTGATGAAACATGTTTCATCACCGCGATCGTTCTTCATTCGGAGATGCGACGAGTTCTTACGATGCTAAAAGACGCTGTTGCGTTTTTTGAAGAAGGGCATCTAATTTCTCTGTATCCCGCGGGTGAGCACTATGATCCAAATGCTCAAAAGAGGAAATTTCGCTCGGCGAGAAAGCTCAGATTTCACGAGAACCTCTCTTATCTTTTCTATAGACTATTTCCCTTTCTGCTTCCTACTCAGAAATCTTTCTGTAGAGCACTATCTGCGATGAGAGTTAGATTGTGACATAATGAAACCCTGTATTTGCGGGGTTTCTTCTTTTAATGTTTAATGGAATGCATATGGCGGAAGCTGTGATAAAAAAAATCGTTTTGGAAGTTCGCGCCGGCACGGGCGGCGACGAGGCGGCGCTTTTTGCCGGTGATCTTGTGCGTATGTACCAACGCTACGCGGGAAAACGCGGATGGAGGTTTGCAATCCTCGACGCGAGCGAAAGCGGCGCTAAGGGATATAAAACACTCGTTGCAGAGATCGAGGGTGACGGAGCATATGAAGCGTTCAGGAACGAATCGGGAGTTCATCGGGTGCAGCGCGTTCCCGAAACGGAACGGCAGGGAAGGGTGCATACATCGACTGCGTCCGTGGCAGTACTTCCGATTGTTGAAGCGAAGGAAGTGCAAATGAAAGACAGCGACCTTGAGTTTACCTTTTCTCGCGCCGGAGGTCCCGGTGGGCAGAATGTGAATAAGGTGGAAACGGCGGTGCGCATCCTCCATAAACCGACGGGAATTGTCGTTTCGATGAGGGAAGAAAGATCGCAGTATGCGAATCGCGAGAAGGCGATGGAAGTGCTCCGTTCAAAGCTTTTTGAGATCCAGCGCGAGCAGGCCGTCGGCTCGATCGATCAGATAAGAAAAGAGCAGATCGGTTCAGCGGAGCGCTCGGAAAAGATCCGGACTTATAACTTCCCCGAAGATCGCATTACCGACCATCGCATCGGGAAGAAATGGCACAATATAGAAAAAATTCTCGAAGGAAACTTCGATCCGATAGTAGAAGCCTTCCAGAAAGCGGGAAAGTAGCAAGCGTATCATGTAATACGCGCTCCGTTTTCGCGGAGCGCGTGTCTCTCACCATCGTATTCCCTAATTTCCGCTTGCGTTAAGCGTATCAATATCGCTCTGGAACTGATTTGCGCGATCTACGACGGGCTGGCCGTACCAGAAGCGGTACGTGTACCAGCTTCCGCCGGCGTAATATTTCGCGGCCGCGCACCGTTCAAGAAGAGTCTGATACGCGACGGCGTTTTTGTTTGCGTTTGCGTAGTTGACGCAGCTTTGAGAAGCAAGGAGATCCGAAATGTAAATGCCCGTTGCAACGAATGCGTCGGAATTGTTCCAGGGACTCGCTGGATTATTGCCGGTTACCTTTGAAATTCTGTCGGAATAAAGATTCCATGTCGAAGGAATAAACTGTGCGGGACCCATCGCACCGCCGTATGCGCCGTCGGAGTTGGCGCATGATACATATGAAGATTGCGAGTTCGGATCCATGCCGAGCTTTTGGAGCAGCGCAAGAAAGAGAGGCACGTCTCTTGTCGGATTCATTGCCGTTTTGTAGGAACACTTTCCCACGTTCTTTCCGAGCGCCGACTCGCGGTCGAGTATGGCAAGAATAAGCGCGGCTCTTACGCCCGTCGCGCTTTCAGCAAGTTTGGCGTAGTTATACGCCTTCTCAAAGGTCAGTTCGCCTCCGCCCAAGAGCTCGAATATTCTACTTCTTATCTGGGCAGCGGTCGCTTTGTTTTTAGCGAGGATTTTTTGGTATTCGGATTCTTTTCCTTTTGTGGTTTTCAAGAGGTCCGATTTGTCTTTTTGCGTTGATTGGAGTCCCGATTTCTGGGACTGCTGAATTGCGATAAGATTTTCCGCGTCGCTCTTTTCGGTGGAAAGCTGCTGTTTTTGTTCGAGAAGCTGCTGTCTCAGTTGTGTGATCTCGTTTAACGCGACTCGGATGTTGTTCTGGAGCAGCGTGATGTTATTGAGATTTCCGAAGAAGTCGGAGAGGCGGTTATTCGAGAGCAAAATTTCCATCGTACTCTCGCGATCCGCTTCATAAAGCGCCTGAAGCGAATCTCCGAGCGCTGTCTTGTGTCCGTCGATCTGATTTTCCGTCTGGTTGATTTGTTGTTGCGTGGTCCCTATGTCTCTGTTGAGTTGCTGGAGCTGTATGGTAATCGCTTTAATTTGGAGATTTAATTTTGCGATTTTCGCGTTGAGCGAGCTGATTTCGGTACTGAGTGATTTTCCCTGTTTTTGATACTCGTTTATTTTTTGCTGATTCTCCTCTATCTGCCGTTCGAGATCGGCAAGCTGCTGTTCAAGCGCCGCCCGCTCGGATTGCGTATTACTCGATGAGGAAGCGACGATTGTCGAGGTTGCGGTAGAAGTCGCTGCAGCGCTTACTTTTGGGGCGCGAACGACGGAAAGCGCGCAGATAACTAGCGCAAGAGACATCGTCCCCAAAAACATCGCGGGGATGTTTCTATCTCGTTCTCTCATTTTCATTTCCTATCATAACATAGAACGATTTCTCCCCGTAATCTGTTTCCCGGGAACCGCACGCGGTTTCCAAGAAAAAAACACCCTTTCGGGTGTTATGCGGTCTTCACCGGGCATCCCGCCGCATGCGGCGGGGATGCGTTATTCTTTCGTTTCTTCCTCTTGAGGCGATTGTGCCTCTTTGTCTGCTTCGCTTTCGGGCGCGACGGCGGGTGTTTCCTCGATCTTCGCGGGTTCGGTTACCGTTACGATGATAGTATCCTCGGGAACCAACAATTTCACTTCCTTGTTGATCGCCAGATTATGAATCGCGATACTCTGGCCCGCCTCCTTGAGTTCCGAGAGGTCTACTTCGAATCGATGGGGGATGTGTTCGGGGAGCGCCTCGACTTCAATTTCACTCGATACCTTTACGAGTATAAATCCTTTCTTTATTGCGGGAGCCTCTCCGACGAATTCAACGGGAACTTTTGCCTGGATCTTTTCTCCTTTCCTAATATGGTGGAAATCAACGGCAATGATGTCGCCGGAGAGATGATTTATCACCACGTCTGAAACGAGCACCGGGAATTTTTCCCCCTTTCCGCTCACAAGCGTTATTACCGTATTTTCACCGGCCTCCTTAAATATTTTTGTGAACTCCTTCAGCGAAACGCTAAGGTGCTTGTTTTCAATTCCGTGCCCAAAGAGTTCTGCGGGAACAAAACCCTTTTCTCGCAATGATTTTGTTTTTTTACCAAGGACTGTTCTTTCCTCCACTCGAAGTTCCATAGTATTATTTCTTTTTCTTTACTACTCTTACCTTTCTTTTCGGCGTTGTCTGGGCTTTTTCCCGCCGCGCCTTGAAACGCTCGACGCGCCCCGCGGTGTCGATGAGCTGCTCGCGGCCCGTGTAGAACGGATGGCACTTGCTGCAGATTTCTACCTTAAGCTCCGCTCGCGTGGAACCGACGGTAAATGTGTTGCCGCACGCGCAGTGAACCTTCGCTTTCGGATAATATTGCGGATGGATGCTTTGTTTCATATTTCGTAGCTAGAATAGCACCTGTGTTTACGCTTGACAAGTGGGCGTTATTCCATATACTTAAACCCTGCAAGCTCCGATTTGTCTCGTCCGTCCGACCGCTTCTTTACATAGCAGCAACAAGCAATGTTGAGAATTTTTTTAGTTGTCCCTTTATGAGAAATTTGATATGAGGGACCCGATCGAGGGTTTTTCATATCGAGTTTCTTTTTAGAGGATTTGATCCTGGTCCAGGATGAACGCTGGCGGCGTGGATAAGGCATGCAAGTCGAACGGACCTTGTGCTTCGCACAAGGAAATTCTAAGCACCAAGCACCAAATCCCAAATAAATTACAATGACTGAAATTCAAAATCCGAAACGCGTTTTGGAATTTGGAAATTGGAATTTGAGCATTATTTGGAATTTAGGATTTGTGATTTTGGATTTTCTCGCGCGAAGCGCGAGGTTAGTGGCGAACGAGTTAGTAACACCTTGGTACGTACCTCGAAGTTGGGCATAACGAGCCGAAAGGTTCGCTAATTCCCAATAGTCCCTTACGGG
>JAKAIX010000001.1:0-48598 GCA_021814165.1 bacterium
GCAGGGGAAGATGACCCCCGTTGTAATGGGATCGTACGGCATCGGCATCGATCGTCTGATGGGCACGATTGTCGAGGTGCACCATGACGGGAAAGGTATCGTGTGGCCGGAATCGGTTGCGCCGTTCAGGGTGCATCTGCTCCAGATCGGGGAGGCGACTCCGGAGCTTCAACAATTCGGAACGAGCGTGTATGATGAACTCGTAAGAAACGGCATCGAGGTTCTTTTTGACGATCGATCGAGGGCGACGACGGGCGAGAAATTCTTCGATGCGGATTTGATAGGGTTACCGTGGCGGATCGTCGTGAGCGAGAAAACGATGGTACAGGATAAGATCGAACTCAAACGGCGAAATGAAACCGATATAAAAGTAATGAAGATAAAAGAGTGCGAAAAGATGCTCATCGAATAACAATATGATTATCAAAAAAATCATAGGAATAGATCTCGGAACCGACACGACGCAGGTATATTTGAAGGGCACCGGGATCATTTTGAATGAGCCCTCGATCGTCGCGTTTAATAATCGCACGAATCGCGTTGTTGCCGTGGGGAGCGATGCGAAAAAGATGCTTTCACGGACGCCGAGTCACGTGACGGCACTCCGCCCGATGGTAAACGGCGTGATAGGGGATTTCGATATGGCGAAGGAAATGGTACAGCGTTTCTTGAAGTCGAATACCATTCCGTGGTCATGGTTTACCGAGACGGTAATAAGCGTGCCGACGAATTTGACGGAGGTAGAGCGAAAATCGGTTGAAGATCTGCTTCGCGAGGTGGGAGTAAGCAAGGTGCATCTCATCGAGCGGCTGGTTGCTGCTGCACTGGGGAGCGGGCTTGATATCAACCAACCGACGGCGCATCTCGTTGTCGATATCGGTGCGGGAACGACCGACATGGCGATTATCTCAATGAACGGCATCGTGGTCTCGAAGCGTCTCAAAATCGCCGGTGACTATTTGAACCACGAAATCGTGAAAGGAGTGAAAGAAGAATTGAAGCTTCACATCGGCGAGCCGACGGCTGAAGAAATAAAAATCGCCGTGGGCGAGGCGATACCCCAAAGCGAACGTTTGGACCTCATGATCCGCGGACGCGACGCGGTATCCGGACTTCCTCGGGAGGCGGTAATACGGGATACCCAAGTCAGGTACTGGCTTACCAAACCTCTGAAACAGGTCATCGAGACGCTGAAAGAACTCATCGACGTTACGCCGCCGGAGCTCGTGGGTGACGTTTATAAAAACGGCATTTATCTCTCGGGAGGCGGAAGCATGCTTCGGGGCATTGAACAGCTTTTTGAGAAGGAGATCGGAGTAAAAGTGCATCTCGTAGACGAACCGCTCCTCTGCGTAGTGAGAGGAACGGGGCTTATCACGGAGAATATGGAGCAATATAAGAATATTCTCGACACGTTTTCCAACTCGAAGGTAGTGTTATAAATCCCGCACCTTGAGAGGATTGTGGGAGAGCGTAATAAAATAAGATGCAACAAGTGAAGAACGTCGTAATAAATGACCAGAGGACAATATGCTTCGTAAGAAGCGTGATCCTCTAAAGGTGCGGGATGAAATCGTTCAGGATATTCGTTGCGATAGCGGTATGCGTTCTCCTCGTTGTTGTCGTATTCGTGTGGCGTGTTTCTCTTCTCGGTTTTTTCGGTAACCTGCGGGTGGCGCTTCTCGGGTCCGCCGACCCTTCGTTCGATTACCGGACATTCGAGAAGCTACGTCTTGAGAACGAGGCGTGCGTTGCGGAGAAGAATGCTTCGACGTTTGTTTCGGATGTTTCGGCAAAGTCCGGAAAATATCGCGTAAAGGAGGTGAAAGTATTCTCCTTATATCCTTTCAACGATTACGCGTCGGTTTCGATTAACGCGGGATCGGACGACGGATTAAAAGAAGGAATGCCGGTGCTCACGGCGCCCGGGGTTCTTTTGGGAAAGATAAAAACCGTATCAAGAACGGCCAGCGAAGTCGAGACGATTTTCAATCCTTCCTGGAGGAGTACCGTTGCGGTGGGAGAAAAAAGGATAAAAGCAGTCCTCGTGGGCGGTGCGTCTCCTTACGTTGATCTTTTGCCTAAGGATGCACCGGTTGCTCAGGGAGACGCGATTGTGAATCTCGCACCCGAGTTTCCAATGGATCTTTTTTTGGGGAAAGCGGATGAATTCCGCGAAGGGAGCAACGCGCTCTGGCTTCGCGCAGTCGTTGATCCGCTTTTCAGGTTTGAGAACATCGATCGGGTACTCGTCGTGATGAATTTTCCTTAGTGAAGAATCATGTTTTATAAATTTCCAGTCGCCTGTGCGCTAATCGCGTTCATTCTCTTCCTCGAAGGGACGCGCATGTTCCAGATATCGGGAATAGCTCCCAATCTGGTTCTTATTTTTTTTGCCGTGTTTTTTACCGCCACGGCCTTCGGCGAACGGGCCGGTTTCTGGGTTTTGCTTTTGTTGCTTTGTGTGTTTATGACGCTCTATCGGCTCCTTTTCGGTTTTTGGATCGAGTCCGCGGTGATACTTTCGCTTCTTGCCCTGGGAATGTACGCTTTTCGTCGCAAACTGGTCGGAACCCCTTTTCTCGACCTTTTGGTCTTTATTATTGCGGGAACGCTGCTTTTTTACGGCGTCCGCGATGCACTGCATGCCGCGCCGTTCCTTTTCGGAGTCGTAGGCATGGAGATGCTTTATAACGTGCTCGCAGGAGTATTGGTATGGCTCGTCGCAACGCAATTACGTAATTACTATGCGGGGAGATCTTGATCTCGAAGACATTCTGACCGATCGCGCCGCGGAAGAAGATTTTCTCGAGGTGCCGCTCGCGGATAAAGTATTCAAGCGGTTGCTATTGATTGTGGGACTGATCGTACTTGCAATCGCGGTGCAACTCGTATACGTGGGGGGAGTGAATCACTCATTTTATGAAAAACGCGCGGTTGTAAACATGAGCGACGTGAAGACGGAGGTTGCGCCCCGGGGAATCATTTACGATCGTTTTCACAAACCGCTTGTCGCGAATGAGCCGGCATTCGACGCTGTACTTATACCGAGTATGTTGCCTGCCGATTCGGAACGGCGCGTTGAGACGGTTAACGCGGTAAGCGCGATGTTAAATCTTGATACCGCCGAGGTAAGAAAGAAGATCGGGGAACGGGACTGGAGCCTGAGCGCGCGTCTGGTGCTCAAAAATAACATCTCTCACGACGAGTTGGTGGCGATTACCGCAGCGGAGCTTCCCGGCATTGAAGCGGATCCCTCTTTCGAACGGATTCCTTCTTCTCCTTTTGTGTTTTCGCATCTCATCGGTTACACGGGGCTTGTGAATGAGCAGGATCTCTCGAAAAACGAGGATCTTGTAATTGATGACCAGATAGGAAGGGCCGGACTCGAAGCGTTTTACGATTCGTATCTTCGCGGAGTCGACGGCGAGAAGATGATTATCAGAAATGCGGGCGGAAAAATCCAGGATGAACGCGAGGTACGGCAGGCGGAGATAGGCGACGCTCTGAATACTTATATCGATCGCGATCTTCAGAATTATTTTTATAACCGTCTCCAAGCGACGATCCAGGAACTTGGGAGAAATATCGGCGTGGGGATTGCGATGAATCCACAAAACGGCGAGGTGCTCGCACTTTTCAATATCCCTTCATACGATCCGAACTCCGTGAGCGAATCATTGAATGCAAAGTACGAACCGATGTTCAATAGAGCGGTAAGCGGGCTCTATAGCCCCGGATCGACGATCAAACCGCTTGTCGCGACGGGAGCGCTCGTTGAGGGAATTCTGGATCCGCTGCACCAAATCTATTCGCCGGGATATCTCGACGTGCCGAATCCGTACGATCCCTCGAATCCGTCGAGGTTTATGGATTGGCGTCCGCAAGGCTGGGTCGACATGTATTCGGCAATCGCGCGTTCGAGTAACGTATACTTCTATGAAGTCGGCGGCGGGTTCGGGGATCAACGCGGTCTGGGCATTTCTCGCCTTAAGAAATGGTGGCAGAAGTTCGGGCTTGATCAAAAAACGGGCATAGACTTGCCCGGTGAGGGATCGGGATTTCTTCCCGATGCCGAATGGAAGGAATCGACGAAGCATGAGCCGTGGCGTCTGGGGGATACGTTTAACGTAAGCATAGGCCAGGGCGATTTTGCGATAACGCCGATCGAGCTTCTGGATTATATTACCGGGATTGCGAATGGCGGGACGCTGTACGTTCCGCGCATCGTGAATAATGTGGAGAATCAAAAGGGAACGGCCATTCTGGAGAATAAGAAATCGGCGCGGATCGATCTTAGCGAGAAAACGGGTCACGCCATCTCGCTTGTGCGCCAGGGAATGCGCGACGCCGTTACGAAACCGTACGGTACCGGCTATCTCCTGCATGACCTCCCGATCCAGGTTGCATCGAAGACGGGTTCGGCGCAGGTCTCGAATAACACGAAGACGAACGCGTTTTTCGTCGGATTCGCGCCCTATGACAATCCGGAGATTGCGATCGTGATACTTGTGGAAAATGCGAGGGAGGGAAGTCTGAATGTCGTGCCAGTGGCACGGGACGTGTTCTTGTGGTATTATCAAAACAGATGGCACAAAAATACTTGACGAAAGAGCGTCACGATGCGTTGGTCGCGGAACTGAACGAGCTGAGAACAAACGGACGAGGGTCCGTTTCCGAGCGTTTGCGTCACGCGAAGGATCTCGGTGATCTTTCGGAAAATGCGGAGTATCAAGCCGCGCGCGAAGAGCAGTCGCTTCTCGAGCAGAAGATAGCCCAACTTGAGGAACTACTGAAAACATCCTCGATTATAGAGGAACAGCCGAAAGGGGGGACAGCGGTGCGATTGGGATCGAAAGTATCTCTCGAGAAAGACGGCGCACTTGTGGAATACACGATCGTAGGATCGAACGAGGCGGATCCGTTCCAGGATCTTATCTCAAACGAGTCGCCTCTGGGACGCGAGCTTTTGGGGAAGAATCAAGGAGAGACGATACGCGTGCAGACGCCAAAAGGAGCCTCCAAGTACACGATCGTGAAGATACAATAATGCTTGAGGACATTATCGAAGAGCGACGTAAAAAACTCTCGCGATACCGGGAAGTGTCGGATCCGTACCCGATACAGGTAAAAAGAACCGCGCAGATAGGCGATGTGTGCGCGCGGTTTTCCGCGTTTGTGCGGAAAAAGAAAAAAGTGTGGCTTGCGGGACGTGTGGTCGGGATGCGCGATCAAGGAGGTATTATATTCCTCGATCTTGAAGATGCGAGCGGGAAGATTCAAATACTTCTCAAAAAAGGAGAGGCGAAGGAATTTGCGCTATTGAAAGAAACGCTCGATAAAGGAGATTTTCTCGAAGTTGCCGGTGGAGCGATGAAGACGAAACGCGGCGAGAAAAGCGTTGTCGCGCGGAATGCGAGGATAATTACGAAAAGCATCCGCCCTCTCCCTGATTCGTGGTACGGGCTCGAGGATATCGAAACACGTCTAAGGAAACGATATCTTGACGCAATCATGAACCATGAGGTGCTGGAACTCATGAAAAAGAAAGGCGTATTTTGGGAAACCGTAAGAAATATTTTGAAAGAGGAGGGATTTCTTGAGGTTGAGACCCCCGTGTTGGAGCCGGTGCCGGGAGGGGCCGAGACGGAGCCGTTTATCACGCATCATAATGCACTGGATAGGAATTTCTATCTCCGTATCTCGCTCGAACTTCCCCTGAAAAAGATGCTCGTTGCGGGATTTGAAAAAGTGTTCGAGATAGGGAGAATATTCAGAAACGAAGGAATCGATCGGGAACACCTGCAAGATTATACGCAAATGGAATGTTATTGGGCGTACGCCGATTATAATGACATGATGCGTCTTATGGAAAAAATGTTTAAATCCGTAATACGACGAACGTGCGGATCGCTCGTAACGACTCGTAACGGAAAAAAGATTAACTGGGGGAAAAAGTGGAAAAAAGTTGATTATTACGAAATTTTCAAAAAATATAACGCAATTGATCTCCAAACCGTATCACGCGAAACGCTTGAGGCGCACGCGCGGAAGCTCGGAATTTCATTCGAACGCAACGCCGGGAAAGGACGGATCGTCGATCTTATTTATAAAAAAACCGTTCGTCCGCACCTGGAAGAACCTTGTTTTCTTGTAAACCCTCCGGTCATTATCGAACCCCTGGCGAAACGCGTTCCTGGAAAACCCGACCGAGTGGAACGTTTCCAAATTGTCGCGGCAGGAACGGAACTGGGAAAAGGGTTCTCCGAGTTGAATGATCCCGAGGATCAACGCAAGAGGTTCGAGGAACAAATGGCGCTTCGCGCCGCGGGAGATAAAGAAGCTCAAATGTTGGACGAAGATTTTCTGGAAGCGCTCGAATACGGCATGCCGCCGGCCGCCGGATTCGGTGTTTCGGAGCGGCTGTTTGCTATCATTATGGATAAACCCGTACGGGAAGCGGTCTTCTTCCCGTTGATGAAAGAAGAGAAATAATATATTTCATCCGTAATTCGTAGAGAAATCAATGTTAGACGTAAATTTTATCCGGGAAAATCCGGATGCGGTAAAAGAAGGAATAAAGAAGAAAAAAATCGATGCAAAACTCGTCGATAAGTTTCTCCAACTCGACACCGTGTGGCGCGGCAAGGTGAAAGCGGTTGATGAGCTCAAGGCGGAGCAAAATGTCTTGAGTAAAGAACTCGCCAAGGAACAGAAGGAGGATCTGATGAGCCGCGCCCAGCTTTTGAAACAGCGTATCTCGGAACTCGAAGAGGAAGGCGTTGCCGCTGAAGCAAAGCGGAGGGAACTCCTGAATCGGTTGCCGAACATCCCTTTTCCCGACGTTCCGGTGGGAAAAGACGAGACAGAGAACAAGGTGCTTCGCGAGGTCGGGGAGAGACCTAAGTTCGATTTCACGCCCAAGGATTATCTTACTCTCTCCGAAGATCTTGGAATTATCAACGTGAAGAAGGCGTCTGAGGTTGCAGGAAGCCGTTTCGGATATCTGGTGGGAGATATGGCGCTTCTCGAATTCGCCATAGTACGGCTCGCGTTCGATATATTGACCGAGGAGGGATTCATACCGATGTTGCCGCCCGTTATGATCAAGCCCGACGTCTATGCAGGTATGGGGCGCCTTGCGGCGGATCAGAAAGAGGAGCGATATTATTTCCCGAAAGACGAATTGTATCTTATCGGGAGCGCCGAACATACGATGGGCCCGTATCATTTGAACGAAACGTTCGAGGAACGGAATCTTCCCCGTCGCTACGTCGGCTTCTCGACTTGTTTCAGGAGAGAAGCCGGATCATATGGGAAAGATACGAAAGGGATTTTCCGCGTGCATCAATTCGACAAAGTGGAGATGTATTCGTTTGTGCATCCCGAGAAATCGGCGGAGGAACACTTGTTTTTACTCTCGCTTCAGGAACGACTAATGCAGGCGCTGGGGATCCCGTATCGCGTTGTGGAAATTTGCACGGGTGATATGGGATGGACCGATGCGCGGCAATTCGATATTGAAGCGTGGTTTCCAAGCGAAGAACGGTATCGGGAAACCCATTCCTGCTCGAATACCACCGATTTTCAGTCGCGCGGCATCAACGTGAAATACAAGACAAAAGAAGGGAAAAAAGAATTCGTGCACACATTGAACGCGACGGCGTTTTCCCAGCGGCCTCTTCTTGCGTTTCTCGAAAATTATCAGACGAAAGAGGGAACAATCAGGATTCCCGAGGCGGTTCAGAAGTACATCGGGAAGAAAGAGATACGGAAATAAGATACCTCACCGCAATCGACGAGGCATTCTACGGATGATGAACGAGTTTTTTCTTGCTCTTTCTGAAAGAGAGCCCGTTCGTGCGGGCGAGCAGTAATTGACGGTAACCCTCGGAACTCGCGTGCTATAATAAAACAATAGTAACGTCGCGTGGGAGCTTTCAAAAAGCGTATGCGTTTTTCAAATGAGTTCTGGAGAATACTCGCGTGCGGGTTCGCGGTCATCGTATTCGTGGTGGTTGGATTTTATGAATGGTATTACTACATGTTGTATCTTCATGAGCAGGAAGCGGAGCAGGTAATGACAAGGATAGTGGCGATTCAAAAAGAACTTTATCAGAAACATCTCGCGGGTGAGTTGGGAGGGGAAAGTCCTTATGAAGTTCTCTCTCTTTACGTGAAGGCGATCGAACGGAAGGATTATGAAATCGCAAGCGCTTACTTTGTAAAGTCCGCTCGCGCCGACGCGCTTCGCGCGCTCCAAAACGCTTCCCCTGCGGATATTCCTGTCTTCCTTGGCGTTTTGAAAGAATCGCTCCAAACCCTTAAAGATAATGTGCCACCCCAATCCTCGTGGTACCTGACTTCCCCCGTTTCCGTCTCGTTTACGGCAGTGGAGTCGGGGATGTGGGAGATTCAAGATTTGAAATATCCGTTTCGAAAATAATTTTCAAGTTGCGATGAGAACTTTTTTAAAGACTTTCGCGTGGGTAATCGTTCTCGGACTTCTCTGCTACGGCGCGTGGTACGCGTACCACGCTTGGTGGGGAACGGGGGAAGCGGGACAATTTATCGAGACGACCTCGAAGAATATAGGAAACGCCGCCCAGTCCAAGGCGAAAGAAATCGGCACGGACGTTGCAAGCGGTACGCTTTCGAGCGTAAAGACGTTTTTGGGGGATACCGTAGGAAAATTACTCTCGAGTGCCGGCGAAGCGATTCAAAACGCCGGTACCGGTCTTCAGAGTTCTCCTCCCATGACGGTAAACAACACGTACGTGCAGACAACGCCTCTCTTTACAAGCGGATCGACGCCCCAACCTACGAGCACGTCATTTTATGTTCCTCCTCCTCCGGCAACGATCATGACGAAAATCGCGATGCCCTTGAGTTTCTCAATTAACAGCGGGAATTCGTACCGGGTCGAGTGGGGGGACGGAACGACGCCGGACAGCGGCGTCGTCGCGAAGAACAACGTCACCGTTATCAATCATACGTGGGAGCAAGAAGGGGATTATACCGTAAGGATGGAAGTTGGAGAAAACGGTTCGACGAGCACTTACTCCTTCCCGGTGAGAGTATATCGATAAATCGATGTTTGCATTTCAGAAAAAAGGGTACGAAGCGGACTATCCCGCAGTGCGACGCCGGCGAGCGCATCGTACACTGTGGTATTGGATTATAGGCATTGCGCTCTCCGTTCTCGTCGCAGTCGGGTGCGCGTATTTCATACTTCACTTCTCGTGGTTCAAAGTCAGCAAGTTTACTATCGAGGGATCGTCGCGAATATCGGAGGAAGAACTCGTGCCGGCGCTTTCCGTGCGTATGCTTACGATACCATGGCGCGGATGGATAGGGCCGAACAATATCCTTTTTTGGGAATTCGGTTCCGCGCCGGAGCAGCTTGAAAGATATCCCGGCCTGAAGCATGTTGCAGTCACTTCCCATCTGTTTTCGCGGGAGGTTGATATAGCCGTCGAGGAACGGACGCCCTACGGCATTCTTTGCGAATCATCGGGAGCGGGATGTTTTCTTATGGATGAGGACGGAGTTCTTTTTGCTTCCGCGCCGGACACCGAAGGGACGCTTATTCTCACAATTCACGATACAAATCAACGGACGCCCCTTCTCGGGATGCCGTTCCTTCCCGACCGTTCTTGGATTCGCAATATATTTTCGACGCTCAAGATTGTTAAGGATGAGGGATTCATTCCTCTTCAAGTGACGCTCGATGATCTTTCGTTTCGGTCGTGGTCTTTGAAAATTGCGCAAGGGCCGACGTTTCTCTTCGCGCTGGATTTCGTTCCGGAGAATCTGAACTCGATTCTGAAAAATCTGTCGCGCAAACTCGACTTTTCAAAAGTGAAAGCCGTAGATCTTCAAGTACCGAATAGAATCTACTATCGGTGAATTTCCCGTTTCCAATTATCAATCCTAGAATTGATAATTGGAAATTAATCATTGAACATTTCCGAGGTGATACACGAAAATTGAAGTTCCCACCCGGTAATCCGGTTCGGGGAGTCCTCCCATTTCTTTGTTTGGAGGACGAAATTCCGTAAACCACTCGTATGTGTCCGTTTCCTTCCTCGTAAAGCCGCTTTCGGTCGGGGCAATCGCTCCCTCAAGCGTATTTACCGATGCCGCAAACCACTCGATACCGTCGATGCGGGGGTCGCCTTTCGCCGGTCGCCAGTATTCCGCAGTATCGTTTCCGAGATAATATTTCGGATCGCCGCCACCAAAGTAATCAACGGCGATCTTTTTAATGCGATGTTCTTTGACAAACGTGCCAAGCCGTTTCAAATCTTGTCCCCAGTCGTAGTTCGAATCGGTGATGTATCGATAGCCGTTGCTCGTCCCTCCGCCGATTTCATTATAGTAAGAAAGGAAATACGGATATGCCATGATTGTTTCCCCGAGATACCAGCATGCGAGGAAGGTGACAAGAACGGTTTTCCAGAGGTAATTTTTTCCGTTCCCGCGAATCCAGCGTTGTATGCCGATCGTGGCGAGGATATAAAGGAAAGGAAGCGTCGGGAGAAGATGTCTCACCCCGATATTCAACGAAGAGTGGATGCTGTAGAGCCAGTAGAAGAGCACGGTACACAGCATCACGAATTCTCCAAAATGAATTCCGAGATATTCGCCGAGACGCCGCATCCGTTTCAACCCGAACGGCGATTTTCTGAAGAGCACGACGAGTCCCATAATACACGCGATACCGATAAGAAGAAGAGAAGAAACGGGTTCCTTGAGAAGGAATACAACAGGGAAGTAATACCACCACCCGAAGTTCGAAACGGATCCCAGAAAATACGCCGTGTTTCCACCGCTTGAGCGTTGGAGCACCATGGCGATACCCAAAAGATATTGCGCGATTGGTTTCGTGAGATCGTGTCCTGCGAGTTGTGTTATAAAATTCCCCGCCCACGCCGGACTGAATGAGGCGAGTATTGTCTTCGTGTCGTGTATTTGTTTTTCCACCGGGTAATGCAGGGTGGTTACGGCATAGATAACATAGATTACGGCAAGCGCGATAAGAAAGATGAGGATCAACTGTCCGATTCGGGAGAAGGCGCGCGAAACAAAAAAACGAAACGGTCGTTCCGAATTTCCGGAATATCTTTTTCGGATCGCTTCTCCGAGCACATAGCATAAAGAGAGAAATATGAAAGATGGAATAAGGAGCGCGGTCGAGAACTTCGTGAGTTCCGCGATGCCAAGTGCGATTCCCGCCGCAATGAGTCGGCTTCGCGAGGGGCTGTTGAGGAATCGTACGAATGCGATGATTGCGAGAAGAAACCCGAATGCAGCCGCGATGTCGGTCGTTACGTAATGTCCGTGCGCGAGAACCGTGGGAGAAAGCCCGAAAAGAAACGCGGGAAGAAGCCCCCATTCATCCCCGAGAAATTCGCGCGCCCATACGTACACGAGCACGACGGTAAGAAGCGTAAGAAGAATGGGAAATATCCTCACATATTCGAGAATCTGGTCCGCGTTGTTCCCCGACTTATAGAGGAAAAGCGTCCCCATGTCCCACTGGCTGTTTACTCCGTTCGTCCAATAACTGCTCTCTGTTGGGAAATGAAGCGGCAGAGAAAGAAGAGGAAGAGCTGAGAGCGCTTTGAGAAGAGGGGGGTGTTCCGGGTTCAGTCGGTAATCGAGATACCGTGCATATCCGTATCCGGCGGGAATATGGGCGAGCTCATCCATGATTGCCGATTCCTGGCCGCTCGTAAGCCACATGAGCGAGCCGGAGAGGATAAGAACGGCGAAAAGAGCAATGGGCGCAAAAAGTGTGTGATTACGCGAGAAGTTCATTTATGGTATTATACTATAAATCGCGGACGAAGGGCCACGGATTATGGATTACGGAAAGAACGGGAGACGCATGAAAAAAAAGAATTCTTTGCGAGGAGGAGGCTTCTCGCTGATTGAACTTGTCATTTATATCGCCATTTTCACCGTGAGCGCGATTTTTCTCGTTGCAATATTAACCACGATCACGAAAATCCAGACAAGGGAAGGATCGGTGGGGGAGGTGAACCGGCAGATAGGATTTATAGGAGATACCCTGAAACGGATGGTGCAAAACTCGAGTTTGGTCGATATGACGTTCGGGACGCCGACTTCGACGCTCCGACTTCGCATGTCCACCTCGACGGACGATCCGACCCTGATGTACTTGAGCGGCACGACCGTATATTTGCAGCAAGGGTCGGCAAACCCGGTCGCACTCACGAATTCAGACGTGACGGTTGATAATTTTCTCGTGACACCCTATCAAAATCCCGGCGGGACGACGATCGTGCAGCTTGACCTTTCAATGACGTATAACGCGACGAATCCAGCGGCGCGACTCACGAGATCGCTCGAAACGTCCGTCGCGCGCGTTTCCGCGGCGCAATTCGACTCATCGGTATACCCGTCGTCCGGAGGCACCCTTGATCTCGGCACGGCGACCTATAAGTGGCGGAACGGCTATTTGAGCGGGACGTTCAGCGTGGATGGGCAGACGACTCTCGGGACGGGGGTCGCAGGGGCGACGGTATTAAAGTCCTACGGAAATATCGGATTCTCCACGTCCACCTATGGAATTGTTTTTGTAACGCCGAGCGGTTCGTGTCTCTTGATGACGATGACGAATGCCGGAGCGATCGCCACAAGCTCTGTGGCGTGTCCATAATTTAAAAACCCTTCCACTCCCTCATGTATGCTCGTTCGGAAGGGGGAGGGTTCTTTTATTCCTCTAAAACTAGCACTTGACATTGCCGAGTGCTAATTTCTATACTGTATACAATGCAAGAAAGAACGCAGGCAATTCTTGAAGCGGCGATTCGGGAGTTCGTAAAAACGGGGAAGCCCGTTACCTCGGAGTCGTTGTATGAAGCCCATGACTTTGGGATCAAACCCGCAATGATACGCTGGGAACTGAATGAATTGAGTAAGGCGGGTTACTTCTTCCAGCGCCATCCTTCGGGCGGAAGGATACCTTCGGATAAGGCCTATCGTTTTTTCACCGAACGGGCGCTCCGGGAAGAAGAAGCGCGGAACGCGCACGGATTTGAAGACGCACTTAATGATTTTAAAAAAGGGGCACGGCGTACCTTCGTGGAAGATCTTGCCGAACGATTTGGGGGGTTAAGCGTCGGCTACGAGTCGGAGCGCGGCGAGGTATATGAAAGCGGTCTTCACGAGCTTCTAAGCCGCCTCCAAGACGATGCAATTACCACGAATGAAATAATCCAGATCGTAAACGATTTCGAATCCATTCCTTCGCGCGTCCAGGAACTCCGTTCCTGGTGGGAAGACGAACAATCGTGGCCGCAGGTATTTATCGGCAAAAGCCCCTTCACCAAAAGCGCGCACATTGCGGTCGTGGCATCCTGTTTGCGGTGCGACGGCGGCGATTTCTTGCTGCTTGCGATAGGACCGAAACGGATGGATTATGCGAAACCGATTCGGGCATTCAGGTTTTTTGAAAGGTCATTGGAGTAATCGATTATGGAAGAAGAAATAAAAAAAGAAGAGCGCGATACGGAGAAGTCCGGTGATCTCGATGCGCGTCTTCTCGAGGCGGAACGATTGCGTGACGAATATCTTGACGGGTGGAAGCGCGCGAAGGCGGATCTCTCGAATTACAAAAAGGAGGAAGCTGAGCGTATGGAATATTTCGCGAAACGGAGCAACGAAGCGCTTCTCCACGATCTGATTGTTATTCTCGACAGCTTCGAACTCGGCCTGTCCGCAATGCGCGAGGATGACCCGTCAAAGAAAGGAATGACGCTTGTGAGAAATCAGCTCTATGACACGATGAAGAGATACGGATTTGAAATGATATCCGTGAGTCCGGGTGATCCGTTCAATCCGGAGATGGCCGAAGCGATAGGAGAGATTGCAGCGGAAGGGCCTCCGGGATCGATCGCGGAGGAGGTGACGAAAGGATACACGCTCCATGGAAAAACGATACGTCCGGCACGGGTCATGCTGGTGAAAGTAAAAGGCGAGTCGTAACAATCATAAAAAGGTCAACAACACATTACAAAAACTATGGCAAAAATTTTAGGAATCGATTTGGGAACTACGAACTCGGCGATGGCGATTATCGAAGGCGGCGAGCCGAAGGTTCTCGAAAACACCGAGGGAGTGCGCACGACGCCCTCGATCGTCGCGATAAACAAGTCGGGAGAACGTCTGGTAGGGCTTCTTGCGAAGCGGCAGTCGGTCGTGAACCCGAAAAACACGATTTATTCGATGAAGCGGCTGATCGGAAGGAAGTTTACCGACAAAGAGGTCCAGCACGACAAGGAGTGGATCACGTACGACATCCGCCAGTCGGAAAAAGGAGGGACCGAGATTCATATGGGCGACAAATGGTATACGCCCGAGGAAATCTCCGCAATGGTGCTTCAAAAACTCAAGGCGGATGCCGAGGCGAAACTCGGCGAGAAGATTGAAGAGGCCGTTATCACCGTGCCGGCATATTTTGATGATTCGGAACGGCAGGCGACGAAGAACGCGGGAGAGATCGCGGGATTCAAGGTGAGAAGGATCTTAAATGAACCGACCGCGGCGGCTCTTGCATACGGACTGAATAAGCAGAAAAACGAAAAAATCGTGGTGTATGACTTCGGCGGCGGCACGTTCGATATCTCCATCCTCGAAGTGGGAGACGATACCGTCGAGGTAAAAGCAACCGGAGGTGATACGCATTTGGGCGGCGATGATTTCGATAAGCGCATTATCGAGTATCTCGTCCAGGAGTATAAAAAACAGGAAGGCGTGGATCTCTCGAAGGATACGCTTGCGCTGCAGCGTCTCAAGGAAGCTGCGGAGCGCGCGAAACATGAACTCTCGACCGTGACGGAAACGGAAATCAATCTTCCGTACGTTACGTCCGACGCTTCCGGGCCGAAGCATTTTCTCATGAAACTCACTCGGGCGAAACTCGAGAATCTGGTGCAGGATCTGATCGATCGATCGATCACGCTCGTGAAGGAAGCAGTGACGGCGACTGCGCCCAAGGGGGCGGGTCTTGCGCTCGCCGATATCAATGAAGTAATTCTTGTGGGAGGCCAGACGAGAATGCCCGCAATCCAGGAAGCGGTGAAGAATTTATTCGGAAAAGAACCGCACAAGGGTATCAATCCGGACGAAGTGGTTGCAATCGGCGCCGCGGTGCAGGCGGGGATCCTCCAAGGAGACGTGAAAGATATTCTTCTGCTTGATGTGACGCCGCTCACCTTAAGCATCGAGACGTTGGGGAACGTTGCGACGCCGATGATACAGAAGAATACGACGGTGCCGACCTCGAAAACGCAGGTATTCTCAACCGCAGCCGACAACCAGACGTCCGTCGAGGTGCATATCGGTCAGGGAGAGCGTCCGATGATGCAAGACAATAAAACGCTCGCACGTTTCATTCTTGATGGTATTCCTCCCGCTCCGCGCGGCGTGCCGCAGGTCGAGGTAACGTTTGATATCGACGCAAACGGAATTCTCACCGTTTCGGCGAAAGACAAGGCCTCAGGGAAAGAACAATCGGTACGCATTGAAGCTTCGACGAGTTTGAGCAAGGAAGAAGTCGAGCGCTTGAAGAAGGAAGCGGCCGAACACGCTACCGAGGATGAAAAGAAGAAAGAACTGATCGAAGTGCGGAATCAGGCGGAAACGCTCGTCTATACCGCCGAGAAGAGCTTGCGCGATTTGGGAGACAAGGTTACGGAGGACATGAAGAAAGACATTACGGAAAAAATCACCCGCCTGAACGAGCTGAAGCAGGGAGAGGATAAAGAAGCCATCAAGAACGCTTCGACCGAGCTTTCTTCCGCGCTTCAAAAGATAGGCGAGTCACTCTATAATAAACAAGATGGAACCGAACCTCCCCAACAACCCGAACCTGGAAATAATCAGTGAACGGCGGGAGCCGGAAACGGATAGAAGCCCATGGAAGATACTCCTTTTGGGGCTTCTCGGCGTCGCAGCGAGCGCTGCGGCGGTTTCCGGGTTCATGAATTTCTCGACGAAGCCGGGCGCGCTGTATTTTTGGACGTTCGTGATTGCCGTGATTATATTTTGGGCGCTGAAGCTTCTGCAAATTTTCTTCGTAAAAGGATTTTGGAAACTTTTTCTCATCACTCTCTGCGAGATACTTGTTCCGCTCGCCGTATTTCGAATGAACTTTAATTCCACAACGCTCCCGTTTCTTCTCGGTGCGGCGGTTCTCGCACTCCTTTTTATAGGAGCCGCAATCAGGCGGGGGAGGAAAGCGGTCGAAAACAGCGTCGAACCGCAGTTCTTTTCCGTTTCGAAGACCATGCTCCCGAAGCTCACGAGCGGGTTCCTCATATTTCTCTCCATGCTGCTTTATCTGAACTATTTCGTGTGGGGGAATTTTACGGATACGTTGGGAAAAACCATGTTGCAGTACACCACCTCGAGTGCGGAACCGCTGGTACATCTCTGGATTCCGAACGTTTCATTCAACATGTCAATCCAGACCTTCCTCGACACGTTGGTGAGAGAAAAACTCGACCAGGTAAGTTTCTCCGCAGCGAACGGAGGCGGGCAGACACAACAGCTCGGATTTCGGGATCTTCCGCCGAAACAGCAGGAATTATTTTTTGAAGAAGCAAAACAGCAGGCAAGTGCCGTGTTTACGGCGCAATTCGGAAACGTGAATCGAAATGAAACCGTGAACGCGTTCCTGTATGATCTGATAAAAGGATATGTGGGGAATTTGGGGGCCACGACAAGCGGTATTCTCTCCATTGCGGCTATCGTACTTTTCTTCCTTACTCTTAAGGGGGTTGCGGTGCTTTTGTACTGGCTTATAGGATTCCTCGGGTTTATGTTTTTCAAGCTGTGCCTTGTAACGGGCTTCGCGGTCGTGAGCGTCGAGACGAGAACAAGGAGATTTGCCATCCTCCCTTAACGCCGGAACGAAACTATGGAGCCGAAAGATTATTATAAGGTGCTCGGTGTTTCGAGAGGCGCCTCCGAGGACGAAATAAAAAAAGCGTACCGGAAACTCGCACATCAGTATCATCCCGACAAGCAGGGAGGCGACGAGAAGAAATTCAAGGAGGTAAACGAGGCGTATCAGGTGCTCGGCAACAAAGAGAAAAAAACACAGTACGACCAGTTTGGGAGAGTGTTCGAAGGAGGGATGCCGGGGGGAGGAAATCCGTTTGAGGGATTTGATTTCGGGGGTTCGGGATTCAGGTGGAATGCGGGCGCGGGTGTCGATATGAATGATATTTTCGAGGGCATTTTCGAACAGTTCGGCGGAGGAGGAAGAAAACGGCAGACCTATACTCAGGGCACGGATGTCGAAATCGTTCAAGACATCTCGCTCGAAGAAGCGTTTCACGGCGTCACGCGGGAAATCGGTTTTAAGACAAACGTACTTTGTGAAACATGCAAAGGGCTCGGTTATGCGAAAGAGAAGGGACAAAAAGACTGCACGAAGTGCGGAGGACGCGGGGAGATACGGGTTGAGCGGCGAACGTTCTTCGGGCAGTTCGCCCAGGTACAACAATGCCCCGATTGTTTCGGATCAGGGAAAATACCGAATGCACCGTGCCATTTGTGCAAAGGGAGGGGCAGGGTATTCGGCACGAGAACGGTGCGCTTTTCGATCGCGCCGGGTGTGGAAGACGGGCAGGTGATAAAAATCGCGGGCGTGGGAGAAACGGGCGAACGGGGCGGAGGAAACGGCGATTGTTATATTGTGGTCAGGGTGAAGCCCCATCCGCAATTTACGAGAAGGAAATCCGATTTGTATCTTACGAAAGAAGTGCGGGTCCGGGAGGTGCTCCTCGAAAAAGAAATAGAACTCGGGGATATAAGCGGAGAGCAATTCACGGTAACAATTCCGCGCGGATTCTCGCTTCAGGAAAAGATGAAAATTGCGCATCGGGGGATGCCAAAATTCGGCTCCTCGGCGCGCGGAGATCTCTATGTTACCTTTGATCTCCGCGTTCCCAAACACATCTCGGGAAGAACAAGGAAGCTCTTGGAGGAGCTGGAGGGAGAACTCTAGCGTTTGAGGTCAATCTATCGAGGCCCGGCCTCGATAGAAAAGTGGATAACTTTCAAATGAGAAAAAAGAAAAAACAAGATACCCTCTTCGATAATCCGGAGGAGGAACAGAAAGAAGAAACTTCGAAGTCTGTTTTTTCGGTGGGGGAGTTTCTCGATTATATCAACGAAATTTTCAAGCGCGAGGAGTATACCGTCTTGGGGGAGATTTCCGAGTTGAATTCCCACCCAACTGGTGTTTATGTCACCTTGAAGGATAAGGAAGGAGAAGGAATCCTCAACTGTTACATAAATCCTTTCATATATCGCACGGCAGGAATCTCACTTGAAGTCGGACTTCTTGTAAAAGTTCACGGATCCCCTGGTATCCATAAACCAAAAGGCAAGTTCAGTTTTGTGGTTAGAGAATTTGAACTCTTCGGAGAGGGATCACTTCGTCGTGCGTACGAACTTTTAAAGAAGAAACTCGAAGATGAGGGACTTTTCCGGCGGAAACGCCCGCTCCCGGAATGCATACGCGAGGTCGGAATCATTACCTCGAAAACGGGAGCCGTGATCGATGATTTCAGAAAAAATCTGAAGCCGCTCGGGATGCGGCTTCATCTCTTCGATGTGCGGGTCGAAGGTTCTACCGCGCCGCGGAATATCATGAAAGGAATAAAATGGTTCAATGCGAAAATGCCGGAATGCGACGTTATTGTTCTGATCCGCGGCGGCGGGAGTCTGGAGGATCTCCAGCCGTTTAACAACGAACTCGTGGCGCGGGAGATATTCGCTTCGTCCATTCCCGTGATTGCGGGCATAGGCCATGATCGCGATGTTCCCATCGCGAGTTTGGTTGCTGACGTGATGACTTCTACCCCCTCCTTCGCCGCGATGACCGTGAACGGATCATGGGACAAGCTTGTGTTGGGACTCCCTGATCTCGAGCGGGAACTATTCGGTCTCTTTGAGGAAGTCATCGATAGATCGAAATCTCGCGTGATTCTCTCTACCGACCGCCTCCTGGAAAGGATCTCCCGCCTTATTGTACGGTATAAAGCCGTTGCGGATGCGATAGTAAACGCTTTTTCTCTTCGGATTCAAAAGGTAAACGAATTTCTGAAGCATGCTGGGCACTATCTCGCCGCAGTCGATCCGGAGAGGAATTTGCGCCTCGGATATAGTATTATTTTCAGTGAGAAGGGGAATGTGATAAAGGATGTCGCGGATACGGGTGAAGGGCGATCGATCGCCGTGCGACTCCATAAAGGATCCCTGAAAGCTCGGGTCGAACATATAGAGCGGGACACGCAATAACGTTTATGGAAAAAACAAAGAAAGAGAAAAAAGATATCGGTGCGGAACTCGGAAAACTGGAGAAAATCGTCCAATGGTTCGAGACGCAGGATCAGGTGGACGTCGAAGAAGGTCTTTCAAAAGTGAGGGAGGGTGCGGAGCTTATCAAAGATCTCAAACAAAAAATAAAGAAGGTTGAAAACGAGTTCGAAGAGATAAAAAAAGATCTTTCGGATGACGCCGAATAGCGGACCACGTGAGGCATTTCCGGGGCTTTCCTCGAGAGAGGCCGCCGATCAGTTGCGCACATTCGGGGAAAATACCATCGCGAAAAGAAAGCGGTTCAGGCCGCTTATTGCGTTTTTCCAGAAGTTTGAGAGTCCGCTTCTCCTGCTTCTCATCGGCGCTTCCGTCGTTTCTTTCTTTGTGGGCGAACGCACGAATGCGGTCATTATTATCGTCATGGTGTTCGTATCCGCCGTACTTGATTTCGCGAATAGCTACAAATCCGAAAAGACCGTATTGAAGCTCCTCGAGCGGGTTACCACTACCGCGACCGTAATGCGGGACGGGCGGAAAAAAGAAATAAATCAGAAGGAAATCGTTCCGGGAGATATCGTGCTCCTCGCTGCCGGAGATGCGGTGCCTGCGGATGCCCGCGTTCTTGAGGCAAAGGACTGCTTCGTAAATCAGGCGGCGCTCACGGGCGAATCATTCCCCGTTCCGAAGTATGCCGAAGAAGGAACGGATCGCGGCGGCGAAGCGCCGGCGGAGCAGCCCGATTTTGTGTGTATGGGCACGAATGTAGTGACGGGGTATGCCACGATTAAAGTGCTTCAGACGGGTTTTTCTACGGAGTTCGGAAAGATTGCCGCGCGCGTCTCCGCCGAAACGCTTCCGACGGAGTTTGAAAAAGGGATAAAAACGTTCAGCGCATTCATCATGCGTCTCACGTTCGTAATGGTCGGCTTCGTGTTTGTGGCGAACGCGCTCGTAGGGCACGGCGTTTTCGATTCCTTCGTGTTCGCGATTGCCATTGCGATCGGTCTCACGCCCGAGCTGCTTCCGGTCATCATGTCCGTGTCCCTAAGCAGGGGATCCCTCGAAATGGCAAAGAAGAACGTTATAGTGAAAAACCTTTCTTCGATCGAGAGTTTCGGCAGCATGAATGTGCTTTGTACCGACAAGACGGGAACGCTTACCGAAGACAGGATTACGCTTGTGCAATATGTCGATTGTTTCGGAAATGTTGCGGAAGACGTATTCACTCATGCGTACGTAAGCAGTTTTTTCCATACGGGCATCAAGAGCCCTCTTGATAAGGCGATTCGCGAGCATAAGTCGGTCGAGACCGGCGCGTATAAAAAGATCGACGAGGTGCCGTTCGATTTTGAACGGAAGCGCGACTCGATAATATACAAGAAGGAAGGGGTATGTACGCTTGTCACAAAAGGAGCTCCCGAGGACATACTTTCCATCGCTACCGCGTTCAATGAAAAAGGGACGAAGAAAGTGTTTACCGTTGCCGTGAGGAACGCGGCTCTCGCCGAGTTCGAAAAATTAAGCGGCGAAGGATTCAGGGTGCTCGCGGTCGCCGAAAAAGAGGTTTCGGAAAAAGGAAAATATACGAAGGAAGACGAAATAGACATGAATTTCCTCGGTTTCATGGCATTCTACGATCCGCCGAAGAGTACGGCATCCTCCGCTATCAAGGATCTGGAAGAGCTTGGAATAGAAGTAAAAATTCTGACGGGCGACAACGAGATCCTGACCCAAAGGATTTGTCACGAAATCAACTTGCCGGTGAAAGGGACGCTGAAAGGTCCTGAAATCATAATGATGAATGATGAAGAACTCCTCAGGAGAGCGCGCATGACGACGATCTTCGCGCGCATTACGCCGGACGAGAAAGAACGCATCATTCTCACTTTGAAAAAAGCGGGATATTCCGTGGGGTATCTCGGCGATGGCATTAACGATGCGCCCGCCCTGAAAGCCGCCGATGTGGGGCTTTCGGTCAATAATGCCGTCGACGTGGCGAAGGAAACGGCAGACATCATTCTTCTCGAAAAAAGCTTGCGGGTATTGCATGACGGCATCACGGAAGGCAGAAAAACGTTCGCGAATACAATGAAATACATCATGATGGGCTTGAGTTCCAATTTCGGGAATATGTTCTCGATGATGGGCGCTTCGCTTATTCTTCCGTTTCTGCCGATGCTGCCGCCGCAGATACTTCTGAATAACTTCCTCTACGATACCTCGCAGCTTACCCTTGCGACGGACGCGGTGGACGGAAATCTCGTGAAGAAACCGCCGCGATGGGATATTAAGTTCGTAAAGAAGTTTATGATCGTCTTCGGACCGATAAGTTCCATCTTCGACTTCGCCACATTCGGTCTGTTGCTTCTCGTATTCCGCCTCCCGGAGTCCCAATTCCAGACGGGATGGTTTATCGAATCGCTTGCGACGCAAGTGTTCGTAATCTATATCATACGAACACGGCTCATTCCCTTCATGCAAAGCAGACCGAGCAGACCGCTTTTCCTGAATACGCTGCTTGTCGTAGTGATAGGTTGGGTGATCCCGTTCGTGGGATTGGGAGCGTTCTTCTCGTTCACGTCGCTGCCGCTTTCGGTGCTTCTCGGTATCGCGGGAATCGTGCTCGCGTATCTTGTCGTGACGGAAGTGGCAAAGCGCGTGTTTTTTGCTAAAATGATTTTATGACGTTCGAAGAATATGAGGCATTTTGTAAGAAACTCGCTTTGTACCCAAAAACTCCCACGGTAGCGGGAAGAAGCATTGTCTATCCCGTGTTGGGGTTGGTAGGGGAAGCGGGAGAAATAGCCGAAAAGGTGAAGAAGCTCCTCCGCGACAAAAATGACACGCTTGACGAAGCCGCGAGGAGGGAAATAGGGAAAGAGCTGGGAGATGTGCTCTGGTATCTTTGCAGGTGTGCCGCCGAATTCGGATTCTCGTTTGAGGAAATAGCGAACATGAACGTCGAAAAACTAAGCTCTCGTCACGAGCGCGGCGTAGTGCACGGTGACGGTGATAATAGATAATTATATGTCAGAAGGTCAAAAACAAAACGGAAGCATCTTAAACGTCACAAGAGCGGACCAGTATCATACGGTTGAAGAGCTCTTCAGGAAGAGCGAGCCAAACTCCGTTTATTATGCGTTGCTTATAATTTCGGTCTTCATTATCGCGTCAGGACTCCTTCTTGGAAATTCGGCGATCGTGATAGGAGGAATGCTTGTGACGCCGCTTTTGACGCCGATCCTCGTCATCGCGCTTTCTTTCATAGTGGGAAATTTCAGGGCGATCCGGAACACGAGCATTATCATGACGAAATCCTTCTTGTTGGTAATAGCCGTCTCGGGTCTCCTCGCGTTTGTATTCGGCGCGCCGAAGAATATTGAGATGCTCGAAAATACCATGCGTACGGCGGTGCTGTATTTTATCGTGGCGATCGCGGCCGGAATGGCAGGCACTTTCGCATGGACAAGAAAAGATGTCGCCGAGGTGCTTCCGGGTATCGCCATTGCGGTGTCACTGGTGCCCCCCTTGGCGCTTATGGGAATATGGCTGAGTTCTCTCAACTTCGACGCGGTGCGTTTTTCTTTTCTCGTTTTTCTTTTTAACTTTCTCGGCATTCTGGTGGGGAGCGTGGCGGCATTCATACTCATGAAATTTCATCGGGCCGAGAGACTGATTGAAGAAAAAGCGGAGATACAAGTCGAAGAAGCGGCCAAAAAGGAGAAATAATAATGAATATTCCGTTCGATGATTTTCAGAAGCTTGATCTGCGGATTGCGAAGATACTTGAAGCGTCGCGTATTGAAGGATCGGAGAAACTGTTGAAACTTGCGATTGATATAGGCGACGAAAGACGACAGCTGGTAGCCGGCGTTGGGAAAGTATATGAACCCGAATCGCTCATCGGAAGAGAGATTGTAATTGTTGCGAACCTTGAGCCGAGAGTCATGATGGGATTCGAGAGCCAGGGAATGCTCCTCGCCGCACACGATGAGAACGGAAATCCGGTGCTTTTGATGCCGGAGAAAGAAACGCCGCCGGGAAGCATTATTACATAAAATTCCAAATCCTAAGCACCAAATCCCAAACAAATTCCAATGACAGAAATTTCAAATTCAAAACACGTGTTTCGATCATTGTGATTTTGTATTTTGGTCATTATTTAGGATTTAGAAATTAGAGTTCGGGATTTTTTACTATATGTCTCGTCCGAAAATAGGCGCTCACGTATCCGCGGCAGGGGGACTTTGGACCGCATTCGATCGGGCGAACGCGATCGGAGCCGAATGCATTCAGATATTCGGATCGACGCCTCGTTCCTGGAGCGTAAAACTTCCGAATCCGGCAGAGGTGCGCAAATTCAGGGAAACTGCGAAACGCACGGCAATCGGTCCGATATATCTTCATGCGCCCTATCTCATAAATCTCGGAAGCGGGGAGAAACGTCTCTTTGGCGCGTCTCAGGCGTCCTTGAAGGGCCATTTGAAGATCGCGGAGATGCTCGGTGCGAAAGGCGTTATTTTCCATATCGGTTCTGCGAAGGGAAGCACGAAGGGAAAAGCGATCCCGCAGATTGCTTCGTCTTTGAAGGCAATCTTAAGAGAAATTTCGGGGAAAAGCCTTTTAATTCTTGAAAACGCGGCGGGGGGAGGCGACAAAATAGGAGCAGTCCCGGAAGAAATCGCGGATATTTTGAAACGAATCGGGAACACGAGAGCGAAAGTGTGTCTTGATACCGCGCACGCATTTGAAGCGGGGATTATCTCGGAATATACTCCTCCGGGAGTCGCGAAATTATGCAAAGAGTGGGATGCCGTAATTGGGCTTGAGCGGATTGTCGCGTTGCATGCAAATGACTCGAAAACGGCGTATAATTCACATAACGACCGACACGAAAATATTGGCGAGGGACATATCGGACTTCTTGGATTTAAAGCGCTCGCGAAAGAAAAACGGCTGTGGAATAGGGATTGGATTTTAGAAGTCCCGGGAAATGACCATGAAGGCCCGAATAAAGAGAATGTCGATCGCTTAAAATCATGTTTTTCTTAAGTTTTATTATTCGTCCCGCACCGCATTACTCCTCAGCTCGGGCGCTCCGGGCCGCCTGCCTGCGCAGGCAGGCTTGGCCAAGTCCTACCCTCGTTCGGAGGAACGCGGTGCGGAACTAAAAAGGAAACATATTAAAATCTCACACTTTCAAGCGATCTGCGAGAAAATGAGGAACAACAAAAATGAAACTATTCGTAACTGTAAAACCTAAGGCAAAAAAGAAGAGCGTAATGAAGATCGACAGAACCCACTATGTGGTCGCGGTGACGGTTCCGCCGGAAGCGGGAAAAGCGAATAGTGCCGTACGTGATGCGCTTGCCGAATTTTTGGATGTTCCGAAATCGAGAATGGTACTCTCATCGGGTGAGAAGTCGAGGGAAAAGACATTCGAGATACTATGAGTTTCAGGGAAAGGGTCATAGGAACGGTAAGAAAAATCCCAAGAGGCGCAACCGCAAGTTACAAACAGGTTGCCGAAGCGGCAGGAAGTCCCGGAGCATACCGCGCGGTAGGAACTATTCTTAGGGAGAACAGCGATCGGAGCGTACCGTGCCACAGAGTAATCCATTCCGACGGATCCCTTGGAGGATATAACGGAATGAAAGGAAGGAAAGAAATTTTGCTTCGAAAAGAAGGAGCGTTGTTGCCGGACGGAACATGGAAGAAGATCAAAAGAAAATAAAAGAACGGACGACGGAGTTAAAGAAAGAAGTCCGAGAAAGAACCGTGGGGTATATTGTAGCGGCTCTCGGGCTCGTTGCGGGTCTCGCATGGAATGATGCGGTGAAATCACTTATCGAGTATTTCTTCCCGCTCCAGCAAAACACGGTCTTCGCGAAGTTCTTGTACGCGTTGTTCATCACGTTCGTGATTGTACTGGTAAGTATTTATCTTACGCGGCTCGCAAAGGGGAACGATAAGGGAAAATAAAACACCTCGTCGCAAGCGATGGGGTGTTTCGCGAATAATGAGCCGAGATCTGCCTGTTTCGCTCGCTTGTGCCGAGGGAGGGACTTGAACCCTCAAGGGACATGCCCACACGATTTTGAGTCGTGCGCGTATACCAATTCCGCCACCTCGGCATCCCAAATACTCCGTTGATGGTGCCACAAAAAAGCCGTATAGTAAATACAATGGCACGTGTTATAGCAGTATGTAATCAGAAAGGCGGGGTGGGAAAAACGACCACCGCGATGAATCTTGCGGCGTATCTCGCGATGCTCGGAAAGCGGGTGCTTCTTATCGATTTTGATCCGCAGTACAATGCGACTTCCGGACTTGGCGTCGAACATGCGCCGGATGAGACGATCTATCACGTGCTCTTGGGAGGCCAAGCGCACGAACGCGCGATCAGGAGAAGCTATCTCGCGAACCTCGAAGTAGTGCCGGCATCGCCCGATTTGGCAGGAGCGCTCGTTGAACTCGTAAATCTTCCGGAGCGGGAGTGGTATCTGAGCCGCTTTGTGGCAAAAATTCGCGACTGGTATGATTTTGTTTTTATTGATCTCGGCCCGAGTTTGAATCTTCTTACGGTGAACGGACTCCTTGCCGCTGATGAGGTGTTGATTCCGGTGCAGTGCGAATATTACAGCTTGGAGGGATTAACCCAGCTTCTGCAGAGCATCGAACTTATTAAAGATAATCTTGGGCACGCGCTGAATTCGATAAACGCTTTAATTACGATGTATGACAAGCGAGAGAAACTTTCTCGCGAGATTGCGCGTGAGGTGCGTCGCCGTTTTCCGTATCGCGTGTACGAGGCGGAGATTCCCCGATCGGTAAGCTTGGCGGAAGCGCCCAGTTACCAGAAACCGATCATGCTCTATGCGCCGCAGAGTCCAGGCGCGCTCGCCTATGAACAACTTGCGGAAGAGATTCTTGGCGGCAGTACCGAAAAAGTGATGGGAACGCATCCTCCAATGCGTCCCGTGGAACGGAAACTCGCACCGCTTGAAAATGAGGTGCGGCTCTTAAACGAAGAGCTGGAAATGCTGGAGGAACCCCCGTTTGAGCTGCCGCTCGATGCGCCGTATCCGTTTGACATTGTGAGGTAGGATGATATGATTTTTTCGGTTCGTTTTGGTGCGATTGAGGATGCGGATTGCGAACGTCCGTACACGGCCGTTATGGGTGTACGTGAATCGGTTTTCATTCAATCCACGATGGACTAACGTATGTACGTTTCGCTGAAACAGGGGAATGCATGAGTCTCGGTAACAAACGTTCTTCTACTTCATATTTCGAGTTGCTCTTTGTTTATTATATTTATACATTGTCCTCGAAATTTCTTTTGAAGGAACGGAATGCAGTTACAGAGGTTTAAGCGCCTCTGTTTTGGCTTTTTATAGGGAGATTAAAGAGTAGAGAAATGGGAGATTTTCCGTTATACTTTTTTTATGTCGGCAGGTCAGGGACTTTCCTCTCTTATTCCCAAGAAAGGGGGAGAGGATCAAAAACAGGAGGTGAAAACGGAGGCGCACGGTACGCCTCATGTTATGTATTCCGAAACGAAGAAGGAAGAGCCGCAGAAAGAAAAACCGCGGCAACACGAGTCCGTTTTTCAAATCGAAATCGAAAAAATAAAACCGAATCCGCTCCAGCCGCGTCACGAGTTCGATGAGGAGGGGATTAATGAGCTGGTGCAATCGATCCGGGAATTCGGCATCATCCAGCCGCTTGTGGTTTCAAAAATGACCGAGGAAACCGAACTCGGTACCCGTGTGTTCTACGAACTTATTGCCGGCGAGCGACGGTTTCGTGCCGCAAAGAAGCTCGGGCTCTCTCAGGTACCCGCGATTATTCGCGCAGTGGACGCGAGTCGCTCCAAGCTTGAAATGGCGCTCATCGAGAACCTCCAGCGGCGCGACCTCAATTCGATGGAAGCGGCGAAGGCGTATGCCCGTCTTGCGGAAGAATTCGGACTCACCCAGCGCGAGATTGCGGCGAAAGTCGGAAAAAGCAGGGAGACAATCGCGAATACGATGCGTCTTTTGGGACTTCCGTCGGATATGCAGAGAGCGCTTCAGGAAAACAAAATCAACGAATCGCAGGGGCGGTTCCTTCTCGGGCTCGCCGATCTGAATGTCCAGAGGGAAGCATTCCAGAATTTTTTGGAGGGGAAGAAAAACACCAGGGTGATGAGAGCAAAAAAAGAGGAAGAGAAACCCGCAAACCCCGAAGATGCGTACTGGGGAAAACGATTTGAAGAAACGCTGGGGATGCCTGTAAATATCCAGAGAAAAGGAACAAAGGGGAAGATTACCATCTCGTTTTATTCGGAAGAAGATTGGAACAAACTTTCCGAAAAGTTGCTCGGGGAAGAGAGAGAATAGGCTCTTTAAAGTTATTTTTAGGCTCGTTTATTGTACGAACCGGTGGCTGACCTCGCGCGTGCCCGCGATTTTTTTTAATTTTACGAGGAGTTTTTCTATTTTTTGTTGGGGAAGTATACCGGAACGAAGCGTAATAGTGGCGAATTTCATCCTCGAATCAGTCTGGCTCGAGAGGGAAATAATGTTGGTTTTCGAATTTGCAAATATCGAAGTGACATCTTTCAAATAGCCGGGTCTGTCCACGGTTATTATTTTAAATTCGACGGCGGTGGGGCCCGCTTTCTTCCGGAGCATCCTTCGCCCCGCATTCAAGGCGTTTTTGATGTGTTTTCGCGTACTCACTGTTTTCACGAACGAGAGCCAGCTTTCCGAAGGTTTTTTCCCGCGTTGCGTGATAATCTCAACCACATCGCCCGAATGCAGTTCGTAATCCAGGGAAACGATTTTCCCGTTCACCTTCGCCCCCACGCATTGGTCGCCGACATCACTGTGGATGCGATATGCGAAATCGATCGGCGTCGCTCCTATCGTAAGATCGATAATGTCATTCTCCGGCGTGAGCACAAACACCCTGTCTTTGAAAAAGTCCGTTTTGAGATCCTCGAGAAATTCCAATTCTCCGGTAAAGTTTTTTTGCCAATTCCGAAGTTGAGAAACCCAAGCAAGTTCTTTTTTATTTTCTACGCCCTTCCACTTTGCTTTTCTTTTTTTCGAATCCTTCACTTGTTCATACGCCCAGTGAGCGGCGATACCGAGTTCATTCTCTTCATGCATTTCCTCCGTCCTTATTTGAACCTCGAGTATCCTGTTATCGATGCAAAATACCGTGGTATGCAGGCTGCGATAGCCGTTCGCTTTCGGACGGGCGATATAGTCTTTGAAGCGGTTCGGAAACGGCTGCCAGAGCTGATGCACGACACCGAGCGCCGCATAACACTCCGTTACCGTGTTCGTAATGATGCGGAGTGCGACAAGATCGTATATTTTCGAAAAATCCATATCATAGCGAAGCAACTTCCGATATAAACTGAAGTATCGCTTTGCGCGCGAATCGACGTTTACGGGACGGATACCGTTTTTTTCGAGTTCCTTTGTAATTATGGGCACGACCCTTCTCGCATATTCCTGCCGTTCCGCATAATCATCCTTTGTTTCCTTGAGGAGCCACTTATACTCCTCGGGGTGTACGTAGGGAAACGCGAGATCGTCGAGTTCGCCGCTCAAGCGCTGCATACCGAGGCGGTAAGCGAGGGGAGCATAAATTTCCATCGTTTCCCACGCGAAGCGATCCTGCCGTTCCTTGGGAAGATATTCGAGCGTTTTCATGTTGTGAAGACGATCCGCGAGCTTAATGATAAGTACGCGGAGATCTTCGCAGAATGAGATGATAAATTTACGAAGGTTCTCGATATCGGGGTTTGCGGGATACTGGAAATGTTCGAGCTTTGTAAGACCCTCAACGAGGAATGCGATCTCTTCCCCGAATTTTTCTCTTATGTCTTGAATCGTGAACTCCGTGTTTTCCGCGACATCATGAAGAAGCGCTGCGGCGATCGCGGCGTCTCCCAGACGCCACTCAAAACAGCTTTTCCCAACTTCGAGGCAATGACTCATATACGGATCTCCATTCATCCGTTTCTCGTTCTCATGTGCTTCGAGCGCGAATGCGTACGCTTCATGAACTATGCTTTCTTTCGGTATTTTTTGAAGCCACTCGGTTGCCATATCTACGATTGTAAGCTCATTTGTTCGTGTTGACAAAGAAATGCCGATGCATACAATAGTACCTGTTAGCAGTGGAGGGTCGGCACTGCTAGTATTAAGAACAAAAGCAAATGAAACTGAAACCGTTATCAAATCACGTGCTCATCCAACTTATCGAAGAGGAGCACAAGACCACGAAGTCGGGGATAGTGCTCCCTGACACCGTGGAGAAAAAGGAACAAACAAAGGGCGTGATCGTCGAAGTCGGACCGGGAAAGGTACAGAATGGTACGCGCGTACCGCTCGAGGTAAAAGCGGGCGACAAAGTATTGTTTAACAAACCCTGGGGCGAGGATAAAAAAATCGAGGAAGATAATAAGGTTTACTTCCTCGCGGACGAGGACGATATCTTGGCAATTATTAGCGAATAATTTTTGATTTCCAATGGTCAATAATTGTTTCATTGATTGAAAATTGGAAATTGATAATTAAATATTTAGACTATGGCGAAACAAATCAAATTTAACGAAGAGGCACGCGTTGCCTTAAAAAAGGGAATTGACATGCTCGCCGCGGCGGTCAAGATGACGCTTGGTCCCCGTGGACGTGCGGTCGTGATAGAAAAAGGATATGGCGCGCCGCAGGTTACCTTCGACGGCGTGACGGTCGCGAAAGAAGTTGAGCTTGAAGGAAAGTACGAGAATCTCGGTGCCGAATTCATAAAACAGGCGGCGGACAAGACAAACGATAATGTGGGGGATGGTACCACCACTTCGGTCGTGCTGACGCACGCCCTTATCGAGGAAGGGGAAAAAGTCATCCGTGAGAAGGGATTTAACGTGATTCAGCTTGCGGAAGGTCTGAAGAACGAAAGCGAGTCGGTGATTAAAGCGTTGGAAGCGCAGAAAGAAGAGATTAATGACAACAAGAAAATCGAGGAAGTGGCAACATTATCCTCGAAGGATACCCAAATCGGCAAACTTATCGCCGAAGTGATGGCGAAGGTTGGAAAGGAGGGCGTCGTGACGGTCGAGGATTCGAATACGCTCGGCAACTCGTATGAGATGGTCGAAGGCATGGAGTTCGACAAGGGGTATGTTTCGGGCTACATGGTTACGAATCAGGAGAAGATGGAGGCCGAACTCGATGATCCGTACGTGCTCGTGACCGACAAGAAAATTTCATCGATTAACGAACTGCTTCCGCTTCTGGAAAAGGTGCTTCAGAGCGGCAAGAAAGAGTTCTTTATCGTCGCTGATGACGTGGACGGCGAAGCGCTTGCGACGTTGGTGGTAAATAAGATCCGCGGGATCGTAAACGTTCTTGCGGTCAAAGCGCCGGGATTCGGCGACAGGAAAAAGGAAATGCTCCAGGACATTGCGGTCGTGACCGGTGCGGACTTTATTTCCGAAGATCTCGGGAAAAAGTTCGAGAACGTTGGCGTGGAAAATCTTGGTCATGCGCATCGCGTGATTGCGACGAAAGACGCCACGACGATCGTGAGCGGGAAAGGAGATAAAAAAGCGATCGAGGACAGAGTCGCGCAAATCAAGGCGCAGATCAAGAAAACCGATTCCGAGTTTGATAAGGAGAAGTTGCAGGAACGTCTCGGCAAGCTCGCGGGAGGTGTCGCGGTCATCAAGGTCGGTGCACCGACGGAATCCGCGCAAAAAGAATTGAAACAGCGCGTTGATGATGCGGTTGCCGCGACTCGAGCGGCGATGGAGGAAGGAATCGTACCCGGAGGCGGCGTTGCGCTCCTTAATGTTTACCAGGCGAAATTGCACGAACTTTCGAAGAAAAGCGATGGTATCGAGAAAGACACTATTGGGATTCTTCTCGCCGCATTGAAGGCGCCGCTCTCGGCAATCATCGAAAACAGCGGCGAATCGCCGAAAGTATTGATTGAAGAGCTTCTCTCGAAGAAGAAGGGGAATGGAGACGCATGGATCGGCTTTAATGCCGCGACGAACAAAATTTCCGACTTGAAGGAGTCGGGTATTATCGATCCGTTGAAGGTAACGAAGACCGCATGGAGGAACGCGATTTCGGTTGCCGCGAACTATCTCACCATCGGCGCCGCGATTACGGAAATTCCCGAAAAGAAGAAAGGAGGCCCCGCCGGCATGCCGGAAATGGATTATTAGAAGTTAATGAGGCCCGGCCTCAATAAAGTTATCCACAATTTTATCGAAGCCCGGCCTCGATAGATTGAACGGCCTCGATAGATTGAAGAACCGCCCTTCGGGGCGGTTCTTGTTATTTAAGTTTTTCGAAGTAATCCCTGAGTTCCTGCTCTTTCTTCTCAATCTCTGACTGGGTATCGCGCCGGGCGAAGGCATAATCCTGCATGTCGGCAAGAATGAATTTGCCGAGAAGGGGATATACCTCTCGGATAAGTTTTACTTTCTCCTGTTCGATCTTCCTGTAATCCGGATGCCCTGTGGGAATGGTGCGGAGTTCGGATTCCCACATAAACGCCCGCATGTTCTGGCGTTGGAGAAAACGCAAGCGATGAGCGAGCGTTACCGCATATTGGGCGAGGTTTTTATCCTTCGACTCTATTTTGTAAAATACCCCTTCAACTTTCTCGATTGCGGCGCGGAACTTGTTGTCCAACTTCGCTTCGATGAGTTCTTCGGGGACGTGGTAGCCGTGATGGACGCTGAAACGCTGCCGCATCTGGGTTTGCATGCGATGGCGGTGAATATCCCGCCACGCGCCGATATTCATCGTGATTTCAAAAGCGACATTTGCCATCTCGAAAGCGCGGGGAATCTTGTACCAGCGGGCCGTGCGTCCTCGTATGGCACGGGCGAGAAGCTGTTCCTTTTCTTCTTCGGAAAGTTTTACGACCTTTCCGAGTATCTTCTCGAAAGGTTCGTGCGTTTCGGGATAAAGGAGCGCGGCAAGAATTTTATTTTCGCCGTCCTTGTCATACTCCACCAATTTCACGCCCCATTCTGATTTATCTACGTTCGCGTCAAGCTTAAGTTCTTTCACGACCTCGCGGATGCGCGCTCCGCGTCCGGCGAGATATTCCTGGTATTCTTTCGAAGCGTCGCTTTCGAGACGCCGCAGAAAGGCGGGTACAACGCGCGTGAGTTCATGAAATGCCGCATCGGCTGCCCAGCGGATTTCTCCCAGAGGGTGTTTAAGCGATCGGGAAAGCGCGTATTCGAGCGCCTGGCCGTTTGCGAAGAAAACCACCTGGCTTAATGCCGCGGTGGGAAGAAGTCCGCGAAGCGTGTCGAATGCCTTTGTTTTTAAAACAAGCTCCTTCTCGTCGGGGTACTTCTTTTTCAAAAACTCGAGGAATTCCTTTCCGAGCAACGCATAGGTATCGAAAAGATTATCCATTGCCGTACGGTATTCGTCCATAAGGCCCATCTCGGCGAGCGTCGGATCGGCATAGTAGAGATATTTGCCGTTCACTTTTGACGAGTAATCAAGGTAGCGGGTGGACTTTTCGAGCGGTGCAATTCCGACGCGCATGTCTTCAAAATGCTTAATGGCGATTTGAGAGATGCCGGAAAAAAGGAGATGCGTGCCCGCCATCTGAGCAATCGAATCGTCGCCGTACTGTGCGAGCCATTTGATGTAAAATTCGCGCCCCTTGGGATTCGAGAAAATGAGTTCGAGAGGATACTTGTGCAGGAATTCCACGAGCGAACTCAAGGCCTCGCTGTATTCGCTCTTGTCGGCAAGGAAAGGTTTTATAAACTCGTTTAAAAATATCATCCGCAGATCCTCTTTGGCGCGGCTCGTTCTGGAGCACAAAGCGCCGATCATCTCGGGCGGCAGAAAGGGCACCACGAACACGGATCGCTCGAGATTAGTGAAGAACGGCTCGATTTGGTACTTCTCTTCCGGTGAGAGACTGAGCTCGGGGAAGAGGGGGGCGAACTTTTCGAGATTGTCTTCCGGCATTGCGTCCATTATACCCCCCTTCTTAATTCGGGTAATCTTGACTTTTATGTGTTTTTGAGTCATTGTGTTAGCTCAAGAATTGCACATTGTTATAAAACGGGGAGTAGCTCAGCCAGGTTAGAGTGCCAGATCGTGAAAGATGTAACAATCGTTATTTTGAATAATCTTTTCCTATTTCATTGTGCCAATTGACGAGAATGAGATTGGCGCCCTTGAAATCGATTGCCTTTCTGTGGTTTGGAGACCGAAGGTTCGAATCCTTCCTTCCCGACGAAACCGTGGTTCTCCCTCGCGGTTTTTTAAAAAAAGAGAGCAGTACTGATTTTTCTGCTCTCCTTTGTATTTTATGTGGTTTTTGCTATACTTAAGGCATGTCTACAGGAATAATAATTCTTTTAGTAGTAGTCGTTATCGTGTTGTGGGTGATCGGCGCCTTTAACGGTCTTATCTCCCGCAAGAACAGGGTCGCCGAAGCGTGGTCCGACATTGAGGTGCAGTTAAAGCGCCGGTATGATCTGATTCCGAACCTGATAGAAACCGTAAAAGGATACGCAACGCACGAGAAGACGATTTTGGAAGATGTGACAAAAGCGCGCACTGCCGCTATGTCCACGGAAGACCCAAAGGCAAAACTTCAGGCGGAAAACCAGCTTTCGCAGACTCTGAAGTCGCTCTTCGCGGTTGCGGAGAATTATCCTCAACTCAAGGCGAACGAGAATTTCGGAAAGTTGCAGGATGAGCTCACGGATACCGAAGATAAGATTCAGGCAGCGCGGCGTTTCTATAATGGCAACGTCCGCGATTACAACACAGCGATCGAAGTATTTCCGAGAAACGTTATTGCAAAGATGTTCGGCTTCGGACAGAAAGAGTTGTTCGATGTCGATAACGACATTGAGCGCCAGCCCGTCAAGGTGAAGTTTTAATTTTGTTGTTCAGAATCCAACAACCCGAAAAAGTGTGCACTTGCTTGAAAAGCAAACCAACATCAGGAAGATTCAGTTTTGTTTTTTAAGCATCCCGAGGAGTTCACGACGAGGGGCTGCCTTATCTACTCGAGTTTTACCCACTTTTTCGAATTGTCGGATTCCTCACATATTTTTGTTGTGGTTTTGAGAATATGAAGACACTCTACACGCAGGCCTCGTCGAACGTCAGAAAAACGTGGGCGCTTCTCACGGGTTTCTTCGTGCTTATTATCGCCCTGGGATGGCTTTTCAGTTATGCTTACCGGTCGCCCGGCATTCTCGTTTTTGCGGTTATTGTGAGCTGCGTGATGAGTATCACGAGTTATTGGTTTTCGGATAAGATAGTTCTCGCGACCGCCGGCGCGAAGCCGATCGAGAAAAAAGACAATCCCGAGCTGTACCGCCTCGTCGAAAATCTTACGATTGCGGCGGGACTCCCGATGCCGAAGCTGTATGTCATTCCCGTTGCCGCACCGAACGCCTTTGCGACGGGAAGAAACAAGGAGCATGCGGTAGTGGCCGTGACGGAAGGACTTCTTCAAATTTTGGATAAACAGGAACTTGAGGGAGTGCTTGCGCACGAGCTCTCGCACATAGGGAACAAAGACATGCTTGTCTCGACGGTAGTCGTGGTGCTTGTGGGGGTGATTTCAGTATTAGCCGATTGGTTCATTCGCATGAGCTTTTTCGGCGGGAGGCGCGACGACAGGGACTCGGGCGGCAACATTATGTTCTTTTTGGGAATCGCGGGCGCGATACTTGCCCCGATTGCGGCTGCCTTGATTCAGCTTGCAATCTCCCGAAAGCGTGAGTTCCTTGCGGACGCTTCAGGAGCGCTCCTTACCCGCTATCCCGACGGTCTTGCAAGCGCATTGGAGAAGATTGCGAGGAATCCGAATCCGATGCCCGGCGCGTCATCCGCGACGGCGCATCTCTACATCGAGAATCCTTTTAAAGCCGACAGAGGAACGGGAGATTCGAGAAAAACTCCTTGGATCGCTCGTCTCTTTATGACCCACCCTCCCGTTGAGGAACGAATAAAAGTTCTGCGAGAGATGTCAATTTGATATCTCTTGGCATCAAACGAACCCTGGGAAAAAATCGGTTTTGATATTATTCTGGGGGATACCCGTGTCTTGGAGCATTGTTTCGTTTGCGACGACGAATGCCCGGGGGCCTGAAATGTAAAACAAACATCTTTTGTAATCGGGCACCTCTTGCATGATCATCGCGGGAGAAATTCGTCCCTGGCTTCCATCCCAACCAGAAGGAATTTGCTTTATGTCCGTAAGCGTATACACGACCCGTATGCCGAGTTTCTCTTTCGCTTCATCGAGAATTTCTCGATAGGCGATTTCATCAACGTTCTTATTCGAGTAAAAAATAGTTACCCTCCTTAACTCGTTCTTGTCGACGAGATACTTTATCATGCTCCGGAACGGCGTGATGCCGATGCCGCCTGCGAGAAAAACCAACTTTTTATTCTTGTTTCGCGGAAGCGTGAAGTCGCCGGCCAGTTGAGAGGCAACAATGCGATTTCTCCCGTTCATCGCGAGAAGCGATTTTTTGAAACTGCTGGCTTCTGGATAGAATTTTACGCCGATCAAAAGTTCTCGCTCCGTAGGTGAGGAGGCGATGGTAAAGTAGCGGCGATTTCCGCGACTGTCGGGATGCACGTGCTCCAGGGTCCACTCCATGTATTGTCCGGGCCGGAATTTGATTCTTTCTTTCGGAGAAAAAGAAAAATCATACGTATCGGAGGCGATCTTTGTTTTTTTCTTCACGTTGAGCACCAGTTTTTTCTTGGGGCTCACGAGGTAGGAAAACACGTTTCCCGCGAGAAGCGCGAGTTCCGGGGTCGAATAGATCGAACCGATGTGCACCGCGGGAGCGAATAACAAACCAACGAGCGCGCCATATGCGATTCTCAATGCGCGCGTAGGCGGCGTAGTGAGCGGTTCAGTAATCATCACGAATGCGAAGAACAAAAGGGGAGAGTCAAGAAACGCCTTAGAGAGATTTGAAAAGAAGCCCGACCCGTTCACTATCCCGAAAAAAGAGATGGAAACAAGCGCGAATCCAAGGAAGCTTAATGCCAAGTCGGTTCTCACTATCTTCCTTACTATCAGGACGCCTCCCAAAATCACGAACGGAAGAAGAATGCGGTTTCCCGCCCACCAACTCGCGGATTGCCCTATGGTAAGCGCGGTAAGCGCGACTCCGAAAGCGGCGGGATTAAAGAGATGTTTTTTCTTGATGGTGAGAATGTACTTTGCCGCCATTGCCCAGATGCTTGCCCAGATAAAGAGGGGGAACATTTCAAGGGAGGGGAGTTTGATCGGCGTAATAATGAGCGTAAGAATAAGCGCCGTGATGTAAACCGATTCCACGTTGGTAGGCGCTTCGAATATGCCTGCAAAAAGCTTGTTGGTAATCCAGCATGCCGCGAAGATTGTCGCGGCCGATACGGCAATATCGAGCGGTCCGAAGGAAAATGTGCCGGAAAAACTCAGTACGAGTGCGATGAAGAGAAGCAGCGAGAGATAATACAGTATGAGACGGTACATTGTCACCCGATTCAGGATGCCGTCGGCAAATTCGAGGAGCTTGTCGGTTATCTTACGAAACATATTGTTCGAAACCGGAGGTCATCGTTGCGAGGCCCGTGGTATCGATCATATATCCTTCGAGTCCCGGCCGACGTTCGATAAAAAGAATCCCTTTTCTCCCCATTGCGAACGCGGCTGTTGCAAAACGATCCGCCTCGTATATGTCCGGTCCGATGACGGTAATGCTTAAGATTTCTTTCACCGGGGTACCGTGCATATGGGGGTTATAAATGTGTTCGCCTCTCTCGTATATCCCCGAAGTGGCCGTACCTCCGTTCCCGGGTGTAATTGCTTTTACGATTTTGTCCTTGCTCAAGGGGTTCCGAATGCCGACTTTCCAATTTTCTCCCTTGCTATTTTTTCCTCGAACCTGAATATCGCCCCCGGCGTTGACGTAGTAACGCTTGAACCCTTTCTCATCGAGCATCTTTGAAGCGTTCCAAATAGCCCATCCCTTCACAAGCCCCGAGGGGTTATAGATTCCCTCGGGGGTGGTGATGTCAAAATAACCGTCCGTTTCGATCCTGGTCTGTTCGGAAAGCGCGAAAACGGTTTTCATGTCCTCGCTTCGTTCGTGTTCCCGCAGTTCGCCTCTGTTGATTTTCGAGAGCTCGCTTGTTGTTTTGAAAGGACTGAATGTTTCATCCACGTACGTGAAATAGTCGAATACGTCGCGTGCCGCGTCTTCGGCGTCGATGCGATTCTCGAGTTCGATGGTAATAGGCATGCCCATTATAATCTTGGTCTCTTTCATAGTTGGTTTTTTGCCTGGGTGAGCGCCGAAGCGATCGATTCGATGAACCCGTTGCTTGTTTCCGTCGCGCCGGAGACGATGTCTACGTTCGCGCTTTGCGCCTGGATCGCCTCCTGTTTCAATTGGGGTATCGATTCGTTGCTGATCATCAAAGATGTTCTCCGGTCCTGCGGATAGTCCAGAAATTGGACATCCGTTATCTTTCCGTTTTGGACGATTACCTTCACTTGGACATTTCCGTAATATGCGTCGGCAACCTTCCCGACATATTCGCCATCTTTATAGAGGCCGGTCGTCGTTGTCGGTTGTTTTGACGCGATCGCGGGAGAAGAAGGATTCCGAGCCGGCTCGGACAGTTGCTGCTGTTTCTTCTTTACCGTTCCCGTAGTATCCGAAGAAACCGCAATCGTGTACGGTTCGGGTTTCTGCGAAAGAAGCGCATAAAATGCGAAGACAATTATGAGAAAGAATGAAAGAAAAAATTTTTTCATTGTATGGATCGACGCTCCGATAGTATCCCTATACTACATTCCTGCCCCTGTTTTTATTACAATAACAAGCGAAAAAAGAGAGATTCCTCTTAAGGAAGGAATAAATATCCTGTGCAGAATGTTGATATAACAATCTATCGAGGCCCGGCCTCGATAGACTTGTGGATAAGTGTTAAAAGGTTGACATTATTCTTCTTTTTTATTTCACTATAGGTAAGTTAATTTTACAAAATATCAGTGGGGTAACAGATGAAAGATACAATAGCGGGTGAAGTAGTAGCTCAAAAAGCCCTAAAAATCGTCCAGGAGCCTGCGATTGAGTTGGTAGTTCAGGTAGCAAGAATCCGTCCGTTCAAAGGACAGCCCAGGAAAGACTTTGATGAAGTGGAACTTAAGGAGATTGCCAATAGCATGTTGGCAGGTGGTCAGCAGGTGCCCGTTAATGTACGTCGAATTGAAGGAGATCCCGATCATGATTATGAGCTCATTGACGGGGAATCAAGATATTGGGCTTGCATAAACGAGGGCATCCCTACCATTCTTGTGCGGATAAAAGAGGTAAAATCGGACTTCGATCAATTTATTCAGTCCTTGGCGTCAAATATGTGTCGGCGTTCCCTGAAATCAATCGAGACCGCATTTGCCATTAAGGAGGCAATTGAAGGCTTCATGAGAGAAGAGAAAATGGATCAGAAGGAAGCGATCCAGAAAGTGAAAGCGATTTGCGGCATTACTTCCGATGCCTGGGTAACACAGCACCTACAGTTACTTGATTTAGAGCCTGAGGTACAAGAGCTTCTAAGAAAAAAACTGATCTCTTTCCAAATAGGGGTTGCTCTTTCGAGTTATCTCCCGGAATCCCAGATTCAATATGCAAGGTATGTAATAGAAAACAACCTGAGCAAAAGCAAAGCGTTGAGTTATATACGAGCGAACAGGTTGAAAAATCTCTCCTCCTCGGGAATAAAACGCGACCCGTATGATGACTATCGCATTGCAAAAAGATTCTTCAAAAATTTAAGCAACAATTCAGATATGATGCTCAGTCTTCCAATTGGGAGCTTCAAAAAGATATATATGAAGAGACCACCAGAGGAGATTGAGAAAGTCATTGAGGCTATTCGGGAAGAAATAATTGCACTTGCTCAATTGAGAGTTGAATTCAAAGATATCCTCAAAGCAAGAACGCAAAGTAAGTAGAATTGAGATTTCCAGGAACGCCGGTTAAATAGATCGGCGTTCTTTATTGTCTCGGATTGATTGACACAGCTTCCATTTTATTTTATTCTTTTATCAATAAAAGAACATTTATAAGAGGGATTATGAATACTGCTGAATTGTGGGTGTCATTTGTGGAAAATCCGACGGCTGATTTGAAAAAACAGATTGCACTTTCATACTTGAATCTTGTGCATTACGTGGTAAAAACAAGCAACTTATACCAGAGTGGTTTGTTTGATCGCCGTGACTTTTTTCAATTTGGTGTCGAGGGTCTTAGTGAGGCTATCGATCGGTTCAATCCTGACTACGGGACGAAATTCGAGACATACGCGATTCAGAGAATACGGGGGAAGATATTTGATGAATTGCGGAAATATAATAAAAAACCGGAGGATGTTTCTCTTGTCTCTTTGAATGAATCTGTAGAAGGTGATACAGATTTGGAAGAGATTATAGGAGATAAAAACGACGGACCCGATATTGCTCTGGAAAAGAAACAACAAAAAGAGAAAATACGCGAATTGATCGAAAAGCTTCGTCCGCGGGAGAGAGCAATTCTCACCTTCTATTTCTACGAGGATCTGACTTATGAGGAAATAAGTGGATTGTTTAATGATATAACGGTTTCTCGAGTAAGTCAGGTTATCGATAGAGTCATGAGGAAAATGAGAGCAAATCTTTCTGAGTTTTATTAGACGGCATTGATTTTTTTTCAATGCCGCCCTTGTTTATAATCCTCGTTGAAAGTTTTGTTTAGTGATATAGTTGAAAAAAATTGTGAATATAAAACACTTGGCTATAGAAAAATGCCCCGATTGCGGGCCGGTGCCGGTGGTGCACTGGGTGGAGCGATGGTCCATCATCGTGGATTGGTTTTTCGCGCCGCTCTTCGGTTGCATGGATTGGCTCCTGGGCGTGTTGCGGCCGCTTCTCTGTCTTTTCCCGTGGCAGTATCTCGGGCTGCCGTTTTTCAAACTTCTCGTCGCGCTTCGTCTCGGTACGCTCCAGAACAAGGTGGATGATAGGGATAATGCGAGGACGCGCGCCATGTGGGAATCGGCAGAAAAGCGCGGAATCGAGGTGAAAGAATTCCGTCTCTTGGGGAGGCAGCAGGCGGGATTCTTCTGGGCGCGATGGAACGGAAAAGTCACCCTGTACGAAGGATTGCCGCGTCCCCTCGGACTTTTCGATAAATCGCTCGCGTGGATGGATAACAAGAGCTTGATAAAGAAGAAGTTCTCCGCCGCGGGGATTCCCGTAGCGCGCGGAGGAACCTGTACGAGATTCTCCCAAGCGGAAGAAATATTTAAGGAAGTAGGCGCTCCGGTAATCGTGAAACCGCACATCGGTTCGCGGAGCAGGCATACCTTCGTACATGTAATGTCGCTTCCCGATCTAAAGGCGGCTTTTAAGAGCGCAAAGCAGCTTTCCCCGTGGGTCATTGTCGAGGAAGAGCTTGTGGGGCACGTGTATCGCGGAACGGTCGTAAACGGTAAGTGTCTCGGGATTGTGAGCCGCGAGCCGGCGCATGTGATAGGGGACGGGAAAAAAACGATCCGCGAACTTGTCGAGGAAGAAAATAAAAATCCTCTGCGCAAAGGACTGATCTATCACGCAATTCCGACGGATGAGGAGGGGAGACGCGAACTCGCGCGGCAGGGATTCACGTGGGACAATGTTCCGAAGAAAGGGGAACGCGTTGCCATTAACCAGAAAGTGACGCGCACGCTTGGCGCCGTAATACGCGACGTGACGGACGAGACGCATCCGGATATGATCGCAATTCTCGAAAAGGCGGCAAATGTACTTGGAAGCCCGCTCGTGGGAATCGATTTCATCATTAAGGATATCGGTAAGTCATGGAAGGAGCAGGAGAAGTGCGGCATCATCGAGTGCAACAGCTTGCCCTTCGTGGACCTTCATCACTATCCCATCTCCGGAACGCCGCGCGACGTCGCGGGCGCGCTGTGGGAACTGGTGTTCCCTGGATGCTCGAAAGGAAGGGCTTGAGGATAGATTGGATTTGATTTAACCTCAATTGAGATATAAGGAGGGGTCGCATAGTGGTCTAGTGCACCATCTTGGAAAGGTGGCATACCGCAAGGTATCGAGGGTTCGAATCCCTCCCCCTCCGCCAGATGTCCAAGTTAGAACCGAGGTAAAATAAGGCTATCTCGGACAAAAGTGTCAGTAAAATTATGAAAACTAAATCGTCAAACAAGAGCTTACACAAAGCAGTTGTTGCTAAAAATGACGAATTTTATACGCAACTTGCCGATATCGAAAAAGAGCTGAAGCACTATAAAGGTCAGTTTCGCGACAAGGTTGTGTATTGCAACTGCGATGATCCGTTCGAGAGCAATTTTTTCAAATATTTTGCTGCCAATTTCAAAATACTCGGGTTGAAAAAGCTCATTGCCACCAGTTACAAACCATCTCCTGTAGCCAACACGCAACTTGGATTGTTTGGTGATGATAAGACGTTAAGCACGCCAAAGGGTCGCCCGAAAATAAATGCCAACAAATTCATCATCAACGAGGTTGGTGATATAGATGGTGACGGTGCATTTGACTTACACGATGTCGCAGAGCAACTCAAAGCCAACAAAAATAACGAGTGGGCACCGTTGGACGGCGAGGGAGATTTTAGAAGTCCAGAGAGTGTAGAGTTACTCAAACAGGCCGATATAGTGGTGACAAATCCACCATTCTCACTATTCCGTGAATATGTTGCGCAGCTTATGGAGTACCAAAAAAAGTTTTTAATTATTGGCAACGATAACGCCATTAAATACAAAGGTATTTTTGAGTTCATAAAAGTAAATAAAATCTGGCTTGGTTACGGAAAGGTTAAAGAATTTCGCAAGCCAGATGGCTCAATCCAAACATTTGGAAATGTTGGCTGGTTTACAAATCTTGATGTTGAAAAAAGGCATCAGAAATTGACTTTGTATAAAAACTATAATCCGAAAGAATATCCAAAATACGATAATTTTGAAGCGATTGAAGTTTCGAGGGTCGCAGAAATTCCGAAAGACTATACTGGCAATATGGGTGTTCCAATTACCTTCTTGGACAAGCACGACCCCGAGCAATTTGAGATTGTTGATATGCTAAATAGATATACCTTGCTTGATACACAAAAGACAAATGAAGATGTGCGAGCAAAACATTCGCACACTTGTAATGTAAACGGCAAAGCTGTTTACTCAAGAATTGTCATTAAAAATAAAACATTATGAAAATCGAGCTACAAAAAATCAAAATATGCGATGTTGTGAATGGCTACAAAGACAGCGCCGAGGAGGGTGTTGTGGCGTATGGCGGCAAGCTCGACGTTCGTCCAAAATATCAGCGTGAATTTGTCTACAAGCCCGAGCAGAGAGATGAAGTAATAAAGACCGTCATGCGCGGTTATCCCGACAAAAACGCGTACTTCCCGCTCAATACTATGTACTGGCTAAAGACTGATGATGCGCACTATGAAGTCATAGACGGCCAACAGCGAACGATCTCGATTTGCCAGTATGTGAATGGCGACTTTAGCATCAACGAGAAGTATTTCCACAGTCTTACAGAAACCGAACGCGAATACATCCGCGATTACCCACTTCAGATATACATCTGTGAAGGGAGTGATAAGGAGCGCCTTGAGTGGTTTGAGATTATTAACACGGCGGGTGAAGTGCTGACGAAGCAGGAACTACGTAATGCGAATTATACCGGCCCGTGGCTTTCGGACGCAAAAGTCAAATTCAGTAAAACGGGTTGCGCGGCATATCATTTGGCGAATGATGGTGGAGCGCTCGTTAGCGGCTCACCGATCCGGCAGGAGTATTTGGAGACGGCACTTAATTGGATTTCAAGACGCGATTATGGCGAAGAAAAACCTGCAGAGTATATGTCGCAACACCAGAACAATACCGACGCGACAGAGTTATGGCAGTATTTTCAAGACGTTATCGCGTGGGTGCGGAAAACCTTCCCGAACCACCGCAAGGAAATGGCGCACGTAAATTGGGGCGAGCTATACAACGAATACAAGGACAAGAAACTGAGCGCCACCAAACTCGAAGCCGAGGTCAAGAAACTGATGCAAGACGAGGATGTAACAAAAAAGTCCGGCATCTACCCGTATGTTTTGACCGGTAACGAGTGGGAGCTTTCAATCCGCGCGTTTACAGACAAGATGAAGCGCGAGACATACGAGCGACAAGACGGCATCTGCCCGTTCTGCAAGAAAAAATATGACATTTTAGAAATGGAAGCTGACCACATTACTCCGTGGCACGAGGGTGGAAAAACGACCGCGGAAAATTGCCAAATGCTATGCAAACAGGACAATCGGACAAAGTCGGGGAGATAACTCCAAAAAGAGATATTGAGCTGATTCATAAAGAAATGGTGAATGTGATGCAACTTGTAGGCAGTCCGTCTTACAATCAAAACTTCAAACCATTTATTAAGAGCTTGTTTTTCAGCAGATTGCCATTTTTCAAAAAGAATGAACTCTTGATGCGAGGTATTCAGATTGGAATGCTTCATAGACTTGCAGATATGCAGGACGGATTGCGCGATTTCAATCAGCAATTATCAAAAGCTACTAATGACGCGGAGAAGGCTCCTCTTGAGAAATCTATACTCGCTCAAAGACAATGGATACGAGTTTTACAGACTATTGCTGACGGTATTGCATGGCGAAATTTTGAGTTTGATCGGCCAATCTTGCGTCATTTATCAGATGGGCCTGGCCCCGGTCATATCACGCAACAGGATTATGACTATCGCGCTGCGCTTGAGAAATTTTTAAGAAGCTTGCCAGGATTTCCAATAGTCAATGATTTAACCCGTACACTTAGGGTCGGTGATTTTACAGTCTTATATCGAGACGGTAAGAAAATTATTTTTGAAATAAAGAAACGCGGCGAAATAATTTATGATATTGCCCAGATTTTTTACGAAATTGATCGTAGTAAAGAAATCCCGAAACCACAAAAATGGAGTCATCTAAATGCTCAGATGTCTATAATTGAAAGAAAGGTGCGATTAACCAAGAAAGAGGGAAACTCGATAAAAAATTTTTTTGAGGTAAAGATTATTGACTTAGACTTTCCGATAAAACATCATTTCCGAACCCTGCGAAGGCTTATAAGAAAAGCTGACCGAAATGGCATAGCATATGAGACAGTAGAGGATGGGTATTATATCTGTGTTGTAGTTGTCGATAAAATAACAGGAAAATCTGGAAAAGTAGTCGAAAATTTTAAAACTAGTTACCCACAATGGGCCAAAAACAATGATGCCGTGATACCTTTTGATAGCTTCAACAGTTTCTATGAGGAAAACGGGCAATTTACTCGTAATATTCTGCCTTACTCTGTTATGCCTTTGTCGGCAAAAAATTGTGTACGACTCATGATGGGGCACCTACGGGTCACAATTCTGGTAGATACCTCAATTCTAGAGAAGAAGCTGACGAACGCCGGATGGACAGTTAAAAAGTGTGATATTCAGAATCGGAGAATTAAGGATGGAAACTTAAAAGAGTTGATCGAGAGTGAAAAATTTTTTGAGATAGAAAAAGACGATGAACGCGGAACGTTCAAAAGCAGTGTATCTATTACGGACATAATAATTGCAATTTCATCGTTTTACAGTCTCGATTTTGTTATTGATTCCGTTGAGAGTTCATATCAAGTTGCAAAAATTACAGGCGAGACTGGATTCATAACCAAGAATTATCTTGGGGAAAGAAAGATTTTAATTTGATTGTCCTATACTGAATATTCAACGACGTTCTTGTCTTTAGCGGATTTGGGATTAGGCACTCCAAACCACTCCGGATGCTCTTTGTGTATAGCTCACAATTTCTGTATACTTTTATCAATAATTGCGAAGTTTATCTATCTTTTCTATGCGTGAAAGTGCATCAATAGAATTTCCTTGTCCCACTTGCGGCCAGCCGAACAGTGTGGGGCATGCACCGGATTGTTCCACCGCTTTCCCCAAGACAGCGGATACTTTCTCCCAAGATAATGTTGCGGAACAAGAAGTCGAGACCGATCCTCAACTGCAACAATTGAATGATCTTTTGGATTCGCCTGATTTTGAAACCCAGTTTTTATTTACTCAAACCAAGGGCGAGGCGGATCAAAAAGATGCGGCTGTTACCGAATTTAGAAAAGCGGTCGACTTTCAACTCAAGCCGCTTGTTGAGATGGAGGCAGCGAAATCTCTAAATATTCCAAGCATTGAGGAAGCAAGAAAGCAGGGTAAAAAATGGGGAGAAGCGTTAAGAGCCGTTCAAGAAGTTACGTTGCCTCAGGCGCAAACGTCTGTTTCGGTAGGAGAGGCAAGACAAGCGTTTGAGGGGATATTAAAAAAGGATTTTTCCGGGAAAATAGAAAAAGCGGAGGAAGATTTAAAACAAGCCGTTGAAGCAAAAAAACAAATTCTTGGCCGGCTTCGAGAAGAAGTTAAAGAGCCAAACCGAGAGTTCGCGGAAGCTCTCCGTACCTGGGGTCTCTCACCAAACGTTAAAGGCGAATTTGGTCCGGATGGCAAGGGGTTTAATGCGGGGATAATTCATTATTTTGAATATAGGGCGAGCGTCGAAAAGAATAGCCGCTTTAGGCCTGAAGACGAATTGAGTGCCGAGGGTTTCATAAACTATACGAAGAACATCAAGAATTTTTTGGATAATCCCGATCCCGCCTCGAATCCCGGCGTACAAACAGCGAGATTGCTCGAGGATCAAAACGGACAACGAAGATTATTCGTACTTACAAAATATCATGAGTTGGTTGTAGCGTTTCAGAGACCTCATGAGCCGATGAGAATCATCTCTATTTTCCCCGGTCAGGGATTGGATAGATTGAGCAAGGCGGTTGAGGATGAACAAAATCAAAATACGAAAACCAAAACCCGACTTAATAAATTAAGCGGCGAAGTGAAAGAACTGCCGATAGGCGGTTGAAGAAAATTGTTACCCCCTCACCGAAGTGAAAATGTAAGTGAGAATTGCGATGAACGCGAGGACATATGCGAGTGCCCTTTTGGTGGTAGAAAGGGGTGCTCCTTTTTCTTTTCTGAATAAGAAGAAGCACAGTGCAAGAAGCGCATAATCGAGGAGGAGAAACCACGGCGTTCTCCAGCTGATTCCTCCGAAGTGAATATCCGAAAGCGGCCAGAGGAAACGAGTGGGATAAAACTCCTCAGGATGCGTGCCGATATCGAGGATGATGTGGAGCGCCCAACCGCCCATAACCCACGCGGGCGCGTGCCTCACAAGCCAGATAATCAAAAAAACGGCGAGGAAGATGATAATACTGTGGCTTGCGGGATAGAGAAGCCCGGTAAACTGGCCGATGCCGCTTGAATGCTGGAAACTCCGAAAACTCGCCCCGCTTATCGTTTGAAAGATAACGACCAAGGCGAGAGGAGCGAACGAGATAAGATCGGGGAAAGCGCCCCAGAATCCCGCCCACCACGGATCTATCTTTGTCGCATGTCTTTTGTTTGCCGTTTTTGCGGCGATCGAACTCCATAACGCATGCGAGAGAATGTCCATTGAGTTTATTATACAAAATACGAAGCGTGGACTATAGTAAACATGATGCGCGAAGTTGAACTCAAAATCTTGAACGTGAACGTGCCGGCAATGCGCCGGAAGCTCAAAAAGCTCGGACTGAAACGGGTGATGAAACCGACGCTGCTTCGCGAAATCCATTTCACGTCGAAAACCTTCAACGGAAGGGGAAGCAGTGCTTCCCTGTTTCGGTTGAGGAAAGAGGGAGATGAATCATTCCTTACGGTAAAAACGAAAAGAAGGAAGGATAGGCGGTTCGACGTGCGGCAGGAAACGGAGATATCGGTTTCCGATTTCGAGAAAACGGAAAAAATATTGAAATCGGTTGGGTTTGAGGTGCTCCGCGAGCGCGAAAAATTCCGCGAAGAATACAGAGCAAAGGGCATAAAAGTCGAGATAGACAACTATCCGAAAATTAAGCCGTATGCGGAGATTGAAGGAAGCGATAAGAAAGCGGTTTTAAAACTCCTTTTAATGCTCGGCTACTCCCTCAGGGACACTACAAACAAGACCGCAACGGGGATTTTGAAAGAAGCGGGGATCGGGGACGGGAAGCTGACTTTTGGAAAGAGGAAAGAGGGGATATAATGCGAATATGGGAATAGAGGATATGGAGAATATGAGGAATATGGGCCCGGGCGATAAAACGAGGTATGAATTCAATATGGGTGGGACGCAAGCCGAGGATCCGGCGGAGATAAAGACATTCGAGGAGAAACGCGCGGAATTGGAACGGGAAATTAACGAAAAGAAAGAGGCAATTCGAGAAATGCAGAAAGAGTTCGAAGAGTATTTAAGCAAGATAAATGAAACGGGGGGAATTCCGGTGGACATCGGTGATATCGGAAATATGGATGCCCGGGTGTTGCAGAAAAAGATAGCGGAACTGCAGCAGAGCCTCTCTTCTTCGGATAAGTTTAAAAAGCAGTTTACGAATCAGTTGCACGCTCTCGAACAAGAGCTCTCGGAACTCGACGCGGCAAAAGAAAAGTTGCTGCATCTCGGCCCTGAGAGAGATGAGATTCTTCCCCCTCCCCTCGGCCCCGAAAGAAATAACTAATTTGTATGGAAAAACTCCCTCGGGTGTTTGCGGTTTATAAACCGAAGGGACCGACATCCGCGCATTTTTTAAACGAACTCAAGAGAAAACTGCATATTGTGAAAATGGGGCACGCCGGAACGCTCGATCCTTTGGCATCCGGCGTTTTGGTTGTGGGTATCGGTGAAGGGACAAAAGAACTGCATACGATCGTGCAGGGTGAAAAGGAATATGAAGCGATGATCCGTCTTGGAATAACGAGTACCACCGATGACGAAGAAGGACAAAAGAAAGAAATTGAGGTAGGGCGGATTCCCTCGGAAGAAGAAATAAGGAAAACGTTAAAAGAATTTATCGGGGAGATTAAACAAATCCCTCCGATATTCAGTGCGATAAAAATCAAGGGAAAAGAAGCATACAAGCTCGCGCGAAAAGGAAGCATTCCGGAAATGAAAGCGAGAGAAGCGAAGATATTTACAATCGATCTCGTGAAGTACTCATGGCCGATGTTACACATTAGGGTGACAACCGGGTCGGGAGTATAT
>JAKAIX010000001.1:48608-289675 GCA_021814165.1 bacterium
CTCGCGCGGGATATCGGCGCGACGCTCGGTACGGGCGCCTATCTCGCCGATCTCGAACGCACGAGGGTGGGGAAGTTTACAAAAGAAGAAGCCATTAAATCTACCATTCTCCAGCCTCGATAACCCCAGCCTCAAAATGTATGCATATGCATATATTTTGAGGCTGTCTCTATGAAAACCAAATTTCGATAGAGAATAAGGAGGCCCGGCTTCCTGAAAGAGGCCGGGGCTCCAGACGTGGTAGAATAAATGTGTCATGGATAAGGCGCCGAGAGAAAAATTCGAGAGCGAGTACGAAAAACTGAACGAGGAGCAGAAAAAAGCCGTCGATACGATCGAGGGGCCGGTTATGGTTGTTGCGGGGCCGGGGACGGGAAAGACGCAGATTCTCACAATGCGGATCGCGAATATTCTCCGCGAAACGGATACGCCTCCGGAGAATATCCTCGCCCTGACCTTTACCGAATCGGGAGCCGCCTCAATGCGCCGCCGCCTTACGGAGATTATCGGATCGGCCGCGTATCAGGTCACTATCACAACATTTCACGGATTCGCGAACGATATTATTCAAAGCTATCCCGACGAATTTCCCGAAATTATCGGTTCGGTGAATATCACCGACGTTGATCAGATCCAACTCATCCGTGACATTATCGATTCACTCCCGCTTTCTTCGCTCCGCCCTTTCGGTGATCCGTATTTCTATCTCCGCCCCGTTATGGGAGCGCTGAATGTCGTGAAACGGGAAGGGCGGTCGCCGCAGGAATTCCGCGCTCTTGTCGAAGAGGAACGAACCGCATTCGAAACGATCGAGGATCTTTATTACGAATCGGGCGTACACGAAGGAAAATTAAGGGGGAAATATGCGGACATCGAAAAACACCTGAAACGGAACGAGGAATTTGCGATGTTGTATGAGGCATACCAAAACAAGCTCCGTGCCTCGCATCACTACGATTACAGTGACATGATTCTTGAGGTGATGCGCGCGCTTGAGCGGAACAGCGAACTTCTCCTCACGCTCCAGGAACAATATCTCTACATTCTGGTCGACGAACACCAGGATACAAATAGCGCTCAAAACAGAATTCTTGAGCTCCTCGCAAACTACTTCGAGTCTCCCAATCTTTTCGTGGTGGGAGACCCGAAACAAGCGATATTCCGTTTTCAGGGAGCATCGCTTGAAAACTTCAATTACTTTGGAAATCGTTACAAGAACGTTGCTTTTATCACGCTTCAGGGGAATTATCGTTCCACACAGACCATTCTTGATGCCGCAAGAAGTTTGCGTCCCGACTCCGAGGCGCTTCGGGCGCACGCCGGACATGAAGAAAAACCGATCCATTATTTTTCTTTCTCGGCTCCGGAAGTGGAACGCTATTTTATCGCGGAAGACATCAAGCGGAGAATCGAGGAAGGAGAATTCCCCGAACATATCGCCGTTTTGTATCGTGAAAACAGAGATGCGGGTCCGCTTGCACACCGCTTCGAACAGGCCGGCGTGCCCTTCGTTATAGAGTCGGAGGAAGACGTGTTTCGCGACGAGGACATACAAAAGCTTCTCCTCCTCTTCAAGGCGATTCAGCATTTCGGTTCGGGAGAGGAACTTTTGAGAGCACTTGTCGTTGATTTCTTAAAAATTAAGCCGCTTGATGTCTATAAACTCTCGCTTGCCGCGTATAAAGAAAAAAGAAACCCCTACGACATTATCAATTCGATGGCGATGATGGAAGAAATGGGGATAGAAGACACGGAAACGCTCGCGGTGCTCAGTCGGAAACTCTCTGCGTGGAAGAGTGCCGTTCAAAATACCGATGCGGTTCACGCTTTCGAGTTTATCATACGGGATTCGGGGTTTCTGGAACATTTGCTTCGTCATCCCTCCGGCGAGCAGAAGCTCGCAAAACTTCACGCGCTTTTCGATCAGGTGCAGTCGCTTCTTGAAAATAATAAGGGATATACGCTTGAAAATTTCTTTTCGTATCTCGACGTGGTGAAAGAACACGAAATACTGCTTGCGAGTCCGCGGGTGCATCTGCCGGGACGGGTACATTGCATGACTGCGCATAAGTCGAAAGGACTTGAGTTCGACGTCGTGTATGTCGTGAATGCGATCGAAGGCAGGTGGGGGGGGAGGCGGCACGCGGAGCACTTGAGAGTTCCGAAGCGGGTATACGGAACGCTTGGGGAGACGGAAGATCGGTTCTCCGGAACGAATGACGACGACGAGCGGAATCTTTTCTATGTAGCACTTACGCGTGCGAAACGCGAGGCGATTATCACTCTCTCGGAACGTAGCGTGGATGGGAGAGAGCAATTGCCGAGCCAGTTCGTGGGAGAGCTCAGGCCCGAGCTTGTCGTGCGCGAAGACGCGAAGGTGTACGAAAAAACGTTCGAAACGCAAAAAGGAATCACTCTCACAACTCCGGAAGCAGCCGCACCGCTTCTCGAAGACAAAGAGTTTTTGAATCGACTTTTCCTCGATCACGGGCTCTCGGTTTCCGCGCTTAATAACTATCTTTCGTGCCCGTGGAAATACTTTTTTTCAAACTTGATACGGATTCCCGAGGCGTCCAATAAGTATGCGATGTTCGGTTCGGCTATTCATGACGCGCTCAAAAGCTATTTTATGCGATTTCTCGAAGGGGAGAAAAAAGACGCGGCATATCTCATACGTCGCTTCAGGGAATCGCTGTATCGGCAGCCAATCGACGAGAAAGATTTTGAAGAGATGTACTCGAAAGGAGCCAGGGCGCTTGAGGGATATTATGCTGAGTATGCTGCGACGTGGGGTATCAATAAGTTTTCCGTCGAGTGGGGGATTAACGGGATCTCTTTAAACGATACGGTGAAGGTTAACGGACGGCTCGATAAGGTTGAGTTTTTGGATGATACGCCGCGCGTAAAAGTCATCGATTACAAAACGGGAAAGCCGAAATCAAGAAACGAGATCGAGGGAAAAACGAAAGGAAGCGATGGCAATTACAAACGTCAGCTCACGTTCTACAATCTCCTGCTCGATAAATTTGAGGGAGGAAAGTATAAGATGGCGTCGGGGGAGATAAGCTTTATAGAACCGGACGATCGCGGAAAGTACCACTCCGAGGCATTTGAAATAACGCCCGGGGAAGTCATGGCGCTCGAAGGCCAAATACTTGCCGTCTCGGATGAAATTCTGAACCTTTCATTTTGGAACAAGCGATGCGACGATCCGAAGTGCGATTACTGCGATTTGAGACAAAAGATGGGGAGTTAATACCCACGCACATCTCTCTTCAGCTCGGGCGCTCCGGGCCGCTTGGCCAAGTCTTACCCTCGTTCAGAGAGATGCGCGTGGGTATGTAGGGAAGGAAAGGTGTTTATTATAAGGATTGACCTTGCGTTGTTTTTCTTTTACTATAAAAACCTAGTTGCAATTTTAAAAAACAAATACGGCTAACGGAGGTCGAAGGAGGTGATGCCCGATCCGTGTTTCTGTCATAACTAATTAAGATAAAAAAAGAACTGTAGGGAGAATATCCATGAATGTAACTGATCTAATTAGTATACTCAATTCTAGCCGCTCCGACGGTGACAAACTGGAGGCGATCATTAATTTTTCTCGAACACCTATCAAAGAGAAAAAAGTATATGAATATCTAGCCAATAGCGTGTCTTCACTGCTTCCTTTGTTATGGGATGATGTGATAAGGGGTGGTGGCAGAAATTCCAGTCCGGTGAAACGTTTGAGGTTGATCCACGAAAAAGTGTTCGTTACAGCCGAGAATCTTCACACCACTGGATTTTTATGTCCTTTTCTTGATGCTTTTGAAACTTATTTTCCTGAAGTTGAAAATAAGATCAAAAGACCTGAAAATATCGGCATTAGAGAAAAAGATGTTCGCCGGATCACTTATCCGGAAAAATATACCTATCTTCTTTCAAAATTTGACGGGAGAAAACAAGATTTGTCATTAATGCAGGGAGCAGTGCACGTTCCTGCATAAATTATTGAGCCGCTTTTCACGCGTTTTGTGAAAAGCGGCATCTTCCTTTTTATACGGGTTCAAGCTCGAATTAATGTAATAAGTGTGGTAGAATAGACGTGTTTTGTTCGTCTATGGAAGAAATCATCAATATCTCGCACCTGGTAAAGCGGTTTGACAAGCTTGTGGCGGTCAATGATATTTCTTTTTCCGTAAAGAAGGGGGAGATTTTCGCGTTTTTGGGACCCAATGGAGCCGGAAAGTCGACCACGATAAAGATACTCACGACACTGCTTCGACCGACGAGCGGCTCCGCAATTTTGAATGGTTCCGATTTGTCCTCAAACGCTCTCGGGGTGAGAAATTCGTTTGGAATAGTATTCCAGGATCCGAGCTTGGATGACGAACTTACCGCATACGAGAATATGGAATTTCACGGGGTGCTCTATCGCGTGCCGAAAGAGGTGCGGAGGGCGCGCATCGAGGAACTTATGAAATTCGTTGAGTTATGGGACAGGAAAGACACGCTCATCAAGTTCTTCTCCGGCGGGATGAAACGGCGCCTTGAGATCGCGCGCGGGCTTTTACATCATCCGAAAATTCTTTTCCTGGATGAACCGACGGTGGGCCTCGATCCGCAGACGCGGAACCATATCTGGAGCTATATCCAGGATTTGAACAAAAAAGAGGGGATTACGATATTTTTCACGACGCACTACATGGACGAAGCGGAACGGGTTGCGCATCGCGTTGCGATCGTCGATCACGGCACCATTATTGAAGAAGGTTCTCCGGAGGAGTTGAAACGAAAGACGAATGCCGCCTCCCTTGAAGACGCGTTTCTTTCGCTTACGGGACACGAGATACGATCTGAGGAGGCAACGGCGGCCGATTATATGCGCATGCATCGGCGCGCTTGGCGGGGAAGATAATCATATGGATACCGTATATATCCTTTGGTTGAGGCAAATAAAAAGATATTTCAGATCCCGTGCGAGGATTGTGGGATCGATCGGTCAGCCGCTTCTCTTTCTTGTCGCGCTCGGATTCGGTCTCGGTCCGGTGTATCAGAGAGCGGGAGGAGGAAGTTATATCGAGTTTCTCGCGCCGGGCATCGTCGCGATGGCGATTCTTTTTACCGCGGTATTTTCCGGCATCGAAATTATCTGGGACAGGCAATTCGGATTTTTGAAAGAAACGCTTGTCGCTCCCGTTTCGAGAATCCAGATTATGTTAGGAAGAACATTGGGCGGCGCGACGGTTGCGATGTTTCAGGGAATTATTATTTTCATTCTTTCGATGTTTGTCGGATTCAGACCCGTTTCTTTTGTTTTGCTTCCCTTGGCGCTCGTTTTCATGTTTCTTATCGCCGTACTCTTCACCGCGCTCGGCACCGCGATTGCGTCCCGTCTCGAGGACATGCAAGGGTTCCAGCTTATTATGAACTTCCTCGTAATGCCCCTCTTCTTCCTCTCGGGCGCCCTCTTTCCGCTCGAAGGACTCCCTTCGGCGATAGCGACAATCGTAAAGATCGACCCTCTCGCATACGGAGTGGACGGTCTCCGGCATGTTCTCACCGGCGTCGCCAATTTCGGTCTTTTTGCCGACTTTTCGATTCTTCTTGTTATTACTGCGCTTCTTCTTTTGATCGGGAGCTATCTCTTCTCGAAAATTCAGATATAGGGGAAAATCAGAGCAAGATAGAAGGTATCTCTAATATAGGGAGGCCCGGCTTCCTTATGGAGGCCGGGCCTCTGGAGAGTTGTGGATTGCAATATTCCCTCGTTTTTGCTAAACTATTGGCGAAACGAAAGGTAGTTTCGTTGTAGTATGGAAACCAATATCCCGATTTCACTGAAGGCAGAGCCAATTCTTCATATTGGAACTTTTGCGATAACCAACACGCTCCTCCTTACTTGGGGCGTGCTGGTTTTTTTTCTGGTGGTAGGCCTTTTTTTGAGAAATAAATGGCATGTGATTCCCGGGAAGCTGCAGATGGTTTTCGAACTTATCACGGAAGAAGTACTGAAACTTATGGAGAGTGTCATGGGAGAGCGGCCGAAAGCGGAGAGGTATTTCCCGCTTGTCGCAACCATTTTCCTTTTTATTCTTTTTTCAAACTGGATAGGACTCTTTCCTTTTCTGGGATCGATCGGCATCTACGAACACCACGGGGGAGGATCGGTATTCGTACCGTTCTTCAGGTCTCCCGCAAGCGATCTTAACTTTACGCTCGCTCTCGCGATCGTCTCGGTTGTCATGACGAATATTCTCGCGGTCCGTTCGCTCGGTTTTTTCCACCACATGAAAAAGTTCTTCAACTTTTCAAATCCGATACACTTCTTCGTGGGAATCCTCGAATTTATTTCCGAGTTTGCGAAGATCGTCTCGTTTTCATTCCGGCTTTTTGGGAATGTGTTTGCGGGGGAAGTTCTTCTTCTTATTGTCGGGTTTCTCGTGCCGTACTTCATTCCTATGCCTTTCATTTTTCTCGAAATTTTTGTAGGATTCATTCAGTCGTTCATTTTCGCAATGCTCACCGTGGTGTTTATCGCAACGGCGACGGCGTCGCATGACGCTCCGCGCGAACATGACGCTGTCAGACATATTGCATAAATGATTACTGCCATAAAACAAAAAGGTCGAAGAAAATAAAACCATTTAATTATCAATTTTCACTATGGATTTGGAAAGTATTAGATTGCTCGCAACGGCATTCACCATCGCGATCGGTATTATCGCGCCCGCTATTGCGATCGGGAAAATAGGCACGAATGCGTCGGAAGCGATCGGGAGAAACCCCGAAGCCGCGCCGAAAGTGCAAACCGCCATGATCTTGGCAATCGCATTCGCCGAAGCGCTCGGCATTTACGCGCTCGTTATCGCGCTCATCATCAAGTTCACGTAGTAGCTATGAACTGCAAAGCGACCATAAGAACTCGCAGTTCATAGAAAAATTCAATGGAGTCATTAATAGAAAATTTCGGTCTTGATTGGAAACTGCTTATAAGCCAGGCGGTCAATTTTACGTTGGTGTTCATTATTTTGAGGCTTACGGTCTATAAACCGTTGCTTCACATAATGGCAAAGCGAAAGAAGAAAATAGAAGACGGAATTATGAAGGACGAGGAGGGAACGAAGCGACTCCTTGAAATCGCGACCCTCGAGAAGGAGAAGTTGAAGGAGGCCGAGGTAAAAGCACTCGACATTATTCACGTCGGCGAAGAAAAAGCGAAGAAGGAAGGAACAAAAATTCTCGAGGCCACGGCCAAAAAGAAAGAAGAGATGGAAATAACGGCGCGGGCGCAAATCGAAGCGGAAAAGCAAAAAGCGCTTCGCGAGGCGGAATCCCAGATACAGCATCTCGTAAAAGAAGTGCTCGTGAAGGCGGTTTCGGTGAAGCCGGAAGCCGTCGATGACGTACTTATCAGAAAGGTCACGGAGGAAGTGGTGCACGGATCACGATGACCTATTCTGCTTCATCATACGGAAAAGCGTTCGCGGCGGCTGCTTTCGAACAGGAAGGAAGCAAGTTTGATGCCGTGGTGGAACGATTTCTCGCGCTCGTGAAGAAAAACGGCGACTGGTCAAGGCGAAAGGAAATCATCGCGGCATGCGAAGCGGAAGTGAGGTCGCGCAAAGGGAAAAAACTTCTGGTCGTGGAAAGTGCGCGCGAGCTTTCTCCGGAACATAAAAGATCGATCACGAAGGTATTTGATGCGGGTGAGTACGACGTCGCGTACCGCATCGATCCGTCTCTGATCGGAGGTATTCGCCTCACGCGTGACGGTGCGGAGCAAATGGATGCTTCGCTTCAAACCATAATACAAACCATTTTTAATCGTTCATAACAATCAACCCAAATGAGTTACGAAGTCATAGAAAAACTGAAAAAAGCTATCGAGTCCCATGAAACCAAGGTGAAGTGGGAAGCGAGCGGAAAAGTCATCGAAGTCGGCGACGGCGTCGCGCGCATAGCCGGAATTCCGAAAGTGAAAAGCCAAGAGGTTATCAATATAGAGACGGAAAAGGGAAACGTCCCCGCGCTTGCGTTGAACCTCGAGGAGGAGATCGTAGGTGCACTCATTTTGGGAGAGGAAGGCGATGTGCAGAGTGACGCCAAGGTCACGCAGACCGGCAACGTGCTCTCCGTAGAAGTAGGCGAAGAGATGATAGGACGCGTCGTGGATCCGCTTGGACGTCCTCTGGACGGACTGGGTCCGATTTTCAAACAAGGATCGAAACCGGAGCGTTATTTTTTGGAAAAGAAAGCGCCTTCTGTCTTGGATCGCGAGCCGGTACGCACGCCGCTTCATACGGGTGTGAAGGCGATCGATGCGATGATTCCGATTGGTCGCGGACAACGCGAGCTCGTGATCGGCGATCGTCAGACAGGAAAAACGGCGCTCGTTTTGGATGCGATCATTAACCAAGGGCAGGATAAGGGTCGCGAGACGCCCGTCTGCATTTACGTCGCAATCGGACAAAAGGAATCGAAGATTGCGCAACTGGTACAGGTTTTGAAAGAAAAGGATGCGCTTCGTTACACGATTGTGGTATCGGCTCCCGCGTCATCGCCGGCCGCATTCTGGTATCTCGCTCCGTATGCGGGGTGCGCGATAGGGGAATACTTCATGGAGAAAGGAAAAGATGCGCTTGTAATCTACGACGATCTTTCAAAGCATGCATGGAGCTACCGGCAAATCTCGCTTCTCTTGCGTCGTCCGCCTGGCCGCGAAGCGTATCCGGGCGACGTCTTTTATCTGCACTCCCGTCTTCTTGAGCGTGCGGCAAAATTAAGCGCCGCGCATGGCGGCGGATCGTTAACCGCGCTTCCTATTATTGAGACCCAACTCGGGGATATTTCCGCGTACATTCCGACGAACGTGATCTCCATCACGGACGGTCAGATCTACCTTGAAAGTGATCTCTTTTACAAAGGCATTCGTCCCGCAGTGAACGTGGGGCTTTCGGTATCCCGCGTGGGATCATCCGCGCAGACCAAAGCGATGAAGAAAGTTGCCGGCAGAATGCGTTTGGAACTCGCGCAATTCAGGGAACTTCAGGCATTCGTGCAGTTCGCGTCGGAAGTCGATGAGGCAACGAAGAAACGCATCGTCCGCGGAGAGCTTTTGACGGAAATCTTGAAACAAAGCGATCTCGAACCGGTTTCGCTCGAGCATCAGGTAGTGGTGCTTTATGCCGCGATCAACGGATTCCTCGATGGGATCGAGAAGGGGGACGTGGCGAAAGCGCAAAGGGAACTCATCGAATACGTTGAAGGATTCCACGCAAAGGAAATTTTCGAACCGCTCGCGACAAAAGGCGAAATTACGGAAGAAGTCGAGAAGGCGCTTCAAAAAGCCCTTACGAAGTGGAAATCGGAGCGTTCATAACATATGGCATCTCTCACTCATCTTAAAAAACGCCTGAGCGGCATCAAGAGCATCAATCAGATAACCGCCGCGATGGAACTCGTTGCCGCAACGAAGATGCGCAAAGCGCAGGAGGTTGCACTCGGTACGAGGAGTTATGCGTGGAGCGCCCTTGAGCTTCTCTCGCATATCATTAAGTCGCTTGAGGAACATGCGCCCGAAGGATTATCCAATATTCCGCTCCTTATGAAGCGTGAAATAAAGAAGACCGCGATCGTGGTGGTAACATCCGATAAAGGACTCGTCGGATCGTTCAATAGCTCCGTACTGCGGCGGCTCGAAAAGTTTCTGAAGGAAGAAACCAATCCGAGCAACTGGGGGAACGTGACGTTCATTACAATCGGACAAAAAGGAGCCGACTATGTGAGAAAGCGCGGAGGAACGCTGTATCGCACGTTTACGAATTATAGCGACCTTGCCCGACTTGATGAGATCAGCGAATTGACGTCGGTCATCGTGAACGGATATCTCGACGGCACCTGGGACGAAGTGCTTGTATTCTCGGCGAATTTCATTTCGGCGCTTCGTCAGGAGGCAATCATGCGCGAACTTCTGCCGATGGATTTTAAGAGAGTGAAAAACAGTATTCGAGAAGTCGTTCCCGAAACGGGACGGTACTCCGATTTGAAAAGGGAGATGCTCGAGAGCAGTGAAGGGCGTCCGTTCGATTACGTAATCGAACCTTCTCCGCGCATTGCGCTTGAAAAACTTCTTCCTCATCTTCTCCGAATTCAGGTGTACACCATCATGCTTGAGGCAAATGCATCCGAACACTCTGCGCGCCGTGTCGCGATGAAGAATGCATCCGACAATGCGGGAGAACTTATCAATAACCTGACGCTTCTCTACAACCGCTCCCGCCAGGAGCTTATCACCAAAGAGCTTACGGAAATTACGAGTACGGTCGCCGCAATCAATCCCACGGGGAATTAAAATAAAAAACAATGAACAAGGGAACAATAGTACAAATCATAGGTCCGGTCGTCGATGTGCAGTTTAAGGAAAACGAGATGCCCGCGCTTCTCGATGCGTTGAAAATGACGCATGGGGATCACGAAATCATCTTCGAGGTGGTAAAACACCTTGAACCGGGACGCGTGCGTGCGATCAGTTTGGATTCCACGGACGGTTTGGAACGCGGAAACGAAGTCTCGGCAACCGGCGCGCCGATCAGCGTTCCTGTGGGAAAAGAAGTGCTTGGGAACATCTTTAACGTATTGGGAAAACCGTTGAATGACGAGAAGAAAACCTTCGACAAGAGATGGCCGATTCATCGTTCCGCCCCGCCGTTCACTTCACAGTCGACGAAAGTCGAGGTGTTTGAAACGGGGATCAAGGTTATTGATCTTTTCGCTCCGTTCGTGAAGGGAGGAAAAGTGGGACTTTTCGGAGGCGCGGGTGTGGGAAAAACAGTACTCTTGCAGGAACTTATCAGAAACGTTGCCGAGGTTTCGGGAGGCGTTTCGGTCTTCGCCGGCGTCGGGGAACGTACCCGTGAAGGAAACGATCTCTATCTCGACATGAAAGAATCGGGCGTCATCGACAAGACCGCGCTCGTCTTCGGACAAATGAACGAAGTGCCGGGAAGCCGTCTTCGTACCGCGCTCTCCGCACTCACGATGGCGGAATACTTCCGCGACGAGGAACACAAAGAAGTACTGCTCTTCATCGATAACATCTTCCGTTTCTCACAGGCGGGACTCGAGGTCTCGACGCTTTTGGGACGTCTTCCTTCCGCGGTGGGATATCAGCCGACTCTGGCGGAAGAAATGGGAAAACTTCAGGAACGTATTACTTCGACCGACAAGGGAGCCATCACGTCCGTGCAGGCGATCTATGTGCCGGCGGACGACATTACCGACCCGGCTCCGGCGACAACCTTCAGCCACTTGGATTCCACGATAGTGCTCTCAAGAGCACTAACCGAAATCGGCATCTATCCCGCAGTCGACCCTCTGGCCTCCGGCTCGACCGCGTTGAGCGAGAAAATCGTGGGACAGAAACACTACACGGTAGCCCGCGAAGTGCAAAGAATTCTCCAGCGCTATAAAGAGCTTCAGGATATTATCGCGATCTTGGGCATCGAGGAACTTTCCGAAGCGGACAAGCAGACCGTGAACCGCGCGAGAAAGATGCAGCGTTTCCTTTCTCAGCCGTTCTTCGTTGCAGAGACCTTTACCGGTCGTCCGGGAAAATACGTGACGAGAGAAGAAACAATCCGCGGATTCGAGGAGATCATCAAGGGAACCTGCGACGACATTCCGGAAGAAAACTTCTATCTGAAGGGCGGAATAGACGAAGTAACCAACAATGCGGCTTAGGATTCATTCATTGCAGGGGACGCTCTACGACGGAAAGGCGAAACGGCTTACGCTTCCCACCGAAGTGGGTGAGATTACCGTATTGGATGAACACGAGCCGCTCATCTCCGTTACGAAGCAGGGACTTGCTATTGTGGAAGACGGGGAAGGAAAAGAACAGTTCTTTCGTATCAATTCCGGATTTCTCGAGGTAAAGTCGGGGAGCGAAGTGCTCGTGCTCGCCGATTAACACTTGCAAAAAAGTTGTAGAAGTGCTACAATATTGGCGGCTTTTTAATAAATCATTCACAAAAATGGAGAAACTAGAAGTGAAATCAGAAAAGAAGCATTACAAAGCAGACGCAGCAGTCGTATGGTGTTACGACAATCGATTTTGGAAGGCGTTCCATTATTTTTTAGGGAACGAGGGAATAAAAAACTTCGATCCAATCGTTGTGGCAGGCGGAACAAAGTCGATTGCTTCACCCGAAAACGAAAGTGAACGAGCCTTCATGATGAAGCAGATTGAATTATCAATCAAACTTCATCACACTCCGCGCGTTATTCTCATGAACCACTCCGACTGTGGAGGATACGGCGGATTGGGAGCGTTTGATAATAATGAACATCAAGAATCCTCCTTCCATCAGGAAGAGCTAACGAAGGCAAAAAAGTTAGTTCAAGAGAACTTTCCAAACGTGCGTGTCGATGCCATCTTTGTGGATTTTCAAGGAATCAAGTTCATATAAATAGATTCCTCTTGTTGTACCCGTCTTCATGTTTTTAATGAAGGCGGCTTTTTTTTTGCGCATTCCAGGATTCGGATATACACTATACGTAATGGCCAAGGAAACGGAGGTTATCAAGCAGAAGCTCGAATTGGTCGAGTTTTTGAGGGGATATCTCACCCTTTTGCCCGCAGGAAAAAATTTTAAGGCGCTCTGTCCGTTTCACGGCGAGAAGACGCCTTCTTTTATCGTTTCTCCCGATCGGCAGATGTGGCATTGCTTCGGATGCGGCGTGGGAGGCGACATTTTCAAATTCATCATGCTTTACGAGCATCTCGAATTTCCCGAGGCGCTCAAATTTCTCGCGGAGCGCGCCGGCATTCAGATTCAATCCTTGAATCCCGCGCAGCAGCGCGAATTCGGCGTTTTATATGATATCACCGATGCGGCAAAACGAATTTATAAAGAAGCGCTCTCCAAAAATCATGAGGCGCAGGAATATCTGAAATCCCGCGGACTTCACCTCGATACGGTCGAGGAATTCGAACTCGGGTATGCGGAAGGAGGCGAATCGCTCACGCTCGGCCTCTTGAAAGAAGGGTATGATATCGAAACGATCGTGCGCGCGGGTCTTGCACAGAAAAATACCAGAGGGTTGTATCGCGACAAGTTCCAGGAGCGCATTATGTTCCCGATCGCAAATCAGGTCGGGAAAACGGTGGCGTTCACCGGAAGGATACTTCCAAGTGCGCTCGAACGGATGCGGGCGCAGGGTATGACGATGGATCTCCCGAAATATCTGAATTCACCCGATTCGCTTATTTTCAACAAATCAAAGGTGCTTTACGGATTCGATAAATCGAAGCAGGCGATTCACGAGGCGAAAAGCGTACTTCTCGTCGAGGGGCAAATGGATCTTCTTATGGCGTGGCAGTCGGGCGTAAAAAATGCTGTTGCGGTTTCCGGCACGGCGCTTACGCCAAATCACCTTGAGCGACTTCGCAGGTTTGCCGACACCGTAATCGTGAGCTTTGACAACGATGAAGCGGGTCTCAAGGCGCTTGAGCGTGCGCTTGATTACTTCCATTCGTTCGATTTTCACGTGAAGGTTATCGGACTCGGAAGCCACAAAGATCCCGCTGATGCATGCCTCGCCGATCCGGAATTTCTGAAGAAAGCGATTGAATGGGCGAAGCCGGCCATGCAGTACGTGTTGGACGTATATTTCATGCCGACTGTGTATAAAAAACACGACATTCCCGCACAGAAAAGAGTGTTGCGTCATCTCCTTCAGAAGGTGCAATCTTTAAGGAGCGCGGTCGAGCAAAATATTTGGATTCAAGAAATTGCGAAGCGGTCGGGTATCAGAGAACACGCGCTTCTCGAGGAACTATCGTCGCTTGATGTACCAAGAACCGTTGATGGAGAAGAAACGGATTTCGATTCTTCATCCCGCCCTAAAGAACAGACACAAGGAGACCTTGTCGCGCGAAGATTACTCGCACTTGCGTTGACAAGGGAAGGATTCTTGGATATCTTGAAGACCAATAGCGCGTTCCTCCCCCCTGCGTATCAAGAAATGTTGGCGCATCCGGATTCGGAAGCGATTGGTTTTCTGGAACTCGAAGCTTCGTATGAATTCGCCGGACTTGATGAGGCGAAGCTTGGGAAGGAATTTCGCGATCTCTTGGGACGTCTCGAGTCGGGGGTGCTTCGAGAGAGAAAGATGATACTTCAAGAGCGGTTGAAACAGGCGCAATCGGCGCATGATGACACAAAAGTGGCGGAGCTTTTGAGGGAATTCTCGGAGCTCGCGAAGAAGATAGATATACTTTCGAAATAATCAAATCAATGGCATCCGTTTCAAAAAAGAAAAAAACGAAGAAAAAAATCCAGCCGCGAAAGAAAAAGTCAGTATCGAAAAAGACGAAGAAACATCAGGCAAAGAAGCATCTAAAAAGGCCGGCTCCTTTGATGCGGAAGAAGGCGAAATCGTTTGAAATTCCCGAAGAATACAAGGAAAATCTGGAGGAACTGGTAAGCCGCGGTAAGGGGCGTGGGTTCGTAACCGATGCCGAGGTATTGAATTATTTCCCTCATATCGAAAAGAATCTCGTGTTTTTGGAGCAGGTATACGATCATCTTGAAAAAGAGGGGATTAAAATCAAAGAATCGGGGCCGCTTATCAAGGACACGAAACTTGAAGAAATTTCGCTGGACGAGCTTAAGGATGCGACAAGGATCGACCAGGATCTTCCCGATGCCGTTCAGATGTATCTGAAGGAGATCGGCCGTACGGCGCTTCTTGTCTCGCAGGAAGAAAAGGATTTGGCGAAGCGCGTCGAAAAGGGGGATGAGATTGCGAGAAAGAAACTCATCCAGGCGAACCTTCGGCTCGTCGTTTCGATCGCAAAACGCTACGTGAATCGGAGTCCGCGTTTGAGCATCCTCGATCTGATTCAAGAAGGAAACATAGGTCTTTCCCGCGCGGTCGATAAATTCGATTATCGCAAGGGATTCAAATTTTCGACCTATGCCACATGGTGGATACGGCAGGCCGTGACGCGCGCCCTGGCGGACTATTCGCGTACAATCCGCATCCCGGTGCATATGGTGGAAACCATCACCAAATTTACGCAGACGAAACGCCAGCTTATGCAGGAGCTGGGACGGGAACCTCTTCCCGAAGAGATCGCCTCGGAGATGGGAATGGACGTGAAGAAAATCCACTACATTCAGAAGATCTCGCAGGAAGTAATTTCTCTTGAGGCGCCGATAGGGGACTCGAGTGATGATTTGACGCTTTCCGATTTTATTAAAGACGAGCAGAGCTTAAGTCCGGATCAGCTCGCGAACCAGGCGCTTTTGAAAGATCAGATAAAAGAAATTATGGCGGATCTCACGGAACGCGAGACGAAGATTCTTTCGATGCGCTTCGGACTCGAAGATAACATTCCGCATACGCTTGAGGAGGTAGGAAAGGTGTTTGGCGTTACGCGCGAACGCATCCGCCAAATCGAAGCGAAGGCGTTGGAGAAGATCAGGCAGCATCAGAAGGCGATAAAATTGGAGGGATATTAGACAGCTTTTTCTTGCTTCTCGTCAGCAGAATGCTCCGCTCGAATGTCTTAACCTCGCTCGTCCTCGGAAACCTCGAAAATCGCACAAACTCGACCTGAAGGGACTCGCACAGTGTGCGATTTTTGGTTTCCTTCGTCCTCACTCGGGAAGACATCTTCTCGCTCCGCAATGCTTCCTCAAAACAAAAAGAAACTGTCTCTGAATTAAGGATCCTTCCTTTTTTCTACTTCCCACACGCATACTTCGGCTAGGAGGGTAAGACTTGGCCAAGCGGCCCGGAGCGCCCGACTAGCGAAGTGTGCGTGTGGAGTATTTTCTCCTAGTTTTCCACAGGTCTTGTTTTCCCGACCTTTTTGTGGTTTCATGAACTCTGTTGTTTTCACCTAACTAACTGAAGTGAAGACAGCAGAAAGTTAACTTTTTCTTTTACAAACTTAAAAGGAGCGTAGTATGCAAAACGCAACAGTTCCCGGAGTCGTTCGGAGTGTTGAGAGACACAGAAGAACGTTACACGTCGAAGTTTCTTCAGATAATTATGGGCTCGTTTTTCTTATTCTACCGAAAGGACAATGTCCTTCGAATCTTTTAAAAGAAGGAAAACAGGTTTGTTTGTTCGGTATAAGAGCAGGAAACGATAAGTTCACCGCCCGAAAAATCCTTGATCCTTCTTCGGTGGTAAAGAAGAAAAGAACAGCAATTACCGAAGGAAACTTCTTCAATACTCCTCGATTTAAACTCGCTCCAATTCCAAGATTTGGATGATTAATATCCGGTAAGAGCCCGCCATATTACCAATGGTTGGGCTCGAACTTTTTTCAAATCTTTGACTTTTTTATGAATATTATGTAATCTGGGCACTATGCGCGCATGTGCAATCTGTGAAAAATCACACCTGATGGGAGGAACGCGGAAGAAACTTCGCGGCAATTACAATCCCACGAACTGGAGTAAGAAAGGATCGAATCTCCAGCTTACCCGTCTTCCTTCGGGAAAACGGGGACTCGTTTGTACCCGATGTTTGAGGACACTCGCAAAAAAACCAACAAAAAAGTAGACACGGATTTATACAGATACGACAGATAAATACTGATACAACAACTCCACTTCCGAACTGGAAGCGGAGTTCTTTGTCGGGCTGCCGGGAATCGAACCCGGTCTACATGCACCCCATGCATGCGTACTACCGGTATACTACAGCCCGATAAGTAGACTTCTTGAAAAGAATAGCCTAAATAGAAGAAATTGGCTACCAAGGAGTTCTATATGGACAACCAATCCGTATAAATATCAGTTTAAATCAGTATAAATCTGCGTCTACCCCAACACCACCTCCTTATACGTCTTCGTCTGGAAGTCGAATTGATAGAACTTTATCGCATCTCCCTTTCCCACTTGGAGGATGAGGGACGTTTGTGAAGGATCCACTTGGAACATCAAGGTGCCCTGAACGGTGCCTTGAGGAGGCATCGAACTCCATGCGCCGTCAACCCCGAGTGCTCTTTGATTGTCGGAACTTAAGCTTACGAGCTGAAAGAAATCCTTCGGGTCAATCGCACTGTAGCTTTGAGCTCTTTCGGTAGACGCCTTGAGATGAACGAACACTTTTCCATCCGCCTGCTTTGCCACGTCCTGCACTATAAAAACAATCGTCGCCTGCGGCTGAAGCAAAGGACTTGAAGTCGCGTTAAAGACAATTCCGGTCGGGATAGCGATGCTTTCCCCTTGCTCGGTAATGGGCGGATTTGCGTCGCCGGTGGGAAGAGGAGGGATCGTCGACGATGCGGTACTCGTCGCGATGTCGCTCTTCAAAGCAAGTTCGAGATTCAATTCCACGTTTTTCACGTGAGTATCGAGAGTGCTAATCTGGTCGAAAACGATATAAAAGACGATCAGCACTGCGATCGCGAATACTCCGAATATGAAATATAATTTCGTATTTTTTTCCAACATTTTTATTATAGCACAGTGAAATTCTCAAAAGGCGCGGGATAGTATTTCGCCCGTAACTTCGTTATCATACATACATGTCCACGTTATTTGCGATCATCGTACTCGTGTTTTCCGCGGTTATTCACGAAGTTTCGCACGGATTCATCGCGGAAAAACTCGGAGACCCGACCGCGCGGCTCGCGGGACGGCTTACGCTGAATCCCTTAAAGCATCTTGATCCTTTCGGTTCGGTGATTCTTCCTCTTCTTCTCTCGCTTTTGCCGGGCGGCATCATCTTCGGGTGGGCGAAACCTGTTCCTTATAATCCGTTCAATCTCAAGAAGCCTGAGAAGGGGGCGGCCCTAATCGCGCTTGCGGGCCCCTTAAGCAACCTTCTTATCGCCGCCGTATTGAGCGTCGTTTATCGGCTGATACCGTTTTTTGCAATGGAAAACCAGTTACTTTTAACAATGGGAGGGTTTATAAGCGTGATTATACTTATTAACGTTATTCTCGGAGTGTTCAACCTGGTACCCATCCCGCCTTTGGATGGCGCGAAAGTCATTCTTCCCTTGATTCCCGATCATGCCAGGAGCTTTAAACGTTTTTTTTACGAGCAAAATCAGTACGGATGGCTCCTCCTCATCGTCTTCCTATTCATAGGATTGCCGCTTATCTCTCCCATTATTTTCGGGCTTTATCATTTCTTTATCGGGACGTAAGCAGGCAAACTACTAACTTATTGAACGAGGTGAAAATAAAGAAGCCGAACCAAAGATGGAAATAGGTTCGGCTTCTCGTTCTTATTTCACAGAGAACGTGAAAATGAGAAGAAGAAAAGAAATAACTAAAAATTCAATCAGGAAATATTTTTTTCTCTTCTTTAAGTGATTCGGGTACCAATTCTCATCATCCGTTCTTCTTTCCTCTTTTTGCTCTCTTCCGGTAAATATGCGAAAGACACAGATTGCGGAAGAAAGGAAGAATAGTCCGAAGAGGCAGTACATTATCGTGACATCCGAGAAATCTCTTCCGAGATAGTAAGAGGCGAATAGTCCAACGGTTGAAAACGCAAGAGCTGCAACCTCGAATCCGAACGCCTTGAGTGCTTCATGCGGGAAATTTGCCAAAAAACTACTCTCCGATTCTCTTACATAAAAAATGGAGAGTGAAGTAAAGACAGCAAATATTAACGATGTGGTCCTATCGAAGAAAAGATTGAGAGTAATCCCGATGAAAACTATCACTAGGAAAGATATAATCCAGAAACGGACCGTTCTAAAAGCAAATATTGTCAGTGCGTTTCTGTCAAAAAACCCCTCACTTACAAAAGAAATACCGCTCATATATACCTCCAAAATGACTAGAAATATTAAACATCCGTTCGATAAGGAATTCAAACTTTGTCCGAGGTGAAATTTGACAAATTCTCACTCTTTCGTTACTTTTATTAACGCAATAGTACGCGCATAAATGCCGACAATTCACCAGCTTATCAAGAAGGGGAGGACCACGAAGTCCAAGAAATCTAAAGCGCCGGCTCTAGATTCTTATTTTAATTACATTCATAACAGGCCCGTTTCTTCGGCCTCGCCCTTTAAGCGCGGCGTATGCCTTAAAGTGTTCACGACTACTCCGAAAAAACCGAACTCGGCGCTCAGAAAAGTCGCGAGAGTGCGACTTACGAATGGAATGGAAGTAACCGCTTATATTCCGGGTGAGGGACATAATCTTCAAGAGCACTCGGTGGTTATGATTCGCGGCGGACGCGTCAAGGATCTTCCCGGTGTCAGATATCACATCGTACGAGGCGTATTGGATGCGGGAGGCGTCGACGCGAGAAAGCAACAGCGCTCGAAGTACGGAGCGAAACATAAGAAGTAATAATTACCGGCATGAGTCCCGCACCTTTGGAGGATTGTGAGAAGAGGAATCAACGGTTCATAAAACACATGGAAAATGTCGCAAATAAAAATAAAAGAGTATTGTGCTTCGTGAGAAGCCCGATCCTCTAAAAGTGCGGGATGAGAAGGAAAAATTTTAAACGAGCAAGCCACAGTGCGGATCCCAAGTTCGCCCGAATCGACATGGGACGCTTCGTCAACTATCTGATGGAACAGGGGAAGAAGAGCGTTGCCGAACGTGTGTTCTATAACGCGCTTGAAAAGGTAAAAGAGATAACGAAGGAAGATCCGGTTGCCGTTTTCGAACGCGCGATCGAAAATGCGACCCCGCTTCTCGAAGTTGCTTCGAAAAGGATCGGGGGGGCCAATTATCAAATTCCCCGTGAGGTGAGACCGGAAAGGAAGTTTTTTCTTGCAACGCATTGGATCATCGATGCGGCACGAAGCAAGAAAGGAAAGCCAATGGCTGATCGACTTGCAGAAGAATTCATCGCCGCAGCGAAGAACGAAGGAAACGCGATTAAAAAGAAACAAGATACCCACCGAATGGCGGAAGCGAACAGGGCGTTCGCGAGTTACTTGCGATGAGAATTTTCAATCATCAATTTCCAATTTTCAGTAAATGATTCAATTTTAGAATTTTCCAATTGAAAATTCATCGAAAATTGATCATTGGAAATTGAAAATTATTTTTCATGCCCAGACAATACTCAATCGATAAAGTAAGAGACTTTGGAATCATCGCTCATAGTGATGCGTCGCTTCGCTCCTTGAAACCCAGCGGTTTCAATGCTTCCGCCACGGGGAAACTCCCGTTTCCCCGACCCCTTTCCCGCATCAATATGAGCACTTCTTTAGAGTTAGCCAACATCTATGCCTAGGCAGTATCCAATCGAGAAAGTGAGAGACTTTGGCATTATTGCTCATATTGATGCGGGTAAAACCACTACTTCCGAGCGGGTGCTTTTTTATACCGGCGTTTCGCACAAAATCGGAGAAGTACACGAAGGCGAAGCGATAATGGACTGGATGGAACAGGAACGCGAACGCGGCATTACTATCACCTCGGCGGCTACGACTTGTTTCTGGATTCCTTCCTATGCAAAAGGAGACAAGAATCTCGAGCACCGTTTTAATATTATCGATACCCCGGGGCATATTGATTTTACCGTGGAGGTGAAACGATCACTTCGCGTATTGGACGGCGCAGTCGTCGTATTCGACGGAGTCGCGGGCGTAGAGCCGCAGTCGGAGACAAACTGGCATTATGCGGACGAGTACAAAGTTCCGAGAATATGTTTCATAAATAAACTCGATCGTATCGGCGCAAATTTCGACTTTAGTTTCAAGTCGATTCTCGATCGCCTTACTCAAAATGCCGTCACGCTTCAGATTCCGATAGGACTCGAGGCCGACTTTGAAGGAGTCATAGACCTTCTGACTATGAAGGCAACGTATTTTGAAGGAGAACGCGGCGAAAAAATCATCGAGAGAGAGATTCCTGAATCCTTGAAGGAGGAAGCGAAGAAACGAAGACACGAACTCATCGAAAAGATCGTAGAGAAAGACGATAACTTGATGGCGATGTATCTTGAGGGGAAAGAGCCGGGCCTTGCGGCGCTGAAGAAGATTTTGAGAAAAGCGACAATAGAAAACACGTTGGTACCGGTATTTTGCGGATCGGCCTTGAAGAATAAAGGGGTACAGCTTGTGCTGGACGCGGTTATCGATTATCTTCCTTCGCCGGCCGATCTTCCGCCGGTTAAAGGCATCAATCCGAAGACGCACGCGGACGAGGAACGGCATCCCGTTGACAATGAGCCGCTTGCGGCGCTTGCGTTCAAGGTTGCCGCCGATCCGTTCGTGGGAACGCTTACCTATTTCAGGGTCTACTCCGGCACCTTGAAGCGCGGGAGTTATATCTTGAATGCGACAAAAAACTCGCAAGAGCGCATCAGCAGGATCGTACGGATGCATGCAAATCACAGAGAAGAGGTGGAGGAAATCTACGCGGGAGATCTTGGCGCGCTCGTAGGTCTCAAGGATACAACGACGGGGGATACGCTTGCCGATCTCGAGAAACCGGTTCTTCTGGAAACGATTACATTCCCCGAACCGGTGATCTCGGTCCGTATCGAACCTAAAACGAAAGCCGACCAGGAGAAAATGGGCGTTGCGTTGCATCGTCTTACCGAAGAAGATCCGACATTCCGCGTGCGAGGTGACCTTGAAACAGGGGAAACGATCATCTCCGGAATGGGAGAATTGCACCTCGAAATAATCGTGGACAGGATGAAACGCGAGTTTAACGTCGAAGCGAACGTGGGACGACCGCAGGTTGCATACAAAGAAACCATTAAGGGGTCCGGAGAAGGAGAGGGAAAATACATTCGTCAGTCGGGAGGTCGCGGTCAATACGGTCATGCAAGAATTAAGGTTGAACCCATGGAGCGCGGTACCGGATTCGAATTTGTGAATGCAATCAGAGGAGGCGCAATCCCGCAGGAATTTATCCCGCCGATCGAAAAGGGTATCAAAGAAACAATGGAGAAGGGTATTCTTGCCGGCTACCCCGTGATTGATCTTAAGGTAACGCTCTACGACGGATCATTCCACGAAGTGGATTCTTCCGAATTCGCGTTTAAGATTGCCGGTTCAATGGCACTCCAGGAAGCGACCAAGCAAGCAAAGTTGGTGCTTCTCGAACCCATTATGAAGGTACAAGTCATTGTCCCGCCGGACTTCCTTGGCGATGTGACGGGAGACATCAGCTCCAAACGAGGAAAAATAAAAGCCATGGGGGAGAGAGGGTCCATCCGTATCGTGGATGCGAACGTGCCCCTCGCCGAGATGTTCGGTTATTCTACGAACCTCCGTTCCATGACCCAGGGAAGAGGGTCATTTACGATGGAATTTTCTCATTATGAGGAAATGCCCGCAAGTGTGGCTCAAGCAGTGATAGAGGGAAAGAAAAAGTGAGAAATAAAAGGAGGGGGAATGCGAACAGATCCTACGAGGGTTGACTTTTTTCAAGAAATCATCGAATATTAACATCGTCTAGTAAACACTAAATAAGGTCGAAAACAAGTTTTAGTCTTACGTTTTTAGTTCATAAGTTGCAACCAATATGGCAGAAAAAGAAAAATTTCAGAGAGGCAAGAAGCACGTGAACGTCGGAACCATCGGTCACGTCGACCACGGAAAAACCACGCTCACGGCAGCCATTACCCACGTGTTGTTCATGAAGGGTTTGGCAAAGAAAGAAGAGGGCGTAAATCAGATCGATAACGCTCCGGAGGAAAAGGCGCGCGGAATCACGATTGCGCTTCATCACTCCGAGTACGAGTCGGAAAAGCGCCACTATGCGCACATCGATGCGCCGGGACACGCCGACTATATAAAAAACATGATCACGGGCGCCGCCCAGATGGACGGTGCAATCCTGGTTGTTTCGGCGGCGGATGGTCCGATGCCGCAGACGAGAGAGCATATTCTTCTCGCAAGGCAGGTAGGCGTACCGTCAATTATCGTCTTTTTGAACAAAGTCGATATGGTTGACGATCCCGAACTTGTCGATCTCGTTGAGTCCGAAGTGCGGGAACTTCTGAAGAAATATAACTTCCCTGGCGATGAAACGCCGGTGATCCGCGGCTCGGCCTTAAAAGCGCTCGAATCAAAATCTGCGGACGAAGAAGCGGCGAAGCCGATCCTCGATCTCGTGAAAGCGCTTGATGATTATATTCCGGATCCCATTCGCGAAATCGATAAGCCGTTCTTAATGCCGATCGAAGATATTTTTACAATCGAAGGACGCGGCACTGTCGTTACCGGACGTGTGGAGCGCGGCCAGATCAAGGTGAACGAAGAAGTTGAGATTATCGGACTCAGGCCAACGGTGAAGACAGTCGTCACAGGTCTCGAAATGTTCCAGAAAACGCTCGACGAAGCTCAGGCGGGAGATAACGTAGGTGCGCTTCTCCGAGGATTAAAGAAGGAAGATGTGGAGCGCGGTCAAGTTATCGCGAAACCGGGTTCGGTTACGCCGCACACCGAGTTTACCGCCGAAGTGCTTGTTCTGAGCAAGGAAGAGGGCGGAAGACATACGCCATTCTTCAAGGGATACAAGCCCCAGTTCTACATTAGAACGACTGACGTAACCGGAGAGGTAACTCTTCCCGAAGGCACCGAAATGGTAATGCCGGGAGACACGGTCACCTTTACGGTAAAGCTCATCGCGCCCGTTGCGCTTGAAGAAAAACAGCGTTTTGCCATCCGAGAGGGAGGTAAGACGGTTGGCGCGGGAGTTGTGACAAAAATATTAAAGTAGAAATTTTAATTTTTAAATTTCAAATTAATTTTAAATGATCGAATTTTAAGAGTTTTACTGTCGGTTTATTTAAATTAAAATTCGAAATTTAGAATTTAAGATTGCCGTTCTTATGCCCACCAAGAAAGAAGAGCAGGTTCAAAAAGAAAAATTGCGGATCAGAGTGAAGGCGTACGATGCAAAACTCATCGACACGTCCGTTCATCAAATTGTCGAGGCGATTAAACGACAGGGAGGCGAAATCGTCGGCCCGGTGCCGCTTCCTACGGAATTCAAGAAATACACCGTAAATCGATCGACATTTGTCCATAAAAAATCACGCGAGCAATTCGAACTCAGGGTTCATAAACGACTTTTGGACATTTTGAATCCGGAGCAAAGAATAATAGAATCGCTTACCGATCTGAATTTGCCTTCCGGAATTGACGTGGAAATAAAAATGCTTCAGTAACATACGTTACCGCCACAAACCCCGGCACCCGCCGGGGTTTGTGTTTATATCCGCATGATGGAGGGATTGACATAAAATCGACTAATATACTATTATTAGTGCCGTAAGACATGTAGCCGTTTAAAAGAACCAGGCGAAGTCTTGGTTTGTTTTTTTCAAACTGCTCGTGCGATTCTTACTAAACGTATGAAGTTAAAAGGTAAAAAAGTAAAAATGACGCAGATCTGGCATGACGAAAAAGTCGTGCCGGTTACGGTTATACGCCTGAACGAGAACGAGTCGGTGGCAGAGCTTAAGGAGGGGGACAAGGTGCGGGTAAGCGGCACAAGCAAAGGAAAAGGATTTCAGGGCGTCGTCAAGCGTCACGGTTTTGCCGGGGGACCGAAAACACACGGTCAAAAAGATCGTCTTCGCGCTCCCGGATCAAGCGGTCCCACCGCTCCGCAGCGCGTTATAAAAGGAAGAAAGATGGCGGGCCACATGGGAAATGAGCGGGTTACCGTAAAAAATTTGAAAGTGGTGTCCGTTGAGGAAAAAGAAAGAAATGTGTTTTTGAAAGGCGCGGTTCCCGGAATGATCGGCGGTACGGTTGAAATACAAAAATAAAAAAATGGAGATAGCGGTTTACAACGGAAAGCACGAGAAAACGGGAACAATGAATGTCCCCGCAGATATTTTTGGCGCAAAGTGGAATCCCACTCTGGTACACCAAGCGGAACTCACCGAGCTTGCGAATAAGCGTACGCGCGTGGCGCATACGAAAGATCGTTCCGAGGTGCGTGGCGGCGGCAAGAAACCGTGGCGACAGAAGCATACCGGACGCGCGCGGCACGGATCTTCGCGATCGCCGATATGGATCGGAGGAGGCGTTACATTCGGCCCGAGAAATGAAAAGAATTTTTCAATGAAAATGAATAAGAAAATGAAACGCGCAGCGCTTTCTTCTCTTCTTTCCAGAAAACTAAAGGGTGACTTTGTGAAAGTGGTGGATGCGCTCGAGCTTGAAGCGCCGAAAACGAAATATGTTGCGGCGTTTTTTGCTTCCTTTTTTAAACAGCATCCTACCGTACTTTTTATTCCTTCCGTAAAAAACAGGTATGCGCGTCTCTCCGCTCGCAATATTCCTGAAGCGAAAATCGCTTCGCCGAACGCATTGAACGTATACGACTGCCTAACGCAAAAATACGTGCTATTCGAAAGACAGGCGCTTGAAGAATTTATCGCGCGCGCCGCAAAAGAAAAAACGGAATAATACCATCATGAGTATCCTCGGAACATCAAAACAAAAGAAGAAGGAAAAAAAGGTTCAGCCCGCGCATACCGCTGAAAAACAAGCGCCTTACCGGCCGTTCCTGTCCGTTCTCAAAAAACCATGGACCAGCGAGCGCGCACATATGCTTCAAGCGGCGAATCAGTATATTTTTTCGGTTGAAGCAAAAGCGACGAAACCTATGGTAAAAAACGAAGTGGAGCACCGTTATAACGTCACTGTTCAGGCGGTACGCATGCTGAATATAAAAGGGAAGGTAAAATATTACAGGAATATTCCGAGTCGTCGGACAACCCTAAAAAAGGCGATTGTCACTCTGAAGAAAGGGGACAACATCGATACACAATAGTATGAAGCAGTATAAACCTACAAGCGCAGGAAGACGTTCGATGTCGGTAGCAGATTACCGCGCACTATCGAAAATACCGCGCATGAAACGGATGATTTCGCGCCTTAAGAAGAATGCGGGAAGGAACAATCAGGGAAGAATTACCATGCGCCATCAAGGGAGCGGTAATACCATTTTGTATCGCGCAATCGATTTCAAGCAGATGAAAATTGGAATCCCCGGAAAAGTGGAAGCGATCGAATACGATCCGTATCGCACCGCATTCATCGCGCGCATATCTTACAAAGACGGCGATCGGCGTTATATCCTTGCGCCGCATTCATTGAAAGTCGGGACGGTTATTCTAACGGGCCCCGATGCGCCGCTTGAGGCGGGAAACAGAACAGTGTTAAAACGCATCCCGATCGGCAGTTTCGTGCATAACGTTGAACTTTTTCCCGGAAAAGGAGGGCAGATGGGGCGATCCGCGGGAGTTTCAATACAGGTACTCGCGCACGAGGAAGGTTACACGCATCTAAAGATGCCTTCGGGAGAAATACGAAAAGTGCTGTGGGACAATTACGCTTCGATTGGACAGGTTTCCAATCCGGAATATAATTTAGTGTCCATAGGAAAAGCGGGACGATCGCGATGGCTCAATAAGCGGCCGACGGTACGCGGTTCTGCCATGAACCCGCGCGACCATCCTTACGGCGGCGGCGAGGGAAGACAACCTCGCGGCACGAAGCGTCCGAAAACCAAATGGGGCAAGACAACCGGCGGCAGAAAAACGCGCCGGAAGAAGAAATGGTCAAACGCGATGATCGTAAAACGGAGAGAGAAAAAACGTTAATACATACATGACTCGTTCGGCAAAAAAAGGTCCTTGGGTGGATCCAAAACTCCTGAAAAAGATAAAGAATCTGAAATCAAGCGAGGCGGCGTCTATAAAAACATGGTCGCGCGACTCGGAAATAGCACCGGAAATGGTCGGGTTCAGTTTTGCCGTGCATAACGGAAAAGATTTCATAGAAGTCAGGATTAACGAAGATATGATAGGACACCGACTCGGAGAATTTTCGCCCACGAGAAAATTTGTGAAGCACGGAGGAAAGATGCAACGCGAACTCGAGAAAGGCGCGGCGGCACCGGCTCCCGCTCAGAAAAAATAGGAAAGATACACCGCGAGGCGAGAACGGTAATATCGAAAAATCATGGACAAACAAACCGTAAAAGCACAATTGAGGTTTTTGAAGATCGCCCCGAGGAAGGTCCGTCTTCTTGCGGATACGATTCGGAAACTTCCGGCAACCGAAGCCGAAGCACGGTTACTTTTGAGCCCGCGAAGGCCGAAGGATGCGCTTTTGAAGCTTCTTCGTTCCGCGGTCGCGAACGCAAAAAATAATCACAAACTTGATCCGGAAACGCTTTTTGTAAAGGAACTTCGCGTGGATCAGGGGCCGATGCTGAAGCGGTGGACGCCTCGTTCTCGGGGATCAATCGCGGGAATTCAAAAGAAGATGAGTCATGTGACGATCATACTCGGCACATCCGAAAAACCGTATGAGAAGCGTTTCTCCATCGTCATACCGAAACGCGAAAAGAAAGAAGAACAGAAAGAAAAGAAGAAAAAGACAAAGAAGAAAACGCACGAAGAGCACGCGGAAGAAAAAGTAACATCAAAAGAGAAAGAAAAGGAACAGAAAGTGACTCCCGAGAATAAACCGAAGGAAACAAAAGGCGCGTTGAAAAAAGTGTTTCGAAGAAAAGCGATATAACACGATATGGCACAAAAAATAAAACCAAACGCGTATCGTATCGGCATTACCCTTCCGTGGGTAAGCCGTTGGTTCCCGAAGAAACAAGTCCGTTTCTTTCTCGAAGAAGATCATATTATTCGCGGGATCGTGAAGGAAAAAATTCTCGCCGCGGGAATTGCTTCCATTGAAATTGAGAGGACGGGGGATACGGTACGCATCATTGTGAAAGCCGCGCGGCCGGGACTCGTCATCGGACGGGGAGGAAAAGGCGTTGAGGAGCTTAAGAACGCAATTCTGAACGCCGTACTCTCCTACAGGAGGAAGAACAAGATCGCGGACAAGTTTAATATGAACGTTACCATTGAAGAGTTGAAGCGATTTGAGATTTCTGCGCAGGTTACGGCTCAACAAGTGGCGTTCGATATAGAGAAACGTCTCCCGTTTCGTCGTGTAATGAAACGCACGATAGAGACCATTATGCAGAACAGGGACGTTCAGGGAGTAAAAATTAAATTGAGCGGGCGGCTCGGCGGCGCCGAAATCGCGCGCACGGAGCAACTTGCGAGAGGAAAGATGTCGCTCCAGAGCTTGCGCGCTAATGTGGATTACGGCGAAGCTACCGCATTCAACACGTACGGTACGGTCGGGGTAAAACTCTGGATTTATAAAGGGGAAGTGTTCGAAAACAAGGAAAAATCGAAGGGTTAATATTGGAAGTACCGTGAGATACGGAATAATATCAAGGAAAACCATGAATAAAATGATATACACAAAAAAGAAATCAATCGGAGATTCGTCGTATCTCACGGGATGCTCAATGGTATGGCTAAATCTTTTTCGCCATAGCGTTGGCTCAAAGATTTAGATACATTGGCACATGCTGCAACCCAAAAAACAAAAACACAGAAAGATGCAGAAGGGGCGAAGAAAAGGACGCCTTACCGAGACGCGCGGACTTAAGGTAAGTTTCGGAACGTTCGGACTTCAGTCGCGAAGCGCATGCTGGATTACCGCACGGCAGATCGAAGCCGCGCGAAAAACAATCACGCATGCTTTAAAACGAGGAGGAAAGGTTTGGATTCGTATCTTCCCGGACAAACCGATTACGAAACTCCCTCCCGAAGTAACTCTTGGGGGCGGAAAGGGAAATATCGACCACTATGTTGCTCCGGTGAAACCCGGAAGAATTCTCTTCGAAATCGACGGCGTCTCGCGCGAAATTGCGACCCACGCCCTAAAGATGGCGGGACACAAACTTCCGGTAAAAACGAAGGTGGTTGAAAAATAATATGAAGAAGAAAGAATTACAATCTTATGCCGGACGATCGAAGGGCGAGCTGCAAAAGGAATTGCTCGAAGAACATGAAAAGCTCGCAAAACTGCGATTTGATCTTGCCGCGGGAAAAGTGAAGAATATACGGGAGATGCGGCATTTGAAGAAGAATATTGCCCAACTTCTTACACTTTTGAAAAATATAAAATAAACAACAATGAGAACGCTTCAAGGGACAATTATTTCGGATAAAATGAAGAACACGAGAGTGGTCTCGATAACTCGTTTACGTAAGCATCCGCGATATGAGAAAACCTATAAGATTACCACGCGTCTCAAGGCGCACGACGAGAAGGACGAATATAAAACGGGGGATAAGGTAATTATTCGTGAAACAAGACCGCTGTCGAAGGATAAAAGATGGGTCATAATCAGTAAGGCATAATAACATGATTCAAGAACGTTCTATTTTAAAAGTTGCTGATAACAGCGGGGCAAAAATCGTCCGCTGCTTCAGAGTTCTTGGAGGAGGAAGGAAACGATATGCCGAGGTAGGGGATATCATTATCGCATCGGTACAGGTTGCGGAACCGAGGAAACAAATCAAGAAGAAGGACATCGTCCGTGCGCTCGTTGTGCGGCAGAGGAAACCGCTTCGCCGCTCTGACGGTTCGTATGTTCGTTTCGGCGATAACGCCGTGGTTATCATTGATAAAGACAAAAAAGAACCGAAAGCGACCCGCATCTTTGGTCCGATTCCACGGGAAATAAAAGCGTTCGGCTACGACGCGATAACGTCGCTTGCGGAAGAGCTTGTGTAACACTATGAAATTGAAAAAAGGAGACACAGTAAAATTTCTAATCGGTAAGGATCGCGGGAAGACCGGGAAGGTGCTTCGCGTTGACACGAAGGAAGGAATGGTTCTTGTCGAGGGATTACACATGTTTAAAAAGCACGTGCGACCGAAGCGGCAGGGAGATAAAGGGGAGGTAGTATCGCTCGCGAGGCCGGTTAACGCTTCCAATGTGATGTTGGTGTGCCCTTCTTGCCACGCTGCAACGAGAATTGGGCGCAAAATTTCGGACGGCGGGAAGAGCAGGATATGCAAAAAGTGCAAAGCAACAATATGACGGATACAAAAAAACAGACATACGCGATTGAAAAAATCGTGGTCAATACGGGATTAGGGAGAGCGAGCCAACAGGCGCAGTTCGAGGATAAGATACTTCCGGAGATCGAGAAGGAATTAGCGACGATAGTCGGTCAGAAGCCCTCGCGCCGCCAGGCAAAGAAGTCCATCGCGGGTTTCAAGAGCCGTGCGGGACAGATTATAGGACTCGCGGCGACGCTTCGCGGTTCCCGTATGAATGATTTTCTTGAACGCCTCGTAAATCTCGTTCTTCCCCGCGTGAAAGATTTCCGCGGCCTGTCGGAGAAAAACGTGGATGCAAACGGTAATCTTAATATCGGCCTAAAGGAACAGAGCGTATTTCCTGAAATAGATCTTGAAAAGTCCAAGATGACGTTCGGGATTCAGATAACCATCGTTCCCAGGAAGAAAGAGAGAGACGCCGCAATTGCTTTCTACCGTCGTTATGGAGTACCATTGAAGAAATAATATGGCGAAGAAATCGGTCATCGCGAGAGCAAAAAAGAAACCGAAGTTCAGCACCAGAGTAGTTCTCCGGTGCTTTCGTTGTGGCAGAAAACGCGGTTATATACGCGATTTCAATCTTTGCCGCATTTGTTTTCGTGAATTGGCGAGTCGCGGGGAAATCCCGGGGGTAAAAAAAGCGAGTTGGTAACATGAACTACACCGATTTTGTCATAAAAGTTAAGAATGCGAAGACCGCCGGAAAATCAACGGTGAAATCCGATGCCACAAAGATGAATAAGGCAATCGTCGAACTTCTTGTAACGCGCGGTTTTGTTAAGAGCGTGGAAGTAAAAGGGAAGGGGACGAAAAAATACCTCGAGATCGATCTTGGAGGGAAAAAACGGATTCATGCCATAACGTTTTTGAGTAAACCTTCGCTGCATCGCCATGCCGGATACAAAAATTTCAAAAAAGTGAAAAATGGATTTGGAATGCTTGTCGTTTCGACTCCGAAAGGAATTATGACCGGAGAAACAGCGAGAAAGGAGAAAGTCGGAGGAGAGTTGCTCTTTGAGATCTGGTAACATGAGTAAAATAGGAAAAATGCCAATAACTGTACCGGAGGGGATTACCGTCACGATTGACGGTGGGCTTATCCAGGTAAAAGGCGCAAAAGGGGAACTCACAATTCCGCTTCTTCAGGGGATTAAGGCATCGATAAACGACTCGACGCTTCTCTTTGAACCGCAGAGCGCCTCGAAACAGGCGAGAAGCAATTGGGGAACCCAGCGCGCGCTCGTTCAGAATGCCGTCCAGGGACTCACGAAGGGATTCGAAAAAGGACTCATCCTCGAAGGGGTCGGCTTTCGCATCACGAAAGAAGGCGAAGGGCTTACTTTGAATTTGGGATTCTCGCACCAAGTGAAATACGAACCGCCCAAAGGCATCACGTTCGAGGTGGAAAAAAATTCCCGGCTTAAGATAAGAGGGATCGATAAAGCGCTCGTCGGTCAGGTTGCCGCCCAGGTTCGTTCGCTCAAGAAACCGGAACCCTACAAAGGAAAGGGATTCAGATATGACAACGAAATATTGCGAAGGAAAGTCGGGAAGAAAGCGGGTACGAGCGGCTCCGCGGCATAACGCATCACCATGAATAAGACAAAACAACTCAATATAAAAAGAACAGCAAGAAAGAGAAGGGTCCGTTCGAAAATTCGAGGAACGGCGGAAAAGCCGCGCCTTTCGGTATATCGGAGCAATACTCATATCTATGCCCAACTTATTGATGACGCGAAGAGGGCTACGATTGCTTCCGCGTCTTCCCTTGAAATCAAGCAGGGAACGAAGAAGATAGCGAAATCGGAAATTGCAAAAACAGTGGGTGCGGAACTCGCGAAGAAAGGGAAAGCGGCTGGAATCAAGACTGCGGTGTTCGATCGCGGAAGTTATCGGTATCATGGTCGCGTAAAAGCGCTCGCGGAAGCGGTGCGCGAGGGAGGTATTAATTTCTAAAACTATGGAAAGACAATCGCGTCCGATGCGGGCGAAAAAAAGCGAATTTCAGGACAAAGCGCTCGAGATACGAAGAGTGACCAGGGTTGTCGCGGGCGGAAAACGTTTCAGCTTCCGTGCGACCGTCGTGGTAGGCGACATGAAAGGAAGAGTGGGAGTCGGAATCGCAAAAGGACTCGATGTTGCGGCAGCAGTCGAAAAAGCAAAGCGTCAGGCCCAAAAAGACATGGTGCGCGTTCCCCTAAAAGAGCAGCGAACGATTCCTCACGATGTCGAGGCGAAATACAGCGCAGCAAAAATCAGAATTAAACCGGCACAGAAAAACCACGGCCTTATCGCGGGTGGCGCTTCCCGTATCGTGTTGGAGCTTGCGGGAGTAAAGGATGTTTCCGCAAAAATACTCGGACGAACGACGAATAAGCTCACGAATGCGATGGCAACACTTGAAGCACTTCGCATGCTGGAAAAAGAACAACACGAAATGCAAAGCGAATAATATGCGTGTACACGAACTTGTAACAACCGAAAAAAGGAGGAGGAAAAAACGTCTTGGGCGGAGCGGTGCCCATGGAAAGACCTCGGGACGCGGACAGAAAGGACAGCGGGCGCGCGCGGGACATAGTGTAAAGCCCGCAGAACGGGATTTAATCCAGCGCATTCCGAAACTCCGCGGATCAAAAAATAAGAGAAAAAGCGAATCCGCGATCGTGATTCCCGTCGGAATAATCGAGAAACTCGCCGAAAACGGGAAACTTACCCGCGCGATATTGGTCTCGAGACGCGTGATAAAAGAAATCCGGAGAAACGTGAAAATAGTAGGCCAGGGGGCCTGCATGAAGCCCGTTATGGTGGAGGGCATACCCGCTTCCAAAACCGCAAAAGAAAAGATAGAAAAAGCGGGGGGGAGCGTAAAGGCTTAATCGGGAAACTCAAGCAGCACGCACAGAATCTGAGATATGAACAAATTCCTCCAAATTTTCAAAATACCGGACTTGAGAAAGAAGGTCCTTATGGTGCTCTTTCTTCTTTTCGTATTTCGTCTTCTTGCCGCGATTCCGATCCCGGGCATCGACGCCGTTCGTCTCCAGCAATTTCTCTCCTCGAACGAATTATTCGGATTTCTAAACATTTTTTCGGGTGGAGGCCTTTCAAACCTCTCGATTATGATGCTTGGCGTAGGTCCTTATATCACGGCAACCATCATTATGCAGCTTCTCACAATCGTATTTCCGAAATTAAAAAAGGCGTACTACGAAGAAGGAGCCGCGGGACAAGCAAAATTCAACCGCATCTCGCGATATCTCACCGTTCCGCTCGCGATGTTTTCGGGGTACGGTTTTCTGAATCTTCTCGCATCCCAGCGGGTATTGCCGCATCTCTCATTTCTCGAGCTCGTGAATAACGTCATTATCATCACGGCGGGCAGCATTCTTATCATGTGGATAGGAGAACTCATTTCCGAGTACAAGATAGGAAACGGCATCTCCCTTATTATCTTTGCGGGTATTGTGAGCCGCCTTCCGCAGGAAGCCGCGGCAGCGTTTTTTAACTACAATCCGGATATGCTGCCAACCTACATTGCTTTCATATTGTTGAGTATTATCGTGATCGCGGGAGTCGTGTTCGTGAATGAAGGGGAGCGTAAAATTCCCGTGTCATACGCAAAACAAGTCCGCGGTATGAAGATGTACGGCGGAGTATCGACGTATTTGCCGCTTCGGGTGAATCAGGCGGGCGTGATTCCAATCATCTTCGCAATTTCTCTCCTCCTTTTTCCTCAATTCTTCGCACAGATGATTTCGATTGCCTCTCCGTCTCTTTCGCTCAAATTGAATGCATGGGTGACCGGTTTTTTCAACAACGTCCCGCTTTACAGTTTGATCTACTTCATTCTCGTCGTGCTTTTTACCTACTTCTACACGGCAATTACATTTGATCCGGGAGAAATCTCGAAGAACCTTCAGCGAAACGGGGGATTCATTCCCGGAATCAGACCGGGACAGGCAACCACCGACACCATCGCGAAAATTACGCGTCGTATTACGCTCTTCGGCGCTCTCTTTCTCGGTGCCATTGCCATCCTCCCGAACATCACGCAGATTGTGACCGGTATCCAGGCGCTCACGATTGGCGGCACGGCGCTCCTCATCGTAGTCGCCGTTGCACTCGAAATCATGAAACAAATAGAATCCCAGCTTACGGTAAGGGAATACGAGGGGATTTTCTAATATGAAGGGGAGCAAAAAGGCAGTGATTCTTTATGGGCCGCCGGGTTCGGGAAAAGGAACTCAGGCGGAGCTTCTCGTGCGACGTTACGGATTTTTCCACTTCGACACCGGTCAATATCTCCGCCGCCTCCTAAACGACCCGAAGAATAAAAACAACAAAGAGATTCAGAGAGAGAAGAAGTTGAACGAAGAAGGCACACTCAACACCCCTTCGTTCGTCCTCAAACGAGTGAGAGAAGAAACGCGCCGGATTTCCCGGATGGGTCTAAGCATCACCTATAGCGGATCGCCGCGGACGCTTTTCGAAGCCTTCGGCGACGTCAAACACGAAGGTCTTCTCGCTCTGTTAAAAAAAGAATATGGGACGAAGAACGTGTTTATTATCCAACTTCTCGTGAATTCCGCTTCCGCCGCAAAGCGAAACGCCGGTCGGCTTATGTGCGCCGTCTGCGGTTTGCCGATCCTTGCCGCCTCGAAAACAACAACATGTTCATTTTGCGGCGCACCGGCAAAACGGAGGGTAGACGACGATCCGAAAATTTTTGCACACCGCATCGAAGAATACAAAAAACGTACATTCCCCATTCTTACAAAGGCGATTGCACGAGGCTACGCCATCAAAAAGATAAACGGGGAACCGGCACCCTATCGCGTTCATGATGCGATAGCCGCATACCTGGAAAAGGCACACTAATGATTTCCCTAAAAGGTGAGAAAGATATCGAATTGCTTCGCGATTCGGGGAAGATTCTTGTTAAGATTCTTCTCGCGCTTAAAGAAAAATCGATCGCCGGCACGAATCTCCTCGAACTCGAGACGACGGCACGCGACATGCTCCGCGAAGCGGGCGCAACCTCGGCGTTTTTGAACTACAAGCCCGAAGGTGCTTCACGTCCGTATCCCGCGGTGCTTTGCACTTCACTGAACGAGCAGGTGGTGCACGGCATACCGTTCGATTACTCCCTGAAGGAAGGCGATGTTCTGAAGATCGATTTCGGCGTCGTTTATAAGGAACGGATAACCGACGCAGCGATTACCATCCCGATAGGCAAGGTAACGAACGCCGCAAAAGAGCTCGTGAAGACTACCGAAGAATCTCTTCAAAAAGGAATTGCCGCCGCGAAGGCGAAAGGCGCGCGTTTGGGTGATATCGGGTGGGCGATAGAACACGAGGTTGAAGGACAAGGGTTTTCGGTTGTCGACGGACTCACCGGGCACGGCGTCGGCTTTAAACTCCACGAAGATCCGAACGTCTATAATTACGGCCAAAAAGGAGAAGGAATGATACTTAAGGAAGGGCTGGTAATTGCGATAGAACCGATGGTGAGCGCGGGTTCTTCACAGATTATCCAGAGAGAAGACGGGAGTTACCAGACGAAAGACGGGGCCCTAAGCGCTCATTTTGAAAAAACAATCGCCATTACAAAAAATGGCGTCGAGATACTTACTACCTTTTAGCTATTCCTTTTTTATCCCGAACTCCATTCTTCTGAACGAGGGTAAGACTTGGCCAAGCGGCCCGGAGCGCCCGAGTGAAGGAAAATGGAGTTCGGGGTTTATTCTTCCTTGTCTCCGCTCTTATCTTCGTCTGCGTCCCCGTCACCATCACCATCCTCGCCGTCCTTATTCTCCGGTTTCGTCCAGCTTGCAAAATCACACTCCGGATAACGGTTGCATCCGTAAAAAAACCTTCCCCGCTTTGTCCTCCTCCGAATTACCCTTCCCGTCCCGCACTTGGGACATGGCCCCAGATCGTTCGATCCCGTGGGAGCAAGTGATTTGGTGCTCTTGCACTCCGGAAAGCCCGTACAGGCCAAAAATCGCCCAAAACGGCCCGTTTTTATGGCCATCGGCTTGCCACATCTTTCGCAAACCTCGTCTGTGGACTCTTGGGGCGCCAAGGCCTCTTTTTGGACACTCTCGTATTTCTTCTCAAGATGTTTCTTAAAAGGTTCATAGAATTCGCGTATGGTATCCCGCCATCTTCTTTTTCCCTCGGCGACTTCGTCAAGCTCCTCTTCCATGTGCGCAGTAAACCCGAGATCGACGATCTCGGGAAAGTGTTCCGTAAGCACCTTGTTCACCAGAAGTCCTATTTCCGTCGGTTCGAAACGGCGCTCCGGGTTCTTTTGGACATAATTTCTGCTCTGAATAACCGAGATGATGGGAGCGTACGTGGAAGGCCGCCCGATCCCGTTCGCTTCGAGTGTTTTAATCAGACTTGCTTCGTTATAACGCGCAGGGGGTTCGGTAAAATGCTGCTCGGGTTTTACCTCCGAAAATCGCAGCGCTTCTCCTTTTTTGAGTGCGGGAAGAAGCCTTTCTTCGAACGTTTGATTCCACACTCTCAAAAATCCGTCGAAGCGCATTGTCGCCCCGTTTGCCTTGAGTGTAAACGTGTCATCTCCATTCCTCGCTTCGACGAGAACGCTTGTAAGCGCGAAAATTGCCGGGGGGAGTTGAGAAGCCATGAATCTGCGCCAGATCAGGTCATATAGTTTCTTTTCCTTTGCGTCCTCGAGCGTAATGGAAACGGGATCGAGGAGGGGATTCGTCGGACGTATTGCTTCGTGCGCTTCTTGTGCAAGACGCGATTTTGTTTTGAACACCCGGGGAGCTTCCAAAAGATAATTCTTGCCGAACTTCTCGCCGATGTATTTCTGCGCGATATGAAGCGATTCCGTCGAGAGATTCACCGAATCGGTGCGCATATAGGTGATGAAGCCGTTCTCATAAAGTCTCTGTGCAAGCATCATCGTCTGTTTTGCACTCATGTGAAGGCGACGGTTCGCCTCTTGTTGAAGCGTACTTGTAATAAACGGCGGGAGGGGATTGCGTTTCATTTCTTTCTCCTCGATCGCAATCACGGAGTATGTCGCGTTTTTCAGCTTCTCCGCGATCGCCGTCGCATCGGCCTTGTTCCGAATCGTGAATTTCTCGAACGGTTCTCCCCCGATTTTAAAAAGTGAGGCTTCAAATACGTTCTCTTTCGTATTCTCGGGAGAGAGTATTACGCGGATCGTCCAATATTCTTCCGGTTTGAAGCGCTTAATCTCTTCTTCCCGTTCCACAATAAGCCGCAGAGCGACCGATTGCACCCGGCCGGCGGAAAGTCCCCGCACGATCTTCTTCCAAAGAAAAGGGGAAAGTTCGTATCCCACAAGGCGGTCCAAGACGCGCCTTGCTTGCTGGGCGTCCACGAGATGCAGGTTGAGCGCTCTCGGATGTTTCAACGCGTCCTGAATCGCGGACTCCGTAATTTCATGAAATACGATACGCTCGACCGGAATATCTTTCTTGACTTGGGATTTGGAACTTTTGATTTGAAAACCCCCAAGCTCAAGAGCTTGGGTAAGATGCCACGCGATGGCTTCTCCCTCCCGGTCTTCGTCGGTTGCGAGAATAACTTCATCCGCTTTCACCGCAAGTTTTTTTAAAGCGGTGACGTTCTTCTTCGCCTTCATCGGAATGATATAATGCGGTTCGAAGTCGTGCTCGATATCGATGCCGATCTTGCTCTTCGGCAGGTCCCTGATATGCCCGTAGGAAGATTCTACATGAAACCCCTCTCCCAGGAATTTGCCTATCGTTTTGGCTTTGGTGGGGCTTTCAACGATGACTAATTTCGTCTGTTTCATGATTTCGCTATGGAAAACGTCCCGTGTAATTCCTCAATCTTTCCCTCCAATATAAGAAGAGAAAGCTCCTGATTCACTCGTTGTGTCTCAAGATGGGTCATTTCCGAGATGTTGTCAACCGTAAGAGGCGAAGAGGCCTCTTTGATGGCCCGGAAAACCGGAGATGTTTCTTTTTCCTCATGGCCCCTCTCCCGTTCTTTTTCCGGAACGGCAAGCACGCCTTCGTATGCCTTCAAGGCTTCTTCAAGATCGTGCGCGATGTCCTTTGCGCTTGTCACAAGTCGTGCTCCCTCCCGTATGAGCATGTGCGATCCCTGATAATTCCTGTGACGGACCGGTCCGGGCACCACGAAGACTTCGCGCCCTTGCTCGAGCGCGAAACGCGCCGTCGCAAGCGATCCCGATCTCATGGGCGCTTCGACGACGATTGTCGCGATGCTCATTCCGCTTATGATCCTGTTTCGTTCGAGGAATTGATGCCGTAGGGGAGCGATACCTTCCGGGTATTCCGAGCAGATAGCGCCGCTTTGCGCAACAATCGACTCCGCAAGATGTTCATGGAGCAGGGGATACACGGTATCGAGGCCGTTCGCAAGAACCGCAATCGTATTTCCTCCTCCCTGAAGCGCGCCTTCGTGCGCCGCGCCATCGATGCCGATTGCAAGTCCGCTCACGATGGTAATGCCTGCTTTCGCGAGATCATAGGCAATCTGTTTTGCGATAAGTTTCCCGTCTTGTGTCGCTTTCCTCGTACCGACGATTGCAACGCATATGCACGGGGAAGGAAACGAGCCTTTTACGAAAAGCGTCGCGGGAGGGCTCGGTATTTCACGAAGCAGTTTCGGATACTCCTCCTCCGAATATGAGATGTGATGAATAGGAGAAATCGGCATAACAATAACGATATCCAAAAACTGCCTTATTTTGGTGGGCATGGAAGGAATCGAACCTTCGACCTCTGTCTTATCAGGACAGCGTTCTACCACTGAACTACATGCCCGTATTCTTTATAAATCCATCTTTTACTATCTTATCAATATAATCCTTTCGCTTTAGTTTTTTCAACCTCAATTCTATTTTCCTGGCAATCTACAAGCTTGGAAATTTTTGAACAAAAACTAATTTTTTTTCGTCCATTCTCCTTGTTGTTTGAGTATGACCGTGCTGGTGTTGATACCATCTTCTATAAATATCATTAGTACTTCCAATGTACAATCTATTGTTCGTACCATCTTTAATAATATAAACAAAGCCATCCATAGGCGTTCTACCATCCCGACGCGCTTCGCGGTCGGGACTCCGACCCCCGAAGGGGCGTCGGAGTTGAACTACATGCCCAAATTACGATTTTGAGTGTAAGTGAATTCTACTTCTGAATCAAGTTTAATTTTTCAAACTCCTGGATATTAAATTGAAGATGCGTCGGAGCGACGCTCGGCGCCTCAAGTGCGCCTTCCAAACTCGACCCCAAGAATACGATTCCGTATATCACGAATGCGCCCGTGATGAGCACCATCGCCGAGGCAAGCACGATGAAAAACATATTCTTGGAAGCCAGACGAATTGTTCTTATCTTCTCACGCATGTTACTTAGCGATAATACACCCGCCCCTTAAGCGTCATCGTGAACCGTCCCTCGTCGTTTCTTAAAGAGACGTTATCGATTGTATTCAGATATTTGAAGGTTTCCATCGCTTTGAGGAACGCGAGCGATGTCTTGGTGTCGCTTCCTCCAAGCGCGAGCGAAAATCCGATCGATCCCAATCTATCCTTCGTCGGTTGCGTTTCGCTGGTAAAGGAAAACCCGTAGGTTAACTGATACTGGTTCGCGAGCGTCTGAAGCGACTGATTAAGATCGATAAGATTGTCATACGAAGGAATAATCGCCTGAAGCACGCTTAAATAGTTCTTTGCCCTTGAGTTATATTGGGCCTCGAGAAGCGCCTTGTCGTACACTTTTGAGGTCTGACTCGCGAGCAATTGTCTCGCCTGGGTAATTTTCAGAAGGTACTCACTGATGTTGCTTTTAAAGAAAAAAATGCCCCATAACAGCGCGACGATGAGTATAAGTGCGACACCGAGGTCGATCCAGAGGCGTTTTTTGAAACTGTCCATGGCTCTCTTCCTATTATAGCGTACTCGGCTTGAACCCGCATCCGTCTCATCGTACACTATACGCACTGGGCCGTTAGCTTAGCTTCCGCCAGAGGCGGACCAGCCTTTGGCTGGGGTAAGAGCGCAACCTTATGTTCTCTGTCTATGTCTTAAAAAGCCTGAAAAACGGGAAGAGATATATTGGGTATACGAGCAAACCTCCACAAGTAAGGTTAAAAGAACACAATAATGGTTCGAATGCATTCACCAAAAATAACAAACCATTTGTGTTGATATATTCCGAACAGTATAGTAATAAAAGAGAAGCCATCCAGAGAGAGCACTTTCTGAAATCAGGGAAGGGGAGAGAATTTCTGGATAACAGTTTGGGCCGTTAGCTTAGTTGGTAGAGCGCCTCGTTTGCAACGAGGAGGTCACCGGTTCGAATCCGGTACGGTCCACATACAAAACCCCCGACCCCTGGTCTAGAAAACCCTCGGTTTCCCACAGCCTTCCGACACAGGGGTTTTGCTTTTATTTTGCGAGGCAAAAAATGCTGAATCCGAATGGGTTTTTTGAGAGTATTGTAGGTTGAATCGCAACCATTGATAAAATCCCGTTCTTGTTGGATAATTTTACAAACGATATACATGGGTAATTTCAATCTGTTCAATCTTGAAGTGCATTTTAAGCCAAGTTTCTCGTTACGCTTTCGAAAAAAGCGCCTTGATAAGGTATCAGCAAATATACTTTTTATTGATGATTCAGATTGCCCTGTGGTTGAAAACTTGACCAAGGCTGGTTGGTCGGTAAAAAAGATCGACGATATCGTAAATGTTCAAGACGAAGAAATAAAACGAGCCGACATAGTTTTTGTAGATTACAAAGGTGTTGGTATCGACCTTTCAGAGGAAGAACAAGGAATTAGTGTGATAAAAGCTATTAAGAAAGCATATGGTGATTCCAAGAGAGTTATCCTATATTCCGCATACGGACATTTTAAGTTAAGCATGAACATGCGCGTCGCCGATAATCAGATGTCAAAAAACTCAGATACATTTGAATTTATCTCTATGATTGAATCTGAGTTAGAGAAAATTAAATGACATTTTATCGAAGAAAAAATACGGGAGGTGAGGTTACCGCTACCAACATTCCGGAAAACTTTGATATATCTAGCTACACCACAAAAGAATTTAATTTAGGAGATGGAAAAATTGAGTTCATCACTAACGACTTAGAACTAGTAAAAAGATCAAAAATTTTAAGGAAAGTTGTTGAAACAAGCGGTCCAATAGTTATTTCTATTCAAGATAATTTTATCAACCAAATAAAAGAGCACTCTCACACTCTAAAGAGACTCCAGGGGCAATTGAAACAAAAAATAGAGGGGGTTGTAGATTGCAAAAAATTTCCTAACAAGAACCACTCTGAGCAACGAGAGATTGTGTCTAATGAGATTAAGTCAGATGTTAAAACAATAGCTGATGTATTGATTTATTTACGGAAAAGAATACTTGAAATAGATGCACATATTGCTAGTTTCGAAATTATTCATATGGGAGAAGAAATTCAACTTGATATACGACCGCATAACATTCGAAATATCATTATTAACATCCTATATGCCTTTGAAGATGAATCCCGGGGCACATGGATTAAACCTAGTTTCCAATTCACGAATGAGCTCGCCGAAACGAATAAAATCAAACTAGACTATAAAACAGTTAATACAGCTTTCTATAATTTCTTTGATAACGCAATTAAATATATAAAACCGAGCTCTGATATAAGATTCTTTCTTTCATTTCAGGATGGAGAATTTAAATTATTAATAACGATGATCAGCTTGAGAATTGAACAAGAAGAACTAGCAAAAATATTTGACTTGAGATATAGGGGTAAAAATGCTGAAAAAGTTGAAGGATTGGGTATAGGAATGTATGTCGTCAAGAAAGCGCTAGAATTAAATAGATTTTCTATCAAAGTCAATCCTGATTACAGTCACATGGAACATTTTCAAGGTAAGCAATATATTCTCAATCAGTTTGAAATTTCTGGGAGGGTTTAATAATCGATATTATGCCACCCTCAGTTGTAAAAACAATTCGTGATCTCGTCTATTGGGAATACGCAAAACTCATCACTGGGCGAGCAGTAGGTGATCGAAAAAATCGGCCATTCTGCATGCACACGTTTTTAAAACTAAGAAATGGGCAAATTCACCCTTCGACAATTCTTCGAGAAAATCATTTACTCGTCGAAGAGGGGACTGAAAAATGTACCTACTGTGGTCATTATAAGAGTGGACTAGAGTGGGAACATATAATACCAACTTCTCGTGGAGGACCAGACACTATCGATAACCAGGTCTTAGCTTGTAGACGGTGCAATGCGGAAAAAGGCGACAAGTGTTTATATGATTGGTATGGAGAAGAAAGAAAATACGAAATCCCTCGTCTAGCTTGGGGTAAATATTTGAAGGTTATCTATGATTTACATGAGCAAGTGGGTACTCTCGATTCAACTTGTTCAAGAACAAATGATCTAGATTGTGTTCTTAAAAGGGGCAGAAATAAGGAAAAATCATGGAAACGGTTCTCATCACGGGAGCGAGCAGGGGAATAGAAAGAGCAATTGCAAAAAGTTCTCAATCTATCAAGGCCGGGCCTCGATAGAGAAGTAGATAATTATGTCAGAAAAACAATTTATTAATTCTCTGCCATATATCAGTAACCCTGTGGAAGAGTTCAGGGATTTCGAGTTTGTGAGCTGGGAGAAGGAGATCTACCCGAAATTCAAGGGTATTTTAAAGAAGCAGGAAATCGACTTCTTCGTGAATATTATTACCGGTAAGAAATTGAAGAGTATTCTCGATTTGGGCGTCGGTGGGGGATTGGAGCTGGGCGGCATCATCAAAACGTTGAACGGGATGGATTACAAGCTAAAAACAGTTGAAGCGAACGAAGTAAACGATGAGTTCATCATGCAGGCAAGCACCTACTTCTACAGGAACAACATCCATGTGCTTATGCATAAAGGAAACTGGATCGATCTGCCATACGCGACACCGCCGTACGATCATCAGTTCGATTTCGTGTTTTTGACGGGTAATTCTCTTTCATACCTTGGCGGAGGATCCCGCGAATATACGAAAGACGGAATTACAAGTATTATCGCGAAATTCAGTAAACTGATTTCGAAAAACGGCTATCTTTTTATAGATACAAGAAACTTCGACTATATTCATTCACTTATGAACCTCCCCATCAAGGAAGTCGTGAAGAATTTCCATTTCGACTACACCGTATACTATCACGGGAGTGAAAAGGATATTATCGTCTTCCCGGCATATATCAGCGATACTATTGTTGTGCTTCACTATTATGACGTGAAGCGCAAGGTATGGGGTAAACTTGATTACTTCCCGCTCTACGAGCATGATATGGTCGAAATTTTGAGCCATCATTTCGAAGTCGAGAAAATCTATCATGACTTCTCCGAAGAAGCGAAGAAAAAGAGTATTTTCATCCAATACCTTGCAAGGAAGAAATAGAAGCGCCTCAAAATACGTGCATATGCATAAATTTTGAGGATACTCTCTTTTCTGTCCGATTCTTATCATACAAACGTTTTCGTGATACGATTACAGAATTATGAGTTTTGTAGGTGAGATTTCCGTCTGATCCACAATGAAACGAGAAGAGAAGATATTGCTTGCAGGAGCCAGTTTCTGGTGGCTGGGGGAGGGGTTGTTCGGACCGCTCTTCGCCGTATTTGCGGGAAGAGTGGGTGGCGATCTTCTCGACATATCCTGGGCCTGGGCAATCTATCTCTTAGTGACCGGGGTCCTGGAAATCTTCGTGGGCAAAATCTCCGACAAGATAGGCCATGAGAGAATGATGATTGCGGGTTATGCTCTAAATGCTATCTTCACATTCTGCTATCTCTTCGTCCATACGCCAGCAGCGCTCTTCGCGGTAGAAGCCGGCCTCGGCGTTGCACTCGCACTTGCAAATCCCACATGGGATGCACTGTATGCAAAATACGAAGATCGACGTCGGGCGGGTCTTATTTGGGGAGTGGAACATGGTACCGAGGAAATTATCACCGGCATTTCCATATTTCTCGGCGGCCTCATCGTAAATTACTATTCGTTTACGACACTTTTCATTATCATGGGTATCATTCAAACTATGGGAACCATTTACCAAAGTAAAATACTTCTTGTTCGTTCCAAGGCAACTTCTGAAGGTTAATAATCACTCATAATCCATAAGGAGCCACGGAAAAACGGCAATCTGGTATAATAACGATACAAGGTCGGTTTTTTCGTTTTCCTCAAATACAAAATGGAGAAATGTAAACCAGTTGCCCTTGGCGTCGCAATAGGCGCGCTCTGGGCGTTATATATCTTCTTCTGCGGTATCACGGCGATATTCGGATGGGGCATTAATCTCGTTGACGTTTTCTCGTCGCTCTACATCGGTTATGGCCCCTCCGTTCTCGGCGCCATCATCGGAGCCATTTGGGCTTTCGTGGACGGCTTCGTCGGCGGCGTGATTATCGCGTGGGTATATAACAAAATAGTAAAGAACTAACTTCCTCTGGCAACTTCGGCTACGGGCGTCTTTTTCCCGTGCATGGTTTATGCACAGGAGTTTTTATGGTTTAATATTCCTATGACACACACAACCCCCTCGGTTCCCGAAACAATCAGTATGCAGCTCGAGCGATACAGCAACATCTTCTCTGATTTTGACGCCCAACCGTATCCGAGTCGTACGCTTTCCGTGGACTTTATCGACGAACTGAAACGGGCCGCGCGAGACAAGAGGGGAGGAGAAATAGAACTTATCCTCCATATCCCGAAACAAGAATGGAACGAACCTCATAATACCGCAATCAAGGAACGGCTCACGACACACTTCAAAAAGTACTACCACCTGTTTTGGGAAGAGAAACGCCGCATTCTAAGGATTGGGATAAGCATGGTAGTCATGGGTATTCTTTGCATGGTTGCCGCAACGCTTATCGAATTCAAGGATCCTTCGAGAAATTTATACACCTCATTCCTGATAGTTTTTCTGGAGCCCGCGGCATGGTTTTTACTTTGGGAAGGAATGGATCAGATAATATTCAACTCAAGACACATGAGCGAGGATTTGGATTTCTACCGCAAGATGTCCAACCTGAATGGCCGCATCCATTTCAAATCATACTAATCTATCGGGATCATAATTTTGATAAGGTAAGTCCTACGTCGCCAAGAAAATGAATCAGTTACGGCTTCGATAATTTTCTTCATATATGACAATTCGTGAACTACAGAAGAGAGTAGGTGATTTTTCAAGAGAACATCACCTCGACTCAAATCCGGAGTATAAAATACTGGATACAGTTTCGGAACTCGGGGAGGTCTCAAAGGAAATACTTAAGATGACGGACTACGGCAAAAAGAGTATGGTGTTCAAAGATGAAGTGGGGCTGGAACTCGGAGATCTATTATATTCGGTCGTTACCATCGCAAACTCGTTGAATGTCGATTTGGAAGAGGCGGTGGAAAATGCGCTCAAAAAGTACGGGGAACGCTTAAAGAAAGGCAGCCCGGGATCGGAAAATGATTAAATCAAATATGGAACTATTTCAAGATATCACAAAATTCCTCCTCACACTCTCGGAGGAAGCTGCGAAAATAATGTTGAAGCACTATTCCGCAAAAGGCATTCAAGTGACCATGAAGGGAGATATGTCTCCGGTTACCGAAGCGGATCTGGAAATAAACAAAATGACTATCGAGATGGTAAAAAAATATTATCCCGATTACGAGGTACTCGCCGAAGAGGAATCAACCGAGGTAGAGAATTCTTCGAAGCTTTTCGTGGTAGATCCGATAGATGGAACTCATATGTTTGCGATCGGCTCTCCGCTTTTTGTATTTTCCGCCGCAGTGGTAGTGAATGGCGAAAGTATCGCAGGAGTATTGAAAAATCCTCTTGCAAGAAGGACGCTCCTCGCGGAGAAAGGAAAGGGGACATACCTTATCGAGGAGAATAAGCGCGTATCGGTAAGCCAGAAGCAGAATTTTGAAAAAGCACTTATCAACTGTGGATGGAAGGAAACAAACCTGCCGAAACTCGTCCATGCACGGGGAGGACGAACTCCCCAAATATATACGGTATGTGAAGTAGCATCGCTTATCGCGACAGGGGGATTTGAAGGAGAAGTTTTTACGGGCCCTTCAGCGCATGATATTGCCGCTGCAAAAATCGTTGTCGAAGAAGCGGGAGGGAAGGTTACCGATCTTTACGGGAAAGAACAACGCTACGATCGAGAAATTAACGGAGCTATCATATCCAACGGATATTTGCATGACGAACTTGTAACTATGACACGAGAAGCGGGATTAGAAATGCAGACCTCAATATAATCTTCCATGTCTGACAAAGAACGTTTCAGAATCTATATTGCGTCATTTTTAATTCTTACAAAAGACAAAAAGATATTACTCCAGAGAAGGACAAATACCGGGTACGAAGACGGAAATTATAGTTTGGTGTCGGGCCACATGGAAGGCGGAGAAACCGCCGTACAAAGCATAATCAGGGAGGCAAAAGAAGAAATTGGCATAACACTCAAACCGAATGATTTACAGGTTGTCCATGTCTTGCATCGCTTGAGCTCCGATCGTGAATATATAAACGTGTTTTTGAAAACCGACAGGTGGGAAGGGGAAATCATAAATGCGGAGCCGGAAAAATGCGACGACCTACGCTGGTTTTTGCCCGATGAACTACCCGAGAATATGATACGAGGAGTCCGATTTGCCCTGGAGAACATAGCAAAGGGAACCTTTTATAGCGAGCTTGGATGGTAATGTGATTAATCATCACCAAATCATGGTTTCGATTGGTTGTTTTGATTCCAAAAAATGATATCCTTACAGTATAGAGAATCGCACGGAGGTGCAGATGCTTTACATCGAAACGGAGAAAGGAAAACTTTCTCTTCCTCAAACCAAGGAAAGTATGAGATTACTTTCCGCTGCGGAGAAACGAGAAATAGAAAAACCAGTCAAGCTGATCATTCTAACAGAGGAAGAGACAGAATCAGAAATCCCTCTCGTGAGAGCAATTATTAAGGAGCTCGGCGGGAGAGAGATACTATCAGTTTAAGGAATAAACCCGCGATTTTTGCGGGTTTTCCACTTAGAGTTGGTATAATAGAACCATGAGCGCCCCCTCAAAGAGAACCTGTCAGGCATGCCAAAAGGAGTTTGCTGTCGAATCCGACGATATTACGTTCTACGAAAAAATGCGAATTCCCGCGCCTACATGGTGCCCGGAATGCAGAACAGTACGAAGGATGAGCTGGCGTAACGAGCGCTCGTGGTATCGGCGCACGTGTGATGCAACCGGAAAGCCGGTCCTGTCCATGTTCCGGCAAGAAAGCGGTTATAAGGTATACGAGCAGAATTATTGGCGATCTGACGCGTGGGACCCACTCGAATATGGCAAGGATGTCGACGTGACGCGGCCTTTTTTGACGCAGTTTGGAGAGTTATTAAAAGCGGTTCCGGAACCGAATTTAATTCAGAAAAATCTCGTAAACAGCGAGTATTCGAATATCGCCCTCAACTTGAAAAATTGTTATAACTGCATCGGCATCGACGGAGGAGAAGATTCGGCGTATTGCTTTAGCGGTATTCTCGACATACAACATAGTTTTGACATCTACCAAGCCACCAGTACCGAATACTCGTACGAACTGATCGATTGCGTAAAATCCAACAGCGTGCGTTTTGCGCAAAGCTGCGAGGGATGTGTCGACTCGTGGTTCCTTTATGATTGCAGAAATTGCACGAATTGCATCGCATGCGTCGGCCTCCGAAGCAGGCAGTATTGCATCCTAAACCGCGAGTACCAGAAAGAGGAGTATGAGAAAGAACTCGTAAAACTCGATCTCGGCAGCTATCGAAAGTTGCAGGAACTTAATGCAAAATTTGAAGAACTCAAACTCCGCGTGCCGCGCAAATTTGCGACCATTATAAAATCGGAGAATGTTATCGGCGACAATATCCGAAACAGTCGTGACGCACGTGGCTTCGATATACGTGATAACGCGGAGCATGTTCGCTATTCTTATCGCGTGCACCATAACTGCTCCGATATCTGGGATGCGATAGTCGCCTGGAACGGAGCGGAAGAAGAATGCGAAGCGATGAGTTGCTCGGGAAAACGAATCGTATACTCCGCATTGATTTGGGGTGGATTCGATGTCCAATACTCGTATAATTGCTTCGACTGCAATAACATATTCGCGTGCGTCGGTCTTCGGAGCAAATCGTATTGCATTCTGAACAGGCAGTACTCGAAAGAAGAATATGAGACGCTTCTCCCGAAGATTATCGAGCACATGAACATGATGCCTTACGCCGACAAGCAGGGGAGAACATTCGGATACGGTGAATTCTTTCCTCCGGAGCTCTCTCCGTTTGCTTACAACGAAACGATCGCTCAAGAGTATTTCCCTCTTTCAAAAGAAGAAGTGGAACGCAAAGGATATCAATGGAAAAATCCCGAAATACGAAATTATCAAATGCAAATCAAGAATGATCAGTTACCCGATCACATAAGGGATGTTCCGGATGCGATAGCGAGTCAAACCGTCGAATGCGGACATAAAGGGATATGCATTCACGGATGTACTACCGCTTTCAAAATAATTCCCGAAGAACTCGGGTTCTACAAAAAGACGGGGATTCCCTTACCTCGTCTCTGCCCAAACTGCAGACATTGCGAACGCCTCCTAAAAAGCAACCCCTTGAGATTATGGCACAGGAAATGCCAGTGTGGAGGAATGGAATCAGGAATTAGGAATCAGGAATTAGGGAAAACGCCGAATTATCGGAATACTGCCACCCACTTCCACGGCGATAAACCGTGCCCGAATGAGTTCGAAACAAGCTACGCCCCCGAGCGGGCAGAAATTGTCTACTGCGAATCATGTTATCAATCGGAAGTGCTATAATAAAAGCATGAACAAAAAACTCCTTATAGCAACCATAGTCGCCCTCTTACTCCTCGCCGGGGGATACTGGTATTGGAAGAGTACTACCGCCCTCACGCCGGAGGAGCAGGCGCTCAATAAGGCGAAAGAAGCAGCGGATACGCTCACAAAAAATACCACGCAGGGAGTGATTCCATCCCTGGATGTCAATACAAATCCAGCGGGCAATCTTCCCGACACCAATCCGGTTAATAAAACCAACCCGTTTTCGGACGTTAAAACAAATCCTTTTCGATAAAGGTCTTCTCATTTTTATTTTCAACAATCATGAAACAACGATATGTAATAAGTGCGTGTCTTTTGGGAGTAAGCGTTCTTATCGGAGCGGTACTCATCGCTCATAATGTCTCGGCGCAGACGACCGCGACTTCACCGGCCGCAAGCATTCAATATCCGGTAGCGGAGCTCGGCAACTGCGCGAATGAAACCGCATGCCGCGCTTACTGCGACGACGCGGCGCACACGGATGCGTGCCTCGCGTTTGCCGAAAAACATCAACTGATGTCCCAAGACGAACTTCAAAAAGCGAAGAAATTCACGGATATAAAAAAAGGCCCCGGAGGATGTACCACAAAAGAATCATGCAAGAATTACTGCGACGACATTTCTCACATCAACGAATGCGTGGCATTTGCCGAACAGAACGGAATGATGTCGGGAAATGAACTTGCGGAAGCGAAAAAAGTACAGGCGGCGATCGCAAAGGGGGTGAAACCGCCCGCATGCAGCGGCAAGGACAAATGCGACGCGTATTGCAGTGATCCTTCCCATATGGAAGAGTGCGTTGCATTCGGAAAAGCGGCGGGACTTATGAGCGATCAGGAAATTCAGGATTCGGAGAAAGTGCTTGCGGCCATCAAACAAGGAGTGAAGCCGCCCGCATGCCGCGGAAAAGAGGAATGCGATAGCTACTGCAGGGATGCGGCACACATGGAGGAGTGTATGACGTTTGCGAAGGCCGCGGGATTCATGAGCGCGGAAGAAGCCGCGCAATCGGAAAAGATGCTCCAGGCAATAAAAAAAGGAGTAAAGCCCCCGGCATGTAACGGCAAGGAAGAGTGCGATAAATACTGCAGCGAGGAGAGTCATATTGAGGAGTGTATTGCATTCTCGGAGGCTGCCGGCTTTATGACCCCCGAAGAGGCGACTATGGCGCGGAAAACGGGCGGAAAAGGCCCCGGAGGATGTACGAGTAAAGAAGAGTGCGAGGCGTTTTGCAATAATCCGGCAAATCAGGAAACGTGCTTCAATTTCGGAAAAGAACACGGGATGATTCCCGCGGAGGATCTTCGGAGAATGGAAGAGGGAAAACAACAGCTTACTCAGACATTAAACCAAGCGCCTCCCGAAGTGATAACCTGCATCTCAAACGCGGTGGGAAACGATACTCTTGAAAAAATCAAAAGTGGCGCCGTGATGCCGTCCCAAGATCTGGGAGACAAGATGGGTAAATGCTTTCAACAAATAATGAGTAAGGGCACCGGCGGTCCGGGAGAGGGCGGTTTTGTTCCTCCTCAAGGACAAGCAGGCCCCGGAGGATGCAAATCCGAGGAAGAATGCAAATCCTACTGTACTTCGCATCCCGATGAGTGTAAAAACTTCGGACCGGCGCGAGAGCGCCAGGATCAGGGAGCTCCCGGAAATTCAGAGGGCGTGCCGGGAGGAATGATGATACCGCCGGGCCAAAGCGGTCCCGGAGGTTGTAAGAATGCCGAGGAGTGCCGATCATTCTGCGAATCGAATCCGGATGCATGCGCGAACTTTAAACCGGGAAACGGACCGCAAATCAGAACGGAGCAAAGACAGGAGATGATGACGCGAGACGGATCCGAAGAAGGTAAAAGCGGACAAAAAGAGGTGAGGAATCGGATTGAGATGATGCCGGGAGTACCGCAAGGCATGATTCCAGGCGACGGAAAGACGATACAAGAATTTTTTGGAAACATGCCGATCAACACCTTGAATCCCGTGTGTCCGCCCGGAGCGCCGTGCGGTCCGCAAAACGCACCGGGAGGAAATCTTCAACCGGGAACGGAGGTTCAACAAAATAACATGATGCCTCCGGGGGGACAAGGGATGCAACAACCCCTTCAGCAGTTTCAACCGCCGACAGCCCCTCCGTCTCCGGGAGGCCAAATAATGGGACCTCCTCCGGGCGGCGAAATGATGAATCAACAACCGCCAGGCAGCGGCGGACAAATGGCGCCTCCTCCTACTTCCGGAACCCAACCGCCTGCCGGAGGAACGCTTTATCAAGCATTTCAATTTCTTCTGAACGGAATTACAGGAACGAGATAGAAAAGAAAAATTATCGAGGCCGGGCCTCGATAATTTTTATGTGGAGTTTATAATGGAGATATGAAGGATATCAAACCGGAATTCGTTGAAATCAAAACCAAAGATGGTCTTCTTCTGCCGGGGCTTTTATACGAACCAAAACACGCGAAAGCGGCGGTAATCTATCTCCACGGAAACGGAAGCTCTTCCGTTTTCTACAAAGGAAAAGAAAATTATCCTGTCATTACTGCATTACATAAAAAGGGGATTGCTATTCTTTATTTTAATAACCGCGGTGCGCATATCATTAAGGGGTTGAATATAAACCGCAAAGGAAGAGCAAAGAGGAAATATTTTGGAATGGCATACGAGCAAATCAAAGAATGCGTACCGGATATCGACGGAGCGGTATCATTCCTGAAGCAACGCGGTTATAAGAAGTTCTATCTTATGGGCGCTTCGACGGGAGCGAACAAAATCTGCATCTATAGCTTCTACAAACCGAGGAATGAGATAAGTAAATATATCCTGCTCTGCGGCGGGGACGACACCGGTATCTACTACCGCGCACTGGGGAAGTCGAGATTCTGGAAACTTCTCGCCGAGGCGAGAAGAAAAAGAAACAAAAAAGAAGGATTGAAATTAATAACCGACGCATACCCGACGGATCTTTTCTCATATAAAGGATTTTACGATATCGCGAATCCGGACGGGGATTATAACGTATTTCCGTTTCTTGAAGCGCTGGGAAAAGTGAAACTTTCGAAAAAACCCCTTTTCCGTCATTTCAAGTCGATAAAAAAACCGGCACTCGTCATGTACGGAGACAAAGATCAATTCTCATGGAAAAAAGACGTATACAAAGCGGTTGAACTCTTAAGAAGCTATCGGCCGGAACTTACTTACAAGGTTATTAAAGGAGCTGACCACGGATTTAAAGGCCATACGAAAGAACTCGCGAATATCATCGCGAACTGGTTGGGATGAGTTACCCACAATTCAGCCACGGCCTCGATAGATTGAACTCAGGAGTTACAACTTAAAAACGGTGTAGTTTCTTATGAAGTCCGGGAATGGAGGTTTCCTGCTCGAGGAGCCCCATCTTTCCCCGCATGGAGTAGAAAACAAGCGACAATATTCCCATAAGACAAGCGAGAAGGAAAAATGACATCCGTGTGCCCTGGGAATCGATGAGTATTCCGATAATGAGCGGTCCTATCAGGCTTCCCATATCGTAAATGCTCCTCATGACGCCGCTTACTCTTCCGAAATGCTCCGGCTGGGAGTATACGGTAATGAGTTCGTTATTGCCGACGGAAAGCAGTTCGATCACGATGCCGATGCAGAATGCGGCAACCACTTTCCACCAATACGCATCGACGACGGCGAGAGAAGCGAAAAGGAAGGTAAACCCCGCGAGTCCGTAGAAAAACGTTTTCAGTCCCTTTACGTCAAACCATTTCCCGAGTATCCATCCCAAAAGATAGGGGAGTGCGAACATCACGCCGACCAGAATCGTCTTGCCGTACCCCGCCCCGTCGTTATACACCTCGATGGGAAGAAAGAACGCGACGACCGCGCTCGAAAACGCGATAAAAAAATTGAACATCGCGACTCCTTTGAGTTGCCAATTCCACTTTCCGATCTCATACCACGCCTCGCGGTATGCTCTCCTGAGTTTTCCCTGCACGCCCGGCTTCTCAATCGACTCCTCGTTTTTACGGAAAGACCAGACGAGCAAGAATGCGATAACTGACGTAGGGGCAATCATGAGAAGTAAAACGGGAATTGAAAAATACTTAATGAGAATCATTCCCGCAAGCGCCGCGGCAACCCACCAGAAATTCGAGATGCTGTCGAAGTAGCCGAATATCGTCGCAAGTGTTTTCGGGGAATCGTGGCGCCTGAAGTACGTTTCCCGCCCCACGGCATCGAACGCGTACGTAAGCCCGTTCAATCCTCTCGCAAACACGATGAAAAGAGCAACTCCGGTTATCCCCGCAAAGAAATAAGAAATGCCTACCAAGGGGTAGAGCGCAAGACCGATCAGAATAAGCGAAGTAGCGCGAAAACGATCCGCCGCCATTCCTACGACCGGAAGCGCGAGAATGAATACGATGTCATATACGGATCTCAAGAGTCCGGCCTCGGCATAAGTGTTCCCGAACGAAAAAATGAAGACGGGAAGAAGGGATTCGGCAAAACCCCATCCTATCCATCGTATCGCGGTCGCATAGGTCAAAATCCGCACTCCGCGGGGTATCGGCGTATCAAACAACTTTTTGAAAATTCCCATAAACTCCAAAAGAAGGATTGACGAACAGTATACAGCAAGAACAGTGGGAATTCTACCTACCTTCATTTTGGTATATACTTGAGAAAAACATGTGCGGCATCGTAGGCTACATCGGTAAAAGGGAAGCGGCACCCGTGCTCCTCGACGGACTGAAACGCCTTGAATATCGCGGATACGATTCGGCCGGCATCGCGATCTTGAAAGAAGGAAATATCAACGTGGCGAAGGTTGTGGGAAGAGTGAAACAACTCGCCGAATCGGAACAAATGCCCGCACTTCGGGGCACGACGGGAATAGCGCACACAAGATGGGCAACCCACGGCAAACCGAGTGAACGGAATGCGCACCCGCACGGCGATTGCACCAGCACCATCTTCGTCGTTCATAACGGCATCATCGAGAACTACAAAGAACTAAAACACAATCTCGAGGAAGAAGGCCATGTCTTCAAATCGGAAACCGACACGGAAGTCGTCGCGCATCTCGTGGAAAAATTTAAAAAGGAGGGAAACGATCTCGAAACCTCGGTAAAAAAATCTCTGAAGCTCGTGAAAGGCGCATATGCCATTCTCGTGATGGCGGAATCGGAACCCGCGACGCTCGTTGCCGCTCGTCTCTCGAGTCCTCTCCGGATAGGCATGGGGCCGGATGAATTCATTGTCGCTTCTGATCCCTCCGCGATACTGAACTATACGCAAGAAATTGTCACTCTGCATGACGAGGAGGTAGCGGTACTCAAAAACGGAGAATATACCATCACCAGTTTGAACGGAGACAGAATAATCGACCGCGAGGTGGAAAAGATAGAATGGGACCTGGAGCAGGCGGAAAAAGGAGGGTTTCCTCATTTTATGCTCAAAGAAATATTTGAGCAGCCCGAGACGATAGAAAACAGCCTGCGCGGACGCGTAATCGTGGACGAAGGACTCGCGAAGCTTGGGGGACTCGATACCGTAAAGGACGAATTACGCGACATCGAACGACTGACGATCGTCGCGTGCGGTACGGCGTACTACGCGGGTCTTGTGGGGGAGTATATGATTGAGGAATACGCGGGATTACCGGTCGAGACCTGTATCGCCTCGGAATTCAGATACCGAAAACCGATCCTCATACCCAAGAAAGACGCCGTGCTTGTACTAAGCCAGTCGGGCGAAACGGCGGACACGCTTGCTGCCGTTTCGGAAGCGAAGGAAAAGGGAGTGCTCTCCCTCGGAATCGTGAATGTCACGGGGAGCACGATCGCGCAGAATACCGACGCGGGAATCTATAACCACGCGGGACCCGAGATCGGCGTCGCATCGACCAAGGTGTTCGTCTCCCAGCTTACCGTACTCTCGCTTCTCGCGCTCTTCCTCGGCAGACAACGGCACATGTCGCTCACAATGGGAAAGAGAATTGCCGAAGAGCTTTTGAAAATTCCCGATCACGTGAGGAGTATTCTCACCATGGACGATTCGATTCTTACAATCGTGAAACGCTACGTTAACTACCCCGACTTTTACTTTCTGGGACGCAAGTACAATTACCCGATAGCGCTCGAAGGGGCGCTGAAGCTTAAGGAAATTTCTTACATTCATGCCGAAGGAGGATCCTCCGGAGAATTAAAACACGGTCCGATCGCCATGATTGATCCGAACTTCCCTTCCCTGTTCATCTGTCCCAAGGACAGCGTCTACGAAAAGAATTTGAGTAATATGGAGGAAGTGAAAGCGCGACAAGGGAAAATCATCGCGATCGGAACGGAAGGGGACGGTGAACTGGGGAAAATTGCCGATGACGTCATTGTTATTCCGAAGACGCTCGAGATGCTGACACCCATTCTGAGCGTCATTCCGCTTCAGCTTTTTGCATACCATGCAGCCGTCCTCAAAGGAAAGGACGTCGACAAACCGAGAAATCTCGCGAAGAGCGTAACGGTGGAATAAGCGCTCGAAAATTATTTCGCCTGCGATTCCAAAAACTGCAGGGTTTTTTCGTTCCTAAGCATCTCCGTGACGTAACGGAAAAGCGTAAGCGGATCCACGTCCCGATAGCGGGAGGAAAGCACCGCCGCTTCGGCTTTAAGCTCGTCCTCGGTGGGTTCGATATGCTCCTCTTTCGCGATTGCTTCGAGAAGCATTTTCATCTTGAACTGCCGTTCGATCGCTTCACGTTGCACATTCAAAAACTCCTCCTCGGTCTTCCCGACGCGAGTGAAATAATCTTCTTTCGTGATACCGTTCTTATTGATTTCTTCGTACAATCCGTCCCGCACCGCCACAAGTTCATTCTCCACGAGGAGAGAGGGGACGGGAAACTTGGCGGCGGCGGTAAGTTCTTTCGCGAGTTCCTCCCGTTTTTTCTTTCTGAGCTCGAGCTCTTTTTCGAGCACGATGTTCTCCTTCAATTTTTTCTTGAGATCTTCAACATTTTCAAAAGCACCCAGCGATTTTACAAACTCGTCGGTAAGTTCGGGGGGCGTTCCTCCTTCCTGCCCCCGAAGGCGACGCAACTCTTCAATTACTTCCTGGACCTGTTCATCCTTAACCTCGATCGGCTCTTTCCCTTCTCCCATAACCTTCTTCGCGATCTTCTTATAGTCGGGAAGTTTGATCTCGGGCTGTACGCCTACCTGAAGCGTAAACTCAAGCGGATTTCCGAACGCGAGCTTTGTCACCTTCACGTCGGGAGGAGTGATGACCTCCAATTTGAAATCTTCGACAATCAAGGGGTACACGTGACGGAGCGCCGAGTTGGCGGCTTCCTCGAGAAGAAACGAGGCCTTCGTTCCTTTCTCGACCATCATTTCCGGCACGTGGCCTTTTCTAAACCCCGGCGCTTCGAAGTCCTTTTGAAGTTCTTTGATGACGGCTCGTTTATGCTCGTCGAGAACTTCCGCGGTAATCGAGCCCGAGATTTCTATCACGGCGTTTTTCTCCTTGCCGACTTTCACGTCGGTATACGGTTTTCTTGCTTGTTCTTCCATAAGTCAGGAGTACTATACTGCATTTGCTACAATAAAGAAAGATGAAACATGAATATATTATCAAGAAAGCATCCGGTGAAGAAGAGCCGTTTTCAAAAGAAAAACTAAGATATTCCCTTGAAAAGGCGGGAGTCGTTGGTTCCGTTGCCGATCGCATCGTCGCGCACGTAAGCCAGGAGGCAAAAAGAGGAATGCGCTCTTCGGATATCCACCGGCACGTCATGAATCTCTTAAAGCGTGAGACAAAAGGGCTTGCCGCCCGTTACAACCTGAAGCGGGCAATCATGGATTTGGGACCTACCGGGCACCCGTTTGAAAAATTTATCGGAGAAATTCTTGAACTGCAGGGGTACGTCACAAAAACAAACGTTATCGTCCAGGGAAAATGCGTCACTCACGAAATCGATGTGGCCGCCTCGAAGGAGGAGCGGCGGATTATGGTAGAGTGCAAGTTTCACAACCAGCAGGGAACCAAGTCGGATGTAAAGATTGCGCTTTACGTCTACGCGCGATTTAAAGACGTCGCCTCCCGGTTCAATGAGGCGTGGCTCGTCACCAACACCAAACTCACTTCGGACGCGATACGTTTCTCAAACTGCAGCGGCATGAAAGCGATCGGATGGAGTTATCCGAGAGACGGGAGTCTGCAACATCTCGTCGAAACGCTCGGTCTTCATCCCATTACGTGCCTTACCACTCCCACGAGAGAGGAGTTGCGCGCGCTCGTCGAACACGGCATCGTACTCGCGAGGCAACTTGATCGGACCGAAACAATACGAACCGCGATCGGAATCTCTGAATCCCGTGCGGCACGAATACGCGATGAAGCGCTTGGGTTGATCGGTTCTCCGAAAAACTAATTACCTGCCTTCGCAATCGTTTTGGGAACGATAACGATATCGGCTTTGCGGATTCCAAAATTAATGGCGTCTTCCTTCGTCGGCATCCAGATGTCGATGAATCCAACCTTGCGCTTATGCATCCTGTCGAGCACCGTGAATACCTTATCGCCGAAAACATCGGGAATCATCACAAGCGTCCCGAAGGGAAGGAAGTTCGCGGCAATAACGCCGTCCCGAACCTTATAGCCGGATGCGGTAATAAGAGGAGTATCGTCGGTTTCCTCGGGAACGCTCGAATAAGCAGTGACCCAAACGCGGTACGTTTCCGACTTACTGGGGGTTGCCTCCGTTTTTGCTCCTTCCGACTGGATATTCTCCGCCGCTATCACGTTGGTTACCGGGAGGATTCCCCCCGTCGCAAGGCGCTCAAAAGAACCCGATACCCCCGCAAAAGAGGAGGAGAGCAGCAAAACGCCGAAAAGAATTGGTGTTATATATCGTTTCATAAAAAAACTCCCCTTCTGGGGAATTCTATACGTTACGCCTTTATGCTACACTAACCGGGATATTAGTCAAGTTTTTGGCATAGGAAAAGTGCCGTTTACCCGCATAAATACTACAAAAATGCACATTATCTACGAGACAGACGACTTCCTTGCCATCAACAAGCCCGCAGGAGTCCTGGTACATCCGGGAAGGCCGGGGGAGACCGAAGAAGGCACGGTAGTAGGATGGCTAAGGGTTGAATATCCGGAAATAAAAGGCGTTGGGGACGAACCGAAATTCAGGCCAGGGATTGTTCACCGGCTCGATAAGGACACCTCCGGCATCCTCCTTATCGCCAAAAACCAGAGCTCCTTCGAATATTTGAAACATCTCTTCCAGACGAAAAACATAGAAAAAACCTATCTTGCGTTAGTCCACGGGAAAGTAATAGGGAGGGGAAAAATCGATAAGCCGATAGGGGTTAAATCGGGATCCGTAAAAAGAAGCGTAAGCGCAAAGAACATGAAAATGATAAAGGAGGCGATTACCGAATACCGGGCGGTAAAACTTTTCCAAAAGGGACTTTATTCTCTCCTCAGGGTGAGTCCGAAAACCGGAAAAACACACCAGATCAGGGTACATCTTGCCTCTATCGGCCATCCGATCGTAGGGGATTCGCTTTATGGCAGAAAGAAAGAGAATGCCCTCGGTCTCAACCGCCAATTCCTCCATGCCGAATCGATCGAATTTACCACTCCTGACGGGAGCCGGGTGCATCTTGAAGCGGAGCTCCCGCCGGATCTTGAGGAAGCGCTCCAGAAGGCGGGACGAAAGGAAGAGGACGAAACAGTTGTAGAATATGGAGACTGAGCCCGGAAGGAAGCCCGGCCTCTTTCAAGGAAACCGGGCTTCCGCATATTTGACCGTGCACGTAGGTCCTGTTACACTATTTCTCGTATGATCGAACAGAAATTACTCGAAAAGATAAAGCCCGGCGCTAAAGTACGGGTTACCGAAAAAATCAAAGAAGGGGACAAAGAACGCTTGAGTAACTTCGAGGGGCTTGTTATTGCCCGGAAGCATGGGAAAGAGGCAGGAGCCACTTTCACCGTCCGTGCGGTGCTTCACGAAGTGAGCGTGGAAAAAGTATATCCGATCAACACTCCTACTATCACGAAAGTGCAGGTACTTTCCTCTCCGAAGAAAGTACATCGCTCGAAGCTTTATTTCGTACGAAACCTCTCCAGCAAGAAACTTAGAGAGAAGCTGAAGCAATAAATAAGGAATGTCTAGAGGCCGGGCCTCCGCAAGGAAGCTCGGCCTTTTTATGTATCTTTAAGTATTTAATTGGTATGCGCTATCACCTTGAGACATGATACAATCAAAAGATGGGGAAGCGGGGAGCAAAACCACAGGGAAAGGTGAAAATAAAATGGTCGCCAAACTTTGCGTATGCCGTAGGACTCATAACTACAGATTATTCTCTAAAATATGCGAAGGCCAACTCATTGAAATTACTACCGAAACTGTATTATGATAAGCGTGTTATCTGCCTATCGAGAAAACGAAGGGAGATAGAGAAGGCGCTGCAGGTAGAGGGGGTAACATTAAAATAACGCGCGGGTGGTGAAATGGCATACACGCAGCCTTGAGGTGGCTGTGCCGAAAGGCGTGGAGGTTCGAGTCCTCTCCCGCGCACTAATGAAAATGCGGATGCCGATTTATCGGTATCTGCATTTTTATTTAATACGTGATGGGAGAGGACTCGAACAGGAGAGGGGTAGGGAGAACACGCTGGTCTCCCTTGGCGGAAATATTAAAACCGAGGGGTTTTAAAACAGCATCTTACAGAGATGCTGTTGTTCGATTCCTCTCCCGCGCACAATCCTTCGCTAAAGCTACGGAATTGCATGCATTATAATAAGAGTATGTATTATGCATACATCTTGTTAAGTTCAAAATCTCATATCTTTTATTACGGATCCACAAGGAATCTCAAGACGCGATTTCAGCTTCATAACTCTGGGAAGGTTCCTTCCACAAAACCACATCTACCATGGAAACTGGTTTGGTATGGCGGATTTGAGACAGAAAAAGAAGCTAGAGATTTCGAACTTTACCTAAAGACGGGGTCTGGAAAATCATTCGCATACAAACATCTTGTCTCCGTAGCTTTGGCGGAGGATTTTACAAAAGGAAGAATGGGTAGTCTGAAGTCATCCGCAGTCCGAAGGACGAAGGACTGACGTAGGATACCTCTCCCGCGCAGGTTCTATAATTATAATTAGAACGCCCTCTGATGTATTAACAAATGCTCCTTTCTGGGAGTATTTTTGTTTCTCTAACAGAGAACGCTTTATGATACAATAATCCCATGAAGAGCGAAGAGAAACAATGCCAGAATTGTAAGCAAAAATTTGCTATCGAACCCGAGGACTTCGATTTCTATGAAAAAATAAATGTTCCTCCGCCTACGTTTTGCCCGGACTGTCGGCTCCAGCGACGCTTGGTTTTTAGAAATGAACTCTCGCTTTATAAGCGAAAATGCGATCTTTGTCAGAAAGAAATTATCTCTATGTTCCGTCCCGATGCACCGTTTACGGTGTATTGTCCTCCATGTTGGTATTCGGATAAATGGGATCCTTTGAGCTATGGAGTAGATTACGACCCTTCAAGGCCTTTTCTACAACAATTTTATGAACTCATGGGCCGCGTGCCATTGAACGCGCTCAACAATTTCTATGACACGCTCGTGAACAGCGACTATACGAATTTCGTCTCATATCTCAAGAACTGTTATCTGCTTTTCAACTCTGACTATAACGAAAACTGTTTCTACGGCGTAGAAATAGAAAGCAGCAAGGATTGCTATAACAATCTCGCGATCAACAGTTGCGAACTTTCGGCTAATGACGTTAATTGTCAAAAATGTCAGAGGACCTTTTACTCCATCGATTGCGAGGCGAGTCATAATGTCTGGTTTTCCAAAAACCTCTCCGGTTGTTCAAACTGCTTCGGGTGCGTGAACTTACGCAACAAGCAATACTGCATGTTTAACGAACAACTTACGAAAGAAGAGTATGAACAGAGATTAAGCGAGTTTAAAACCAGTTCTCATGCTGAAGTGGAAAAACTTATCCAACAGGCACGAAAACTATGGTCTCAAAACCCGGTTAAATTTATACATGGTCGTTTTAATACTAACGTGAGCGGCGATTACATCTACCATTCGAAAGACGTCCGTGATACTTATATCGCTACCGAGGCACAAAACTGCCGTTATTGTTTATGGCTCCTCGTTAAACCCATGAAGGACTGCTGGGATACGACGGAATACGGAGATGGCATGGAACGTGTTTATGATTCAGTCACTATCGGCAACGGCGCAACCGATGTCCGCTTTTCTTTTCTCTGCGCTCGAAATGTTTTGGATGTAGACTACAGTTTTCTTTGTTACGGAGGAAGTCATATGTTCGGAAGCGTAAGCCTTCGAAAGAAAGAATATTGCATACTTAACAAGGAATACTCTCCCGAGGACTATGCTAAATTAAAAGCACAAATCATAAATGACACGAAAGAACGACCTTATACGGACAAGAAGGGGAGACAATATACTTACGGCGAGATGTTTCCGATAGAACTTTCTCCTTTCGCATACAACGAAACATCTGCGCAACAGTTCTTTCCGTTAAACGAACAAGAAACTAAGGAGCAAGGTTATATATGGCTCGCGCCGTCGACAAAGGACTATAAAATCGACATCAAGGCCCCAGAATTGCCCGGCACCACAGAAGAAACACCGGACGACATCACCCAAAAAACTATCGGCTGTCTGCATGAAGGAAAGTGCCAAGAACAATGTACGACTGCCTTTAGGATCCTTCCTCAAGAATTGAGGTTCTATAAGCAGTTTAAGTTACCTATGCCGAGACTTTGCCCGAACTGCCGCCATTATGAACGACTTGCACAAAGAAACTCTCTCAAACTCCAGCATCGCGTTTGTCAGTGTTCAGGAAAGACATCAGAAAATGGAACCTACAACAACACCGCCACTCATTTTCACGGGTCCGAAAAGTGTCCTAACGAATTCGAGACAACATACAGCCTTAATTCTCCCGAGATTGTATACTGCGAGGAATGTTACCAACAAGAGGTTGTCTAATATTTATTACTTTTGGTTTATCCCTGAAATCATTCGAATTTTCTTTACCGCAATACATTTAGACAGATACCGGCAGTATTTTGTCGGTTTTTAATATAATCAGAAGGTTGTGTGATATACTCAAACCATGCAGTTACTAAAAACGATAGGAGAAAAAGATAATTCAAGAACGTATCAGACAAGAAAAGCCGCGAGAGCGATTGTCTCGGATAATGAGGGAAAAATAGCGCTGCTTCATGTTTCAAAACATCATTACTACAAACTCCCCGGCGGGGGGATTGAGGACGGAGAGAACAAAGAAGATGGCCTCCGAAGAGAATGTCTCGAAGAAATCGGATGTGAGATTGAGATAACAGGAGAAGTAGGAATCATCCAGGAGTATCGCCATTTTCCCGATGGTTTTAACGAAGATCAGGAATCGTTTTGTTACACCGCAAACGTGAGAGGGGAAAAAGGATCTTCTCACCTCGAACAAGGAGAGATTGACGATGGATTCAAATCCTTGTGGGTGACAAAAGAGAAAGCGGTGGAATTATTCAAGGAAAGTAATCCCGATACTTATGACGGAAAGTTCATTGTTGCAAGAGATCTCAGATTCGTAGAAGAGGACTTAAGGAACTAAAGTAGGTTCTCGCATCGTCCCGGACGGTGCATCGGAAAAAATACGGATGCCGATTTATCGGCATCCGCATTTGTATCCAGGGCTATTAAAGCTCATTAAGTGGTATGATAAACTCTAACCATGAGCAGAGTTATCATTGCTGGTAGTATAAATATGGATATTGTCGCCCTTACAGGGCATCACCCTAAAGTCGGCGAGACCGTCTTTGGTACAAACCTCAAATATTTCCCCGGCGGCAAGGGCGCAAATCAAGCCGTTGCTTCGGCAAAACTTGGAGCAAAAACGCTCATATGCGGGAAGGTGGGAAACGATACTTTCGGCAAAGAACTGGCTGCTTTCTTGAAACAAAAAAATGTTGAAACTCAAATTTCAACAGAAAAAAACGTACCGACCGGAACGGCAATTATCACCGTAGCTGAGGAAACGTCTGACAATACCATAGTAGTTGTTCCCGGTGCGAATTTCTTCCTCACGGGAAAAGATATCGAGAATATGAATCTCGAAAAAGGGGATATCCTTATCTCTCAATTTGAAATCCCCGTAGAAACGATTATTTCCTTCTTCAAAAAAGGAAGAGAGACGGGCACGGTCAATATTTTTAATCCAGCCCCCGCACAAACCATTCCGGGGAATCTTTTGAGTGTTATTGATATCCTCATTCTCAACGAAACAGAACTTAGTGCTGTTTCGGGAATGCCGGTAGATATTTCTCAAGAGCAATCGATCTCCGATGCCGCAGAGAAGATACGAAATGGAAATCTGACAGTTGTCGTAACGCTCGGAGAAAAGGGGGTCATAGCCCTAACCGATAAAGACGTGATCAAAATTCCAGGAAGAAAGGTCAATGCGGTCGATACAACAGGCGCAGGGGATTGTTTTGTGGGAGCTTTTGCTGCGGGTATAGCGGGAGGTAAATCTTTCGCCGAGAGTCTCGTATTCGGTAATATCGCCGCATCTCTTTCCGTCACAAAAGAAGGTGCGGGATCATCGATGCCGAACCTGGATGAAGTGGCCGCTTTGATTTAACGGGACTCCTATATTAGTTAAATTAAACTCTCGTATCGTCCCGAACGGTGTATCGAAAAAAAATGAGTGTAAAAAATCTTGGAAAAATAGTTCTTGTAATCCTACTTATTGCCCTGATTGGCGCATTGGGATATGCGGTAATAACAAAATATTTCACCCCCGCTCAAGATATCCAAAAGACAACAACCAAAACGGACATCCAACTCGCCCGTGAATCTCTTATCACCTACTTCAACCTTCTCAACGAAAAACGATATGCTGAAGCGATCAAGTATCGCGGCAACGGTTATGAAGGCCTCCAAAATTGGAATCCGGCGATGGACGCCAACGATCACGTCTCCTTGGTTATGACCGGTTGTGAAATGAACGGATGGCGATGCCTCAAGATAAAAGACGTAATAACCCAGAAACAAACCTCTCCTGCGGATTTTGAATTCGTGGTGCAGTTTGCAAATGATAACGGGACGCTCTTCAAGCGAGGACCCTGTTGCGGAGCAACCGAGGAAGAAATGCCGACGGAGACCGATTTCAAATATTCCGTCAAAAAAGAAGGCGGCAATTTCCAAGTCATGACCGATCCCGTATATACTCCCTGATTTATAAAAATTTATCGGCGATAATGCTTTCGTGTTAAAATACTCTCATGAAATTCAAACCTGACTCTCCGCAAGAACAGGAGAAGATGCTTGATCTTAGAACAACCCCGATCCCCGAAATGGGAGAAGAAACCCGTGAAAAGTTCGAGAAAAAAGAGTGGCGGGATATACCGATTACCGAACCGACGACGCACGAACCGAAGTTACTTGAAGTGATCCCGAATCGCTTTAATTCGGGAAAAGCGATGGCGTGGCCCGCATACTACAAAACCGTAGCGGAGGAAAACGAGAACGACAGAAAACCGAAAGGGTTCGGAGAGCTAGCCCAAGCGATCGAAGGAAAAATCCAAACTTCTCCTTTCGTGAAGGTAAGAACGGAGATAAAGGAGAAACTAGATCGGGCACAAAACATCCTCGATCAGAATATCGACACTTCTAACTTCCAACTTGTGGTGGTGGATGGTTACCGCCGCATCGATGTTCAGAGGGAGTTGTTTAACACTTATTATAACTACCTCGACAGGGAACAGCCGGGAACATCGAAAGAAGAGTTAATAACAATGGCACGTAAGATGGTGTCCGAGGCGCCGAAAGATTCCGAGATTCTTCGAAAATCACCCCCGCCTCATAGCACGGGGGGAGCGGTAGATGTTGTTCTGGTCTATAAAAATAAAATCGATACCTCCTCGGATTATTGGCTTCAAGAGGCAATGGTTCCGTTTGGCGCCAAGTTCGATGAAATGATGGATCCGACCTACAGAGACAAAAGAAGCGAAACGACCTTTTATGAAAAAGAACTTAGGAAGGGGACACTAAACGAAGAAGAGCGGGAAGCTTTGGAAAATCGAAGGATTCTTTATAATGTGCTGACCGAGGTAGGGTTTTCCAATTATTTCACGGAATTCTGGCACTACGACTTCGGAAATCAGTTTAATGCTGCCGCAACAGGCAAACCGTCCGCAAAATTCGGTTTTGCGGGGGGAATCGAGGACAATGGACACATTGCAGAGGATCTTGGCGCAGAGAAAGCCGCCTTTGAAAACTACAAAGCATCACACGATCCCGAAGAAGCGGAGAGAGTGAAATATCACTTCGGTCTCTAGGAGAACAATTATTCATCCCTATACCAACACAACTACCTCGCGTCGTGCTCTCCCGAACGAGGGTAAGACTTGGCCAAGCGGCCCGGAGCGCCCGAGTTGAGGGAGAGCACGACGCGAGGCCCCACACCCCTAGTTATGCACATATTGAATTGTGGCGCAGATGATTCACAATAAGAGTACAGCGTCTCGCCGCAATGGCCTGCGGAACTCCGCTGAAAGGTCATTAACGAACAAAACAATGGCAAAGAAAAAGAAGGGCAAGAAGAAATAGTTTCTTTTGTGTTCTTTTTCGTAGAAATCCCCGCCGGCCTTGCGGGGATTTTGTATTGATGGTATTTTATTTCTAACTTAACAACAAAAGAAGGATGTAAAATAATGGTACTACTGGTAGGTTTCAAGAGAGATTTTTTTCAAGAGCTTCCTCTTTCACTCTTCGCAAAAGGTTCAATTCAGAGAGTACATGCACTGGAGGAGGCAGAACATATCATCTCGGAAGATCTTTCTGAGATAAAAGTCGTAGCGATAGATCAAACTCTTATGTCTGATGAGAAAGTGATTCCGACAGGGGAGTTTGTTGAGAGAATAAGATCAATATATAAGGGACCTATTCTCATTGTTACCGACTCCCATAATAAATGGAGGGTGATGAAAAAACTCGGCGCTACTCACTGGTGCCCGCAATGGAACACTGCCAATCTAATAACCAAAATAATTGAAGGAAAACCGACGGAGGTCGAATGTTCTACCTAAAGGTAACACTTCTTGGGGAGGGGAAAATTATAGGCCCTTTCCATAACGAAGAAGAAAAAGAAAGAACGATAGAAAACCTAAAGAGAACTGCAAATTCTGTTGTTTGTAGCAATAACCAAACTCTTGCTACGAACGGGTTACAGATGACAAACATTTCTTCTCAAAGAAAGCTAGATACGGTTTCCAAGACGGACCTAATGTACTTCTTGACTCACCTTGTCCATCTGGATGTATTCAATCTCGCCGCATAGTGATTATATTGACAACAAAGGCAATCTAAAAGATTGCCTTTCGTCCTTTTCAGGCCGAATGCTATACTATAGATAACTTAACAAAAGAAAAAGGTGAGAATATGGGAACACAATATGAGGTTTCTTTCAAAATCTCTTTCAAGAAGAATGGCGCAGATACCACGAGAGAGAATTTCCTGCAAGAAACCCTCTTTTTCGATAAATCCACGACGCTAGAGGACATGAACAGCAGGATAGAAACCCACGCGAAGAGCGTGTGTTCGAAAGAAAATTGGAAATTCCAGAAAATAAAAGAGATAACGATATTAACAAACAACGAAGGCGATCACTGATCGTCTTCTGTATTATTTTATTGGTAAGAAGATGATAAATAAACTATGATGAGAACATGGAAAAACGAGTTTTCATTGTTCACGGATGGGACGGATACCCCGAAGAGGGGTGGTTTCCGTGGCTCAAAAAAGAACTGGAGGGCAGGGGATTTGAGGTACACGTGCCTCAGCTCCCCGATGCAAAATACCCGAAACTTGAGAAGTGGGTTCCCGCACTCGCCGAAGCGGTAGGAGAAGTTAATGATCACACCTATTTTGTGGGGCACAGCATGGGAACGAAGACGATTATAAAATACTGTGAAGGGCTACCCGAAGGAACGAAGATTGGGGGAATAGTATTTGTTGCAGGGTTTCTGAAACGACTTACGGGACTTGAGGATGATCCAGAGGTTCATGAATACGCAGAAAACTGGCTTGGAGCACCAGTCGACCTGGAGAAAGCGAGATCACACTTCGAAAAAAGCATCGCCATCTTCTCGGACAACGATCACTATGTCCCTCTCGATAACGCGGACGATTTTCGGGACAAGCTCGGATCGAAGATAGTAATTGAGCATAATATGGGCCATTTCAGCGGTTCCGGAGGGATTACCGAGCTCCCTGTTGCGCTCGAGTCTTTTCTCGAAATTGCCCAATAACTCAATATTATCGAGGCCGGGCCTCGATAATTTTGGGGATAACTTTATTGAGGCCGTGCCTCGATAGATTGGTAAAATAACCCTCATTCTACCTAGCTTTTTTGACCTTTTTTGGGGTTTCTTTTTAATAGCGGATCTGCTATAATGAAGACAATAAAAGAGAGCCAAGAGAGCGGCTTTTTTGTTGATAGGATATAGAAAAACAAACCAATGCCAAAGAAAAAAGAAGCAGAAAAAGAACCGAAAAAAGAGACAAAAAACGAGCAAAAATCCTCCTACGACGCGAAAGACATCTATGTCTTGGAGGGCCTGGAACCGGTAAGGAGAAGGCCCGGAATGTACATCGGCTCCACGGGGGTTGATGGACTCCATCATTTGATCTGGGAAGTCGTCGACAACTCGATCGACGAAGCGATGGCGGGGTATGCGAAACACATCACCGTCGAGATATCGAAAGACAGCCGCATAGCGGTCACGGACGATGGCCGCGGCATTCCCGTCGATATTCATCCGCAGACGAAGAAATCGGCGCTCGAAACCGTGTTAACCACGCTTCATGCCGGAGGAAAATTCGGCGGCGAATCGTATAAAGTTTCCGGAGGTCTTCACGGCGTCGGCGTTTCCGTCGTAAACGCACTCTCAAAATGGCTCAAAGTCGAGGTGCAAAGAAACGGAACGGTGTACACGCAGGAATACGTCCGGGGCACCCCGAAAGGAAACGTAAAGAAAAACGGAATCTCAAAGGGAACCGGCACGAAAGTAACGTTCGATGCGGATCCGGAAATTTTCCAGAAAATAGAATATGACAGGAAAAAAATCCTGGACCACCTGCGTCAGCAGGCATACCTCACAAAAGGAGTACGAATCAGCTTCGTGGATGAACGCGGGGAACAACCTTTTTTCTACGGGTTCTATTTCGATGGAGGACTTAAATCATTCATTCGACATCTGCTTGAAGGGGAAACGGCGCTCCAGAGCGAACCTTTCTATATGCACAAGAATCACGAATCGATCGATATCGAAGTGGCATTCACGTACGTGGAAGATCAGGAATCGAGGGAATTGAGCTTCGCGAACAATATTTATACGCCTGACGGCGGTATGCACCTCACCGGACTTCGGTCCGCGCTTACAAGAACGCTCAACGATTACGCACGCACCGAAAACTACCTGAAAGAAAACGACGACAATCTCACGGGAGATGACATTCGGGAAGGAATCATCGCAATCGTGTCGGTTAAGATTCCCGAGCCGCAATTCGAGGGACAAACAAAGGCGCGTCTGGGGAATCCCGAGGCGAGAACGGCCGTCGAGGCGGTGGTAAACGAAGCACTCAAGGAATTTCTTGAACGTCATTCGGCCGATGCGAGAAAGATAATCGAGAAGAACCTCCTCGCCGCAAAAGCAAGGAAGGCCGCAAAAGCCGCGAAGGATACCGTGCTCCGCAAGGGCGCGCTGGAAGGTCTTACACTGCCGGGGAAGCTTGCGGACTGTTCATCGAGGAAGGCGGAGGATTCCGAGATCTTCATCGTGGAAGGCGATTCCGCAGGAGGAAGCGCAAAACAGGGAAGAGACCGGCGTTTTCAGGCCATTCTCCCGCTCAAAGGAAAAATCTTGAACGTAGAAAAATCCCGCATCGATAAGATGCTTGCAAACAAAGAGGTCCGATCGCTCGTGATAGCGCTCGGGACGGCGATCTCCGAGAATTTCGACATCGAGAAACTCCGTTATCATAAAATCATCCTCATGACGGATGCCGATGTGGACGGTGCGCACATCACGACGCTTCTCCTTACGCTCTTCTACCGCTATTTCCCGAAGATCGTCGAGGACGGTTATCTTTATCTCGCCCAACCGCCGCTCTTTCGCGTTCAGAAGGGAAAAGAATTCCAGTATGCATATACGGAGAACGAACGCGATCGAATCGCAAAAAAGATGGGGGAGCAGGGAGTTACTATCCAACGCTATAAAGGTTTGGGAGAAATGAATCCGACACAACTCTGGGAAACAACCATGAACCCCGAAACGCGGCTCTTGAAGCAGATTATGATCGAGGACACCGTCGAGGCCGACAAACTCTTCGACGTGCTTATGGGAGAAGTGGTGGAACCACGCAAAAATTTCATTCAGGCGCATGCACTTACCGTGAAGAATTTGGATGTGTAATTCTTTTCTTAACGCGCGATAACGCAGGCTGGTAAACCGAAAAAGTGTGCGCTCCGGGCCGCTTGGCCAAGTCTTACCCACTTTTTCGCCATACCAGCCTGCTTTTTGTTTATCCGGAGAAAAGAATTGACTTAGGGGGGGAGGTGGGATAGTATTGTAGTAATCCGTAGACAGCGGGCATCCCGAGCGAAAAAGGGAAGAGGTCCCGCCGAATGGAAGAGAATTAAGGGTCGATTCTTCTTTGGCAATCTGCGGAAATACGCGGATTTTTTATTTATAGCGAACCACATGAAAACGAAAGAACAGAAGAAAGAACAGATTGAGTTGGGTATAAAACACCTCGACAAGAACGAGACGGTGCTTTTTACCGACTTCACGGGTCTGAACGCGAACGATTTGAACGCGCTCCGGAGAGCGGTAAAAGAACTGGGAGGAAAAATGATTGTAATGAAAAAGCGACTTTTGAAGCTCTCGCTCGCATCGAAGGGAATTGAGTTCGATTCGAAACAGTTCGAGGGCCAGGCGGGAGTTATTTTCTCGCCGAAGGATATCGTGGAAACTTCGGGAGTCGTCTATAAGTTCGGCAAGCCGTTTATCGCAAAGAGTATCTTTAAGATGCTCGGCGGACTGCATATTGGCGAGAAACGATTCGTAAGCGCGGAAGAAGTTCTGATGCTCGGGCAATTGCCGCCACGTGAGGTGCTTCTGGGACAACTTGTCGGCATGATCGCCGCACCTATCCGCTCATTCATGTTCGTACTTGATCAAAAAGCGAAACAATCGTAAAAAGTCGAAAAATACAATTAACACCATGGAAAAATTCAAAGACATAATCGAGAAAATCGAGAAACTCTCCGTTGCGGAGCTCGCTGAGCTCGTACACGCACTCGAGGAAAAATTTGGCGTCTCTGCTGCCGCAATGGCGGTCGCCGGAGGAGCCGGAGCGGGCGCGGCAGCGGAAGAAAAAACGTCTTTTGACGTAGTCCTTAAGGCAGGAGGCGATCAGAAGATCAATGTTATCAAGGCGGTCCGTGAAGCGACCGGACTCGGGCTCAAGGAAGCCAAGGATCTGGTTGACGGAGCACCGAAGACCGTAAAAGAAGGTCTTAAGAAGGAAGAGGCCGACGAACTCAAGAAGAAACTTGAAGAGGTCGGTGCAACTGTCGAAATCAAGTAATTCTCTCTCGATTTGCGACAATAAAACTCCACGGCCACAAGGTCGTGGAGTTTTATTTGCAAAAACACTCCAGGAGTATCTACAATAGAAAAAGCTCCTAAAAGAAATCTCAATCTATCGAGGCCGGGCCTCGATAATATTGGGGATAACTTCAAGGGCGTTTAGCTCAGTTGGTTAGAGCGTTGCATTCACATTGCAAAGGTCACTGGTTCGAGTCCAGTAACGCCCACTATGGAATCTTTGAGCATCGATAAAACAAAGACCGCGCTTGTGATAATTGATCTTCAGAAGGGAATTGTAGAACGTCCTTCCGAGCCGTATTCGTCAGATTCCGTCGTCGCAAACGCCGCTAAACTCGCTGACGGATTTAGAAAATGCGGGATGCCGGTTTTTCTCGTGCACGTGACACCGTCTATTGATATGAAAGACGGATTGAAACCCGTAAGTGATGAACCGATGCCCGCGAGGCAAATCACAACCGAATGGAGTGAGATCGTTCCGGAGCTGGGTCCGAAGCCGGAGGATTTCGTCATTACAAAGCGGCAATGGGGTGCATTTTATGGAACGGAGCTGGATCTTCAACTTCGAAGAAGGGGGATCGACACTATCGTACTCTGCGGCATCTCGACAAACATCGGCGTCGAAAGCACCGCGAGATTTGCCTACGAGTACGGCTACAACCAAATATTCGCGGAGGATGCCATGACCGCACACTCAAAGGAGGGACACAATGCTACGGTAAAATTGATTTTTCCGAGAATAGGGCGAGTAAGGAAAACAGAAGAAATACTCCAAGAGCTAGAGCTATGAAAATCGTCAGCTTCAACATAGGAATGAAGATCGATAACAGTAAGGAAGTTGCCAGACTATTAAAAGAGCAAGATCCCGACATTATATGTCTGCAAGAGGTGATCCGGCATCTCTCTGACTCCGCTTACCATAAGTTTCAATCCAAGGCGATTATAGATAAATATCTTGACCGTACCTATCGTTACAGATTCTTTGGTCCACAATGGATCTCCCGCGCTGTCTACAAACATGGGAAACTTCATCGTGATTACGGTGGATTAGTGGAACAGGGTAATTACATTCTTTCGAAGTATCCGATCGTGGAAGCGACAAACGAGCACTATTTCAAACACTACTCTCTGGAGATAGACCACACAAATTTCGAAAATATCGATCATCCTCGTTCGGTAGCGATAGCCACCCTAAAAATCAAAGGCAAGAAACTGACGATATTCAATTTGCACGGAACATATAGCACCCGTAAAGGGGATACTCCACGCTCCATCGCGCAGGCGAAGTACATTGTGAAGCGAGCGAAAGAGTTCAAAAATCCGCTCATACTCATAGGAGATTTCAACGTGACGCCGGATACAAAAACAATGAAGATTATAAACCGGGAATTCGACAATATAATGAATCATTTTCCCGTCACACAGACACTCCCTTATTTCAAGGGAAAAAAAGACAACAAGATGATAGTCGACTACGTTCTCACCAACAAAAAGGTTCGGGCCATAAATTTCCAAGTATATAGGAGTAATATCTCGGATCATCTGCCGCTCATATTCGACTTCGCAATAAAACAATGATCACGGAACAATTTCTCAAGAAGGTACGCGATTTCGCTTACGCTGAAGAAGCGAAGTTTCACACTCCGCCGAAATTTCATGTCGACTTCACTAACGAAAAAGGACTCAAACTCGCCGAGGCACTCCACGCGAACAAAGACATCGTATCCGCCGGAACATTTCTCATGGACTCCATGCTGGGCGCCGCAATGACGGAAGGAAGATTGAAAGAACACGTAATGATGGCGGTGAAAAAAACAAAAGAGCTCTTCGGGGAATTCCCGGAACTCACGGAAGAGGAGAAAGAAAACATCCTGAATTGTGTCCGTGAACATCATGGCGCAGAACGATTTTCCTCCCTCGAGTCGGAAATATGCTGCAACGCAGACTGTTATAGATTTTTGAGCATGGAGGGAGTCGTCGGTGGAATGAAAAACTTCAGAGAAATGGAGAAGAAAGAATTGATAGATCTATTCTTAAAGAAAGGAGAAGAGAAATGGAACGTGTTGAGTTTATCGGGATGCAAGAAAGAGTTGGAACCGCAATACCAGGCTGTAAAGGTACTTCTTCAAAGAATGAAGGGAGAAGAGAAATGAATCGGCAGGGAAATGCAAGTTGTTGATAACTTCGCCCGGAAACCGCTAAAAATCTAAGGAAACACCATACTTCTTTTCAGAACCGCCCGTGGGGGAGCGGTTTTTTGTTTCCCTAGAAAGTGGTACAATAGTGTATGAAAGTGGTGAATAGTGGATAAGTATGGGGATAACACCCGAATCTGGGGATAAGTAGGGTCTCTATACTGCATTCCCCTTCGCTCGGGCGCTCCGGGCCGCTTGGCCAAGTCATACCCTCGCTCAGAGGAATGCAGCATAGAGAAAGGAGGATATAGGAAAAAACGTTGAAATCGACATGATTCTAGGTGAATACAGACATAATTTAGACACGAAAGGGCGGCTGGCTATACCGGCGAAGTTCCGCGAAAAAATAGAGGCCGGAGCCATCATCACTCGCGGACTGGACAGATGTTTATTCGTATTCGGACCGCAGGAGTGGGAAAATCTTGTTCAAAAACTCACCGCGCTTCCGCTCGCACAAGCGAACTCGAGAGCGTTTGTACGGCTTATGCTCGCGGGAGCAAGCGATGCAAAGCCGGACACCCAGGGAAGAATCCTGATTCCCGATTATCTTCGAAAGTATGCAGGACTGAAGAAAGGGACGGTCGTTGCCGGTCTCTACAATCGGTTCGAGATATGGGATGAAGAGGAATGGAATGCATACAAACAGAAAACCGAATCGACATCCGATGAGATCGCGGAAAAGCTGGGAGAACTGGGTATTTAACGGAATGTCAAAATCCAAATGACCAATGTCAAATCAATAACAAAACTTAAAAACATTTTTGCCATTTCGTTTTCTGGTTTATTTGTAATTTGGCATTTGTAATTTGGCTTTTATGCATATTCCCGTTCTTTTACAAGAAGTAGTGGAAATACTCGACCCGAAACCGGGAGAATTCGTCATCGACGGAACGATAAACGACGGGGGACACGCGAAGGTACTCGCACACAAAATAGGATCGAAAGGAACGCTTCTCGGCATCGATTGGGATCCGAAAGCGATCGGACGAGCCAAGGAATCGGGGAAACGGTTTCCATCGCGAACCATCTTCGAAGAGGGGAACTATGCCGACATTCCGGGATTTCTGAAACAACGCAATCTCGGGAAAGCCGACGCGTTACTCCTCGATCTCGGGCTGTCGAGCGAGCAACTCACTCCCACAGGAAGGGGCTTCAGCTTCTCGACGAGCGAAATTCTCGACATGCGATACAGCCCGAAGGAGAAGATAACCGCCGCGCAGGTAGTGAACGGGATGCCGGAGAAAGAACTTGCGGATATCATCTACCGATTCGGAGAAGAACGTCTTTCCCGAAGAATCGCGAAGGCGATCGTAAAAGAAAGAAGGCATAAGCGGATTCTCACGACCGGGGAACTTGCGAGAATAATAAGCAGCGTCCTCCCGGCTCACTATGAGAGGGGGAGAATGCATCCCGCAACGCGCACCTTTCAGGCGCTTCGCATCTATGTGAATCGCGAATTGGAGAACCTTTCTTCAATCCTGGATCATCTTGACCAATGCATGAAGAAGGGAGGAAGAGTCGCCGTCATCAGTTTTCATTCGCTCGAAGACAGAATCGTGAAACAAAAATTTCAGGAACTCGCAAAAGAAGGGAAGGGAACCCTCATCACAAAAAAGCCGCTACTTCCCAGCCGGGGGGAAATTTCCGCAAATCCGCGGAGCCGCTCGGCAAAGTTAAGGGCAATTCAATTTATTTAAAAAACCATGACCATTATTCGACCAACGTTCAATAAAAATTACATTCGTTTTTTCATACTGCTTGCCATTGTTGTGTTAGCCGGTGGCATTTTCTACGTATTCGAGTATAATTCTTTCGTAAACACTCGTTACCAGGTGACGACGCTCAGGGGCAATATCACGGAGGCGGAAACGGCAAACGCGAATCTGAAAAGTACGTATTATAAGATGACCGATCCGGTGCATCTCGAAACGTTGGTACCCCAATATCACCTCACCTTGGAACGGCGGCCAGATTATCTAGAGCAATCCAAATGGGTGTCCGATTCATCGCATTAACTTCCATCTTCGCGCTCCTTTTCGGTGCGCTCGGATTTAATCTCTACACGCTCCAGATACAAAAAGGGGACTATTATTTCAAAACCGCCCAAGCCCGGAACGAAGCGCTTGCCCAGCTTCAGATGAGGCGCGGGCAGATTTTTTTTACCGACCGTTCGGGGAACGCGATTACCGTCGCATTGAACCAGGATTACCCCGTAGTATACGCGGTTCCGAAGGAAATCACCGATCCCAAGGCAACAGCGGCGGCGCTTGCCCAGAAAATAGGATGGGACGAGAAAGAGCTTGAAACGGCGCTTACGGCTCCCCAAAGCTTATTCAGAATGCTCGTCGAGAAAGCGACCAACGACCAGTTAAACGCGGTACAGGATTTAAATCTCAAAGGAATCTATATCGACAAAAAACAATACCGTTTCTATCCCTTCGAACGGCTCGGATCCCAAGTACTCGGGTTTGTGGGATTGAATGACACCGCAAAGATCCCGCTCGGCCTCTATGGAGCGGAAAAGTACCATGACAACCAACTTGCCGACGGAGACGGCGTGCAACTCACCATCGACAGAAATCTCCAGGCGCAGGCGGAACAGAAGCTTGCGGAACTCGTAACAAAAAACGGAGCGACCGGAGGATCTATTATTATCGAGGACCCAATGACGGGAAAGATACTCACGAATGCAAACTATCCCGACTTCAATCCGAACGACTACCGCAATACGCCCGTGAATGCGTTCCTGAATCCGAGCGTGCAGTACGTCTACGAGCCAGGGTCGGTATTCAAGCCGATTACGATGGCTTCCGGAATCGATCAGGGAATCATCACGCCGGACACGAAATACGACGACAAGGGGTATGTAATCCTGAACGGAAAGAAGATTACAAACTGGGATCATAAGGCCTACGGACCGGGCACCACGATGACGAACGTGATCGAACGATCAATCAACACGGGTGCCGTATTCGCCGAACAGAAGATCGGAAGAACGATCTTTCACGATTATCTCGTAAAATTCGGCTTCGGAGAAAAAACGGGAATTGACCTCCCTGACGAGGTAAAGGGGAGCTTGGCAAACCTCGAACGGAAAGGCGCACAGGATATCGATTATGCGACTGCCGCGTACGGGCAGGGAACATCGGTCACGCCGATTCAGATGATCAACGCATTCTCCGTTTTTGCAAACGGCGGACTGCTCATGAGGCCCTATACGGACGCCACGAAGAGCCCGTATGTCATACGGCGCGTGATAAGCGAGGATACGGCGCAGAAAGTCGTGGGAATGATGGAATCCGCGGTAAACAAGGGGCAGGTAGCGACTATCCCGCAGTTCAGGATTGCGGGAAAAACGGGAACGGCGAACGTACCCGATCTCGTGCATGGCGGCTATCTTGACGCATACGTCCATACCTTTATCGGCATAGTGCCCATTACGAACCCGAAAGCCGTGATTCTGGTAAAACTCGACAGGCCGCAGGGGGCGGAGGTTGCAGCGATAACGGTGGTCCCCGCATTCAGAGAGCTCGCAAGCTTTGTGTTAAACTACTACAACATTCCTCCCGATAAGCCGACGCAATAATTGTCATGAAACAATTCATTCTCTCGCTTCTCGCAAAACTGCTGAAGAAACTCGCGATGCTCACCATTGCGCGTTACAAGCCGTCAATCGTAGGCATCACGGGCAACGTGGGAAAAACCTCGACGAGAGACGCGGTGGAGACCGTGCTCCGCACGGAACGGAAAATCCGGTCGTCGTCGAAGAATTTCAATAACGAACTCGGGCTCCCGCTCACCATCCTCGGCGACTGGGAATCCACGGAGGGGGGAATATTCTTCTGGTGCGGCGTCATGTTTGCATCGATAAAAAACCTTCTCACGCGGCAAAAGGATTTCCCGGAAATCATAATTCTCGAATACGGCGTCGATCGTCCCGGAGACATGAGTTATCTTCTCGAGATCGCGGAACCGCAGATCGGCATCGTAACGGCGGTGGGAGAAATCCCCGTTCATGTGGAATTTTTCACCGGACCGGAAGGAGTCGCAAAGGAAAAAGCGAAACTCGTAGAACGGCTTCCCGCGACGGGCTTCGCGATCCTGAACGCCGACGATACATACGTCGCCGCGATGAAACAGCAGACGAGAGGGCATGCCATCACCTACGGGCTCGGAGACGACGCCGACATGAAGATTAAAAACTTCTCGAGTTATCTCGATCCGGAGAGGGGGGACGCGGGCATCTCGTTTAAATTAAGCTACGGGGGGAACACTGTACCGGTGAAGATAAAAGGAATGCTCGGGATGACGGGAGCATACGCGTCGGCGGCTGCGGCAATCGTCGGGCTCACTTTTGGCGTTCACTTCTCGAAGATCGCGGAACACCTCGGAAATTATCAGGGTCCCGCAGGACGTTTGCGGGTCATACCCGGAATAAAGAACACGACGATCATCGACGACACGTATAACGCCGCGATGAAGTCGATGACGCAGGCGCTCGACACGTTGAAAAGCGTCAAACCGAAACGCGCGATCGCGGTTTTGGGAGATATGCTCGAGATCGGCAAGTATACGCTCGAAGCGCACGAAGCGGTGGGGAAACAAGCCGCGCGATCCGCAGATCTCCTCGTAACCGTCGGCATGAGAGGGAAAATAATCGCCGAGGGGGCGGCGCGGGGAGGCATGCAGAAACAGAAAATATTCTCGTTCGATACGCTCGACGAAGCGTCGTTATTCCTTGAAGAGCACATGAGAAAAGGGGATGTAGTGCTCGTGAAAGGATCGCAGGGGGTGCGAATGGAAAAGATAGTAAAAGCGATCATGATGTCGCCCGGAACGGCGAAGGATTCTCTTGTTCGCCAATCCCGCGTCTGGCTTGCCAAGCCGGGAATGTACGAATAGAATAGCTATGAATTTTCAATTACCAATTTCCAATTAATTTTGCAATTTTAGAATTTTCAAACGGAACATTCATTGAAAATTGATCATTGGAAATTGAAAATTTGCGACAAGGCTCTATCGTCTAACGGTTAGGACAATGCCCTCTCACGGCATAAATAGGGGTTCGATTCCCCTTGGAGCTACAAACTGAAATGCTCACCCTTGCGGTGGTATAGCAGAGAAAAGTCCGTCTCAGACGGACAATATTCGATTCCACTCCATTTTTTCTGTGCTACAATAGAGGCATCATGCATGCAGCGATTCCTTCAATCTTCAAACAAAAACCGCTCATCATCCTCTCCGGCTTGAGCGGGGTCGCCATTTTCGGAAGCCTGATTCTCGCGTTTTCAAAACTCGGCGGGCTCTCGTACCCTCTGGTGCTCCACTTCGACAACTTCCAAGGCGTCGATTTTCTCGGGGGTACGACGGATTTCTGGAGCATCTGGCTCGGGGGATTCGCGTGTGTCATTCTTAATTTCGTTCTTAGCGAAACGCTGTTTGAGAAAGAAAGGGTGCTTTCTTACGTTTTTCTCGTCGCAAATCTCCTTATCTCTCTTCTCCTTTTCGTCATTACCGCCGTCACTATCGCCGCAAATTGATTATGGAAACATTCTCTCTCATCACGCTTATACTAGGGCTCGTCATGCTGGGGCTGCTGTTTTTCCTTGTCTCACTCGTAAGAAAATCGAACGAACCGAAAGACAACCAGGGACTTATCATGCTTCAGAATCAAATCAACGAGATTACAAAGACGCTCGACACGAAACTGGGAGAGTCGACGAGAATGTTTCAAACGCAGTTCGGCACGAGCGCGAAAATCATTCAGGACGTCACCGAGCGCCTCACGAAACTCGACGAGACGAATCGGCAAGTGATGGGTTTTGCCGACCAGCTGCAATCGCTCCAAGATATCCTGAAAAACCCGAAACAACGAGGAATCCTGGGAGAATATTTCCTCGAAGAAACCCTGAAAAACGTGCTCCCTCCGAACTCGTACGAAATGCAGTACAAGTTTGCGGACGGCGAGATCGTGGATGCCGCGATTTTCGTTAAAGACAAGATTATTCCCGTCGATGCAAAATTTTCTCTCGAGAACTACGAGCGCATCCTAAACGAAAGCGATCCCGCTGCGCGGGAAACGTTCGAAAAGCAGTTTAAAGCCGATCTCAAAAACAGGATTGACGAAACATCGAAGTACGTACGCCCCGACGAGAATACCATGGACTTTGCCTTTATGTTTATCCCTTCCGAAGCGATCTATTACGATCTCCTCGTGAATAAAGTGGGCGCGGTCAAGGTAAATACGAGAGACATGATCGAATACGCCTTCAAGGAACGGAGGGTGATTATCGTATCGCCGACGAACTTTCTCGCATATCTCCAGACGGTGCTCCAGGGGCTTCGTGCGCTGAAGATTGAGGAATCCGCGAAGGAGATAAGAAAGCGGGTTGAAGAGCTCGGCAAACATCTGAAGAGTTACGAGGAATACCACAATAAGCTCGGCATCTCGCTCGGTACGGTCGTCAATCACTACACGAACGCAAGCAAAGAGTTCAGGAAAGTTGATAAGGACGTGCTCCGTATCGCCGGAGAGGCGATACACATAGAAACGACCTCGATCGAGGGACCGCACGAAGACAATGAATAGGGATGAATCGTTCTTTTCATTCTATAAAACGTTGAACCGCCCTTTTTCGATTCTTGAATTGGCATCGTTTCTGGGCGGAACGGAACATTCGGCGCGCGTTCTTGAAGAAAAAACAAAACAAAAAACACTCTCCGAAGAAGACGGCTTTTTCATCGCTTCTCCGCACGAAAGGGGATTCGGCATGATGCGCCGAAAGCAGGATTTGTTGCTCGACGAGAAATGGAAACTTCTTATAAAACAGGCAAAATGGTTCCGGTTCATCCCATTTGTGGAATTCGTGGTCGCGAGCGGATCGATGGCAGTCGGGAATATAAGCCGCCATTCCGATTTCGACGTGCTTATCGGAGTACGAAAAGGGAGAGTGTTTACGACGCGTTATTGCATTAATTTCATTTTTTCCATACTCCGGACGAGGCGGCTCGACGATCACGAAGGGTCGAGTCCCGACAAGCTTTGTTTTAATCATTTCGTGACGGAGAAAAGTTTTGCAAAAGAACCGTTCAATTTTTATCGCGCGGAACTCTATCGGCACATGGTTCCGATCTACGGCTCAAGAACAGCGCTCGAGGCGTTCTTTTCCGCAAATTCGTGGAGCGGCGCGGCGCCGGAAAAAAATCTCGAAGATCTCCGATTCAGGGAGCAGCGGCCGAACGCAATAAGAAGCTTCCTCGCATTCCTTTTCGGCGGAAAACTGGGAGACGTCATCGAAAGAAAAATCATGGAGCCGATCGCTCGAAAACGTTTGAGCGCATATCTTACCGGCAAGAAACAAAAGGGGAGAGTGGTAATCTCGGAGGAAGAACTGGAATTTCATTTCAAACTCTCCTACGAGGAGCTTTTCATCTCGTTGCCTTTCTCCGGGGCGTCGCGGACGTGATAAGATGCGCGTTCTCGCGGACTCTTCGCAGGTGCTCCCTGAATGCATCTCCCGCTTCCTCTCGGCAACTCGTTTCGTGCCCCATTCCTTTCAATTCCCTCATTTTCTCCGCTGCTTCATCGGATACGAAAAAATTATCGATTCGATCAGCATCGTCTTCGTTGTTCGCAATCTCCTCCATCGAACGCGGCGAATAATAACCCACGAAACCGAACGTCTCGCCCGTCGTCTTGTCAGTCACGCTCACTTCATAGGGGATATCCCGCAGGGGGATGGCGTACAATTCATAAAGCCAGCGCGCGATCGATTCTCTCTTCGGGTCGAATGAAATACGGGAAAGTGATTCCAATCTACGTTGCACTTTTCTTAGATTCTCCGAGTCGCCGTCTTCCTTTTCTCTTAAATCTTCATAAATTTCGGTCAATTCTAGCAGTTCTTCCCCCTGTTTATCGGCCTCACGCAGACACTCCTCGAGTATTTCTCTAAGACGAACCCCCTCGATCGTCGACAAATCACCGACCCCGTAATCTTTCTCCAAGATGTACCTGGTCGTTTCGAAATTACGGATGAGTTCCCGCCGATCTTCGGAGAGATCAGCATTATCGGCGGAGTCGATTCCGCTCTCCGCGCTCGGAACAATCTCGTTTTCGAACTGTCTCATGGTAACACCTTACACCTCTTGCATTTTTTTTCAATGTATGGTACAATACCTTCGTGTGAGTGATGAGTTTTCCTTATCTTCACTGCGACGGCTTGCCGAAGCGGAGAAATCTAAGGAAAGCCCTTCCGATCCCCCTGGCGCAAGTCAGGGGGTTTTATTTGTTTTTATGATTTTTCTCTTGATTTGGTAAGGGGCAATCTATCGAGGCCGGGCCTCGATAGATTGAATTTCCGTTAAAATACTCTATTCTAATACTGGGCGGACGGATATTAGGGAACTCACCATAAGGGTGGGAACGTCTAAGCAGCCGTGGGTTTTGAGCACTCACACATTAAAACAAAATTGGAGGTCACCACCACGGCTGCTTAGACGGAGAGGTCCATCCGCCCGAACGTTTTTAAAACAAGGAGGCCCCACCTCCGATTGGAGGCCGGGCCTCCAAAGCTCGTACCTCGCTAAGAAAATCGAATCATATGTCATTTCTATCAAAAATATTTTCCGGAGATTCGCTCAAGGAATATGAGCGACAAATCGGGCTTATCAGCTCGCTTGAACCGAAATACGAGAAATTAAGCGACGAAGAACTCAAGAACGCTTCTCTGGAGCTCAAAAAAGAGATACGCGACGGGAAAACGCTCGACGATGCGCTTCCCGATGCATTCGCGATGGTACGCGAAGCGGCAAAACGAACCCTGAAACAACGGCATTTCGATGTCCAACTCATAGGCGGCATGGCGCTTCACGAAGGGAAGATCATCGAGATGATGACAGGAGAAGGGAAGACCCTCGCCGCAACCTCTCCCGCATATCTCAATGCTATCACCGGAAACGGCGTGCATGTCGTGACCGTAAACGACTATCTCGCAAAACGCGACGCAATCTGGATGGGGCAAATATATGATCTTCTCGGACTCAAAGTCGCATGCATAGTTCATGATGCGGCTTATCTTTACGATCCGACTTACGAAACCGATCCCGAAGAAGACAGGGAGCGGGACATTTTGGGATCGTTCAGGATTTTTGAGAAGTTTCTTCGTCCCGTCACGCGACGCGACGCGTATTACGCGGACATCACGTACGGTACGAACCACGAATTCGGCTTCGATTTTCTGCGCGACAATCTGGCGCTCCGCTTGAGCGACAAGGTGCAGCGCCCGCATGCCTACGCGATCGTGGATGAGATCGACAGCATCTTGATCGATGAAGCGCGTACCCCGTTAATCATCGCGGCACCCGATGTCCAGGCGAGCGAACATTATAAGACCTTTGCAAGAGTCGCCTCGCACCTGAACGAAGAAGAAGATTACATGGTTGATGAAAAACTAAAGGCGGTTTCCATCACGGAATCCGGGATCGAGAAAGTGGAAAAGATGATCGGCGTCGAGAATATCTACGCGCCGGATAATCTTCGTCTCGTGCATTTTCTCCAAGAATCGCTCAAGGCGAAAGCGCTTTTCAAGCTCGATCGGGACTATATCGTGCGAAACGGCGAAATCATCATCGTCGACGAGTTCACGGGACGGATGCTTATGGGGCGCCGCTACTCGGGCGGACTCCATCAGGCAATCGAGGCGAAGGAGAACGTACAGGTGAAAGAAGAGAACCGCACTTTCGCGCAAATTACCATTCAAAACTACTTTCGTCTCTATAAAAAGATTTCCGGCATGACGGGTACCGCACAGACCTCCGCGGAAGAGTTCCACAAGGTATATAACCTCGATGTCGTAAGCATTCCTCCGAACCGGCCGCTCGTCCGCAAAGACTTTCCCGACGCGATCTACAAAACGAAAGACGCGAAATACAACGCGGTTGTGAGGGCGGTGAAAGAAGCGAGGGAAGCGGGGAGGCCGGTCTTGATCGGTACGACCTCCATTCAAAACAACGAAATTATCTCCGGCTACCTCTCGCGCGCGGCGATTCCTCACGAGGTGCTGAATGCAAAAAACCACGAACGCGAGGGTGAAATCATCGCGCAGGCGGGACGCGCGGGGGCGGTCACCGTCGCGACAAACATGGCGGGCCGCGGCGTGGACATCGTCTTGGGCGGCAACCCGCCGAATCCGGAAGAAACGCAAAAAATGAAAGACGCGGGGGGGCTCCAGGTTATCGGCACCGAGCGCCATGAAGCGCGGCGCATCGACAACCAACTCCGCGGACGATCGGGAAGGCAGGGAGATCCCGGCGTAAGCCAGTTCTATCTTTCGCTCGAGGACGATCTGCTCCGCATCTTCGGAGGAGATCGCATCAAAGGACTCATGGAAACGCTGAATTTTCCGGAGGACGTGCCGATCGAATCGAAGATGGTCGCAAAATCCGTAAACCAGGCGCAAACAAAAGTGGAGGGAGCGAATTTCGATATTCGCCGCCATCTTTTGGATTTCGACGACGTATTGAACAAACAGCGCACGGCGCTTTACGCGCGCCGCGAAAAACTGCTCGAAGCGGGGGACAAAAACGAAATTTTGCCGATTCTCAAAGAAACGCTCGAGCACTTCGCGACGCACGCAACGGAAGCGCTAAGAAACGAGATTGAACTGAACGAAATGGATGAAGCGAATCCGGAACGGGAAAAACAGATCGGAGAAATAGAAGCGAATATAAAAAAGGTTCCCGAGGCACTCGAACCGGAGCGCGCGATGATAATCGCGCAGCATATGGTGCGGATTCTGGACACCCTTTGGATCGACAATCTCGAAAATCTCGAGGCGCTCCGGGAATCGGTGAACATTCGCGCCTACGGCCAGCATGATCCGCTCGTCGAGTACCGGCGGGAAGCGCACGGACTCTACGAACGGCTGAATAACGCGTTTGAATCAATGCTCTTTTCGACCGTGTTCCAGATTCTCGATGTCGATCTCAGAGCATTTGCGGTACAAACGCAAGCGCCGCAACAAACGCCTCCGCCCGAGCACAAGAATATCGGAAGAAACGATCCCTGCTGGTGCGGAGCGAAAAAGGCAGATGGGACACCGAAGAAATACAAGCATTGTCATGGTAAGAACGCTTAAGAAAGAAACGAGCGAAGCGAGGTCCCGCACTAAACCAAAAGTTTTAGTGCGTGGATATAAGAAATGTCATGGGAGATGAATCGGTAACAATTCGAAAGATCTACGCCGTTTGGATTTATGTAAAGAGCATTGAGGAATCGAGGAGGTTTTACGAAAAAGTTGTTGGTCTGAAACTCAAATTCCAGGAAGGCAACTGGGTGGAATTCGACCTTGGGGAAACTTCCTTCGGGCTCTTGGAACGCAATAAAAGTGAGAAAGTGGAGCCGCAAAAAACGAGAATCATGCTTCAAACAAACGACATTGAAGCGATGGAAAAACGATTCAAAGAGAACGGGGTAAAAACAATAGGAGAGGTGAAAAACGAATCCTATGGAAAGCTCCTGACTTTCGAGGATCCGAACGGACACTGGCTGGAACTTTTTGAACCGATCCTAGAAAGAACAGTCCAAACGGAGGGAAGACACAACTGATCTATGAGAATACTCGTCACCGCATCATTCGGCGATTCCGAAGAGGAAACAAAAAGGGTATGTGCCGCGGTGCGAAACGCCGGTTTCGAGGATTTTTGTTTTGTGAGAGACGTGGAACACTACCAGAAGGTATTCGACGATCCGAAGGAACTGATGAAGAGAGCCAAGGAAGAAATAGAAAAATCGGATGCGCTTCTCATAGACATGACCGATAAGCCCACGGGAAGGGCGATCGAGGCGGGGATAGCATACGCGCTAGGGAAAAGAATCATTGTTATTATGAAGCGAGGAACGCAAATAAAAGACACGACGAGAGGCATTGCCGATATAATAATCGAATACGATATTATCGAAGATATAACCTCGAAGCTTGGAAAAACTCTAGTAGAATAACTATATGAATATTTGTGTTTTTGGAGACAGTATAACGTGGGGTGCACACGACTTTGAAAAAGGAGGCTGGGTTGAACGACTAAAATCATACTGCTTGGAGAATCATAATGGCGTCAATGTTTACAATCTCGGTATTCCGGGTAACACCACCGAGGACCTACTGAAACGTTTCGAAAACGAAGCAAAAACAAGAGAACCAAAGGTGGTTATATTTGCTATAGGAATCAATGATTCGTTATACATGCAAACGAAGGGTGATTATAATGTGAGCCTTGATAAATTCAAAGATAACCTCTCAAAACTAATAGAGATTGCAAGGACAATTACTAATACAATCGTCTTCATAGGTCTTATTCGTGTTGATGAATCAAAAACAACGCCAAGGCCTCGTGGTATTCCCGGAAGATATTATAAGAATGAGAGTATAAATAGGTATGACTCGGTTATTAAAGAGTTTTGTGAACGAAACAACTTTGACCACATAGATACGGGGGAAGTGATCAATATTGAAGATCTTGAGGATGGCCTGCATCCAAACTCAAGGGGACACGAGAAAATGTTTAAGGTAATTAAGAGCGCTATAGAAAAGTTTTTATCAAAATAAAAAGGAAGCCTGCCAAGATTTTCATCCTGGCAGGTGATGCGATGAACTGTCATAAATCAGAGATATGAATATGGTTTCCCTGCGAATAAATGCGGTATTCTTTTCCGCATTCACACACAAGAACTTTATCCCTTTCATCCTCACGGGTGTTGACTCCATGTTTAAAACTCTTGTCGCCAGATTCTTTATCCAGCAGACCATTCCTCCCACAATTACACACAATATCAATCAACAGTTTCCCATTACTGGCAGGTTGGATTCTTACTGATTTCAAGGTACCTCCTCCATTTAGTTGAAGTAATGCTAAAATGAAGATGAAATATTGTCAAAACTAATTGAGACACATGGCAGAAACTGGAAAAATAAAACCGGGGAAGTATAAGCATTTCAAAGGGGATGTGATGGAAGTGATCGGTACGGCACTTCACAGCGAGACACTTGAAGAATTCGCTGTCTACAAACACATTACCGGCGAGAGGGCGGGCGAATCCCATTACTGGATACGGCCCGCTGCGATGTTTTTTGAAGAAGTCGAAGTAAATGGCAAGAAAATTCCGCGATTCGAGTACATCGGGGAATAATTTTTCACATGAAAAAGAAGAATATAAAACGCACCATCGAATTGCTTCACCATTTCCGATGCGGAACATGCGACAAATGGTGGTCGGTAGGGGATGCCCCGAGATCGAAGCGAAGCTGGTTTTGCCCGTGGTGCGGGGCGAAAAATCAGTATACAATATCAAAAAATGCGGGAACTCGAGAAAACAACTCATAAGTACCTGAAGGAACGGGGATGGGATCATCTTCTCCCGGGAGATATCGCAAAATCGATAATGATCGAGGGAGCGGAGCTCCTTGAATGTTTTCAGTGGGAAAATCCGACGCTTGAAAAAGTCCGCGGGAACAAGGAAAAAATCGAAGAAATAAAAAAAGAACTCGCCGACGTCCTGATTTATGCGCTCGAACTCGCGGTGCTTCTCAAGCTGGATACGAAGAAAATAGTCGAAGAGAAACTCGCGCATTCCGCAAAGAAATATCCGGCGCATCTCATGAAAAAACACGCCAAGAAAAAATCCGGATCGGGGAAGGATTCCCTCTATTGGAAAATAAAGAAGGAGTACAGGAAAGAACATTAGAAGATCTTATGCCGCAAAAATCCTTTCAAGTCACAAAAGAACAACAGATAGCCGAACTGACATCGAGAATACCTCCGATTCTGAACGTAGATCTCGTAATCGTGAAGAAAAATAAATATCTCATCGGCCGCCGCAATAAGGCGAGCGCCGCTCAAAAGCAGGATTGGGAGAAATGGCTCTTCCCGGGAGGACGTATGCGATACACGGAGACACCGCAGGAAACGGCTCTCCGAATTCTGAAGAACGAGGCTCCGGGAGTGAAGGCGCGCCTTAAAAAACTCGTTACCGCCATATCGGACAGAGGAACGGATAAGAGATCATACGGCGTGACTCTTTTTTATCTTTTTGAATATCTTTCGGGTACGCCGAGGAAAAATATCCAAATGAGCGGCTTTAAGTGGGTCACAAAAGATAAACTTCTAAGACTCAAAAGAGCGTACTCACTGAACAAAAAGATAGTGGGAGAAATTGACCTCGCGATCAGAACGATGAACACCAATACGGACGAAATATTGGTGGAGGTTGATCGAAACAACAAGGTAATCGGCGAGATAATAAAAAGAGACGCACACAACGACAGGAATCGTTTTCATAGAGCAGCCCATATAGCCATTTTCAACAGCAGGGGAGAAATAATTCTCCAAAAGAGAAGCGAGAATCTCGTTATCGCTCCCGGCCTTTGGGATATCGCGGGAGGACACCAAGCCGCGGGACAAACCATCAATCAGACGGCACAGGCGGAATTGTCAGAAGAACTCGGTATCTCATGTTCATTGTTACTCAAAGGAATTTATCCTTATCGCTCAAAAATACAATCGGAGTTCAATTATCTCTTCTACGGCATTCACGACGGCCCTTACGGATTCGACAGAAACGAGGTTGCCGAACTAAAAGCGTTTGATTGCAAGAAATTACTGTCGAAAAAATACACGCACATGAAATTCCTCCCGCATGTATTCCAATACGTACGTGATTTGAAAAGCGTTTGGGAATCTCTCGCAAAACAAAAGAAATGAAGAAAACAAAAAAGAAAAAGGTGACGGTGGCGGTATCGGGAGGTTTCGACCCGCTTCACGTCGGCCACGTCCGAATGTTCAAGGAAGCGAAAAAGCTCGGAGACACGCTCGTCGTGATTTTGAATAACGATAACTGGCTCAGGAAGAAAAAGGGATATGTGTTTATGTCGGACAAGGAACGGAAAGAGCTTATTGAGGCGATCGAATGCGTCGACAAAGTGATTATTTCGAAACATCCGCAGAATCCGAAAGACATGAGCATATCGAAAGAGCTTTCATATCTCCGCCCTCACGTATTCGCGAACGGAGGCGACAGAAATAAGAAAGACGCCGCAAACCCGAACTCTTCGCTTTTTAAAGACATACGAACATGTGAGAAAGCCGGAATAAGGATCGTGTACAACGTAGGGAAGGGCGGGAAGATACAGTCAAGTTCGTGGCTCCTTGCGAAATACTTCGATGTTGTAGGAAAAAAGAAAAACCAACATGGAAGATAAAAGGAAAATGGGCATCGGCATCGGCGTGATGCTTCTAAAAGATGGGGAAATATTGCTCGGAAAACGGCACGACGAACCCGAAAAAGCCGATAGCGCGCTCCACGGCGAAGGCACCTGGACGTTCCCCGGAGGAAAACTCGACTTCGGCGAGAACTTCGAAGACGGAGCATATCGGGAAACATTCGAAGAAACGGGCATTCGTATCGATAAAAACAAGCTAAGGATCATAAGCGTGTCCAACGACCGGACCGAGACGGCTCATTTCGTGACGATCGGATTTCTTTGCGAGGCATTCGAAGGTGAACCCGAAACGAAAGAACCGGACGAGATAACCGAATGGAAATGGTTTCCCCTCGCCAATCTCCCAAATCCGATATTCTTTCCGGTAAAGAAAGCGCTGGATAATTACTCGAATGGAAGAATCTACAATAAAGACCTCTAAAGTCACGCCGAGAAGGCCTCTTACCCTTTGTATCATCCATGAACACCCGCGGGTGCTCCTCGGGATGAAAAAGCGCGGATTCGGCGCGGGACGATGGAACGGCTTTGGGGGAAAATTAAAGGAAGGGGAAACAATCGAAGACGCGGCAAAAAGGGAAGTTCTCGAGGAAATCAGCGTCGTTGCGCGTGACCTTGAAAAACGAGGGATTATTGAATTCGAATTTCAGGGAAATCCGGAAATCCTCGAAGTTCACATATTCAGAGTGAACGGCTTTTCCGGTACCCCAAAAGAGAGCGAAGAAATGAAACCCGAGTGGTTTCACGTTGATCAAATTCCGTATGAAGCGATGTGGCCGGATGATGTGTTCTGGCTCCCGCTCTTTCTTAAGGGGAAAAAATTCAAAGGAAGATTCCTTTTCGGCGATAATGATTCCATACTCGAACAAGAGCTTTCCGAACAAAACGACTGAAGAAAATGGCTACACTCTACATCGTTGCCACGCCGATAGGAAACCTGAAAGACCTCACGCTTCGCGCAATTGAGGTTTTGCGAGAAGCCGATTTGGTACTCGCCGAGGACACGAGGGTGATACAAAAAATACTGAATCATCTGGACATTCGGAAACCCGTGTGGCGCGCCGATGAATACGCGCACGATTCTTTTTATAAAAAAGTTGCCGAGTTTCTTCAAACGGGAAAAAATGTAGCGTTCGTGAGCGATGCGGGCACGCCGGGAATAGCCGATCCCGGATCGAAACTCGTAAATTACATAAGCGAATATGCTCCGGACACCCGCATCGTACCGGTTCCGGGCGCCTCCGCGGTCGCCGCACTCCTCTCGGTAGCGGGAATTAATACCAACGAATTCACGTTCGTAGGGTACCCGCCCCACAAAAAAGGGAGGGAGACGTTCTTCAAGAATCTCGTCGAAATCAAAGTCCGTCCTATTGTTCTTTACGAATCGCCGCATCGGCTTCAGAAGACCCTGGAAGGAATCGAGAAAGCATTTGGAAAAAACCAAAACATCGTCGTGGGGAAAGAACTCACGAAATTGCATGAAGAAATTTGGCGCGGTACGCCGGGAGAAGCAAAGGAGTATTTCAAAGGTGAAAAGGGGAGAGGGGAGTTTACCATAACGATAAATGACTGACGACCTTCAAACGATGAACCAAAACAAGGAGGCCCGGCCTCCGCGAGGGGGAAACCGGGCCTCCGAATATTCCTACCGCACCTCCAAACGCATCTTCGATCTCGTGATTGGTTCCATCGCTTTTGCGTTCACTCTCCCGTTTTACCCCTTCGCGATGCTCGCGATTTTTCTCGAAAGCGGACTCCCCGTCTTTGTCGAGCTCGATCGGGTAAGCGAGGGAGGAATCGTGAAGGTATACAAGTTCAGAAGTATGGTGAAAAACGCCCCCGAGATGAAACGGGAGCTTCTGCAATTCAACGAACGCAAGGACGGACCGCTCTTCAAGATGACGCGCGACCCCCGGGTCACGAAGGCGGGAAAATGGCTCAGGAAGCTCAGAATTGACGAGTTTCCGCAGGTAATAAACGTTCTCCAGGGGCGTCTCGCGCTCGTGGGTCCGCGTCCGCACGAACCGGAGGAAGTGGCGCAGTATCCCGAGAAGTACAGGGTAATTACCCAAGCACGCGGGGGACTTACCGGGCTTTCGCAGGTGCGGGGAGCGTCGCTTCTTCCCTTCATTAGGGAACTTGAGTTTGACAAGGAGTATCTCGAACACCAGTCCGTATGGCTGGATATCGTCATTCTCTGGAAAACATTCGTCATTTTTTTCTCCAATCCCACCGGAGTATAACCCGAAAAGCCGTGGCTTGATGAAAAAGTCGTGGTATAATTGGAATACTCTATGATTGTGTTTGCCGCAACGCGAGTGCTCATTATGTTCGCGCTTTCCTTCACGGTTGCGCTGATACTTACGCCGTTCGTATTCCGCCTTCTTGAACGCTTCAACCTGAGAAAAAACAACATCCGCGACAAGGAGAGCGCGCCTATTTTCCATCAGTTTCACAAAGACAAGGCGAGTACGCCCACGATGGGCGGCATTATCGTCTGGGCTACGGTGCTCGGTCTCGCTTTTCTTTTTTTCGCGTTCGGGAACCTGTTCGACGGCTTTGCGGACTATTTCAATTTCGTGAACCGCTCCGAGACATATCTTCCGCTTGCGGCGCTATTTCTCGCGGCGATTGTTGGGCTCATCGACGATCTTATGGGAATTAGAGGAAAGGGACCGCACGGCGGCGGGCTAAGGATGAAACATAAGCTTCTTCTCTATACCGGGGTCGCGGTGCTCGCGGCATGGTGGTTCTATTTTCGTCTCGGATGGGATACCTTGTACGTCCCGTTCATAGGAACATTCGATATCGGTTGGTGGTACATTCCGTTTTTCATTTTCGTGCTTGTTGCAAGCGCATTCTCCGCAAATGAAGCGGACGGACTCGATGGTCTTGCGGGCGGCGTGCTTCTTCTCTCGTTTGTCGCGCTTACTGTCGTCTCGTTCGTCTTGCATCGGTACGATCTCGCCGTTATGCAGGCGGCAATCATAGGATCGCTCCTCGCATTTTTATGGTTCAACATTCATCCCGCGAAATTTTTCATGGGAGATACGGGATCAATGTCTCTGGGAATTACGCTGGGCGTAATCGCGATGCTTACGAATACCGCACTCTTTCTTCCGTTCTTCGCTTCCGTCTTGATCCTTGAATCTTGCTCCGTGATTCTTCAAGTAGCGAGCAAGAAGCTGCGGAAGAAAAAATTATTTCATTCGACGCCGATTCATCACCATTTCCAGGCGCTCGGATGGCCCGAAAGCCAGATCACGATGCGGTTTTGGATTATCGGCGCTCTTACGACGGTTTTGGGACTCGTGCTGTTCTTCCTTGCCCAGTTCGCGTAATAAAACGAAAACTTTTCACTTTGATTTTTAAATTTTAAATTTCGCATTATGAGTATTCTTATAAAAAACGGAACAGTATATGACGGGACAGGCGCGCCGCCTCAAAGAACGGACGTACTCATACAGGAAACGAAAATCGCGCGGCTCGGAAGTTTTCGGAAAGACAGCGTAAGTACGACAATCGACGCGACCGGTGCGATAGTGACTCCCGGTTTCATCGAGGTCGGCTTCAACGGGGAAGGACCGAACGGCATCCTGAACCCCGCTTCGGCGTCACCGCTCCTCGGAAAAGGCGTTACGACGGTCATTGGGGGAAACGACGGCGTTTCCTTCGCGCCTTTCTCTTCGAAAACAGGCGCCGCAATGCGGGAGTGGGGGAGCGCCCTCCCGAACGCCCATTGGAGCTCGGTGAAAGAATTCCTCGCAATACTCGAAAAAAGGGAGCTTGGCGTGAATTGGGGAACCCTCGTCGGAGGATATACGCTCCGGAGCGCATGCGGAGCCGATCCGGGAAGAGACATGACGGTCCATCAGATCGAAGCGGCGAAGCGTTTGCTTTCACAATCGCTCCTCGAAGGGGCGTTGGGCTGCTCGATCGATATGAGTCTTCCGCATTCGGAAACTATGCCGCTCAGCGAATGTATCACGCTTTTTAAGGTTATCGCCGAGAAGAAGGCAACGGGAGTGTTTCGTCCCCGCGTCACGGACGATAATCCGATAGCGCCGATAGAAGAGGCATTCGTCATCGCAAGAGAATCGAATGCGAATATCGAACTCCGGCATCCACAATCCCTTTTCGTCACCGAAGAGTACGAGGACGCGTTACGGCTTCTCGACCAGGAGGTGGAAAGCACCAATACTCACTTCGATGTCTGTCCGTTTCCCGTAGCGACACTCCCTCTCACCGCATTCCTGCCGCACTGGTTCCGAGAAGGAAGTTTAAACGCGATGACAAGCGCACTCGGGGAAAAACACGCAAAAGATCGCCTCATCGCGCATTTCAGAAAAATAACCAAACAGAAAGGGGAGAGGATGGTCATCGCGGACGTTCCTCCGTCGTTAAACTTCCTTCGCGGAACAACGCTCTCGTCTTTTGCCGCGGACCGAGGCATCCAGCTTCCTCGGGCGATTCTCGCGTTCATGCATCTCACGAAACTCCGCGCGCGTATCTCGTACGAAGGCGTACGAAAATCCGCGTTCGAACATCTTTTGAGTCACCCGCGCTCGCTCGTCTCTCTGCACGGCCACATGACAAGGAAAGAAGAACATCCGATCCGCACGCTTCTCGAATGGGCGGAGAAAAAGAAGATGCCGCTCGAAAAAATGATTTATAAGCTTTCCGGTCTTCCTTCGGAAAAATACGGTATTGAGAAACGAGGGGCGCTTAAAGAAGGTTACTATGCCGACCTCGTTATCCTCCGCGATTACAGGCCGGAAACGGTATTTGTAAACGGGACACAGGCAATGGAGGGAGGAATCCTGAAGAACGCCTCCAGAGGTCGGGTGATTCGCGCTCCTCATCCGTAACGCGCCGCCCACCATGAAGTTTATTCCACGACTTACAAAGGGAGGCACTCCCGATTACGTATTCATCGTATTTCTCATTATTCTTGTCGTATTCGGACTCGTGATGCTCACGAGCGCCTCGTCCGATCTCGCAAAAACAAAGTTCGGCGACAGTTATTATTATCTGAAGCATCAGATTATCTACGGCCTCATTCCCGGCCTCATAGGATTTTTCCTGGCGCTCCTGTTTCCCTTGAAGATGTGGGAAAAAATAAGCCTGCCGGCGCTTTTCGTGAGCATCGTACTGTTGCTTCTTGTCTTCAGTCCTCTGGGATTCCGGGCGTTGGGCGCGGATCGCTGGATTACGATCGGCGGCGTCGGATTTCAACCGGGAGAGATCGTAAAATTCACTTTTTTGATCTATATGGCCGCATGGATCGGGAAAAACCGAACGAGAGCAAAGAGCTTCGTTCACGGATTTCTCCCGATGCTCGTACTCCTCGGATTCGTGATCGTGCCGCTTATTCTCCAGCCCGCAACGACGACCGCGGTTCTGATTTTTATCTCGGTTATCACGATGTACTTCACCGCCGGCGCGAAGATGCGCTATTTATTCTGGATCGGCGTCGTCGCAGCGGTCGCGCTCGTCCTTCTTATCTTTATAACGCCGTACCGCATGCAGCGCATCCTGAGTTTCATGAATCCCCAGGCGGACCCGCTCGGGAAAACGTACCAAATCAACCAAACGCTGATCGCGATAGGATCGGGAGGACTGTGGGGCGTAGGGTACGGACGCTCGACGACGAAACTCCATTATCTTCCCGAACCGATCGGGGACTCGATCTTCGCGGTTATAGGGGAGGAGCTCGGGTTCGTGGGCTCCGCGGCACTCATTCTTTTCTTCCTGTTTTTCGTCTGGCGCGGACTATCGATCGCAAAGAAGGCGCCTGACGGATTCGGACGCCTCGCAGCGATGGGATTTTCGACGCTCATAGGGCTCCAGGCATTCGTGCATATCGGTGCGAACTCGGGACTTATTCCGCTTACGGGCGTTCCGCTTCCGTTCGTAAGCTACGGCGGTACGGCGCTCGCGGTTTTTTTGACCATGAGCGGCATTCTTGTTACGATTTCAAGGAGAAGATAAACGGGAATTTCTAATTTTCAATGACTAATGATCAATTAATTCTAAAATCGCGAAAATTTTAAAATTACGAAATTGATTGGAAATTGAAAATTGGTAATTGAAAATTAATGACCAAACGTATCGTACTTACGGGCGGAGGGAGCGGGGGACACATCTATCCTCTTCTTGCGATTGCGGATGAACTGAAGAAGATACCGCAAGAAATCGAGGTATATTATGTCGGACCGAGAAGTTCCCTGCAGTCGGAATTTCTGGAACGCGATATCCCCGTACGCACTATCCTGGGAAGCAAAATAAGGCGCTATGCTTCGATTGGCAACGTATTCGACGTTCCGAAGTTTTTTATAAGCATTATTCAGGCGCTCGCCCGGCTCTACACGCTTATGCCTGATCTTGTATTCTCAAAAGGCGGTACGGGTGCGTTTCCCGTCGTCTTTGCGGCATGGTTTTATCGTATTCCCGTTGTAATCCACGAATCGGATGCGACGCCGGGACTCACAAACCGCCTCTCGGCGAAATTTTCGAAAAAAATCTGCGTCTCGTTCGAAGGCGCGGAGAGTTTCTTCCCGAAAAAGAAAACCGTCACTACCGGGAATCCCATACGCGGGGAATTGATTCAAGCGTCAAAGATACAAACATCGGAGCGAAAACTCCCGCTCGGGTTCAAGGAGGAAATGCCGCTTCTTTTCATTCTTGGAGGATCGCAGGGCTCGGTGCGCATCAACCGGTTCGTGCTCGACAATCTCGACAAGCTGCTCCAGAATTTTCAGTTGTATCATCAGGTCGGTTCCGCGAATGTCGAGGAATCAGAACTCTTGGCGGATTCCATGATCGGCCAACTCGACAGTGAGACCAAACACCGCTACAAAATGGCCGGATTCATGTCGGTTCGGGAAATGGAGACGGCATACGGTGCGGCCGATCTTGTCATTTCACGATCGGGCGCAAGCGATATTTTCGAGATCGCCGCATTCGGTAAGCCATCAATCCTTATCCCGCTTTCGGAATCTGCGAACGATCATCAACGCATTGATGCCTACGAATATGCGAAGGGGGGAGCGGCCGTAGTCGTCGAAGAATCGAATCTTTCGCTACACGTGGTGGAATCGCAGATTGGAAGGATTTTGAACGACAAGGACGCGTATGCCGCAATGAGCGCCGCCGCCAAGATATTTTCCAAACCCGATGCCGCAAAAGCGATAGTAGGAGTGATATCCGGCGTGCTCGGGCTTACCTCAACATCGAGATAAAAGTGACAATCTATCGAAATTATAGTTTTGATAAGGTAAGTCCTACGTCGCTTCGCTCCTCAGGATGATTGATTTTCTAAGCTCCTTACGTCGCTAAGAAAATCGAATCAGCCACAGCCTCGATATTTTTTATTCATCAGAGAAACCTTGACTTTCTCTCTATTTTCGTGTTATAATTGGCCCATAAATAAGAGCTGTAACTTTACTAACTAAATCATAGGTGCAACGTGAAAAAGCTCCGTACGATCTGTATTTTATTTTTTCTTCTTTCCTTAATTTCTATCCCTACTTTTGCTCAAAGCTACAATCTCCGTTTGCTGTTTCATGGAGTGAAGAATATCCCTGATTCAGACTTCGGGATTGCAACATGGACTGTTTGTCCAAACATGGTAAGTACGCCTGACAAATGGTTCGTAGTACTCGGCCCCCGCTACAGTTCTCATGACGTCGAACAAAAGTCGGAATGGTGGCTAGAAGCAATGGGAGGTATCTTCATGCAAAAAGGGAAAGCGACGCCACTAATCGACATACGTCATTCATTAACTACCGATGAAATCTCCAGATTCCTGAATGTCGAATGGATAGATCCCGGAAAGGAAAATTCCATTTACGTCTTCTATTCCATCGATTACTCTCCATCGTTAATTAAGAACATAGGAGCGATAGGCATCGAGACGGAAAACACATTGAAAGGGAAAAATGAAACGGTATCAATCGGCCCTCACGTCGTTCTCCCGCTCAACAATTCTACCCTGGTTATTGCTTACCAGTTCCACCTTATGACTGGAAGAAGCGATCAGATCTGGGCACGAGTAGTTGTAAATTTTTAGGAATAATTCTATTCGAACCACCGAGTTTTACTTGGTGGTTCATGCGTTAAGGAGAAATCCAATCTATCGAGGCCCGGCCTCGATAGATGAACTCTTAGGGTTGCATACGGGTGGAAAAAGGCCCAAAAAGGCGATATAATCTAGGAAATGCCTGTACGAGTACGATTTGCGCCCTCCCCAACAGGCCCGTTTAGCCTGGGAAACGCAAGAACGGCCATTTTTGCGTGGCTTTTTGCAAAGAAAGAAGGCGGTAAGTTTCTTATCCGGATCGAGGATACCGACAAGGAGCGCTCGAAAAAAGAATATGAGGAGGGGATTTTAAAAACCCTCGAATGGCTGGGGATTGTTTCCGACGAGCCGGTCGTTCGTCAAAGCGAGCGAAGCGCCGTCTACGAATCGCACCTCAAAAAACTCCTTGAAGAGAGGAAGGCATATTATTGTTTTTGCACTCCCGAAGAGCTGGAAGCGGAGCGCCAGGCACAACTAAGCCAGGGGTTTCCTCCGCGCTACAGCGGCAAATGCAAATCGCTCTCGCCGGACGTCGCCGCGGAAAAAGTAAAGAAGGGGGAAGGGGTGATACGTTTTAAGATGCCGGAAACGACAATCAGTTTTCAGGACGCGGTGCACGGGAAAGCTTCATTCGACGCCTCTCTCATCGGCGACATTATCATCGCAAAATCACTCCGCGGGCCGCTCTATAACTTCGCGGTAGTAGTCGACGACTACGAAATGAAAGTTACGCACGTAATTCGCGGCGACGATCATTTCTCGAACACGCCGAAGCAGATTGCGATCCAGGACGCGCTCGGACTTCCTCACGTGCATTACGCGCACCTCCCGCTCATTCTGGGACCGGATCATAAAAAACTCTCGAAGCGATATCTTGATGCTTCGATGTACGAATATAAGACGGCGGGGTATCTCGCTTCGGCGGTCTTCAATTTTCTGGCGCTTTTGGGATGGCACCCCGAAAAAGACCGCGAAGTGCTGACCGTGAGGGAGATACTCGAAGAGTTCAGTTTAAAACGCGTGCAGAAATCAGGCGGCATATTCAACCCCGAGAAGCTCGAATGGCTGAATGCCCAGCACATCAAGAACACGCCGGATGAAACCCTTGCCGAACTTCTCGAACCGTTCGTGCCGTCCGTGTGGCATAAAAAGAAAGAGCTGCTTCAAGGAGTGATTCACATCGAAAAAGAACGCGTGAAGCATCTTTCCGACTTCCAAGATCTCGCCGGGTTTTTCTTCGAACTCCCGGAATACGAAAAAGAACTTCTTGTCTGGAACGACACGCCCCTTGCGGCGATTCTCGATAATCTCGGCTTCGCGCTGAACGTGATACAGGAAGTGCCGCCGCATGAATTCAAAAAACATACGATAGAACAATATCTGGGAGCAATCACGGAAAAGCGTGGCAGGGGAGAGGTATTGTGGCCGCTCCGCGTTGCGCTTTCCGGAAAAGAGGCTTCTCCGGGACCCGCGGAAATCATGGAAGCGCTCGGGAAGGAAGAATCGGTGCGGAGAATCAAGATCGCGATCGGAAAAATGGAATCATGAGCGCTCAATCGATAAGAAGAATATCGTATTGGATCGCGGTATCCGCCGTCGTAGCGGGACTCTTTACCGGAGTCCCCTTGCTTCGAGCCCAGGAAGCCGCGACTTCTTCTCCTGCCGCATCTTCTTCCGATCTCCGGAATATGATTGATCAGAAAAACGCCGAGCTGCAGCAGATTCAGGCAAAACGCGACGCGCTCGAAGCCCAGCTCGAGGAAGTAAGCAAATCGAAACAAACGCTTTCGAGTACGGTCAAGAGTTTGAACTATCAGATCGGTCAGATGGATCTCTTAATCAAGTCAAGCAAGGTAAATATCGAAAAACTTACGCTCGAGATTAATTCGCTCCATCAAAATATCTCGAACGCGGGGAGTGACATCGAAAAACGGAAGGCGGCGATCACCCGGCTTCTCATTGAACTCCAGGAACGCGATCACGAGAACCTTCTTTATCTCGTGCTTAGGGAAGGAAACCTTTCCGGAAGTTTGGATGGAGCAAGTTCGCTCGTAACGCTCACGGATTCCCTTACGAAAAATATCAGCGAACTTCGCGCGCTCCAAGTGGCGCTCGCGGAGAAAGTCCAAGAGGAACACCAGAAGAAATCCGCGCAAGAGATGGAGCAGAGCAACCTGAAAAACCGTCAATACATCCTCCAGGATCAACAGAGCGAGAAAAACGATCTTCTTGCCCAAACCAAAAATCAGGAAAAACTTTACCAGCAGCAGATCGATCAACTCGATGAGCAGCAGTCCGAAATCAGCAAGGTGATAGGGGATATTGAAGACAAACTTCGCGCCGGATTCGATCCGTCGCTTCTTCCCACGAAGCGTCCCGGCGTACTCGCGTTCCCGGTTACCAACCCGGTCGTGACGCAGTATTACGGACCTACCAAGTTCGCGGCGCGCGCCTATCGCACCCAGTTCCATAGCGGAGTCGATTTTGCCGCAAGCGTCGGCACTCCCATATACGCGGCGGCGGATGGCATGATATGGCGCACCGACAACAACGACAAGGGGACTTCACGATGGAAAAAATACCAGTACGGCCGCTACATCCTCATAAAGCACGGAAATAACCTGAGTACTCTCTATGCACACCTTTCGCGTGCAGTCGTCAAGAATGGTGATATAGTGAAAGCAGGAGATCTTATAGGATATTCGGGAAATTCGGGATATGCCACGGGACCGCATCTCCATTTCGGGGTATACTGGTCGGCAAGCATGGAATTTAAGGCGATTGCCCCCGCAGCAGGACTCGTGCCACTGGGCGTTACTATCGATCCCATGGATTACCTCCCGAACGAAAACGTCGTTTCCATCAAAGGAAGCCGATAAATGAAATATCTTACCATCGTCCTTATCGCCGCCGTATCAATGCCGCTCGTCGCGGGCGCGCAGGATGCGAATGTGAACACGAATCCCCAGGGAGTCCAGAATTTGCAGTTCAACATCAACTCGTCCGGGTTGGTGCAGGATGCCATGAAACTCATCAACAAGGTGAAGGAGAACGTGCCGCTCATCGACACCCAAAACGCCCCCACGCCGGGAAATACGCTCCCTACGGCGCCTTTAACGAGCTTATCGGGCCTTACAAACCTGTGGAACACCGCGAACGCCTGGTGCGAAGAGCATATCGGCATCAGCTTGCGGGAGATTATCAATACGGTAATCAACTTCATGATCTGGATCTGGGAGCTTATTATCAAGCTCATCCGCGCCGCACTGTCGTATATCTAGATTTTCTACTATGACTCCCGTAGATATATTCAATTCGGGTGTCATTATTTGGGAGATATATATGTCGCAAAACTTTAGTTGCGCGGAAGAGTTTTCTTTCGTTCAAGAAGGTAAGTTTTTTGAGGAAATACGATACATATATTTGCTGTTGGAATATAAAATTAAATAGATAGTGTATAATGAGTACATGTCTCATATAGATAAAGAAAAGAGAATAGATATAGATAAATCTGTTGAGAGAATAAAACTTGATACGGGACTTTCTTACCCAGAAAATAGCTTGTCAGATATAGCAAAGGCATTAGGAGTGGAAGTTCTTGAGACTGAATTACCTCCCTATGAGGGGAAAAAGGTGAAAGGCGTTATAACTTGGCTTGAAAAAGAAGAGGGGGGAGAAGTTTCTTACAGCGCGAAAATTATATTAGACTCGAGTCAGTCTGATACTACTAAATCATTCACTTTGGCGCATGAGTTAGGACATTATGTTCTACATAAGAACTCAAATAGCTTTAGAATAGATTTGCAGGATTATTCAAAAGAAGGGGATCCAGAAAATCAAGAAACAGAGGCAAATTACTTTGCTGGAAGTCTTCTTATGCCAAAAGATAAGCTTTTATTATTGGTATTAAAAGAAGGAAAATCTCAAAAAGAAATAGCCGGTTTATTTGGTGTGTCAGTACCAGCTGTTGAGTCTAGACTGAAATGGCTGCTAACCGTTTAGAAAAAGCTTATATAAAGATAACTGAGAGCCTTGATGCTAAGGTTCTTAATATATTAAAACCGCCATGGAGTGATCGTTTTCTTGACAGTAGGGATACTCAAAGGAAAGTTTTGTTTCGATTTGCTTTATGTATGAGTACTGCTTCTTTTCTTTTTCTTGTAATTCTTTTAGGAATACAAACCTATTGCCGTATTGCAGTAGATCCTCATTTTGAGGTTGTAAGTGATACGGGATTGGAGATACTGTCCGTTTCGGTTTTCGGTCAAATCTTTGGAGTAGTTTACATAATTGCTAATGCTCTTTGGGATAGTAAAGAATTCGACTATTTGATTCGGTTATTTGACGAGAAACAAAGAAAGTAAATCAAACTAGTTTTCTCCTAAGGTCGTTATAAATCAACTTCCAATAGCCTGATAGTGTAGGGTATTTTTGGTGTAAAGGAATGAAGCAACTCGATATGAGCGGTATGGGACTTTAAGAATACGAAAAAGAGTACAATTAGAAGGATGTTAATGAAGAAAAAGATACTTACGTATCTTTATAAATACGAACCTAAGGTAGACGTAAGGGTCGAAGCCAGAAATAATGGCATTTTGAAAGGAGTTAGTTGGAAAAACTTCGTAGATTACTTACTTACCACTCCTTACAAGAAATCCAGTAAAAACAGAAAAAGAGATTTTGAGGATTGTTTGGAAGACTGCGCTGAGAAGGCTTATATTTTTGAGGGCGTATTATACGGAACCGATCCTAACGCGCCTAGTGTGCCTTCCAATGCGTACGTAAACTATATTGTGATTAGTTCCGAAGGAAGGAAGTTAGCGAGAGGTTGGTGGATTACAAGGTGGTTATACTTTTTTGAGTTTCTTTTCAGGGAACATTGGTTACTATACGGAATCTTGATATTCATAGGGGGTCTTATTGTTAGGGATCCAAGGTCAGCGTGGGATTTAATAGTGAAGATAGTAGAGAAAATTCTTACATAAAAAGGTCGTTAAGAGGCAATGGTATCTATACAAGGTCATATGTATCTAAGAAGGCGCACTAAGCGCTTTAATAAAAAGCATAGACCTGTCGCAAAACATACATTGTGCGACATATCACAATGACTGAGAACCTCTATTCCCCGCCGCATAGGGGCTTACTAACAAACAATCGGTTAAGGACAGGAATTCCTTAACCGATTTGTTTAATCTTCCTTTTTTGGAGGAGGAATAACTATCTTTTTCCTGGGAAGCATCGTTCTTTTTTCCAGATATGACGGCATCACCGTTATCCGATCCTTATCTCCTTTTTCTTCAAGAATCCCCTTTTCCTCTTCCGGTGGTATGTCTTCTTCCGGCACTTTTTCTCCCCCCGGTATGTTTTCAGGGGTATTCAATTCCTCCTCATTCCCGGATTCCATTTTTTCCATATAAAAACAATACGATTTTCCCTTTATTGCGTCAAGAGTCCTCCCATTTTTCAATTATTTTCTTGAACGCGAAAGCGCTCGGGCGGATATGGCGCTCCAGGGTCTTATAATCCACGGCGACAAGGCCGAATCTCGGCCAGTAACCGTCCGCCCACTCGAAGTTATCCAGAAGCGACCAATGGAAGTATCCGCGGACGTCTACTCCTTCCCGTTTTGCTTTTTTCACCCACTTGAGCGTCTCGCGTATAAGCGATTCGCGGTAGATATCCCGCGCATCGGCAACGCCGTTCTCCGTAACATAGATCGGCTTTTCATATCGGGTAAGGTCTTTCAAAACCGGATAAATACTCTCCGGGTGGATTTCCCATCCCACGTCGGAAATGACTTTCTTTTCGTTCTTTTCAAATCCGTAATTAATTCCGCTATGAAAGTAATGATTCAATCCAATAAAATCCTGATGCCGCGAAATCCGATCCAAGAAATACGAATTCCACCACCAATCCCCCAGGAATTTCAGAAAGCGGTTCATGATTTTTCCTCCCATCGCCTCGAAATCGATATTGTTTTTCGCGATGCCCACTTCGGCGTTCGGATATTTCTTCTTGATTATTTCATACGCCGACTTGTGAGCGCGAATGAGATTATGCAGTACGCGCAGGTATGCCGCGAGAGATCTCCTCTGCGGCGGCCAGTTTCCCAAAAGATAAGATAGGGAAGTATAAATCTCCGGTTCGTTAAGAGTTATCCAAAAATGAACGTCATCTCCCAATTCAGAAACAACCTTCTTTACAAAGCGCGAGAAATAACGGACGCACTCCGGGGATTCCCATTCTCCTTTCTCCGCAAACCATACGGGAATAGCCCAGTGCCACAACGTAACGAACGGTTCCATGCCGCGTGCACGAAGCGCGGCGATTACGTCCCGATAGTGCCGGATTTCTTTCTCGTCGAACTTTCCTTCTTTCGGTTCGATGCGCGACCACGCGATCGAAAAGCGGTGTGCGTTGTGTCCAAGCGATCGGGCGATATCGAAATCTTCTTCATAGCGATGATAGTGGTCGGCGGAGATTCCGGATACATAGTTTTCCCTGCTGAGCGGAGACGGATACATGTCGCGGATGTAGTCGGGCCATTTTCTTTCCTTCGCCGACTCCGCTTTCTTCTCCGCTGTTTTCTCCTCCCACTCGCTCCAGTTGTCATGATTCCCTCCCTCCACCTGATGGGAGCTCGTCGCTGCACCGAATAAAAACATGGTCTTATTATATCAATTTCCTTCCTCCGCCTTCGCAGAAATCCACGGGCGGTAAGCCTGCGGATGAATGCGAGGCGGATCCTTCGTAGCTCGAAGAGCGAAGAAGGATGCTTCGGCGGATTTTGCCGAGAACGATAAAGAAGCCACGACTATAGAAGTAGGCTCGACTTCATTCTTTCGGGCACTTGGTCTATATTGAGGAAAAGCATGGAAAGACGAAAAACCGTCCATTTTGTCGGTATTGGCGGCATCGGCATGAGCGCACTTGCGAGGTGGTTTTTAGCCAGAAAATGGGCTGTTTTTGGCTCCGATATAGCGGAGGGTAAAATTACCCTTGACCTCAGAAAACAGGGCTTAAAGGTCAAAATAGGCCATAAAAAGGGCAATATAAGACCTAAAACCGACCTTATTATATATAATAATGCCATCCCCAAGGATAACCTTGAGCTCGGGGAGGCAAAGAAAAGAGGCATTCCTATCTTTTCATTTCCCGAGGCCCTCGGCGAACTTACCAAACACTACGAGACCTTCGCCGTTGCCGGGGCTCACGGAAAAAGTACGACGACCTCCCTTCTCTCTCTGGTACTCCTCAAAGCGCGATGGGATCCGACGGTAATCGTCGGAACGAAGCTTAAGGAGTTCACCCCGCCTGCCGATGGCTCGAATTTCAGAATGGGAAAGAGTTATTATTTGGTGCTCGAGGCGGACGAATGGAAGGCGGCGTTTTTGAACTACTCCCCTACTTACGCGATTATTACAAATATAGACAAAGAGCACCTGGACTTCTACAAGAACTTCTCGAATATCAAAAAAACATTCCTGAAATTCATCGGAAACGTAAAACCGAAGGGCTTGCTCGTCGTGAATCGCGACAACAAGGATCTCTATGCGCTCCGTGCGCAAATCTCAAAAATCACAAAAGCGCATCACGTGAAGGTGATCTGGTACTCGATCGAGCAATCTTCTCCTTCTCTTGTGGCGAAACTGAAGAACAACCTCTCGGTTTCCGGGACGCACAACCTCTCGAACGCACTTGCGGTTTACACGCTTGCGCGTCATTTTAACATCAACGAGAAACTCATTCTTTCCGCGCTGAAAAGCTACCACGGCGCCTGGCGCCGCTTCGAATACCGCGGACAACTGAAAATCGGGAATAAGGAATTAGGAATAAGGAATAGGAGATTGGGAACGCGGCGGGACGACACCATGATTCTTAATTCCAAATTCCTAATTCCCGTCTACGATGACTACGCCCATCACCCAACGGAGATCGCGGCTACGCTTCAGGCATTCAGGGAAAAATTTCCGAAATCCCATATTATTTGCATATTCCAACCCCACCAGGCGAAACGTCTTAAGCTGCTTTTCAAGGAATTCACGCAGGCATTCAAGAGCGCGGACACGTTGGTACTCCTCCCCGTATACAAAGTCGCGGGCCGCGATAAAATAAACCCTCGCTATGATTCCCGCGCCCTCGCGAAAAAGATCGAAAACTCGATATACCTGGGCAATCCTAGTAAGTTGTCAAAAGTGATTCGTAGAGTCGTTGTTAAAAATTTCAAATTAAAAATTTCTGCCCAAGGCGGATCCGCCTCTGGCGGAAAAAACTATGTGCTCGTCATGATGGGTGCGGGAACGATCGTCGAGGAAACGGATAAATTACTAAAAATGTCAAAATCCAAATGACTAATATCAAATTAAATCGGGATGCTTAAATGTTAAAAAACGTTTTTATCATTTCAGTTTTGTCATTGATTCGACATTTGGCATTTGAAATTTAGATTTCCAACTATGAATACTTTTTCTTCTCCTAAAGAATTCAAAGAAACGTGCGGCTATGAAATAGATAATTTCTGGTATCCTCGCGTAACAAAAATTGTGGAGATTAAAGCAAAACCGGCGCTTTACCGTTTTTACGCGTCGATGAATAATTTCGACGAAGGAGAACGGATGAAGCAAAAATCCGCCGAGGAAGGGACATTAATCCACGAGACGGTTGAGGCGCTGCTCCTTGGCGAACATCCCGCAATCCCCTCCTCCGTAGCGCCGTCCATCAGGGCATTCGAGGAGTTTACCGACAAAAACAGCATTCAGGTGAACAAGGAGTTCGTCGAGCGACGGCTCGTAAATTTCGAGGAGCGCTATGCGGGAACGCTTGATGCGATCGCGGTAATCGACGGCAGGGTTGGGATTCTGGACATCAAAACCTCGCAGGAGGTGTATCGCGATTACAACCTCCAGACATCGGCCTATATGGCGGCAATGAAAGATATCGTACCGGAACTCGAGACGAGATGGATTCTGCGAATCGACCAGACTCGACGCTGTAAAAAGTGCGGAAGTTTACTCCGCAGCAAGGGCGGGAGAGACAAGGTGCGTTTGAACTGGAGAAATTACTCCTCAAGAACATGCGTGCACGAATGGGGCCAGATGGAAGGAGAAGTGGAACTCAAAGAATTCCCTACCTGGCACGAGGACTATCATGCCTTTCTCGGTGCAAAGAAACTCTGGGAGTGGGAGCATATAGACTGGCTGAAGAAAGTGGGATATTTGTAAAATTAGAAACTCTCAAAAAATGCAAAAGCCGTGAAAGATGTTCTCCACGGCTTTTTTGACTTCAACAGGTTCTCGAATGACGACATGCATAACCAAACAGTAACAAGAATGGAAAAAATATCAAAACTTTCAAAATCTCAACAATCGGACCAAAAATGCACACTAGTATGAAAAGTAATTTTTTCATACTCACCTCCTTATACTGGTTTTCTGAAACGGACAATACGGAGATTAGAACGTTTTATCCTTTGTGAGACCGGAATTACAAAGTACTCTTCCTCCCACGGAACAAACGCCCGAAATCCTTTGAACTTGACCATTGAGCCCCTTACCTTTTCGACAGTAAGAGATCGGGACGGAATCTGTTCAAGGAGTATTATTCTCCCAGAAAAATACAGAAGATAGAGAACATTCTTCGCTCGTACAACCTTCCCGACTAATTCGTCAGATGCATGTACTGCCGATGTACGCAATAACTTTCCAGCAATGACATTCTCTACTAGAAAGCTACGGTCGGCAAAGAACTTGAGTTCTTTTTCATCCACAATTGTCACCATGATCTATTCCTTCTGAAGTTTTTAATAGCTTGCTAGGTTAAACTAATTGCATCCTAACGCCCACGCGAAGAGGAGTCAATCCTTCATAAAACAAAGTGACGTCCCGTAAGGAAACGTCATTGTTAATAAATAAAAGTGGTGGCTTGGAGAGAAGATGAACATCTCCTCCTTATTGCCTTGATTCAGAACCAGCCAATTCGAATTAAGGCAACTTGGTCCCAAAGCTTACTCCTATTTCCTTTCGGAACCCTTTTTTTCGCTGCATAGTCCGTGAAGGGAAGTAATTCGGAGAAAGATTATCCCGTAGGCATTCCCCGGATTTTTAGCCACCGAACCTCCACAGACCCTGCCTTGTGTCCCCTCTCTTAAGAAAACAAGGCAGAGTCAGCGGAAATTCTTTATTTCAAGTTGCTATGACGTTGTACTCCTTTTCTCTTACAATCGTCAAGCTTAAACCGAATCCCCGAACCAGCCTCAAAATTTATGCATATGCATAAATTTTGAGGCTGCTGCTACCCGCTGTGTTTTTCGATAATAATAGGGGGTTGATTTTTCTCCTGCCCTACGAGATACCCCACCCCGAAACTTGAGAGGATAAGAAGAACGAGCCCTCCCCAGAAGATGATCCAGGCACGGTTATCCTTGAACCATATTCCTATTGACCCTATACGATCTTTCATGTAGTATTTATTGTACAAAATCGGACATTAAGGAATGGCGCCCCGCACTTCTTTAATAGTCAAAGAGAGAAATGCGGGATGCTCATAGTTGTGGTGAAATATTCTCACCCAGCTTTGGGCGAAAATATTTCAACAACTATGGCACATACAAAGGCAAAAGGATCTACCAAATTAGGAAGAGAATCCGAGTCTAAACGGCTTGGCGTGAAGCTGTTTGACGGCGAGATCGCGAAACCGGGCAATATCCTAATCCGCCAGCGCGGCACGAAATACTACCCCGGTATAAACGTAAAACAAGGCAGCGACGACACGCTTTATGCGATAAAAAACGGAACGGTTAAATTCACGACGAGAACGAAGAAAAATTTCAACGGTTCCTCGAAGAAAGTGAAAGTAGTAAACGTGGTGTAGGGATATACCCGCATCATATTCCCCCTCAGCTCGGGCGCTCCGGGCCGCTTGGCCAAGTCCTACCCTCGTTCGGAGGAATATGATGCGGGTATGTGCGGGAGAAGAGGATCCGAAAATGTAAAATGCCCTTCAGGGCGTTTTTTATTTTTCATCCGGTTCAACTTGGACGTTTATCTCCGCTTTTATCCCCTCCCCGAAATCGATTGTGATGGCATGAGTACCGAGCGTCTTGATTGATTTTTCAAGCATCGGTTTCGCATGTGCAACTTTTTCCTTCTTGAGCTCCTCTTCAATATCCTTCTTGGTCACCGATCCGAAAACCGAGTCGTGTTCGCCGGTCTTCACCGCAAAGGAAAGCGTCTTCCCCTGCACTTTCTTTGCTTCCTCGCGGAGCGATGTAATAAGCGCTTCATGCTCCGCGGCGAGCTTTTTTCTTTGCACCTCAAGTTTCGCGAGTGCATCTTTCGTAGCGAACATCGCGAGTCCCTTGGGAATCAAAAGATTACGCGCATAACCATCCGAAACATCCTTTACTTCAAATTTCCTTCCTACGCCGCGAATGTCCTGTAGCAAGATAACCTTCATCTTGTCTTTATCTTGTTATTTCTTTCTTTATGATCTCCATTGCCTTATCGTACTGCGGATCTTTCCCGCTTTTGGCATTATCTTCCGTGAGCTTCACTTCCACATCGGGTTCAAGTCCTTTTTTATTGATCTGATGTCCTTTTGGCGTAAGCCATTCCGCAATCGAAACTTTCATGGACGACCCGTCCTTCAAATACTCCACCTCCTGCACGCTTCCTTTTCCGAATGTCTTTTCTCCTACAAGTTTGATGCCGCGCTGATCCTGCAACGCACCCGCGAGAATTTCCGATGCCGATGCGGAGCCGCCGTCCACGAGCACCACAACCGGAAGATTCAGGAACGCCTGGTTCCCGTTGGCGCGAAGATAGTTTTCTTCTCCTGATCTGAGCTTCTCGCGTACTACAATATCTCCCCGTTTCAAAAACCATCCTGCGATATCGTGCGCGGCCTCCAGATATCCGCCGGGATCGTTTCGGAGATCAAGTACAACTCCTTTTACGCCCTGAAAGAGTGCGGAGAATGCCGCATCGTAGAACGCCGAAGGAGCGTTCCCGTTGAAATTGTAAAGCTGAATGTACGCAATATCGCCGTCTACCACCTTCCAGTCGAGCGTTGGAATCGTGATTGTCGCACGCGTCACTTCTATCTCTTTTGCTTCTTTCCATCCTTCCCGGACGATAAGAAGCTTCACTTTCGTACCTACGGGACCCCGTATCAGTTTTACCGCCTCATCCACCGTAAGATCGCTCGCTACCGTGTCGTCAATCTTCAATATTTTGTCACCTGCCTTGAGCCCCGCTTTTTCCGCAGGATTATCTTTCATGGGAGCAACAATCGCAAGTTGTTCATCCTGCATACCAATCTCGGCGCCGATACCGCCGAAGTTCCCGTTTAAGTCCTCCTCAAATTTCTTCGCGTCGCTCGGCGGAAAGAATACCGTATACGGATCACCGGTCGATTGTACCGCACCCTTGATCGCGCCGTACAAAATATCCTGATCACTCACGTCCTTGATACCATAATAATTCCCTTTTAACGTTTTGATTGCATCACCAAAGAGCGAGAAGTCGACATCCCCGAGAACTCCTTGCTCAAGCTTTGGCGAAACGGGTTCCGCATCCGCTCTCTTTGAATACCCCGTCTGAAACCCTCCATAAAAAATACCGATCGCAACAAGAATTGCGAGCAGGATAAGTGAAATCCTTTTCCTGTAGTTATATTCCATCACTTTATTAAAGAGGAAAAAGCCGGAAAAAGCAAAAATATATCGATAATCCTGAGGAGCGGAACGACGTCGGGTTTACCTTGTTAAGATTATAATCTCGACAGATTGATCAAAGAGGAATTTCGAACACCGTTTCATATTCCGCGCCTTTCCTAGAAAGATGCGATTCGACAAGCCGAATCGCCTCGGCGCGGTAGGATCGCCCCACGGGAACGCGAAGCGGAGGAAGAGTGCGAATGGGAACCGACTCGAATCGCGCGAGCGTAAGATGCCCCTGATACGTTCTTTCTTGTTCCTCCCATGTCACTCCCCTCTTTTTGAGTTCGATCTCCAGACTATTTTTCAAAAATCCTATTTTGTGCGAACTCTCCTTATCGGTCGTGAGCCAAATCCCCCGTGCATCTCCACGGGGCGGAAAAGGTCCGTACGTAACCGCATCGAGCGCTATGATAACCTCCGTTTTCTCCCGATGCGCGATTGCTTGTTCTATTGAATCTCTTATCGCGTCGATCACCGTTTCTTCCTGATTACCGAGAAACAGTACGGTAAAGTGCCAGTTCCCTTCGGGGACGATCCTTAAACGCTCGACGCGAGGAAAGCGAATATTCGAAAATACTCGATAAATCTCGCGCTGCAATGAGTCTGGAATCGGAATCGCGATAAAAAGGCGTCTTGCGTCCATATGATTCTATCTGGTGTCCGATGGTATTCTAACATACAATAGTAATATCGCATGGATGACAATGTGCAAAAAGACTATCTTGCGTCGCTAAAAGAGCGGGGAAAGGAAAGCCGTGTCTACAAGAAATATCAAATGACGGGTCTCATGCTCGCGGAAATACTCGGTGACAACGCACACAAAGCGCTTTATATCAAGCTCGCGAAGGATCACGACGAAGAGAAACTCGTTCGGCTCGCAAAAGACATCGCGGAGAAAAAAAACATACGGAACAAAGGTGCGTATTTCATGAGAATGCTTTTTGATGGAAGAAAAAATACTTCTCATCACGAATAAGGATGACGAGTCGTTCTTAAGGAAAAAAACGATCCCTTTTGATTTCACGACGCACCCTTTGAAGGAGGTGCAGGCGCTCGTAAAATCGATGCGCGAGATAATGAAAAAGGCGGACGGCGTCGGACTAAGCGCAAATCAGGTGGGTCTCCCCTACCGCATGTTCGTGGCACAGGTACCGGACAGCCAGGGCCAGGTAAAATTCTACGCGATCTTCAATCCGGAAATTGTCAAACAATCGAAAGAAACGGAGATCGTTGAAGAGGGCTGCCTGAGTGTTCCTCGAAAATTCGGATCCGTTGAACGGCGGTACCGCCTCACGCTCACGGGGTTCGATATGCGCGGAAAGAAACTCAAGATTAACGCATGGGGACTCCTCGCAAGGGTATTCCAGCACGAGACGGATCATCTGGAAGGAAAACTCTTCGTGGATAAAGCGAAGGTACTACACAGTGTCGAGGATTTCGGAAACGAGAACGAAGAATCGTGAACGACGAACCATGGAAAATTTTCTGACTCCCAATTCAAAATTCGTGTTTTTCGGTACGCCTCGTTTCGCGGAGATTGTCTTGGAAAAACTCATCCAAGGAGAGATGCCACCCGCGCTCGTCGTCACGAACCCCGATCGCCCCGTGGGAAGAAAACAGATTATTACCCCGCCTCCCGTGAAACAGAGAATCATGAATTATGAATCAGGAATTAGGGAAAAAATCAAAATTCTGCAACCGGAAAAATTGGACCCTTCTTTATTCCCAATTCCCAATTCCCAATTCGACTTCGCCATTCTTGCTTCCTACGGGAAGATAATTCCGAAGGAAATCATCGAGCTCTTTCCCAAGGGAATTATCGTTGTACACGGTTCTCTTCTTCCAAAATACCGAGGCGCGACGCCAATCCAGACCGCGCTCTTGAACGGCGACCTGACAACCGGCATTACGCTTCTCCTTATGGACGAAAAGGTAGATCACGGGGAGATACTCTCGAGCTCCGAACTGCAAATCCTTCCCGATGATACCTATACTTCTCTCATCGAAAAACTTGCCAACATAAGTGCGGAGCTGCTCTTGAAAACAATTCCGAAATATCTCGCGGGAAAGATTATTCCACGGGAACAAAATCACGCGGAAGCGACGTTCACAAAAAAATTCAGAACAGAGGACGGATTCTTGCCTTGGAACCATCTTAAGGAGGCGGAAGAACAAGGCGGAGAGAAAGCGGCGACAATCGACCGAATGATACGGGCGCTGAATCCGGATCCGGGAGTGTATACGCTGAAGGAAGAGAAAAGAATAAAACTCCTCGAAGCGAAACTTGAGAACGGGAAATTACAACTTGTGAAGATCCAAGAGGAAGGGAAGAAACCAAAAATTATCGAGGCCCGGCCTCGATAATGTTATCCACAGAATATATTGAGGCCCGGCCTCGATATATTACTCGGTTGTTTTACCGTCGAAGTGATCGCCTTCATCCTTCATCGCATCCGCTTTTTCGGGATGTACCGTTTTATCTTTGTGTTCCGGCGGAGAATAGACGGTATAGAGTTTCATCGGCTCATTCGAGGTATTGACCACATTATGCCGCGTTCCTTCCGGAACCACGATCGCGTAATCCGCTTCGACGTTGTGTTCGACACCGTCCAAGATCGCGACGCCGCTCCCCTTTTCGATCCGGATAAACTGATCCAGATCGTGTACTTCCTCCCCTATTTCTTCGCCCGGTTTCAGCGCCATCACGACGAGCTGGCTGTGCTTCGCGGTATAAAGCACTCTGCGGAAGTTCTCGTTTCCTTCCGTTTCCTTCTCGATGTTTCCTACGTATCCTTTCATATAAATAGTATATCACACTTCCAACACGACCGAGATCGGCAAGTGATCCGAACCTTTCGAATCATGCACTTTAAACGAATGGAATTTCAAGTCTTTTGTGACGAAGAGATAATCAAGGCGCGTATCGATCGCCTGGGGCTTGCACACGGGGCACCCTTCCGGGTATACGCCCCACGTCGGAGCGAGCTCGGAATCCGTATTTATCATCGTCTTTTTCAAAACTTTCACCGTAGCACTCTGCGGCGTCGCATTGAGATCCGCACCAAGAAGCGCGCGTTTCTTCGGAATAATCTCGGCCATGCGCTTTGCCTGAAACTCTTGAAGATCGGAGGGTTCTTGATGCGTATGGATAAGATGCGAAGAAAATATGTGGAGTATCTCGCCGTTCGCCGGAATGAGCGCCTCTATCAGGAATCTCGTTTTTTCTTCCGACAAGGGGTGTACCTTGAAATCCTGAATGGCATTTCTGCTCACGATCGCGTTTCCCATCGCCACGATTCTCGGCTCGAGCTCCTTGTAATACTTCGCGGTATCAATCTCGTATGTCGAGGTAAAATACGACGATTTATAACCGAGGTGTCGGGCAATTGTCTCCGCCGTATTATTTTTCCCATTCAAATCCTGTATCGTTTCCTGAAGACATATGATGTCGGGCTTGAACTCCGAAAGGAAATCCAATATCCCGGACAAATGCTGCCCGCCCCATATATTCCATGAAACTACTTTTACTTTCGCCATGGTTGATATTTATGTTACCGTCTCCGCACTGTAGCGGGCAATAAGACCGGTGCGAACGGCTTTTCGGTATACCCCCACGAAAATCACGCAGGCGAGAACAATATAAACGAGAGAGGTAAAAAATCCCCAGAAAAATGTTGACGAAGAAAATGTTCCTCCGCTAATGATTTCTCGAATCCCGGTGAACACGTAGGACGGCGGGAGAAGGTGGCCGATAAACTGCATCCACTCCGGAAGTACTGACAGAGGATAAAATACGCCTATAAAGGGCGACAGGAACGCGGGAATGGGCCAGACCAGCCACTCGGCCGCGGGCCCTAACCGAAGAACGATACTGATTCCGATGACGCCGAGCGCAATACCGAAAAGAAAAAGGATAAGAAGAAATGCCGCAAGCGAAGCACCGAAACCGAAAATGGAAAAGCTGAAAACAAGCGCCGCAAAAAGAAACATCACAATGAGTGCAAGTATGCTCCTCCCTATTCCCGAAAGTATAAGTCCTGCGACATATTCGGATATCTTGAGCGGGGATGCAAAAATATTCAGGAAATTCCGCGACCAGACATCTTCAAAAAACAGCATGGTGATACCCTGCATTACATTGGTTGAAAAATCCCAAAGCAATACTGCCCCCAAGAACATTGTTGTGAAACTGAACTCCGACCCAGCGGTTCCCGTGAGATATCTGGTGATAAATCCCCAGAGCGTAATATCCACTATAATCCAGATAAAAATCTGGAAGAAACGTGTTGCAGTGCCGCGGATGAGATATAACTGACGAACGAATATAGCCCAGATTCTTTTGACACTCATATAATTACATTGATTCCAAAAGCAACGGCTCTCTTGCGACCATAATGAAAAGTTCCTCGAGATTCTTTTTCTTGTACTCACCGGGGAGCGTCTTAGGATCCCCCTGAAGGAGAATCTTCCCATGCGAAAGGAATAGTACCCGATCGCAGACGTCCGTCACTTCATACATATTGTGCGAAGTCCAAAGTACTCCCCCTTCTCCCTGTGCTGCGTATTCTTTTATTTTTTCTCGAATACTCTGCGCCGTCGAAGGGTCGAGCGATGCGGTCGGCTCATCAAGAAGAAGGAGATGCGGCCTGTTAATCGTCGCCTTCGCCAAACTCACTCTTGTCTGCTCGCCGGAAGAAAGCACGCCGCACCTCGTATTCCTGAACTGCTTCAATTCAAACTCTTCGAGAAGCTGCTCAATCCGTTTCTCCGAATCGGGGACGTTATACAAGAGTCCGAAGATACGAAGATTCTGGGATACCGTAAGATTACCGGGAAGCGGCGAATACACTGCGGCGAAGTTCGTACGCTCGAGCGCCTCGCTCCGTTCAAGAGCGACATCTCTTCCTTCGATTCGGATCGAACCGTGGGTCGGTTCCAAAACCCCGAGAATCATGTTTATCGTCGTCGTCTTCCCCGCGCCGTTCGGACCCAGGAGCCCTACAATTTCGTTCGAGCGCACCTCAAAAGAAACGGAGTCGACCGCAGTCGTACTCTTGTAGTTCTTGGTAAGGCCTCGTACCTCAAGTACCGGCTTTTTGCTTACTGTCATCGCCTTTTAGTATACCCGACCGGCGTGAATATGGCATTTTTTCATTATTCTCCCCGGAATTTATAAAAAGCGATTTTGAGTTTGAACAACAGCGTTTGCCACGCCATTCGGAATAAATACTTGTATTTTTTTAGTTTCCAAAAGTTCATAGGAATTCCGCGCGATAGCAGTCGGCGCAATAGATTATCTCCCTTCTCTCCGGCGAGAAGGTCGTTTCGAATTCGGCAGCACACGGATTGTCGCCGTGAACGTGGCCGGCCTTATTGCACATGCATTTCCGGCGCCAGAGCGTATAAGCATTCCGCCACCGTAATCGCTCCGCATTGCGGCAGTTCGGACAGAGACGAGGTAAGGCGATGTTCATCTTGCGATAAAACTCCAGTTCCGCCTGACTGATACGAAAGGCCGTCGTGCATTGTTCGTTGCATATACCCTTATGCGCGCAACCGACCACTTCCCGCGTTATCGAATCATCGACATCACGGACATGATCCGGAAGATTTTCCGGCTTTAAGGATATCTCATACGACCGCTCGGATGGATCCCGCCATTGCCATCCTTCCCCTACCACTTCCTCTTTTGTCTTCGGATACCAGGGAAATGCGAACGCTTCGTTATACGCGTATGCGGAGAGCTCCGGCGGAAAAAACTCGCCGAACTTGTACACGCGTCCTTTCTTGTCGATATAAGGTATGTCTTCCATCTGCTTTTTTATTTTCGGAAGGAGTTCCTCATACTCCTGTTTCGTATACTGCTTGTTCAAAATGCAGTACTGCTTGTTTTTAATAGAAATGCATCCGAAGACGTAAGAAGAATTAGCCGCCCAGTCTGAGTAATACGTGTCTCTGCAGTTCGTACCTCCCGCCGAGAAAAAGCACCGTGAAGCGTGTCCCGTAACGGCGCACGTTTCGTACATCAGATTCGAGGTGTCACCGCCAATACTCGTATCCCACGCGTCTTTCAGATTTAAACCGCCAAAGTAGACATATCTGCAATGCTCCACGCCGTCCAACGCCGAAAAACACGTCTTGCAATCTTTAGTATCCCTGATAATGTCTCCCGTCACGTCCTGGCTGCTTACCACGTGTGCAAACCGGTGCGGCGTCGAGAGATAAAGCGAACGGAATTTATTTTTTGCTTCCTCCAAACGCGCGTAGCTCCCCAGATCCCAATATTTCAAGCGTTCGTAGTATTCTTCTTTTGAGAACTGCTCATTCCAGAGACGATACTTTTGTTTCCTCAAGTTGATACACCCGAAACAATCCGAGCAGCCCACGCAATCAAATATAAAAGAAGAATTCATGCAATCATCCGAGAAAAATCCGTTTCTCACTTTGTAAAGACGATTGCAGTGAAGCGACCCGTATACGTGGTCCGAATTATCCGTCACATAGCAGTCGTACGCGTTTTTCGAGAGAAGAAGCGCATAGCAATTTTCCGCATTCTCGGAAAAATAGCTCCAGAAAACGTAATAGCAATCCTTCACGTTGAGACACGCGTGCGTGAAGTCGCTTCTCACAAGGTTAGCGCCGGTGAGTGCCGGCCGCGGTACCGCCTCCATGAGTTCGCGATACTGCGCGAAGAAAGGCCTCTTGAAATCGTACGCGCGCCCATACGACAACGGATCCCACTTGTCGGAGTTGTAGCATTCACGACAAATCACCGTGAAGGGGCCGCCCGGAGCGTGGATAGTGACGATCTTTTTGCCGCACAATTTACAAATATCCCGATAGAGCGTTTTTTCTTCCCTCCAGAGCATCCGCCGCATATTCCTGCAACCGGGACACCACGTGGGCGGCGGCACGTCGATTTTCTCGTAAAACAAGAAATCTTCAGGCTCAATCGCAAATGAATTCCGGCAATTCTGGCATACACGAGACTCTTTTTGCATACGATTATTATAGCAATCGACACCGACTCACGGGTGCTATAATGAAATAAAGGTCGGAAGCTCTCAATTATTATGGCAAAAGAAGTAATAAAGCGTGGTGGCGTACGTGCGCCGTTCAAGTCCGAGAAGATAAAACGATCGATCCGGAAAGCGTGCAAGGACGTTCATCTTCCCGCGGCGCGGACAAAGAAGGTGGTTTCCAAGGTTTCCGCAGCGGTACTTCGGTTCGCCAGAACAAGAAAGACGGCTATTAAGACGTCGGTAATCCGCCAAAAGATACTTGCGGGATTGAAAAAGGAAGAGCCAACAGTATGGAAGGCGTGGATGAAATATGACAAACGCCGTCGCGCGCGGAGAAAGAAGAAATAGATGTTATCAGAAATTGACGAATGAAAGCGGCACGGAATTCCGTGCCGCTTTGTTATTACGGAATCAAAATACGATCCCCTCTTTTCAATTTCATGCGGATTCTCGCTTCGACGGTCTGACTGCAATAAGTCATGACATCAAAAATGTAGTCATACATTTTTTCTTCGGAAAACTTTTTCTTGCCATTCCGCATCAGATGAGCATCTCTAATGAGCCGACGTTCTTTTGGAGTGAGTCTTAATTTTCTTGATGTTTTTACTATATCCCCGAAACCGATTGGAAAATCTCCATTCAGATATTCCAAACTCAATGTCGCAAACAGGCATGCTTTATAACTCATCTCATACGCTTCCTTTGTATTGCCCGCTCTCAAGAAGAAAAGGCCCGCCAAGACACGCATAGTGGAAAAACATGCTTCCCGATAGGCGTCGAGAAGCGTAAGCGGCGGTGGCACGAGACGTTCCATTATTTCCTTGCCCCAGATTGTTTGCGAGGTGAGGGCAAGGTGACGTATAAAAACGCTTTTTGTAAAAGGAGAATTTACCGTTCCCTTCTTGAATCCTTCAAGATCATACGCGTAAACGCGAAGAGTTAATGATTTCCTTTTGGAATATTTTTGCGCGATAGCTTTGAGTGTTCTATTTGAGACATCACTCTTTTTCTTTCGCAAGACGCCGATCTCCAGATCGGATACTCCGGGCACATAGTCATTTGCAGCGTAACTTCCGTAGAGAAAGATAGATACAGGCTTCGTTTTTCGTACTATCTCCATTACAACTCTACTCACTATATCTTCAGTTCCCATTCAATAATTATAACACTTCAATCGAATTGACGGCGCGACGGAGAAGTGTTACGTTCTTTGTAATTTACAACAAAATAAGGATGCCTATGAAGAACATTCTGACCTTGCGAAGGGTGGAACGGGTCATAGAAGACACCGCGAAGAAATTCGTTATTGATGGCCTTGAGTTTGAAGATCTCGTCCAAATAGGGAGAATTGCGGTTTGGAATTTGCTGAAAAAGTACGACATCAATGAAACGAACGTAGCTGAACACACGGGGATTATCAGAAACAGCGTAAAATATGCGCTCCTGAACGAACGCACAAAATCCAAAGCGAAGAAAAGAATCGAACTCACAAAAGCGATTTCACTGGACGAGGGAATCGATGAAGAGGACGGCGACGAGAGAACATTACAGAATTTCATCGCATCGGACGAAGAAAATGGGATTGATATCCTTGAGAAACATGAAAACGATGTAGAACGTCTCAAATTTCTCGTTCGCAACTCGTTTGCTGAAAAAACCGTGAAAAGCAAACGTGCGGTGATATTCTTCCTCGTAAAAATGTTGGGATTGAGCGAACCCGAGATTCCTAAGAGGATAAAATACGAAACATTCCTCAAACTAAGAATTTCAAGATGGCTCTGGGTATTTTTCAACAACTCCCCTTTCAGAGCCCTTAATCTCGCCTATCCTGGAAAATTCCTCCCATATGAAATGAGCCGAATCCCCAAAAAACAATGGGACGGACTGCGAGGGAAAAAGAGAGCAATAAAGGCCCTGAAACTTGCTTTGGAAAAAACCGGATACGCGCCGGAACACTTTCCAAAACTCCTGAACTATCATTTCTTCGAGGAGTTCAGGCTCGTTACCCCTCTCAAAAACATCTTCGAGTACGACAGATTCTCTTACCTGAATGCGACATTCCCTTCCCGGTATCATGCGTGGGATCTATCCTTCACGCAAAGAGGTTTTTTTGATTCGCTGGATCACCTGAAAGATGCGACAAAATGGCTTGTCAGAAAGAAGCTCGGTTATGATATTGACGGCCTTAGCGTCCACGAGATATGGGAGAAAAAGATCGCACTCAAGATTGGGAAGGAAGATTTCTGCCAAAACGGATTGCGTGGAGTTATGGCGGTCTACGGATCACCGGAACCCGTTTTGAGACTTACCTATCCGGGAAAATTCCTGCCGTGGAGCTTTCAACGAAGAGACAAGTGGTACGGAAGAAGCGGAAAAGCGCTTGCCGCACTTGCAACTCGCTGGGTAGTTGAAAGATATGCAAAGATCTCTCCCTTGTCGCCCAAGATAACGTTCTACTTCTTTGTACAAAACGGTCTGCACGGTATGATTACGGCAAGGAGTCTTGGTTTCAATTCTTCTCCAAAAAAAGCGATGCGGAATGCCTATCCGGGACTATTTCACTAACCCTCTTTTGTAGCTCAAAAGAGGGTTTTATTTTTTTGAGCTTACTTTGAACTTCTTCAGATCGAAATTGAAGTGGCACCCGTCCGTACAGGGACACTTCACGAGTTCGTGATGGTGATGCGCACAGTCGAGCGCCTGACACACGCCCGGCGTGTTCGAGACCCCCTTGCATCCGCCAAGGCATACGTAATGCTCTTTATATATGTTTTGTGCCATATATTATTACTACAAGACACCCGATCGTTTTCTTTCAATAGAAAAGAAAGACAAGCAGGTTAAACACCCGGAAGCAGTTCGAAAAGTTCTCCAACCGGAATTCCGTGTCCGTTAGAAATCCCAAAATATTTTGAGACACCCACGGACGGCTGAGCCGTCATCGGATCCCCTTTTTTGCGATCTGCGTAATTTACGACAATTGTTCCGTCCCGGATCTCGGTAGTCTGCGGCGCGATCCTGTCACCCAACAAAATTCCATTTGTTCCCTTGTATCCCGCGTCCGTCTTGAGCGCAGCTACCACGTAATAAAACGTGCCGCTTCCCCCGCCGGTTTGCGTAAGAAGAAATGCGATATCCGGTTTGCCATCACCGTTCAAATCCCCTTCCGCGGCATTTCCGAAGTAGCGAGTTACGAGTTTCGATGCGGATCCCGGCGCAATCCCAACCTCGGAATATCCGTCGACAAGCGTGATTGTTTTCCCATCGATCGTGTATGTCGCATTTTTGTACGGGGGAGAAACAATATTCTTTTGCTTCTCAACCGGAACAGTCGCATCTTCCTTGGGCCAAAGAATTATTCCGAGGATTGCGACAACGACGATAACGAGAGGAATAATTATTTTATACTTCATAAGATCATTGTAGCAGTTGATGCCTATATATACTGCTCTAATACCGTCACTATGACGCGTCATAGTGACCGGCCCCTTTAATAAAAAATGGTCCTGCTTCTGTGGTATGGTTTCAGATTATCTTGATTCTGGCTCATGAGCCAGATGGTGTTGTCTATGTCCGCGGAGGACATGCCGTGCAGGTAATCTTTCAAGAGTTCTACGGCCCAGATCGTAGATGCCCGTATTTCTATCTCTTCCCTGCTGTCGTGGGGAATCTGGACATAGTTGTCTATCTTCCCGGCAAGATCCGGTTTGTATTCGAGAACGCCGTTCGCGCGAAGAAGCTGGGGCAGCTTGTAGTCCGCGAAGGCAGTCAGCTGATTCAATTTCTTGAGCTTCCTGCCCTTGGGAAGAATACAGTTTATGTCCTGGGAAAGAATCTGGGCTCGTTTGTAGAAGAACACGTTTTTCCCTTCCGGATGGGAAACGTCCCGGAAAGAAGGGAAATTCTCTATCACCGCCCTCGTCACTTGTATCGCATCATCGTTCGTTCCATTGAAAAGATTTACGAACTTTCCCTGAAACCTGCTCACCAATATTTTTCCCGCCTCGCGCAGGTTTTGAATTCTCTCGTTCAATAAAGGAATCCTGGTATTCTTTATGCCCCTGAAGAACTTCGCGCCGTCATCGAGGGAAAGGTTGGAAAGGTAATCCGCGTTGAGAATAGGAACTCCTTCTTTTATTCCCCTCTCGAAACTTGTCTTGAGACCAAACCAGCCTCCCGAACTAACTTCTCCGTTCAGTCCTTCGACCTGCCACTTCGGTTCACCTTGATCCGGCCAGAAGCAGAAATTCACCACGTTTTCCAGAAATACCAGCTGAAGATCATCCTCGAAGTTCCCCACGAAAGAATACCCCATCGTTTTCGTATTTAGCTCGCCGCGGTGCTTTTTTATCAGTTCCGCCGCGGCCTCGAGGTTTTTGTCGTTCAGGAAAACAAAACGCGCCCCCTCGACAACTTCTCTTGTTGATCTGAGGATATCCAGCGGATCCCCTGTTTTGGTTTTCAGTTCCATTGGTGGGATGTTTTACGACGAAAGTATCATTCGTCAGAGTAAGAAAATTGTTATATAATCATGTTACCATGAATAACTTCAAAAAGGGTGGATTCCGGAAAGGAGGCGGCAAGTTCGGTGGACGCCCAAAATTCGGAGGTAATAAATTCGGAGGCGGGAGGGACAGAGGCGACAGATCGGGAGGACATATGCAGCTTTTCCCTGCGGTATGCTCCGAATGCAAAAAGAGCTGTGAGCTTCCATTTCGCCCCACCGGTGATAAGCCGGTCTACTGCCGCGACTGTTTCAACAAACAAAGGCAGGTACCGGGACGCAATTCGAACGGTGCCGATGGTCCGCGTATGGACTTCCGAAGAGATGCTTTTCCCCAACACGAACAGCAACCCGAATATGCAAGACCTCAAAACAACGGGGAGATGAACGCGCTTAAGTCAAAACTCGATTCGCTCGAATCGAAAGTGAATCGCATTCTCGATCTCGTGAGCAAGAAGCCGCAAGCTCAAGCTCCTGCCGCTCCGATTACAGCGACTGCTCCTCAGGCGGCAAAAGCGAAAAAGGCAAAATCCCCCGCTCGCAAAGCTACGAAGAAGAGAAAGAAGTAATATTCTTGCCTATAGTGACGTAAAACCGCTTGCTATTTTGGTGAGCGGTTTAGTAGTACTATGACGCGTCATAGTGGCTAACAAAATGCGTTTGTTCGCTTATTCTTTTGTGCTATCATGCGACTAGAAGATAAACAATTTGGCAACTAAGACGGAGTAAACAATGGAAGGTACAAGTAAGTTACCCGAGAGGGAAAGAAATCCTATAGTTAAGAAACTTTTTGAAACACACACCATCAACACTGTGTCTGACATATACGACGCGTATGAAAAGGATTGTGGCCAACTTTCCTATTCCGACAGAGGAATGATTGAAAGCATGATTGATGACTGGTATGAAAGTGGCGAAATCGACATCAACGGTCATAGTGTTACTTACAACAAAAAGCTTTCTCCAAAAACTATCGTTGTATTCTCTTCCGGTTTTCGAACCTATTAATACTTCCTTATAAAGGAGAAGCGGTACAGAACTCATTTTCTGTGCCGCTTCGATATTTTTGAACTTGCCTTAATTCAAATTTTACGCCCGAAATCTTTTAATTCCTTCTTCGCTCGTTTCACAAACTTCCCGAACTCGCAATCTTTTGCTCCTCTTTTGATGAGACATTAAACATCTGTGTGCCGGTGATCTTCGCCAGATACTCTCCGTTATGGTTTTTCGCCCTGTAGGATTCTTTATATTCGCTCGTTACCCGCGCAACCGAAAACGCATCCAACCCCATACCACAAGGGCGTGCTTGGTTTGTACTTGCTGCGGGACTAGGGTTCGAACCTAGATTACATGATTCAGAGTCATGTGGCCTACCGGTTAGCCGATCCCGCAATTCAGCCCACTTATTGTACTGAAAACATGCCCAATTTTCAATGTAACTCGTACTGATTTATTGATCATTTGAAGCGGCTTAAAACGAGGACTACAATGAAGACAAAATCCACCATGGATACTAAAAAACAGATTATCGACGCTTTCAATTTCCGCCACGCGTGCAAGGAGTTCGATCCGACGAAAAAGATTTCGGAGGACGATTTTAAAACGATCCTTGAGGCGGGGCGGCTTTCTCCAAGTTCCTTCGGCTTCGAGCCGTGGCAGTTTGTGGTTATCCAGAATCAGACCATTCGGGAGAGGATAAAAACCGTTTCCTGGGGAGCTCAGAAACAACTACCGACGGCGAGCCACTACATCGTATTCCTCGCCCGCCAGGCGGCCGATCTTAGACCCGGCTCCGAATACCTGAACTACATCATGTCGGAGGTGCAGAAGGATCCTCAGGATATTATCGCAAGACGAATGGCGCGCGTCGAAAAATTCCAGCAAAACGACTTCGATCTGAAAGACGACCAGGCGCTCTTCCATTGGGCGTGCAGACAGACATATATCGCGCTCGGCAATATGATGACGGCCGCCGCGCTTCTCGGAATCGACTCCTGCCCCATCGAGGGATTCGAACTGAAACCGCTTGAAAAGATCCTGGAAGATGAAAAAGTTCTCGATCGGAAGCACTTCGGCGTGGCCTGCATGGCGGCCTTTGGCTACCGGCTCAAACCTCCCGCAAAAGAAAAAACCAGGCGTAAACCCGATGAGGTTATAACCTGGGTAAACTGAGAAGGAACATATCATTCCCCCACACCCGTAAAACACTTGAAGCGGTACAAAATCTATTATACCGCTTCGGCGCGATTATTTAATTAGAAGATAAACTGCAGTAGCAGCAAAACAATAACCAAAAGTCTTTTGAGTATCTGGAATCACACCATTTAATGCCCAATCCAAAATAGAAGCCATTACGATCATAAGGATCGCAACAATTGTCATAAAGGCCGCAGTCGAAATCTTTGGATCTGCTATTTTCAATGAGTAGAAATAAAAAGCAATTCCATTCAAGACCCCTGCAGTTACAAGAATGACGATCGCTTTTATGGATGGTGACTGAAGAGTGGTTATTTGTCTGCTTAAGAACGATAGAATAAACGTCGCAGACGCACTCCCTACTGCGACAATTACTCCCACCCATGCTCCTTGGGCACCTGAATATTTACTGACTACTGGCCACACCGCAAAACAAAATGATATCAAGATTGCTGCTATTAACGACTGAAGGTTCATTTCGGTCCTCGTTTATTTTTTGAATTAGTTATTTCACCCAAACCGTAAACGAATTCCGATCTGAGTGAAATAACCAAGTCGATAAAGAGAACTAAGATTCTTCTTAAATTATTAAAGTTCCTATATTAACTATTTTTTAGCATAAAAACAGAGAAAAGTCAATTTACGGATAAATTTCAAGGACTTGTCTATGACAAGTCCTTTTGAATGCGCCTCTGATGAGGGGTAAGTTCTTATTCTGTCTCCAGTCCGTAGAACGGAGGGAAACAATTACCTTTTTAGGAGGAACTACTGTGCGTTTCATTCCCCAACCTTTTCACCATTGGCAGATAATTAACGCTCTTTGCCGAAGGAATCTTCCGTAATGGAAATTCCCGCTTCTCTAAAAAAGAGAGCTATTTCACCGAAAGATATTCCTGTTTTTTCCGACATTTTCTCTATTTCGTTTCTCCCCATATCCAGGAATTTCATCCCGTCTCTCCTCAGGATATATTTACCGTACTCGAAGGCAATATTTCCCTCTTCCTCCGGGTCGAGTTTCGCGAGTTCAACTTCGATCCTGAATGTCGTCTTAAGGAGATCTCCGATCCTTCTGAGGAGAAATCTTTCGAGTTTCTCTTTTGAAATCCCTATTTCGTTACTCGCATTATAGAGGTTCCTTTTCTCGCTAGGAGCTATCCTTATTCCCTTCTGCTCGAAACGATAATTGTGCAGCGCGATTGCGATTTCGCCGATTCTTTTTCTAGTGAGCGGCATAAAGCCCTCCCTTATTTTGTTGTAAAATAGTGTTTTGGCAGCATGAAACTGCGTGATAACTTATACCACAAAATCAAAGAAAAAACAAGTCAGAAATGCGTTACTGCTTCCGCGGTTTCGAGATACCGAAAATCGAGATGATTTTCCTTGTCCCCTCTTCCGCTTCTTCCTTGAGTTTTTTCGGATCCTGGGTAATAAGTCCGACTCCAAATCTTACGGGTGCCACGATATTTACGTTTATCCCGTCAAGAAGCCGTTCGTTCTCTAATATGTGAAGCGAGTGATGATATGCTCTGTTTCTCCGGAGAAACGCCTCCTGGAATCGTTTCGAAAATTTGTGGAGGTAAAGCTTGATCGCCATTTTCTCGAGAAAAGAAATGGAATCATCCTTGTGATCCAGCGGCTCATTAACGACAATAAGGACATCGGTCGGTCTGAACCGCTCGATGATCTCTTTCACGGGAAGCGGCTTCGTGGCTCCTCCATCCACAAATTTCTCCTTGCCGATCGTTACTTTCCGGTTATAGAGCACCGGCATCGCCATCGACGCCTTAAGGCCGGTAATGATATCGTCGAGTTTTTTCGCTTCGATGAGTTTTTCTTTTCCGTCCAACTCAGTTACGCTGAAATACAAATCGGGACGCGCTTTTCGTATTGCACCGGTATCGAGTTTTTTCTTTTTACGGAATACGTTTTCCAAATAATCAATGTCTACCACCTTCGAGAGGCGATGGAAATTAATGAACCGATCGTCTATCAAATCCTCAAGGTACACAGTGAGCGCAAGCGATGTTTGGTTACTCAGAAAATATGCGGAATCACACGCCCCTGCAGAGATACCGACGACAACATCGAATGCGTCGAGAAAACCCGCCTCGCTCAAACCGTGAAGTACCCCCATTCCGAAGATACCTTCCATACCTCCTCCAGCGACGATGAGTACGGTTTTTATTTTTTCGTGCGCCCGATCCCTCGATCGTAAGAGCCTCGCCTTGTATTGCAGCCGCTTTGCAAACGAGGAATCTCTTTGCAATTCCATATGACTCCTACTATATCAAGAAACTACGCGGCGATACAACCGCATGCTGTTTAAAATTGGAAACTTCTGGCATATTGTAGTTACATAGTCACATGCGATTATCGACTTCAGAGGAAAAAGGATTGCGCACGGTTTTTATCATAGGTCTCGTCTTGAAAGGAATCGGCGGGATTGTCGAAGCGGCAACGGGCGTTCTCCTGTTTTTCGTACGACAAACGACGATCGTGAAACTTGCGGGGTTTCTCACCCAGGGAGAACTTCGCGAAGAACCGAACGATCTAATCGCAAATGCGGTAAACAATTTCGCGAAACATCTTTCTTTAGATATCAAAACATTCGGCGCTTTCTATCTCCTGGCACACGGTGCGATTAACATTCTCCTCGTTGCCGGCCTCCTTCGCAACAAACGTTGGGCATACCCTTCGGCACTCGTGTTTTTAGGGATATTCCTTATTTACCAGACATATCGCCTCGCCTTTCTTTCTTTTTCATTATGGCTCCTTGCACTCACGATCTTTGACGTCTTCATATTCGTGCTTATCTGGCACGAGTGGAAACGTTTCGGAAAACCTGCATAATGAGGTTATGAAAGCCGTTGTTGTCGTTCTTGGAGTGGTGCTCCTTATACTCCTTGGGGTGCTTCTTTTTGTTCCCGTGAAATAAAAAAAAGACGACGAGGATGATTAATATGGAGAAGCCCGGCTCGAGGACGACTTCAATACTTGGAGGCCGGGGCGCCATGGGTGCCCCGGCCTCAGCTTCCTACGGGAGAAACTCCGCTTTTCTTACTTTTTTGTGATAGGTAATTGCAAAGCGGTGCGCCTCGTCGCGAACGCGGACGAGTGTCGTTTCATCCGCGAACCCAGGAATGCGACCAATGATGTCATTCTTTTTTCGTGTAGGCCCTTTTGCAATTCCCACGACGGGAATACTGAGCCCCGCCGCCTTCAGCACGTCTCTTGCGACACGTACCTGCCCTACTCCTCCGTCTATCAAAATAAGATCAGGCTTCGGCCAGTTTTCTTCTCCCGTATGTCTAAAACGGCGCGAGAGCATTTCTTTGAGCATCCCCACATCGTTCGGCTTCTTGAGCGTTCGAATCCTAAACTTCCTGTACCACCGCTTCGACGGTTTCCCATTCTCGAATACTACCATTGCGCCAACAGCAGATGCTCCTGAAATATTTGAAATATCAAATCCTTCAATTCGCGTTCCATAATTCTTAATTCCTGACTCATAATTCCCAATCTCATTCTCTTTTACGAGTGCTACGTCTTGAATGTGTTGTAATGCAAGAATGCGCCGCCTGATCTTCTCCGCCTTCTCAAACTCAAGCTTCTTGCTCGCTTCCCGCATCTCCCGCTCGAAATTTTTCATAATCTTCTCTCTTTTCCCCTCGAGAAGAAGTTTAAGATCCCTTATTGTTTTTAAATACTCCTCTCTTCCCTCGACGGCAACGCAGAATCCCGGACAAAGACCTATCTGCGCATCGAAACACGGTTTTCCTTTTCCTATCTCTTTCATCGAATGTACGCTCCACGGAAATATCTTTCTTAAAATACGGAGTGCCTCGCGGATACTCGAAGGAGAAGTGAAAGGACCGTGAATAGCGCTGTATCGGGTACCAGCATCTCGTTGTTTCAAATCCTTTCCCCTTATCAAAAGCACTCTCGGGAATCGCTCCTTCGTGATGACGACATACGGGAAACTCTTGTCGTCCTTCTCGCGGATGTTGAACGGCGGCTGGTGTTTTTTTATAAGATCCGCCTCGAGAATGAGCGCTTCGATTGCCGTGGCCGTTTTACGCACTTCTATCTTCCGGATTTCTTTCACTAACTTCTCAATGCGGGAATCGTGCGGGCGTAAAAAATAACTCGAAACGCGGCGTTTCAAGTTCACGGCTTTTCCCACATACAAGATGCTCCCCTTCGCGCCTTTCATAAGATAGACGCCGGGAGTTTCGGGAAGGTTCCTATAGAGTGTCATCAAAGAGAAAATCTACGAATTTCTGAACGGGTGTTTTCTTCGGTTCCGGATAACCGGTACTCCTACAAATCTCTTTTAGATGCAAGGCGATCTCTTCCGCTCCCTGCTTGATAATGTCTTTCGCCTCGGGAAAATCGAACCAGTGGTATTGCATCACGGGCGGACGAAGCGCGATGTCCGCTTTCGTTATTATGCGCCGCACGAGCTGATACTCGAGGGCGGGAAGCGCGTCCGCAATGATGGATTTGATTCCATGAATGCTGACAGTCTCTTCCGAAATATCGGGCCAACGACTTGAAACATCGACCGCAATCACATATTCCGCTCCCATGTCCCTCACTACGTCAGCGGGCACCGGATCCACCATACCGCCGTCGGAAAGCAATCTTCCGTTGACAGTTACCGGGGCAAATACCAATGGAAGCGCGGAAGATGCCTGGATAGCCTCCACAAGCGGCCCTTTCTTCAACACCACCATGTCGCCACTCTTCGCATCGGTTGCAATTGCCGCAAAAGGGATTTTGCACTTCTCGATGGAAAAACCTTTGATGTGCGATTTTAATATCTCGACGACCGGCTTTGTATCTTTAAACGGCGATTCCAACTTGCTGTGCACATGCAGCATTTTCCGTATCGGTACCATGTCCTTTTCGGTTATATTGGAAAAAAGTTTTTCAAGAAGATCAATATCCTGTGTTGCGGCGTAAAACCCGCCGACCAGAGAACCCATGCTCGTACCCGCGATATAATCGATATCGATACCCGCTTGTCGAAGTACCCTGATAACGCCGATGTGGGCGAGCCCCCTTGCTCCCCCGCCTCCCAAGGCAAGACCCACCGATTTCCTCTTCCTCGGCTTCGGCTCCCTTTTCTTCATGATCTAATAGTAAAACAAAAAAGAGAAAGAGAGAACTATCTTAGAGCTTTCTTTAAATACTGCCCCGTGAAACTTCCCGCCCTCTTCGAAATGTCCTCGGGAGTGCCGGTTGCGACAATCTCTCCCCCCTTCTCCCCTCCCTCGGGTCCCAGATCAATCACCCAGTCGGCCGTCTTTATCACATCCAGATTGTGCTCGATAACAACCACCGTATTTCCCCTGTCCACGAGCCGTTGGAGCACGTCGATCAAATTCTGCACATCCGCGAAGTGAAGTCCGGTCGTCGGTTCGTCCAAGAGATAAAGCGTGCGGTGCGTGTCTCGCTTCCCGAGCTCCGCGCCGAGCTTCACGCGCTGCGCCTCACCGCCCGAAAGCGTCGTTGCTGACTGCCCGAGTTTGAGATACCCGAGCCCCACTTCGTTCAAAATTTTCAAACGATCGTAGAGCCACGGAATGTCTTCGTAAAATTCCGTCGCCTCCTCGATCGTCATTTTTAAAACTTCATACACGTTTTTCCCTTTATAACGTACGTTCAGTGTTTCTCTATCGAATCGTTTTCCCTTGCATACCTCGCATTCGACGTAGACCGTCGGAAGGAAATGCATCTCGATCGCGATCATCCCGTGCCCTTCGCAGTTTTCGCATCTGCCTCCTTTCACATTAAAACTGAAACGACCCGGTTTGTAGCCACGGACGCGCGCGTCTTCCGTCGCCGCAAAAAGTTCGCGGATAAAGGTCCATGCGCCTACGTACGTTGCGGGGTTCGACCGCGGCGTGCGTCCGATCGGCGACTGGTCGATATTGATAATGCGGTTGATGTATTCGGTGCCCGTAATCGCTTTATGCGGCCCCGCTTTGTAATCCGCGCCATTAAACTTGTTCGCGAGCGTCTTATAAAGCACGTCATAAAGAAGCGTGCTTTTTCCGGATCCCGAAACGCCCGTAATTGCGGTAAAGCGCTTCAAGGGGATATCCACATCCACGTTCTTCAGATTATTTGCCGTAATCCCTTTTATCTTCAGATGTTCTTTATCTTTGCTCACGATTCGCCTTTTCTTCGGAACCTCGATAAATCGCTTGCCGCGGAGATATTCCAGCGTAAGCGAATCCTGCTTCATGTCTTTGATAATGGAAGGTATCGGACCCTGTGCAATGATTTTTCCCCCGTGGACTCCCGCGGCGGGACCGATATCGACGAGATAATCGGATGAACGAATAGTGTCTTCGTCGTGCTCGACGACAATAATGGTATTCCCGAGATCGCGGAGATCCTGAAGCGTTTTGATGAGCTTCGCATTGTCGCGCTGATGGAGCCCTATTGTCGGTTCGTCCAGGATATAAAGCGTTCCCACGAGACGCGAGCCGATCTGGGACGCAAGACGGATGCGCTGGGACTCGCCTCCCGAGAGCGTACCGGCCTTCCTGTTAAGCGTGAGATAGTCGAGTCCTACGTCGATCATAAATTGCAGACGGCTTTTGATTTCCTTTAAGGGGACCTCGGCGATTTCCGCGAGATTTTTTTTCTTTGCGAGTTTTTCCCCAACTTTCGTGAAAAACGCGAACGCGTCGTCGATCGAGAGTTCAACAACCGAGGCTATGTTCTTGTTGTCGATTAAGACATTCAAACTTTCTTCCTTGAGACGCTTTCCCGCGCACGCGGGGCAGATCTTCTCGGACCAGATACTTTCAGTGCCAAGCCCATGGCACTCGGGACACGCGCCGTAGGGACTATTAAACGAGAAGAGCCGCGGCTCGATTTCGGGAAACGAAAACCCGTCCTCGGGACAGGTGTACTGTGCCGAAAGCGATACTTCCTTGTCGGTGATGACGGTAATCACGTCGTGGCCGTATTTCAGGGCCGTCTCGACCGACTCCGCAAGCCGCATTCTGTTATCTTTCTCGTTGAAATCGATTCCCGCGGGCATTCGATCAACCACGAGATCGATCGTGTGTTGTTTATAGCGGCTCAAATCGATCCGTTCGCGCAAGCTCGTGAACTTGCCGTCGACCCGCACCTCCGAGAATCCGGAATTCAGAAAATCATAGAGCATTTGATAGTACTCTCCCTTTCTGCCGCGCACGACGGGAGCAAGAATCACCACGTTCCTTCTGTCTTTGTTTTCTCCCGAAATATCGATAATAACGTCCACGATTTCCTCGTTCGTCATTTTTCGTATCTCTCTTCCGCACTTGGGACAGAACGGCTTTCCCGCGCGCGCAAAAAGCACGCGGAGATAGTCATAAATCTCCGTAATGGTCGCGACGGTCGAGCGCGGATTCGCCGAGTGATGCTTTTGATCGATCGAGATTGCGGGCGACAATCCTTCGATTTCATCAACATCCGGCTTATCCAATCTCCCCAAGAACTGGCGCGCATAGGCGGAGAGCGACTCGATATAGCGCCGCTGTCCTTCCGCAAAAATGGTATCGAACGCCAAGGATGATTTTCCCGAACCCGAGAGACCGGTAAAGACGATCATCTTATCTCGCGGGAGTTCGAGATTGACGTTTTTGAGATTATGCTCGCGGGCACCTTTTATGATTATCTTGTCTCTCATGTCCCTAAAACTCTAAACTCTAATTTCTAAATCCTAAATAATGACCAAAATACGAAATCATAATGACTGAAACGCGTGTTTTGTTATTTTGAATTTGGGACATTTGAATTTATTTAGAGTTTAGGGTTTTGTGTTTAGAATTTCGTTTGTATACGCAAACACTCCCCCGTTTCGGTTCACTGGGGGGTGAGTATAAGAGAAAGATACTCCTCGCTTCTTGTGAGGTCAAGATTGTTTGATTCGAGTTGAGGAATGATCTTCCTCTTTCATCGGCAAGTGTACGAACCGTTCCCCTCTCTCACAAGAGCCTCCGGATGCGAACACGCGTATTCGCTCGCACGCTCCTCGCCACCCTGCACGCCTATTCGGCGAGGGGCCTGGCTCGGCAACGCGGCTCGCTCATACATGTTCGCGCATCCTTCGGCAAATGTTCGTTCGGGGAACAGTTCATGCGCTCTCAAAAACAACCCCAGAGAGATAACTTTTTCTCCTCTCGGTGAAGCATCGTGGAGCGAGATTAACGCCTTCCCGAACGAGACAAAAGAAATGAGGGAATCGCGCACTGTACGAATCCCGAAGCGAAGCGGAGGTTGAGTTGCGCGAACCCTCAATTTCCGCATGGCGAGTGAGGAGAAGGCGTATCGAGCGGAACGTTTTGCTGAACGAGAGGAGAAAAAGTTATCTCGAAATCTTACTTCCCGGGTCTTCTCTTTCTTCGCGCCCGCTTCGAGTACTTCTCTACCGTCTTTTCTTTGTGCTTTTGGATATCCTTCTTCGCTTTGTCTTTTGCTATTTCCACCGCCGCAAGGAGATCGCTGTTTTCTTCCTCCGCTCGTATCTTCTTTCCTGGGAGATTAATATCTACCGAGGCGTGATAAATTTCACCATGGCGATGATGCTCCGTCGTACGTTCAATCTCAACTTCCGCATTCACGCTGTCGTTCTTATCAAACCGCTTAAGAAAACGTCCGAGCGCACCGACTTTCTTCCGCACATACTCCTTAAGTGCGGGGGAGAGATTCACCCGCACACTTTTGATATTGATACGCATACGGATATTATACCGCCCGCTTCTTTTTCGGAGTACTTGACTGTTTTCCGATTTTCCCTTGAAGCAGCCTCAATTCGTCCCGTAAAATGGCGGCAAGCTCGAAATCAAGCGCTTCTGCGGCTTTTTTCATCTCCCGTTCTTTTTCCCGTACAAGTCTCTCGATGTTTGTTCTTGACTTGGGGATAACCTTCGTTTCGAGCGCAAGAATCTCATCCGCGGGAAGGATATCTTTAATTTCTTTTTCGATGGTTCTTGGCGTGATTTTATGCGCCTTATTGTACGCGAGTTGGAGCGCTCTCCGCCGCTCGGTTTCCGCAACCGCCCGTTTGATGGACCCGGTAATCGAGTCCGCATAAAGCAATACTTCTCCACGCACGTTCCTTGCCGCACGCCCTATCGTTTGGATCAAAGATGTCTCACTTCTCAAAAATCCTTCCTTATCGGCGTCGAGTATTGCAACAAGCGACACCTCAGGAAGATCAAGTCCTTCCCTTAAAAGATTCACCCCGACAAGAACGTCGAAGCCGCCTTTTGCAGATCCTCTTCGAAGATTCGTGAGAATTTTGATGCGATCGAGCGTCTTTACGTCGCTATGAAGATACGAAACACTTACCTTAAGTTCTTCAAGGTATCCGCTTAAATCTTCCGCCATCTTTTTCGTAAGCGTCGTGACGAGTACGCGTTCCTTCGCTTCCGCCCGCTCGCGGATGCGCGGAATAAGATCATCGATCTGCCCCCGTGCCGGCCTGATAGTGACCTTCGGATCTATAAGTCCCGTAGGCCTGATAATTTGTTCCACAATCTGCGAACTTTTCTTTTTTTCAAACTCTCCCGGCGTCGCGGAGGTATAAACGGTCTGATTCGTCCGTTCCTCGAACTCCTTGAATTTCAAAGGACGATTATCCGCCGCCGAAGGGAGTCGGAATCCATATTCGATGAGGGTTCGCTTGCGCGACGCATCGCCCTCGTACATTCCCTGAATCTGCGAAACGGTCACGTGCGACTCGTCGATGATGGTTAGAAAATCCTTCGGGAAGTAATCGAGAAGCGTCGCCGGCGGTTCTCCCTTCTTTCTTCCGGAAAGATGAAGCGAGTAGTTTTCGATGCCGTTGCAATATCCGACCTCGCGTATCATCGCCATGTCCGCTTTCGTTCTCCGTTCGATGCGCTCCGCTTCCAGAAACTTTTTCTCTTTCTCGAATATCTTGAGTTGTTCCTTAAGCTCTGTTCGAATCGCCTTTAGGGCGTGTTCCCTGTCTTCGACGGGCGTGATGAAGTGTTTCGCGGGTGCGATGTAAATCTCCGGCAGTTCGGGTGTTTTTCCTGCCTGCGCAGGCAGACCCGGATGAAATCCTTCCACCGGATTTACCTCAAAGATGTTTTGAATGACATCATTCTTCGTTTCGAATACGTAGAGTATCTCCCTGTCGGGCGGCATGATTTCCCAATGATCCCCCCGGAGACGAAATGATCCCCTCTTCAAATCGGAGTTTGTCCTTGTAAACTGAAGTTCGACGAGTTTCCGGGCGAATTCCTGCCTTGAAACCTTATCCCCCGGCCTCAAGTGAAAGATATTCTCGGCATACGCCTCCGGACTGCCGAGACCGTAGATACAGGAAACGGAAGCGACCACGATTACATCCTTTCTCGTAAGAAGCGCGGCGGTTGCCGCATGGCGGAGTTTGTCGATCTCGTCGTTTACCATTGCTTCCTTCCCGATGTAGGTATCGCTCGAAGGAATATACGCCTCCGGCTGATAGTAGTCGTAGTAGGATACGAAATAATTTACCGAATTATGCGGAAACAGTTCGCGAAATTCGTTACAAAGCTGTGCGGCGAGCGTCTTGTTGTGCGCAATGACAAGCGTCGGCTTTCCGACGTTCTGTATCATATTCGCCATTGTGAACGTCTTCCCCGACCCCGTGACGCCCAAGAGCGTCTGATCGCGGTACTTGTTCCGAATCCCTTCGGTAAGCGCCTCGATCGCTTTTGGCTGATCTCCCGCAGGTTTGTTTTTTGAAATAAGTTCGAATGTTTTCATACGCGAAATACACTTCCTACTCGGATAAAGGGAGTGTTATGAGCAACTTTACGCGCAGGGCACAAGAGCGTCAAGTACTACTTCAGATAATAAGGGAGTTTTTCCAAATCTATTACGTCCCCGTACCTCTGCTGTATTTGTTTGATTTGTCCTTTCATATCCTCCAGGAGCCGCGCGGCTTTCTCTTCAAACACCGAATACCCGCGTATTGTCTTATAATTTTCCAGTTGCTCGCTAAGAACTCGCCCCTCGATGACCGCCTCTCCAAAAAGTTTATCTGTCTTCTTAACTTTTCCTTTCGCCATACTGAAGATCTTTTCGCGAAGATCATTCTTTATAAACCTGGGCACTTCTCCATTGCCCGGTTCCATCAGTATTGTACGCACTGATACGCGATCGTTTTCCTTTTCTCCTTTCTCCGATCTCAAAAATTGCGCCACGCGCACGCGTGCATCGATCTTCGCGCGCTCGGCAGCTTCATGATTTGCAATCGCTTCTTCCACTTCTTTCTTATCCTTACCAGATCTTCTCATTTGCTCGGCAAACGTTCTCGTCAGTATCTTTACCGCTATGTCACGCGTAGTTTTGTAACTTTCTTCGAGAAGATTGTTCTTAATGTCTATCTTAAGTTTTCCTCCTTCCCTCTCCTTGTTCCCCTTCACAAGAAAAGCGGCGGTATGGTTAAAATATTCAAGTTCCCGCTTATCTTCCTCCGCGAGATGCGGAAAAGAATCCATATCCGTGAAATCAACGGAGAGTTTTCCATTCCCTTCATGATGCGCACTGAGACCAGTTCCGTGCAGCATCTCCGCAAAATCTTCAGCGACGACGGCCTCCTGTTCCGACAACTTCGCCAAATCTCCGACATTAAGAGATATTAATTCTTTTTGCCCTTCCTGCAGCCAGAAGAATTTATCTTTCTCGCCAGAATTTTCTCCGATTTCTTGTTGCCCATCCGGCACTTCATAAGGAACTACGCTGTCCCCGCTTCTTATCAATTCCTCCCCTGTCTGTTTTGTCTGTTCTTTTTTATTTGCGGTCTTCTCCGAAGCCGCGGATGCCGCACTTTCGTTCTTCTTCTCCGACATCTTGATTTTTTTCTTTAAGTCGATGCTTTCCTTCCGATTCTGTAACTCGATCGTTATTCTTGTATATTTCTCGAGTTCTTTCTGCACTTTTTCATTCTTTGGAAACTGAAGGTGGAATTTATTTAATTCGTCGGTTTTATCGGTGTAGTATCCGACGGGATCTTGCATTAACTTTTGGAACTTCGCCTTATAATTTTCGAAATAAGTAGAACCCGGGTTGGCTTGCGCGGATTCGAGTACGCTCTGTAGATTACGCAGTTCTTTCAGAGCGTCCTCTTTTGTCTCTTCACTTAGGAACCCATACAATAGAATGTCTTCCGGAGGATATTCTTGCGTTTCCGATTCAATCTCGACCGGTTCTCCATTCTCCGGTTCTTCCTTTATATCGACAAACTTTGCTTCTTCTATTTCGTTGGAAGAAATCCGTTCCTCCGGTTTTCGTCCCTCCACATCTCCCGTTAGTTCCGGTTCAAATAATTTTTCCGTCATAATTATTTCTTTATTATAGCAAGTTATGTAGCTTTAATTTCGAAATAATAATACCACAAAAGCAGAAAAAAAGCAAGTGTTACTTTTTCCCTGTTTTCCGAAGATAAGTTGGTGCGGGTAAGGAGAATTTTGTGCTTTGCCCCGCAGAATTTCTGCGAGTTACCTTGTGCGGGTAAGGAGAATCGAACTCCTGTCTCAACCTTGGGAAGGTCGCATTCTACCACTAAACCATACCCGCGTTCTTGTTAATTCTTCGTTGAAGTACTTATCGGCGAACTGGAAGCGCTCGAAGAAGCACCGGGAACGACAATGATCACCCGTTCTCCTTCTTCGCGATACGTCGTTTGTTTCTTCAACTCCTTCAAAAGATTAACAGGATTTCCGTAGTAATCAATATCGCTCTTCAGTCTTGTGTTCTCCGCCTCAAGATTCCCGAGTTTTTGCTCGAGATCATTCCTTTGTTGTTCCATATCCTTCTTGGATCCTTCCAGACTGACAAGCCCCCAAGAAAGGAGCGCGATTACAAGAACGAGAATGATAATCTTCCAGGGTTTCATTTATTCCTATTATAGTCCACCACGCTCAATACGAGGAGGCCCGGCTTCCTATCGGAGGCCGGGCCTCCAGTCATCGCTTATTTTTTCAAAAGTTCCTTGAAGAGATGCGGAGGGATGCGAACGTGGGCGCGCGCCTTGAGCCGTTCTTTTCCTTTCTTTTGTTTCTGCCACAACTTCATTTTCCTCGTCCTGTCACCCCCGTTTTTCCCGAAGTTTCCCAATTCCTTTCTCATTGCGGGAATGTCCTCCCGTGCGATAATTTTCGCTCCCACCTTTGCCTGTATCGGCTGGGGAAATTGCTGCTGCGGAAGCGTTTTCTTAAGCCGCTCCACAAGCTGGCGGGCTTCGTACTGCACCGTCTCCTTCGGGAAAAACCGCGAGAGGCCCGGAATAAGCTCTCCCGCAACCGCAACATCCACCCTCTCGATATCCGCTTTTCTGTAATCGGCGAGTTCGTAGCTGAATGAAGCATAGCCGGCAGTCGCCGACTTCAACTGGTCGTCAAAGTCGCTTACGAGCTCCGCAAGAGGCATTTTCGCCTTGATTTCCGTCTGGTTCTGGAATGTTTCGGTCGTACTTTCCATGAACCTGAATCGCTTTTGAAGCGGATAAATATTATTCAGAAACTCCGGAGAAGTGAGAATTACGATCTGTACCATCGGTTCCATAATTTCCTCATGCTCCTCGGGAAGTTCCTCGGGCTTCACAATCGTCTGCCAGCCCTTCTTTGTCTTCACTTTATAAAGCACCGAGGGAAAGGTGCTCACCGTTCTCACCTTGAACTCGCGTCTCAAACGTTCCGCGGTAATCTCAAAATGAAGATGCCCAAGAAATCCCACCTTGAATCCCCTGCCCAGAACTTCGTTCTGATCGGGTTCAATCGAAAGCGACGAATCATTAAGTCTCAGTTTATCAAAACTCCGCTTCAGGAGATCGTAGTCGTCATTATTCTCGGGATAAAATGAAACGAACACTACCGGTTGCGGTTCGCGATAGCCGTGGAGCGCGAGCGGTCTTGGATTTTGAACCTTAAATTTCGAACTTATCGCCGTATCCCCGATTTTCACGAGCGCGATGTCCTTGATGCCCGTCGCGATATAACCGATCTCCCCCGCATTCAAAGTTTCGGTCGGCGTAAGCGCCGGCGCGAAACAACCGATTTCTTTTATTTTCGAGGAGGCGCCGGATGCGGCAAGAGTAACCGTATCCGTCGATTGTATGATTCCTCCGAAAACGCGGACCGAGGCGATAACGCCCTTGTGATCGTCATAAAAAGAATCAAAGATGAGCGCTCGCGCCGGCGTTTCTCTTCCTTGTATCCCGCTCTGTGCTGTTTCCCCCGGAGGAGGCACGCGACGGACTACCGCTTCCAGAAGTTCCCTCGTTCCTTTCCCCGTTTTCGCAGACACCATGAGTACTTCCTCTTTCCCGGCATTGAGAAGTTCCGCAACTTCGCCTCGGACACGATCAAGCCCTTCTTCGTCGCCGTTCCCTTCGAGTACGTCGATTTTATTCACCGCGCCGACAACGGTAAGTCCGGCCTTTCTCGCCGAATGCAGGTTCGCGAGCGTTTGTGCCTGTATTCCTTGTGTCGCATCGACGAGAAGAATCCCTCCCTCAACTGCCGCAAGCGCACGTGATACCTCATAGGAAAAATCGGAATGTCCCGGAGTATCAATCAGGTTCAGTTCATACCGTTCTTGTCCGAGTTCATAACGCATCCTCACGGGAGCCATCTTAATGGTAATCCCGCGTTCGCGCTCGAGTTCGAGTTGATCGAGATACTGTTCGTGCATCCGTCTCGTATCCACCGCGCCGGTGATTTCAAGAAACCGATCGGCAAGCGTGGACTTCCCGTGGTCAATGTGCGCGATAATACAAAAATTCCTTATATGCTCCATTATTCGTTCGGAGATCCCAATCTTAGCGTGAGCGTAATTACGGTACGCGCATCGGGATCGTCGTTGTTATACGCGAATACCCTATCGTTCGACTCCGCCCAATAATATTGGAAAGGAGCGTTTATAACAAGATGAAGCGAGTTCTTAACCCCGGACTGCCGTTCGAAGATGAACGTATATGTCTGTCCGGAAGCAAGAGAGGGAAGGTTCGCATACTGCGTTTGGTACCTCATATGCAACGTCTTCGAGCTTCCCGAGGGTAGCATAAACCATGTCGCAAAAACGTTTTTACCCGAATCCTGTCTTTGCCATGCCTTATAATTCGTAAGATACACGTCGTTCTGTTCTATTGCCGCAAGATCGGCATTTACCGCGTAATTGGTGTGCGCATAATCAAGCGTGGAATAACTCGTCTTTGTATCATTTCCATCAAGGGCGACCAGGGTCGCATTCGGCTCGGTGAAAATCTGGATAAAATCCTTGTTCGTAGCGCGCCACCACGGATCTTTCTGAGTGTCTCCCAAATGCGTCCGCGTAATATCCGCGTTCGTAAACGTATTGCCGCTCACGTCGATGTCGACGTTCGCGCGCACATCTTCCGTTACGAATGCATCGCTCTTTCCCCCCGCGATGTTCGCGTTCACTACGCCAAGATAACTCCCCCAAAAACTCGAAGGAAGACCGAATATCGAACCGTCCAGATCGTTCGTTGCGAGGAAATCGGAGAGCACCGGATCTTTTGCGTAGAGCATAATATCTTTCTTCTGTATCGCATCTTTAATCGCCTCGAAGAGCGACTTCCGTTCGCTATCTGAAAGATTGTTAAGCCGTTCGAGAAGAAGGGGGGTAATGATTTTAAGTATCCGCTTCGGCTCCCCCGCTTTTTTATCATCGCCTGATTCCACCTCACGTTGAATCTCGGAAAGGAAATTCGCGCTGGTGATGACCTTGTTGTATTCCGGAATGGGAATGGGACCCGTGATATTTAAAAACGATTCCAGAACACGGATGTTGAGCGCGATAGCGGCATCGAACGTCACATCGCGTTCCGAGTACATTTTCGACGCTTCAAGGAAATTTACGATCGTCTTTGCGGAAGTCGGGAAATTGAAAAACCAATTCGCGTCGCGGGCGCCCCATCGTTCCGTGAGCGTTTGAAGCTGCTTCGGAGGAACCACTTTTTGGTCAAGCTGCCCATCGGGATCGTAGATATCCCGTACGTCCATATTCGTCATCTGTCCTCCCGAAACGGTAAGGTCGGCATAACTCCCCACGAACCCTCCGCCCGGACGTATCTCCGAAGGATTTTGGAAAAGAAGAAGAACATGGTGATCCCCGGGTGCGCCGAGCCACTTCACGAGAGCGACAAGCGCATTATCCCATCCATAGAGCGCCGCGCTATATTTCAGGTACTCTCCTCCAATCGCATCATCCACGGTGTTGAATGCGGAAGAGAGATTCTTAAGCGCCGAGGAAGCGTTTTTGATGGAAACGGTGTTGTCGCGTATCGCCTGAATCGTCTCGTGCGTTTTCGAGAGCGCGGCAATGAGAGCGGCGCCGTCATGCTGGAAGTAACCGAGCGCGTTCGTCTGGAGCGTTTCGAGATCCTGGCTCAATTCAAGGAACTGGAGATTCAGGTTCGTCACTTTCCCCAAAAAACCCACGCTCCCTTTCACGATAGGAACGAAACTGCCGACCGTATCGATAATAGACTGACCGATGCCTTTATGAAGCGTCGAAGTAATGGTATTCAGTTCTTCGTCGTTCTTTTTGAGAAATTCGGACGCGGTCTGCGGTTCGAAATTTTTGAGTGCGGTCGCCGAAGAAGTGAAATTCTTCATAATCGACGACCCGCTGTCGGTAATGGTGGCCTTGATAGTCCGCAGATTACTCGCAACAAGAAGCAGAAAGAGAATTATGCCGAGGAGTATCATACCGAATGCACCCACCAAGGCGCGCTTCAGGACCGAAAATCGCGGCCGAGACGCCTCGGGAACGCGCCTCAAGTTTACCGTACCGAATCTGTTCAGCCGCTCGTAGTTGAAATGGGGATTTCTTACGTCGACAAGGATCGGATCGATATTCTTTTTTGGCACCGATTTTTTTACCATACCGTTTACATTTTTACATATTCCGCGCTACGGAAGCGAAACAGTGCATATGCTCCGCGGCGCTTGTGCGCCAATCGAAACGGGCAATATTATCTTTCCCCCGCTTCTTGAACGTCTCGCAAAGCGCGGGGTTGTCGAGAAACGCTTCGATCGCCTCAATAAGCTCGCGTACCTTCCAAGGATCCGCGAGAAGCGCGCTCGTACCGAGTATTTCGGGAAGCGAAGTGCGGTTTGATGCGACGACGGGAGTGCCGCACGCCTGCGCTTCGAGAGGGGGAAATCCAACCCCCTCGAAAAACGAAGGATATACGAACACCGTCGCAAGACGGTACAAACGCCGCATCACTTCGTGCTCCGCCTTTCCCCACACGATAATGTCCTCCCGGTACGGCGAATGTTCCACCTCTTTGAAAATTGTATCATAGGACCATCCGCGCGACCCCGCGAGCACGAGAGAAAGCTCCTTGTTTCTCGATGCTTGTTTGAGCGCGTTAAACGCACGCACGACCGCGACGATATTTTTTCTCGGCTCGATCGTTCCCGAATAAAGAAGGAACCGATCGGGAAGCTTATGCTTATTTTTAAAGACCCGAAGCGCTTCGTCGGTATCCTTCTGCTCTTTATATATCACATTGATTCCCGGATAGATCCTCGTAATCTTCCGTTCCGGAATTTTGAATACATCCATAAGCGTTTCCTTCGTGAAATTGGAAGGAGCGATGAGATGTCCCGCTTCACCTATCTCGCGGCGGTATCCCTGCCGCCAATGCCACAACCGCTGCTTTACGGAAAAAAATTCCGGATAGCAGAAAGATATATCATGAACCGTCACCACGCGCCGCTCGGGATTCTTTAAGGAAAGAATGTTGATGTTCGGACTCCAAAACACATCGGAAGGGAGAAGTGCATCTATTTTTGGAATGCGGAATAAGAGATTTAACGGATCGAATATCCTGTTCGGAATCCCGAAATTGATTACGGCGCCGTTAACCCCGTTTTGTAGGAACGGTATTCCCTTTTGTTTCCTGAAACCGTTCGCGAAAAACGTATAGTGATGCTCCGGATAATCGGCGATAAACCGTTCGATAAGAAGTCGCGTATATTCCGATATTCCGGAAAATGTATTCGGCCTATATGGCCTCGTATCGATGAAAATATTCATAGACGAATCGGCATTAAAACGTGAAACCGTATTTTGCGAGTGTTGCAAGAATGCTTCCGCGAAACGTCTCTTTCGAGAACCGAAGCGCAGATCGCGCAATTGCACGCCGATCGAAAGTGAGATATTCGAAACTCCGCACCGCCTCCACAATTTTCTCGGGTGTCTGCTCGGAAAAGAATACGCCGGTCTTCTTATCGATAACTATCTCGCGGGCGCCTCCTTTTGCAAACGCGATAACGGGCGTTCCGCACGCCTGCGCTTCCGCGGCGACGAGCCCGAAATCCTCGATCTGCGGAAATATGAGCGCTTTCGCATTGCTATAAAGCATCCTGAGTTCTTCATCTCCCGCAGATTCGATAAATTCGATAAGCGGCGATTTTACGAGCTTCTTCAGCTCCGAGAGTTCCGGTCCTCTTCCTACGATCTTCAGTGGCTTCTGGAGCTGATTGAACGCCGCGATGCCGAGATCAAACCCTTTGTAATACAGAAGTCGTCCCGCCATAAGGTAGTATTCTTTTCTTCCCGACTGGAGTTCGGGATAAAAAAGTTCGGTGTCGACGGGAGGATATACCACGACCGCATCGCGGCCGTAGTATGAATGAATTTTCCCCGCAATAAATTCGGAGTTTGCAATGAAAAGGTTCACGCGTTGCGCCGCGCGCGTATCCCAGTTCTTAAGCCATCGCGCGATCGGGTACGCGATAAGATTCGAGAGTGCCTTCGGAGAAAATCTGAGATTTTTCAGATAATCGATTTCCCACGCGTAACGAAGCGGGCTGTGGCAATAACTCACGTGATAAGGGGCGCGTATGCCGAATCCTTTGGCATATCCCGCAGTCGAGGAGATGAGCAGGTCATATTCCTGTTCCGATTTAAGAAGCGAAGCCGCAATCGGCATCAAAGGGATAAAGAGGCGATGATGCTTCTTAATCCCCGGCATGTTGAGAATACTCGTATGCAGCTTGTACCGTTCGAAGAGACCGCGGGTTTTTTCCTTGTCGTAGAGAAGCGTATAGAGATCGGCGTCGGGAAACATCTCGAGAAGCGCTTGAAGCACCCGTTCCCCTCCTCCGAACTGATTCAAATAATCATGTGCAATCGCAACGCGCATGTCGTCATTTTATCGTTAATCGCACATTCTTGGAAGCGGTTACGGAAGAGTTTGATTTCTTCGAATCGGACCACAATCGGATTATCGAACTAAATGAAGCCGCCTCAAAATACGCTCATATGCGCGTATTTTGAGGCTGTCATCTTCTTCTTTTAGGGCGCGTCAAAACGTATACGCCTTTTCGATCCACTCAAGCATGCCATTCGTTTCCTTCACGCGATCCGGACTCCCGAGAATAATGATCGCGATCTGTCTGTTTCTGAAAGAGAGCACCGCGGCGAAGTTTTCTTTCGCCAAGGGCGACGTACCCGTCTTTCCGCCAAGGAAATCGGCGCGGGTCGCGAGGAGATCGACGTTCGGCACGACATGGCTTCTTTCCGAATTCGTCGGTTGCACGAGAAGCGAGGTAAGCCGCGTCCATCGTAAAATGTCGGGATCCTTTGCGATGATGTATTTAAGAAGCATCAGCATGTCACGCGCCGTAGTCGTATTCGTGTCATTAAGTCCGGAAGAATCGTGGATGAAAGTTTCCGTCATGCCTATCTCTTTCTCTTTTTTATTCACCAGATCCAAGAAAGCGTCTTTTCCTACATATTCTTCAAGCGCTGCCGCCGCATCGTTCGAAGAGGCCATGAGCATGATTTTCAAAAGATCTTCGACGGTGTACACCTCACCGGCATGCAATCCCCCCGCAGTACCTTCCGTATCCACTGCGGCATTGGAAACGACTACTTTCTGATTCAATCCTCCGCGCTCCGTAATAAGAACGGCGGTCATGAGTTTCGTAAGCGAAGCCATTGGCCACGCGGTATCGGAGTTATAGCGAAAAAATGGAAAATTATCGTCCAAAGATTGCACGATGACAGCGCGCGCGTTTATTGCCGGGTCGGGAACGTCCCAATTACGCACCGGCACTTTTTCCGCTTTCGGAGGAATAGGAGTCGATCCCGTCGAAGTCGCAACGTTCATAATATTCGTTTCTCCCTCCGTCCTCCAAAAATTCAGGAGCGGGAGCTTCGAGAGCCCCACTGAGACAAGAATGATAGCAATGAGAAGTATGACCTGCCAACGCATGAACGTTTACTCGGTTAAGGGAGATTCTGCGGAAGGCTGCTCCTGCGTCGTTTCGGATTCCTCTTGGGCGGCGGCGGTGACGCCGAACTCTTCGAGGATGCGGCGATAACGATCGTATTCCGGCAGCGCCCCCGGCGATTCAATCCCCATGTGACGCAGGAAATCGAAACTCGCGGAGTACTCGAAGACATTCTTTTTCCGCTCGTGCGGCGCGCGCGTCACGAGTCCGCGCATGAGCAAACTTCGGAGGATAAAACTCGAATTCACGCCGCGGATGAAGTCGATCGTCGACCTCGTAACCGGCCCGAGGTACGCGATGATGGAAAGCGTTTCGACGGCCGCAGGCGTAAGTTCCTCCTTGAACTCTTCTTGCGCCAGCGCCTCCCCGAATTTGTGAAATGGGGGCTTCGTGCCGAGTTGAAATACGTTCCCGTTCCGGAGCAAAAGCAATCCGCGGCGCTCATCCCTTCCCAGCACTTCTCCAAATTCTATGAGGAGTTCCTCCGCTGATTTTTCATCCATCCCCAAAAATTTTGCAACCCGTTTAAGCTCCATCGGTTCGCCGTAGTAGAAAAGAAGCGCCTCAAGCGCCGCATATTTTGCTTCATAACGTAATGTCTCCATAATAATGCCTATTGTACCTCCTCCTTGCGTCTACTTCAAAATCCTTCCGACCAGCCTGAAAATATTTCTCGAGGATTTTGCAAGATGGAAAAAGTGGGTAAGACTTGGCCAAGCGGCCCGGAGCGCACACTTCTTCTGTCTTGCAAAATCCTCATATTGAAGTCTGGTCCTTTTTCTTCCTTGCGATAAAGATATCCGAAAAATGACTACCCTGCTCCACCATGACAAGCTGTTCCTTCACGAGATGCAAAACCGCGAGAAAGAGCACGACAAGCTCGCTCCGTCCGCTTGATCCGCTCCCGAAACTCTTGAAATTCACCGGATGTTCCGTAAGACGCGCAAAAATTTCCTCGATCTTCTGCTTCAGATGGATAATCTCGTTCTTGACCCGCACGACAGGGCGCATGAAACGCTCGAGTTCTCCCACGACGCGCCGAACGGCGCTTACGAGATGCTCTTCCGAAAATTTTTTCGGCGGATAAAAAATGGGCGTGCGTTCCATAAGGAATGCGCGCGAAAAAATAGTCGGCACCGGATGCCATCCCGCCTTGATATATTCTCTCGTCTTTTTGAGTTCCTGATACAGTTTGAGACGCGTTTCAAGATTTTTTATATCGCTCTCCTCTTCCTCGGTAAGTTCGAGAGAAGGAAGAAGCGTTTTCGATTTAATGAGAAGGAGTTTTGAGGCGACCACCAGAAAATCGGCCACAAGAGAGTGATTCGCGCCCGCGGCCTCGAGACGATGGAGATAATCAAAAAAGCCGCCCGTGACCTCGGCGAGACTCACGGTCGTAATCTCCAGTTTTTTCTCCTCGATGAGTTCAAGAAGCTTTTCGAGAGGCCCCTGGAACCCGGTCAGTTCAAGCTTATATGCCACATCACTATGATATAATGAAACCATGATGAAAGGAACAACAAAACTCACCCCCGCGTTCGTGCTCCGCATCGGGCTCGGACTCACGCTCATTTACGCCGGTGCACACATTTTAGGAGACACGGTAACCTGGGCGGGATTTATTCCTCCGTGGCTCTACAAACTCATGAATCCGTCGCTCTTCCTCACAATCCACGGAATCGGCGAACTGCTTTTGGGAGTTCTTCTTCTTGCGGGGATTTTCCTTCCCGCGGCTTCCATCCTGACTTTCCTCGATATGCTCTCGATCATGATATTCTACGGCGTGGACGATATTTCTTTCCGCGACTTCGGCCTCATGATGGCGGCACTCGCGCTCTTTCTCCTCGTGAGAAAGAAGGAAACAGAGTAAATTTCTTTCCCCCTCCGTCAGCCAACGTTCCGCTCGAATGTCTTCTCCTCACTCACCATGCGGAAATTGAGGGTTCGCGCAACTCAACCTCCGTCCGCCAACTGGCGGACTTCGGGATTCGTACAGTGCGCGATTCCCTCATTTCCTTTATCTCGTTCGGGAAGACATCTGTCTCGCTTCACGATGCTTCCTTAGGGGGAAAGAGATTTACTCTAACCTGTGAAGTTGCAAAACAAGAGTCTCACCAGAAGAGTCTTATTCTCCCCGAGTGAGCATTGTCGTAAGATATCGAGAAACTTACGAGCGAGCCGCGTCGCCGAGACAGGACCCCCGCCGTAAGGCGAGTCGGGTGGCGAGGAGCGTGCGAGCGAGTAGAAGTTTTTATATCTGGAGGCCCATGCGAACGAGGGGAGAATAAGACTCTTCCTTCTATCCATGTCTCACTACAATCACATCGCCGTCCTGCATCACGTACTCCTTCCCCTCGAGACGGAGCCACCCTTTCTGTTTTGCGTGACTCCATCCGCCCGCTTCGAGTAACTTTTCCGTACTTATCACCTCCGCGCGGATGAATTTTTGCTCGAAGTCCGTGTGAATCACACCCGCCGCCTGCGGCGCCTTCGTGCCGCGTTCGATCGTCCATGCGCGCGTCTCGTCTTCTCCCGTGGTGAAAAAACTGATGAGATTCAAGATCGCATACGCTTTCTTGATAAGCTCCGGCACTGCGGATTCATCCTTCAGATCCGCGATGAGATATTCGAATCCCATCTCGGCTATTTTTCGTTTTACATCCTCGCTCACCTCCTCGGGTGATCCGTTCAAAAGAAAAAGCTGCGGCTTCGCGCTTAAGAGCTGAAGCTCGTGCACGATCGGTTCGTCTTTAAAACGCCCCGTAAGATTTCCCGCCTCGAGTTCCGCGCGGATTTGTTTCAAGACGCCCAGGTTTTTGATAGCCGTCTTGTCGTTTCCCCGCGCCTCCGCTTCGAGTTTTCCCATCCGCTTATCCACGGTTTCGATATCCTTGAAGATGAGTTCCATTTCAATAATGTCGATATCGCGGATCGGATCCACCGTCGATTCGACGTGGATGATATCACCTTGTCCGAAACAGCGAACGATATGCGCGACCGCCTGTACGTTTCTGATGTTTGCAAGAAACTGGTTTCCCAATCCCTCGCCCTTATTCGCACCCTTCACGAGCCCCGCAATGTCGTAGAATTCCACGACCGCCGGGATTTCCTTCTTCGAGCTCGAAAGTTTCGAGAGTTTCTGCACCCGCTCATCGGGCACGGACACGACGCCCACATTCGGATCAATCGTCGCGAAGGGATAGTTTGCGATCGTAATCTCCTGCTTCGTAAGCAATTTGAAGAGCGTTGACTTCCCTACGTTCGGGAGTCCCACAATACCGATGGATAATTTCATTCCAAATATTATATTCCTCAAGCGATGGAGATTCCATACGCACACGCATCTTGTTTCCGTGAGTTGACCAAAACTAGTTTTAATTGTAAAATCATCCCAGAATAATTTAAAGGAGAATATGAGTGAAAAAGAGAATCAAGAATATTCTTGGCCTCCTGAAGCACTTCTGGCCAGTGGTATTATTTCCTGCAGCAATGTGGGTTTTATCCCAAAAAACTCCGGATTGGCTTAAGATGGTAGCTTCTCTCGTAGCGGGAGGGTCGTTCGCCTATGCACTTATCATGGCCTCCCCAGGCTTTTTTCTTGACTCCGTACTAAAGGAGCTGGAAAAGGTGATTAAAAAAACAGACAAGGGAGGTGAAGAATAAAATGGAAGCAATCATTATTTTGACCACACAAATCGTCGTGGGAGCGATGATCACTCACCTTTTTTATATGGAGAAGGTGATGCATACCCACAAAGAAAGTTTTTCCTTCTACCCATCCGAAGCGTTCATGGGATGGGCTTGCACACTTATGACGCTCCTTTGGGAGGTATTCCTTCCAATTGAGCTTTTGACAGGTTTCAGAATTTGGAAGAAAGGAGGATTGAATTGGCGACATTGGTCTGCATCGGAAATGGGCTAAGGAGCGGCAAAGATCCAAAAACCAGTAACATGAGTGCCGCGATTATCCACGAGGTATTCAAGTACTGGAACACAATCTCTAACGTAAGAGGAATAGTTCTCTGCGGAGGATATAAAAACGCGGAAGGAGTAACAGAGGCGGAATCTATGCTCCATGACTTAATAAGAAACTATCCTGACTTGTATTTATATCCATCCTTTAGAGAATCGCTTCTTATAGAGAAGAATTCGTACCGCACGCATAACAACGCTCTGGAGGCGATGAAAGTGATCTACGGCAAAGTACTTTTGGACGATTTCAAGATCGTCGTCATTGACCATCCCAGACACCTCACCAGAACCCTTCTTTGCTTTCAGACAGTGAATCGTCTGTGGTACGGGGGCAGATACAAGATAAAAGGCCTGGCGGCACTGGAGGTCTATGACAAGGATATCCCGAACCAACCGTACTGGGCATCGCGGGAAACGTGGACTTCGCGGGAGAAAAAAACACTGTTACTGTACAAACTTTTGTTGTTCCGTCCGTGGGCACGTCTTGGGCTGTGGATACTGAGGACCGTCTGGCCTTCAGAAAAACAATAGGAGGTGAACAATGATTATCTATTATATTCTCGGGGTTCTCCTTATTATCACTGTTTCATACCCTAAAATTGGGAGGAGGATTGCGGAGAGATGGTATCTACCAGGAATCCAAACCATCGCTATTGATTCAATGATCGATCTCGGAGAAAAAGACCTCAATGATATCGGGAAAATGATGATATGGTGGTGGCCGGTTCTTGTTCCAATAGAAGTATTTTCTGATTTTGTTCTCTTCAGATTTTGTTATTAAAAGTAAGAGCGTCGTTTCGAAAGATCGACGCTCTGAATATTTTTAAAACGTTTATAACGCTTTGGTAAAGCAACCCCATTAAGATTATTACTCTACCAATGTCACGGTTACTCATCACTTACTAAAACAAACCTTAATTTTCTCTTTTTCCAGTACTCCCCTGCATATTCGATGCCGATACGCGGAGATTTTTTGATCTTCGATTTTCTTGTCTTTATCCCTCTGTCTTCGATCCAAAGTCCGGAAGACCTTGCGACCGGTTTTCCATATAATTTCCCATCAATATGAAAATATTTCGTGACGCGTCCGGGACCCTCCACGTTTTCGGTGCTACGGATCAGAATTGCGGCAGGGTATCCTTTCTCGCGCGTCGTCACGTTCACGAGCCAGTGCATCCCGTAGGTAAAATACGGATACCAAATCCCCGGATGCCCGAACATCACCTTGTTCCGCGGCGTCACTCCGCGCGAGGCATGCGATCCCTTGTCATGAGGGCCATCATACACTTCGACTTCCATGATCATCCCGGAGACCTCTCTTGCCTGCCCCGAGCCGCGTCGAGGGGCCGCGATACGCCGCACGAGATATTTCCCCAGAAGTTCCTCCGCTACAATTCCCGTATCCCGATTGAAAAACTTTTGATTTAGAACTCTGCGCATAATTTCAAAATCTGGAGGCCCGGCCTCCGCGAGCAGGAGGCCGGGCCTCTTCGCATTAACCGTTAAAGCAATCTCTTTATCTCCTGAAGCACCGATTCAGGCACCGGATCTCTTCGGGGAGCTTTTGCTGGATATCACCTGTCGCTGACGCTCCTTGAAACCCAGCGGTTTCAACAGCCTGCCTGCACAGGCAGGCTTCCGCCACAGGGAAACTCCCGTTTCCCCGACCCCTTTCCCGTGGAGATACCTAATCATTAAATTATCTTTTTTAATTCGACAAGTACCTCCTGTGGTATTGGGTCACGTACAGGGGCCTTTCCTGGGTATCTCCACACCGTAATGATCTTTATCGCTTTTTGCTTGTTCTGTCTCGTTTTGTTATTTTGCATTCGAAATTTGGAAATTGCTCGTGCCGCAGGCGCGAGTTTGTACATCACCCAGATTTCCGAATATCGCTTGGTGCCCGCGGGCTGCATCACGGCAACCGTGCGCGGCGCAATCCCCTCCTCATAACGCGTGGGAAACCGGATGATTCGCTTCACGCGGCTCTCCGCAAGCCCGTAATACTTCATCTTCACGCGCGCGTGGATGGTCCAAATAAACTTTTCAGCCGAAGGAGAAGGAAACATAGAACGAGAATTTCCAATTTTCAATGACCAATGATCAATCAATTTTAGAACTACAAAATTTTAAAATTGTGAAATTAACTGGAAATTGATAATTGAAAATTTAGTATCTACTTCCTTCCATATTTTCCCATCAGTACCGTCTCCTCAAGCACGTGCCCTTTGATTGCCGCCTCAAGTTCCGCTTTCGAGGCGCCCTGCGGCAGATCGAGCGTCACATCAAGCGCATAGAGTTTGAACATGTAACGATGTGCCGGATTCCCCCGCGGCGGACAAGGACCCCCGTAATGTTCTTTCCCGAAGCTGTTTTTTCCTTCGGTCGCGCCAAAAGGAATATTATCCTCCATTATGTACTGCGTTTTCGGATCGATGTTCCATATAATCCAGTGATCCCAGACGCCGCCGTTCGACGCGTCGGGATCATCCACGACGAGTGCAAATGACTTCGTCTCGTGCGGCGCATTCCTGATCTCGAGCATCGGGTTCACGTTGTCGCCGTCACACGTGAATTTCGCGGGAATCGGATCCCCGTCCCTGAATACGGAGCTTTTTAGATTGAGATTGCCCATGGTTATCGATCGGGACGGGACTTCGAAATACAAGCATGCTCCAGCCCCCAACGCTATTATAATAGCGGAAAAAATGATAATTCGCACGTTCCTTTTCATAGTCGCGTATCCTATATACTATATACTTAATACTATATACTAATAACCGTATGCCTCATCTCGCCCTCTACCGCAAATACCGCCCGCTTGCCTTCGAGGATCTCGTAGGGCAAGAGCATGTCGTCCGCATCTTGAAGGAGGCGGCGCGCCAGGACAAGCTCGCGCATGCCTATCTTTTTGCGGGGCCGCGCGGCACGGGAAAGACCACGACGGCGCGCCTCATCGCGAAGATCGCGAACTGCGAAAAGCGCTCGAATGACGCGAAATTCACCGCAAAAGGCGAACCCTGCAACGAGTGCGCCGCCTGCCGCGCCATTGACGAGGGGCACGCAATCGACGTCGTTGAAATTGATGCCGCTTCAAACCGCGGCATCGACGAGATACGAAACCTGAAAGAGAGCGTCCGCGTCACCCCCTCAACCGCACGGTATAAAGTGTTCATCATCGACGAGGCGCACATGCTCACAAAAGACGCCTGGAATGCGCTTCTGAAAACACTCGAAGAACCACCCGCACACGTGATACTAATCCTCGCAACGACGGAAATCGAAAAAGTACCGCTCACCATCAGCTCGCGTACGCAGAAGTTTTATTTCAAGCGCGCCACGCTCCAAGAGATCACAAAAAAACTGAAGAAGGTCGTCGACGACGAAGGAATTAAAATATCGAACGAGGCGTTGAATCTCGTCGCAACCTCCGCGGAAGGAAGCTTCAGGGACGCGGAGTCGCTTCTTGATCAGCTTATCTCCCTGGATGACAAAGACATCACGCTCCCCGAGGTTGAGCATATGATAGGGAAAGTCGGATTCGACAAGCTCTCCCGTTTCGCCGGACTCCTCCTTGAAGAGGACGTGGATGACGCGCTTGCGACGCTCGCGGAAATTGAAGACGGCGGATTCAACCTCGTGCAGTTTACGAAGGATCTTATCCAGTATCTCCGCCGCGTCACGGTGCTCGCGACAAACCCGAAAATGGAAGAATACTTCAAGGAAGAACTCATGGAAGAGCACCTGAAGACGATTACGGACGCGGCAAAGCTCTTCACGCCCGCGCACGTGAAGCTTCTCGAAGCGCTTATGGAGGCCTACGGCGAGATGCGCTATAGCCAGTTCCCCATCATCCCGCTCGAGGTGGCGCTTCTGAACGCTCTTCCTAAAAAGAAAGGGGCATGAGAAGCAAATGAAGGAACCCTTGAATCGCAAGCGTACATAACGCGGCGACGAGAAGCGGTATACCGAGCGTGGTATACCGCTCTTTTGTTACGAGCCCGCGTATCACGGAAATGAGCACTACAAAAAGAAGCGCGAGAGGAAGAAACGCGACGAAATTCGGCCAACCGACCGCGAGAGCGAGTGCAAATCCGAGTTCCGTTTCCCCCGTCTCGAAAAATCGCTCATTGTATTTCTGGAGCATCTTCAAAAATAGAAAAAAGAGAAAAGCGATAAGCGCGCCGAGAAGGAACGGGAACCAGAAATGCTGGAGCGAGTAGAATATGAAATATCCCGAAGGAACTTGGAACACTCCGGGGAACGTTTCGACGAGCGGCACCGGGATATTCTTCGGGAGCGACGTTGTGAGAAGCGATTTAGAGAGCGGATCTTGCGACCACACATAATGCTGACTCCACGTGAGAAGCCCCGCGTTCGTCACTTGAAGCGCGAGAAGAAGAAAAATAACGGCGATGAAAACATGTCTTCTCGTCGTTCCCTGATATTTCAGATAGAAAAAGAGCGCGACAAGCGCCGCTCCTCCCGAGATGATTCTCGGAAGCCATTCAAGAAACGGGCCAAGAAGAAAATTCGTCATAACTCCCGATATCACTTGTTGAAGACAAGGTATTTTCCTTCGCCAACGATCCGTACTTTTTTGCCGGTTACCTTGAGCGCCGAGCGATCGTCTAACGCATATATCGGCTCGCGGATCTGCTCCGCAATCCCTTCAAGATACTTTTTCCTCAGTAGGGGGAAATGCGGCGAATTCAGATGCGGACGAATATGAAAGTTCACGTACCCCAGCGCCTTATTCGCCCGATACCCGAATCGCTTCTCGTAATGGATCCGCTTGTCTTTATTACTCAATTCAAGCGTGGGTGCCGTAACGATGCTCCCCGCACTGATACCCGCATATACTCTTGTTTTTAAAAGATCCGGAAGAAGTTTCTTGAGCCCCGACTTTTCAAGCCAGAACATCAGATGGAGGGTATTTCCTCCCGAGAAGAAGAGTACATCGGCCGCCTTGAGTCGCGGAAGCCATATTTTTTTCGGAAGTGCGGCGATATCAACGATATCAAGGCGCTTCAATCCTTGTTTTGTGAGATTATGGAGATCATTCACAAGCCATCCTTTATCTTCGGCATCCACATCTGCCGAGGTGGGAACGAACGCGATCACGGTATCTTTCGGTTTTTTGCCAACAAGACTGAAAAGCGCGTTCGCAATGGATTTATTCGTTAGTCCGCCGGAGGTAAGTAGAAGTTTCATGTTTAATTATGGAAGTTTTATTTCAATCCGTATATCAATGTTCTCATCACCGATTTTTTCGTCACTGTTTAACCACACTTTCTCCGGTACCGCTTTGTAGATGCGACGCGGGCGCATATCAAGAAAATGGCTCACATCCCTGAGTTTTTTCTTCTTCCTCGTGTAGAGAAAATAAATCGCCTTTGCCATTTCTTTTGGGTCAGTTACCACAGATGCCTTAGCTTGCACATATACCCCCTCACCCGTTCCTTCGGGCACCGTCGAATCATAAATCGCAAGAAACACATTCGGGTTCGCTTCAATATTCTTACTATGCTGAGCAGCTCTGGGAGAAACCCAATAGAAAGTGTAACTATCTTTATCGTAGGCAGAATATACGGGGCTGTTCCACGGTTTACCCTCGGGAGTCACGCTCGCAATCGTAATGTAGATTATTTTCTCGATAATCTCCCTTGCGCGAGCAATCAAGTCCTCTTGCATAAGAAAATAATACCTCCCTCTTTTCTCGAGGGCAAACTCAATTTTAACGTTCCTTTCCCTTCAAAATCCTAAAGAAATCTTTCTTGAATCTCCCGCCGTCAACCTTCGTCGCAACGAGTACATTCACGTCCTTCATTCCCCAGATCCTCCGCTCCGCAACCGTCATGCCGCGCGTGAACTCGCCTTTCGTTTCAATCCTCACGTCCATCGGTTCCAAGATATACGCATTGGGATCAACGAAATAGTACGCGGCAAGCGGATCGTACACCAGCGCACCTTTTACCTTTTCGTTCATCGAGATTCCCGAGATGTATTTCTCCATCATTTTGGAAACCGGTTCGTAAAGCGGGGTGCCTTTCAGCGCATTAAAGTCGGACTTTGTGAGAATAATATCGTTGCACACATCGAGCGGCACAAGCACTTTCTCGACAGGCGCATTGAACACAATCTCCGCGGCTTCGGGATCCACGAATATATTGAACTCAGCGACCCTGCTTTCATTTCCGGGAGCCGCGATCGAGCCCCCCATAATCACCATCCGCTTTACGAGGCGTGGTAATTCCGGGTCGAGAAGAAACGCTTGGGCGACGTTCGTCTCCGGTCCTATGGCGAGGATTGAAATTTCCCCCGGATTTTCCCTTATGATCGATATAATCCTCCGGACCGCATCCCCCGTAAGCTTGCCGCCGCGTTCCACCGGGGCTCCGTCCAATCCGTTCTCTCCATGCACCACGGCGCGTACCAGCGCTCTTTTGAGCGGTTTCGAAGAACCCGAATAGAGCGGCGCGTCGCTTCCCAAGAGCCCCAAAACGTATCTGGCATTATCCGTCACGTTCTGGATAGTGCCATTTCCCGCAACTGTGGTTACGGCTTTGATATCCACCATCTCCGAATACTCAAGCAGCATGATCGCCAACGCATCGTCGTGCCCCGGGTCGGTATCTATAATGATCGGTACCTTTTTATTGTTTTGTTTCATTTGTCTCCGGATATTCGAACAATCGCCGACACAGGGAGATGGCCCGATGCCTTCGAGAAAAAAATCCATGTTTGCTGACGATGCTGTTCCCGATCATTTTGAAATCAAACTAATTTTCCTCTCGTGGATACAACCACAATAACACTCCGACCCACAAAAAACCTAAGATTCCCTCCACGATGGTTTGCGTGCTTTTTTCAAAAGCTCCCAACGCGGCGAAATCGATCTTAAAAACTATCCAGAAACTGAAAATCGATGCGGCGGTGGCGCTCACGATCACCGCTTTCAGCATGTCCTTATTCTTAACCGGATCTCTTGCAATGACGATCAGAAAATATGCCAAGATAACCGCAACGAGAGCGATTACGGAATCTTGATAGGGCGCGTAGAGCGCTCCGTCAAACCACGGGAAAAGCGTAAGCCCGAACCAGTGAGCAACAGCGCCAATGATGTAGTACGCGGCACCGAGGTATAATACGGACCTGAGCGCACCTCGTTTTTTTAACTCTTCCTGCATACAACAATTATACTCTCCTCACCCTAAAGAAAATTCATTATTTCTTTGAGGTCTTCAACCTTCTTCCAAGCGATGTTTTCGAGATGGTGGGCTCCTTCCGACCTCACCATTATTCCGTTCCCGGTAAGAGAAAATAATTTCACGTCGTTATAGCCATCGCCGACTACGGCACAGTCCGAGGGGTTGAGATTCTGCTCGCGGCAAAATTCCAAAAACTGTTCAAGCTTCTTTTCCCCCTGTTTTACATCGTAATCAAAATCTATCAGCTTCCCGCTTTCATCCCATACGAACCGCGCGTTCGGTATGAAATACGCTACCCCGAGCCGTTTTGCAACCACCTCGGCATAGAGATCGACGGCACCGGTAATAAGGCAGATAAGATATCCTTTCGACTTCAGATAATCGACGAGCTCTTCCGCTCCCTCCCGGAAAGGCCAGCTCATGAACAACTTCTCAAAAAAATCCTTATTGGCATTCCCGGTTGCCTGCCACAATTTGAGTAACTCCCCTTTTGAGATTTCGTAGGCTATCGTTCCGTCACGATGTCCCCGATAAAGTTCAAGATGTTTCTCTACCGATCCCCCCAGATCTCTCGTAAGCGCGGTCCACGACACATCCGGAGTTAATGTTCCGTCTATGTCGAATATAACGGCTTTGAATGCATGATTATCGTTCATATGCCGATTCCGATATTCTTGGTGCTTTAGTTTGAAATTATCCAGCAAATAAGCTATTTTATCAATGTTCGCTTAAACGATTGGGGGATCGTCTAACGGTAGGACACATCCCTTTGGAGGATGGTATCGGGGTTCGAATCCCTGTCCCCCAGCTCATAAAACATTGAAAGCGGTATGAATATCCATGCCGCTTTCGTTTATAACTAAGAACTGAACTGTTGAATTGCTGTAATAACTTCATCATCAGAAATATCAGGGAAGGAAAAATAAAAGATTCCAGAAGTCGGGTTTTTTAGCTTTGTCTCTCTCCAAAAGAAAATCTCGTAACTCTTGAACATCTTTCTGATCCGTGAAGTGACGACAGGGATGGCGATTATAATTTCTTTTACACCAATCAGCTGCATTGCTCGTACTACTATACTTAGGGTAGTACCAGATACGGCACCGTCATCACAGATAATTACCCTCTCCTTTGGAGAAAATTCTTTTCCTGCATTCAAGAGCGCTTGTCTCTTTGAAAGCCCTTCGAATAATGGAGTAGGAAATCCCCGTAACGTAGAGAAATCATCAAAAGGTTTGATCTTATTCTTATTTGCAAGATATCCATTTTTCTGAGACGTGATACAAATGACACCATCATCAAAGATCTTTTTACCGATCGCAAAAGGAAGAAGTTGTATATTGCATCTTTTTGCAATCTCGAGACCAACCATCACACCTCCCTTGGCAATTCCTACGACACAGAAATCTGGCCAGCTCTTTTGATCAAGATTTTTCGCCACAATATCAGCAAGTATCTTTCCTGCATGAGCTCTGTCTTTAAAGAACATAGTAACCTCCAACAAATAAGGAAAAATGTGCGTGGAGAAGAAATTCCTCCACGCTTTATACAAACGCTGGGATACGGTTCTGTTAACAAGAAGAAATGTGATTGCTTTTTACCAGTTCTTTCATTTCATCAAGGTTAACGTCTAAATCATCTGTAATTGCCTTTGCGCCGCCTTCAACTAAATCGGCAGCGAGATGTTGTGCAACAACTTCAACACCTTTGAGCTTGCTTTTTTTAAAGCTTTTTCCATTCATGCGTTCCTGCACAATCTGGCCAGCTCTTGTAATAACAAGCTCTTTGAAGTCATCGCTAGTCATTTTTTCTTGAATTTCAGCGACGAGACCGCAGTGATTGATGATATAGTCACTCATTGGTAACTCCTAAAGATAGTTTATGGATATTTCTCCCTTAAAGGCGGAGAATTCAACCTTTTTTTACTATTTAGTTTCTGGGGTGAATTAAAGCATTTCTTTGTGATGTAGTCAATAGCAGGCTTCGTACAGAGACATCACTCCAAAACTCGTTCAAAGATCGTCTAAGACCCATCAGCCCGACAAAATAATAAAGCGAATACATCGTATTCGCTTTATTTTTTCTAAGGATTAAACCTGGATATACTTCTTCGGGATGATTCCATATTCTTTTCTGAATTTCTCTTCAGGGAAATCATCAATTACAACTTCAAGTTCTGCTCCTTTGAGGTCAAATTTCGAAAGAATCGGGCAGGTGAATCCAAATCCTTTTAACTTAGTTTGGACGTTTTTGGGATCACTATCCGAGATGATACAAAATTGTTTATCAGATCCCAGTTCTTCGATCTTTTTCTGAATCTTCTGGTTTATCTTCCCATCTACTACCAGTGTTCCCTGAAAGTCTATAAACACTCCTTCCAGATATTTCCCTTCAAATCTTCCTGCAGTCTTGCGTTCCCAGTTTCTCACCTTTTCTATTATTTCTTTTTCTGTTCCTGTAAACCCGGCTTTTTGTGCTCGATCAAGCCACAATACCATTCGTTCGGGATCTGCTTCTGCGTAATGTAAATCATGGCGAAGTATCGAGACTTCTCGTTCAAACATCTCAATTTCGAACGCAAACTTCCCGAGTGTGCTTTCCTTTTTCTCACCCTTTTTCAACATCTGATAAGTAGTAACAATTTGAACAAGTTGAGGAGGAAGTTGAAGAAATGCAAGGTTTTTGTAGCATAGAAGTCCTGCCAACTCCGGTCTTATCGAGAGAAGACCTTGCTTACTCATGAAGCTCATGAGAATTACTATCTTTTTTGGATCATCGGCATACTCTTTCGCGGTATTCAGACCATTAAAGTCTGTGCGAAGAGAAGACTCGCTCGATTTGTATTCAGCACACACGAGATATAGATCGTCCGCTCCGTTTTCTACAAGCGGAGTAAGTGCTCGTTGCAATGCCTCCTTCACGGGGCTTTCAAAAATTATTTCCATCTTTTCTATCTCCCTAGCTAGTTTGAAATTATTAAAGATAAATTGTGGATTAACTATAAACCGAAAGTAATTCCTTGTCAATTTAAAACTAAGGGAATTATATACGGTCCTGTTCTTGTTCAAAGATCGTCCAAGACCCCCAGAAAGGTCAACGGGTCGATCCTCTCGAATCGAGTTTTTCTAGAACGAGCCTGTTTTTACTTCTCCGTCGCGTTTGTAGTTGGCGAATATGACGCCCTTCGGAGTATACGAGCAATTCTCCAACGTGAACGCAGTCGGGATCGCGCCGCCATCGAAAAGGCGCTTCCCGGAGCCGAGCGTGATCGGGAAAATTTTGAGCCACAGCTCGTCCACGAGATCGTTCTTGAGGAGCGTCTGGATGAAATTGCCGCTGCCGTGCACCTGAAGCTCCGGACCATCCGATTGTTTCAGTTTTTTTATTTCATCCACCACATTATCTTTGAGTATTACGGTCTTTTCCCAATCGGAACCGGCGAGCGTAGTCGAAGCTACATATTTGGTCGCGGCGTTGATTCCCGCTCCGATGATGCCCTCGTTGTGCTGAGGCCAGTATGACCTGAAAATATCATAGGTCTTTCTTCCAAGGAGCAGATCAAAGGGATGTCCCAACTGTGCGATCATCATCGCACCACTATGCTCATCGCTATACGGAACCGTCCATCCGCCATATTTGAAGCCGCCCGACGTATCTTCCTGCGGACCGCCCGGCGCCTGCATCACGCCATCAAGCGTGATGAACGAAAGAATAATTACTTTTCTCATGAAGGTAGTATAGCATCTTTATGACGATACTCACCCTGATTCAAAGATCACCCAAGACCCCCTAGCTATAGTTGGTAAAACAGGAAAGCGACACAAAATAATCACGTGTCGCTTTCTTTTTATTACTCATAAGAAACCATGTCTACCCGAGAGGAATATATCCCATATCCCTTAATGTCTGAAGAAGGAATATCTTATCTTCAAACACGCCGAGTTTTTTTGTCTCCACTCCGCCGTATTCGAGAAATAATTTCCATGCTTCTTCGTCTGCCACAGGGATCCAAAGTTCTTCTTCGTTATTCACTCTCCACCAGTTCGTTCCGCAGCTGCAGGCGAAACAATTTTCAGGAAACTGCTTCTTCGTCAGTGCTTCCCACGGGAATGGATCCGTTTTAGAACTTTTTCGCAAATCTTCACATACGCAGGGTCCCTTATATCTTTCCTGAGGACCGGTGTATTTTTCGGGAGCAGGCGTACTGGTTCCTACAAAAAACTCACGCATCTTTCCGCAAATGAACGCTTTCATTGCGTGGTTTATTGCGTTGTTCGCGGTGAACAAGGGTTCTTCCGTTTCCGGATCTATCCAGAATGTATCGTCATCCTTTGACCGCCTTACTTCCCAGTGGTACGAGCCGTCATTTTGTTTAATCCCCTTTGCTTCCCAGGGATCGGTGAAAACGATTCCACCTTCGATATAATCGATCGCCGTGATTGCGCCCTTGGCGAATTTCTCCTTTTCGCTCAGGTCTTCTACCGACTCAACGACCAGATGCTGCACACAACAAGCCATAACGAGATCCGTTTCGGGACCGTGCCATTCATAAAGAGGCATATATCCTCCTTCTTTTGATTTCTATCTAGTTAATTAGAAAGTTGCTTTGATACGAAAGTACAACAATATACGGATTTCGTCAATCTACGGGTGTATCGTACTCCTTCGATAACTTTCTTGTTTCTGATATAATCGAGGACATGAATATCATTACCATTTTAATCTCGGCGGCAGTTTGTTTTATTATCGGGTTCCTCTTCCACGGACCCCTTTTCGGAAAGGTCTGGATGAAACTCGCGAACATCACTCCCACCGGGAATGAAAAATTCTCCGACATGTGGAAGCAGATGCTTTGGAACTATATCGGGTGCGCAGTCACGGCGGCGATACTCAGCATGATGATCTGGATCGCGTCCTACTCCACGATCATGGGAATCATGACCTGGTATAAAGGCGCCATTATCGGCGCATGGCTCTGGCTGGGTTTCGTCGCGGTATGGACCTCGATGGATGTGATATGGATGAAAAAATCCTTCAAGCTCTGGCTTTTTGATTCTGTCTCATTCCTCGTTTCCATCGCAGTAATGGGAGCGATACTGGCCGCCTAACAAGAGCGCGACCATCACTACCGGGCTATTTCCCCAGAAGCAGCCCGGTTAAGAAACGCGTGAAAATATCCGTGTCCGGACCGTATACTATCGCCCCGCCCAAAGTTCCGGTAAGGAACAAAAGTCCGAGGCCCACGAGCGCAAGTACAACCATCATCCAGGAGCGGAATATCGAGGTGCGCAACAAACAGACGGTTCTCCACGCCCTGAAATTCAAGAGAGACGGAAACTTCGCGACGAAGACGTTATTGACGACGTCCACGAGATACGGGATGAGGAGCACCGCGAAAGCGATCGTCGTGGCGGCAGCGAATCCGGAATGGATTTCGATTAAATCCCTCGCGTGCGGATACAAGGATTCGCCGAACTCCCCCGTTCCCAAGGCCGCGAACGCTCCCAAAAGCCCGAAGAAGAGCAGGGCAAATTTTATGTAAAACCACTCCTTAAGCGCCATGAGCTTATTCGATCTCACAAGCTCAAAAAGCCCGTAGAGCGAAAGCAGGGCTATCGGAAAATGCACCAAGATAGGATGAATGTTCATTTCCTCGTATATCCGTCTTATTGTAACACACGATAGATGCGGATGGCGACCGTAAAAATATTGAAGCGGTACAGGGTTTATTCCGTACCGCTCCGATTACATCGGGTAGAGTAACATACAAAGCGCGAATCCCTCGGACTTGTCATCGCGGGAATCGACCTTGTATTCCCCTGAAAATTTTCCGTGGCTTACCTCGGTGAGGTTATAAATAACCTCATACGGGAATATATTCTCATCTTTAGGATCAAGATATCTTTTCTTAAATATCAATTGCCTTCCGGCATTTGACATGAATATCTCGCCATCCTTGATAAGAAAAGTCCCGTGGCCATCTTCGAAGTTGCTAATTGTACTGAAACTGCTGTTGTTAAAAACAACAGGTGCCATGAAGAAATTCTCCGGATGCCTCGGTCCCGAAAAAATAGCCCTTAAGAACTCATCCTCACTAAAAACATCAAAGAAAGGGTGAGAACTGAATACTGCTACTAATACCGCTTTCATCACTACCTCACGATCTATTTTGATTTTGTAAATTATCTCTTCTCCCTACACCATGTAGTATCGCAAAAAACGATTCCAGTCAACCAACTCCCCAAACGACGAATCCCCACTCCTCATGGAGCGGGGCATATCGTCAATCGTGTCGGAAGAAATGTGAATTCCTTATTTCCCCGTTTTCGGGAGAGAAATATCCCGAACGACGGTCGCGGTGATCGTTCCGTTTGCGTTCGTTCCGAACGCGCGAACGGTATCTCCGTTCTGGATGTCACCCACCGTGATGGAACCCCACTTCTTGTTCAAGAATCTCGCATTCGAGGCGAAATTCACCGTATAGGCGGTTCCGTTCGCTGTCGTGAGCGTAATCGACGAGGCGCTTACCGCACTTGCGGTGCCCTGGTACGTCCTTGCTCGCTCGCTTTCCATCTCCTGACGAGCGGACTTCCTGTTCTGGGTATTTTCCGCGTTTACCGTCTTTCCGTATGTCCAGTCATGCACCGTCTTCGCATTAACGGCCCAGCTTCCGCTCTCGGAAACGGCTCCTAAGACGCCGACAAAATCTCCCTGGCTGAACTTCGACGCGTCCCCTCCCGGCAAGACCTCGGCGGAAGAAGGAACGTTCACCGTCCACTCGCCGCCCCAGCTCTTCACCGTGAGAGTACCGCTTCCTACCGAGTCAATCGTACCACGCAGAAGCACTCTTCCTCCCGCGTTTACCTCCAATACCATCGGCTGCGTTTTAGGAGTCGGCGTTGACGCCGGCGCTGTCGTAGTCGTAGGGGTCGGCACGGTCTGGGCTCCCGCAACGAGCGTTGAAGCAAGAAGCAGCCCCATTGCCGCGATTCCGCCGCCTACAAGCGATCTTTTTATACTCATAAGTTGGATTATTGTTGTGTTTCTCGACCTTTGATAATACTACAAAGAGAAGAACCCCGATATTTCACGGAAAGCGAGCCAGAACGGCACGGGAAGGATATAATTACCCCATGCGGTATTTTGTGTATATCCTTCAATGCGCGGATGGAACGCTTTATACAGGGTCTACCAACGACCTCAAAAAGCGCGTTCGGGAGCATAATTCCTCGAAACGGGGGGCCCGTTATACGAAGACCCGGCGGCCGGTCATTCTGAAATACTCCGAAACATTCCAGACACTCAGCAGGGCGAGATCGCGCGAACATGAAATAAAAAGCTGGACTAGAGAAAAGAAACTGAATCTAATAGACTAGGAGAAACGGACAATGGCGCAATCCCAAAAACATATCGTCATCTTCTCGCACGGCTTCGGAGTCCGGTGGGGCGATCGCGGCCTTTTTTCGGACATCGCGGCGTCTCTGCCGGACGTCGAACCCGTTCTTTTCGACTACAACGAGGTAAACGAAGCGGCGAATACTCTCACGGTTCGCCCTTTTTCGGAACAAGCGGAGCTGTTCAAAAAAACTTTGGAAGACGCGCGACGAAAAGACGCGAACGCAATCATCGATGTAATCTGCCATTCTCAGGGCGCTTTGCCCGTGGCACTCGCAAAGCCGGAAGGAATCCGCACAACGATCCTGCTCGCCCCTTCGTTTACGAACGACACGCAACGCATGGTTTTACAATTCGAGAACCGCCCGGGCACCGAGATAAACCTGAAAGGAATATCAAAACTTGCCCGAGCCGACGGAAGCACGACCATCGTACCCGCCGAGTACTGGGCCGAACGCGCGCGGACGGAGCCGGTTGATTTGTACAATGCCCTTGCCGATCATACCGAGCTTGTTATCATTATTGCCAAACAGGACGAGATTTTAGGGCATCACGATGTCGAAGGATTGAATGAAAAGATAACGATCAAGGAGCTGGACGGCGCTCATAGTTTCGCGGGAGAACCGAGAAAGATTCTTATAAAAGAACTCGAAGCCGTGCTCCGGATCGGCGAATAATCACACCAAAGAACGAACATGAAATCACGTAAACCAAAACCGGTGCGACTTTCCCGACATATCGTTCCTTTGAAATATACATTGAAGCTCACGCCGGACTTGGAAGCATTCACTTTCGAGGGCGAAGAGACTATCCGCCTTCGAATCAAAAAGGAAACCAGGAATATCACGCTTCACTCGAAAGAACTCGCGCTCGAAGTCGCCGAAATTACGCGAGGAAACGAAAAAGAATTCGCGCTTAGTACCACCTACGACGAGAAAGCGGAAACCGCGACTTTTTTGTTCCGAAAAAAGATCCCGAAAGGAACCGCCGATTTGCGGCTCGTATTCCGCGGGGTATTAAACGACAAGATGCAGGGATTCTACCGGAGCCGTTATGACGTAGGCGGCGAAACGCGCCACATGGCGACGACGCAGTTCGAGGCGACTGACGCGCGAAGAGCATTCCCCTGTTTCGACGAACCCGCGATGAAATCGATTTTCCAGGTAACGCTCGTCGTCCCGAAAGACAAAACGGCGATCTCAAACACGATCCCCTCGGAAATTCGGGAGCACGAGGACGGACGAAAAAGCGTCGTCTTCGCGCCGACACCGAAAATGTCCACTTATCTTCTCGCTTTCATCGCGGGCGATTTCGAGCATATCCAAAAGAAAACAAAAGAGGGCGTGCTGGTGCGCGTGTTCACAACTCCGGGAAAAATCCGTCAGGCGGAATTTGCGCTCCTCTGCGCCGTAAAAACGCTTTCGTTCTTCACCGAGTATTTCAAGATTCCGTATCCCCTTCCAGTATTGGATATCATCGCCGCGCCCGACTTCGCGGCAGGTGCCATGGAAAACTGGGGCGCGATCACATTCCGGGAAACCGCGCTCCTTGTCGATCCGAAACATTCCTCCAACGCGAACAAGCAATGGGTTGCGCTCGTCATCGCGCACGAACTCGCCCACCAGTGGTTCGGAAACCTTGTAACCATGGAATGGTGGACACACTTGTGGCTCAACGAAGGCTTCGCTTCTTATATCGAATATTGTGCGGTAGATCACCTCTTCCCAAAGTGGGATATCTGGACGCAGTTCGTGCATCGCGAGCCCGGCATAGCGCTCGAACTCGACGCACTGGAGAATACCCATCCCATAGAAGTCGACGTACATCACCCCGACGAGATCGGGGAAGTATTCGACACGGTGAGCTACTCGAAAGGAGCGAGCATCATCCGCATGCTTGCCGAATATCTCGGAGAAAAAGACTTCCGCGACGGGCTGCGATACTATCTCAAGAAGCACAGTTATTCCAATACTTCGACTGCTCACCTTTGGAGCGCTTTTGAGAAGACGTCGGGAAAACCGGTCGGCGCGATCATGAAATATTGGACGAAGAAGCCCGGCTATCCTCTCGTCACGCTTTCAGACCGCAACGGTTCGTTTGTCCTGAAGCAGGAGCGATTTTTTTCGAGTTCCCTCTCCCGAGCGCGCTCGCGGGAAAAAACAACCTGGCCCATACCCGTTATCTTGAAAACCGCGAACGGAACAACGCGGCGAATACTTGCGGAGAAAAAAACCGTCACTCTCCCGGAAAAATTCGGAATGCCCATAAAATTAAACAGCGGCGAATCGGGTTTCTTCGTGACGCAATATCCAAAGAGCTTCATTCCGATTATAAAAAAATCGCTGCGGGAGAAACGATTTGAAGCCCGCGACCGGCTCGGTCTTATACGAGACATGATGATGCTCGCGGAATCGGGCAAGTGCAAAACCGAGGAGGCCCTGGACCTTGCCTCATATTATCTGGAAGAGACCGACTACACCGTATGGTCCGAACTGGTTTCCTCGCTCAACAAAATAAAATCGCTCGTCGCGGAGGAACGCTTTCGAGAAGGTTATTATTCCTTCGCGCGGGAATTACTCGCTCCGGTCATGAGGGAGGTGGGCTGGAAACCGGCACCGCGCGAGAATCACACCCGCGCGCTTCTTCGAAGTCTTGTACTTCGGAATGCCGGGATGTACGGGAACAAGGACATGATACGACGCGCGAGAAACGAGTTTAAAAAAATAACGGGGCGTGCAAACCCGGTTTCTGCGGACTTACGGGATGCGGTGTACTGCACCGTCGCAAGCCACGGCGGCGCAAAAGAACATGCCGCCCTGGTCGCAATGTACCGCCACGCGACGCTTCACGAGGAAAAGAACAGGATCGGGAGAGCGCTCGGATGCTTTACCAACAGGAATCTTCTCAAGAATACGCTTGCGTTCTCGGTATCGCGCCACGTGCGGCCCCAAGACACCGTGGGAGTCATTTCAGCGGTGTGGTCAAACCCCGAAGGACGGGATCTTGCGTGGACGTTCGTAAAAACGCACTGGAAATTTCTCCTCGACCGATACGGGAGCAGCCATGCGCTTGCGCGGCTTATCGCGTTTTCCGGAACATTCACGTCAGCGGCAAAAACGAAAGAAGTGGAACGATTTTTCAAGGCAAATCCTGCTCCGGGAGCATCGAGAACGATTCATCAGGCGATCGAGAAGATACGCTCGAACGCCGCGTGGCTCTCACGCGAAAGAGAAGCGCTTACAAGGCTCTTTATGCGGAAGGATTCTTTTCCCTTACGCACTTCGTATCCAACGCGCACGAACCCGCACCGGTCATGAATAGAGTGACGACTGCCGCGAGAAGAATAAGCACGTACTCGTACCCTCCTTTCGAGACATAGAAACCGTTCCCGATATGAACCAGAAATAACGCGACGATCATGTCGACGGTAAGGAATAACGACGCCCAGCGCGTGAGAAAACCGGCGATAAGCGCGATACCGCCCAAGAGTTCCACGAGCGTGACGACGTATGCAAAAAACAAAGCCAACGGAACGCCGAGCGACGCGAGAAACTGCTCCGTCCCTCCTATGCCGCCCGCGAGTTTCTGGTAACCGTGCACGGCGAAAATGACTCCGGTGACCACCCGAAGCACAAAGAGTCCCCACCCTTCGCATGTCTTCCCGCCGCGGGAAAAAATTGGATTATTCATGGGAATAATTGTATCAGAGCGAATTGTTCCTCTCAATATAATGCGATATGATACTAGTAATAAAGTTATCCACAATTTTATCGAGGCCCGGCCTCGATAATTGTTAGAGACATGACCACAGACCTTATGACCTGCCCATCGTGCCACGCGACAATCCCCCTTCAGGAAGCGAGATTTTGTCCTTATTGCGGGAAGATGTTCAAAATATCGACGTCCATAGGAAAACAAGTCGTGGTATATTTTGTGAGTTTGTTTATCCCTCCCTTCGGCTTCTGGTACGTTTGGAAATACATTCGGCAAGGAGACCGGAAATCCAAGGTTATTGGAATTGTTGCCGCGATCCTTACCGTAATCTCGATAGTCATCAGCATCTGGCTCTGGGACAAATCCGTTGCTGCCCTGAACCAGGCGATGAATGCGTCGCTCGGTGGCTTTGGACTCTACTAGTTATCCACACTTCTATCGAAGCCCGGCCTCGATAATCACACTCGTATCTCTTTTTCGAGCCACGGGATATGTTCGTGCGTCCTCTTCCACCACAAATCCTCCCAGAGATAATGCACCGCGAGTTGCTTGTAACTCCCGAACCGTTCGAAATATTTTAGAAGTTTTTTGACGGATACCGGACGCTCCGTGCTCCGATTAAAGAACAGCTTCGAATAAATCTTCTGTTCCCATGGCGAGACGTGGTTGAAAAAATCCCAATGATGAAAGACGTCAAAAAGAAGATACCATACGGTTGCCGGCCCCACGCCGTACAGTTCGAGAAGTTTTTCCATCTGGGTTTCCCTGGACTTTTTCCGTAGCTCTTCTTCATCCATCAATCCTTTCCCGAAATACTCATCCGTTTTTTTTATCGACTTCGCGCGGTATCCCATCTTCAATTTACGGAGCCGCTCCTCCGATACCCTTGAGAGCGCTCCCGGTTTCCAAAAACACCATAATTCTTTTTCGTCGAATCTAAGAAGCGCCCCATAATGTTCAAGAAGCGTTTTGAACATCTGCATCGATCGCCGTACCGTGGCGTTTTGGAGAACGATTCCGATAATAAGATATTCGTAAAGCGAGCTTGGATGCCCGGGACGCATGCCTCTCCACCGTTTGATTGCCGGTCCGAGCACCTTGTCGCGCCTGAATGCCGCGTAGAAACCCCGGAGATCGAGATCAAGATTGTAGCGGTAACGCATTTCGGAGATCAGAGAATCCGCGGACTTTTTTCCTATTTTTGATTTTGCATACACCGAGAGGACTATCTTCGGACTTTGTTTTGTCCCCTTATTTTCAAACTTCAAACCGAGCTGTTCTCCGTGCCAAAGGCACGTCTGCCAACGGACGCCGGGAGTCCAGGAGTTGTCTCCCGAAGTAAAGTGATCCGGTTTGTGGAATGTGGAATCGAAATCGAACGGGGTCGAAGGAATAAGTGTCCGCTGCGCGACCAGATGAAGTGCCAACGCTTTTTTCATGACATCATTATACACCTTGCGTAAAGCACCCTACTCCGTGGTATGCTGAGAAAGATTCGATGAAACAATTTATCGAAAGAAGAAAAGAGTGGCTGAATGCGCTCCGCGTGGGCTGGTTTTTGGCGCTGCGCCAGGTGAAGCGATCCAATAAAGGCACGACGGCACTCATTATATTTATAATGGTCCTGACATTCCTGAATCTCGTCGTGGTTTCCGGTCTCCTTTTGGGCCTCATCAGCGGCTCCTTCGAACAATATCGGAAGAGTTATTCAGGAGAAGTCATCGTCACCTCCGCGCAAGGAAGAAATTATATCGAGAACTCACAGGCGCTCATCAATTACATCGCGCACCATCCGCAGGTGACGAGTTACTCCGCGAGATACGGCGTGAACGTCCAGCTTCTGGGCACCTTGAACGACAATCCGAAGAAGAACGAACGGCCGAACCGCGTGAGCGGCCGGCTTGTGGGCATCGACCCGATAAGTGAGGAGGCAACCACCAATTTCTCCAAATACATAAAATACGGGGAAAATCTCGATCCCAACGAAGAGGGATATATTCTGATCGGCGCGACACTTCTCAAAAAATATTCCACCTATGCCGATGCGAATATTCCCGGATTTGATTTTCTGGATAATGTCGACGTGGGAAGCCGCGTGCGCGTAACGATTCCCGACAGCGACAACGGCGGGATCGTGAAAGATTTCATCGTGAAAGGCATCGTAAAAAGCAAGGTGGACGAGGTTTCGACACGCATGTTCATACTCGACAAAGAGTTGAGACGCTTGCTTCCCGTAAACAAGGAGCAGTATCAGGAGATCGCGATACGAACCGACTATGCGAACGCGCCGGCGCTTGCCGCGGCAATCAAGGGATTTATGGGATCCTACGCCGCCCGCGTCCAAACTTCCGACGAGGCGATCCCTTCTTTTCTTCGGGATATCGAGAAAACAATGGGCGTTTTGGGAAATGCCTTGTCTTCAATCGCGCTCGTAGTCGCCGCCATTACCATCTTCATCGTAGTATTCATTAACGCCATCACCAAACGAAAATTCATCGGCATCATGAAAGGCATCGGCATCAAGCCGCTTGCGGTTGAATTGTCGTACGTTTTTCAGGCGATTTTCTACGGATTCGCAGGATCTGCGGTCGGGCTTATTCTCACGTTCGGGCTCCTTAAACCGTACTTCTCGGCGAATCCGATTGATTTCCCCTTCTCGGACGGCATTTTGGTCGTTACGCCGTGGAGTGCGGGGATCCGCGTCGCGATTCTTATCATCGTCACGATTCTTGCGGGATTCATCCCCGCGAAACTCATCGTGAGAAAGAATACGCTCGATTCGATTCTCGGGCGCTAATATAACCACACCTATGATACGAGTACAACAACTCTTCAAAAAATATCAGGATGGCGCGTCGGAAACAATCGTTCTGAAACACCTCGATCTTGAGATCAAGACCGGCGAGTTTGTGGCGATCATCGGCCCCTCCGGCGCCGGAAAATCGACGCTTCTCTACCAACTCTCGCTCCTCGACAAACCCACATCGGGAGAGATATGGCTCGACGAGGTGAAAACCTCGGAACTGAATGAGGTCGAGAAAACGGCCATGCGGCTCAATAAATTCGGATATGTGTTCCAGGATTACGCACTTCTTCCCGAACTCACCGCCGCGGAGAACGTGATGCTTCCCATTCTCATGCAGGGCTTGGGACATCATGAAGCGCGCAGAAAAGCGGAACGCGCGCTCGGAAGGATCGGCCTCGAGAGTAAAATAAAGAGCCTCCCGAGTCAGCTCTCCGGAGGAGAACAACAGAGAGTTTCGATCGCCCGCGCGATCGCTCACAATCCTATTATTCTCTTTGCGGATGAACCGACCGCAAACCTCGATTCCGCAAACGGCAGGGTGGTCATGGACGCATTCTCGGAAATTCACGACGACAAGCAGACGATCGTGATGGTAACGCACGAACCGGAATACGCGAAACGCGCGCATCGCATCGTAACGCTCAAGGACGGAAGAATAACTTCGGACGAGCGAGGAGAAAAGTAAATCCTATTCCTTTTGCAGCCCGAGATGGGCGGCAATCTTTCCAATCACCTCCTCAACGGAGGTATTCGATTTTACGAGATATTCGTCCGCCTTGACGCCCGTCGCTTCTTCGACATATTCCGGATGTTCGTCGAGATTGGTAAGAATAATGACGGGGATGCGCTTCATGCGGGGATCCGCTTTCATCCTTCGAAGCACCTCGTAACCGTTCATCTTCGGCATCACCAGATCAAGAAGCACCAGATCCACATGCTCCGTTTCCAATTTCGAGAGACCCGCTTCTCCCGTTAACGCAGAAATAACTTTTCCGCCCGCAAGCTGGATCCGTTTTTCATACATCCGCTCCAGAAGCTCATCGTCCTCGACAAGAAGAATTGTTTTGCCTCCAAGTTCAACGCTCATACTATTACGTCGTTAATTCTTTTATCTTCTCTATTATTTCTTTCGGAGTGTGCTGGCTCTTGATAAGGGAAAGTGTCGCCCCTATTTTGAGGGCCTCGTTCTCGCTTCCGTCTCCCATGGAGAGGTTCGTGAGCACGATTACGGGAATGTCCTTCACCTCCGGCATTTGTTTTATTCTTTTCAACGCATCAAGACCGTTCATCTCGGGCATCATAAGATCCAGGAGTATCACTAACGGTTTTGTCCCGGGAGCGGAGAGTTTCTGGATGGCTTCGACTCCGGTCATCGCATGCTCAACTTCGAATCCGTTCAGAGTAAGCGCCCGTTCGTAAAGCCGTATCATCAGGGGATCATCTTCGACAAGAAGTACTTTCTTCCCTTCCATACTATCCCAGTATATCACATTTTTTCGGGAAGAGTGAAACTGAACGTGCTCCCCTTTCCTTCTTCGCTTTTTTCGAGCTGAATCGTTCCTCCCATATCCTCAATGAGCAGCTTCGAAATATAAAGCCCGAGCCCCGTTCCCTTGGTGACGCCCCTCGTCATGATGTTTTCTCCCGCCTGCTGGAATTTCTTGAACAGAAACTGCCTGCTTCCTTCTTTGATCCCCACTCCGGTATCGGTGACGAGGACTTTCACGGCATGGCGTTCTTCTTTCCTCACCGCGACTGTGACGCTCCCCTTCGGGGTGTAGTTGATAGCGTTCCCCACGAGATTAAACAGAATCTGCTTGGTACGCTCCTTGTCTCCTACCGCGAGCGGAACGTCCGGTGCGGCATCGAGCGAGAGCGCGATATCTTTCTTTGCCGCGAGATTTCCGAGCTCGTGAACGACTCCCTTTGCCGTCGTCACGAGATCAATGGGTTCTTTTTTCAGATCAATCCGGTGCTGCTCGATGTGAGAAACATCCAGAAAGTCGTTTACAAGAGAGATGAGGCGGATGCTCGCATCATGCACGTCGCTTATCATGTCCAGCACTTCTTTGTCTTTGATCTTCGCTCCATAGAATTCCTGAATCATTTCAATGTTCCCGCGGATCGCCGTAAGCGGCGTGCGAAGTTCGTGCGATGCGATAAGAAAAAATTCATCCCGCGTGCGTTCAAGCAGCTTCGCCTCGGTTATGTCTTCAACCAAAAGCACATAACCGATAACTTCTTCATGGTCCCGCACCATAACGATCGGGGTGAACACCGCGCGGAGAATCTTTTTCCCGAACGTCACTTCTTTTAACTCAACGACGTTCCGCGTCCGCATGCACTCCGCCGCGTGCGCTTTGAAATCAAGCGCGCTCTCAAGCGCCGCAGCTACCGTTTCAACCATCACATTCGTCTTTCCAAGTTCGAAGATGCCGTCCACGGCGGAGTTTTTGAGGATGATATGCCCATGAACATCGGCGAGTATGAATCCTAAAGTAAGATTATTTATGGATGCGAGAAGACGCGCCTGTTCTTCGCGCAGCTCCCGAATCAATTCCGCAAGACGTCCGGTCATGTCATTGAAGCTGCCCGCAAGCTGCCCTATTTCGTCATTCGAATCGACGCGTATATGCACACCGAGATTCCCTTTGCGAATTTCCTCGGCGACGTTACGAAGATAAATAATCGGCTTCGTAATCCGTTCGGACAAGAATGATCCGACCACAAGGGCGAGCACCAAGCTGAAGATAAGAATAAGGAATGACAGCTCGGCGAAACGAATGAGAGCCGCGTACGCTTCGGTGACGGGGACCTCGACTACCACCGCCCAGTCGGGCATGCCGAGAGGCGCGTAGGTGGACACGACATAGGTATCCAGGATTCCCTTCGATAGGGTTATGGAAGGACTGGGTAACCCGTTGATAAAATCGTTCACTTCTTGAATGCGCGCAAGATTATCGCGTTGTAACACGCGGCTTACGTCGCCGAAAGCGATAAGATTGCCGCCCCGATCGACGACATAGGCGAGCCCGTTTTTCCCGATCGTGAGCTTCCCCACCAGATCCCACATGAATTTCAGATTCACCTCCGCAGCGAGCGTCCCCTTTACGTCGCCGAACACATCCTTAAGAGGGACCGCCATGATAACAAGCGGCTCATTCGTAATCTGATCGATGAGTACCTGGCTGATATATCTCTTCCCCTGGCCTATCACCGTATCATGGAGACCGGTTTGTATCCTCTCTCCGATTGATTCTTCGGGAACCAAACTCGATGACCGCGAAACCTTGGAAAGCTGCACATCGGTCATACCGGAAAACGTAATCCAGCGAAACGACGTGTCCGATCCGAGCAATCTTTCAAGCGCTAGCGTTCGCGTCTCCGGACTCATTGTTGCGAGATTATTGAACCTGGCAGCGGCCTCAAGTTCGCTGAAACGCCCCTCCACGAAGCCCCGCACCGATCCCGCCGCACTGCCCGCAATGAGCCGCTGCTGCTCTTGAACGGCATCTTTCTCCGAAATAAAACCAAAATACGCTTCAAGAATACTCGAGACGGCAAGCACTACGACTCCCAAAAACAAAAAAGCGAGCGTAAGCGTTACTCTCAAACTCCTGAACGGCTTTCCCTGTCGTGAAATTTCTTTGGTAACCATATTCCTGACCCCGTGTATTGTATTATACAACATGCGGCGAAATACCTCGCCACGAGTGGCGGGATATTTCCAAAAACCGTTGTCTGCTCACGGAGAGTCGGCTACTTTTTTCTCTTCTTTACACCGACGGAATGCCCTCCGAATTGATTGCGGAGCATCGAGAGAATGCGCCCCGTATAGCTCGGCTTCCTGGACGATTGCACGCGGAATACAAACGAGTCCTCGATTACCGGCACGGGCACGCGGAGTTTCTTCGCCGTCCGTACAGTCCATTCTCCTTCACCCGTGTGTGCCACCGATCCGGACACGCCTTCAAGAGCGCTGCCATATAGTTCAATACCGTTTCTCAACCATTCCACCAATCGTGACTCGATTACGCTCCCTCTTCCGTAGACGCGCGCGACTTCCTTCAAGTCGGCCGCCAAGCCCGATTTTTTCATCACCGCGAATCCTTCCGCAAGCGCCTGCATCATCCCGTACTCGATCCCGTTATGCACCATCTTCACGAAATGACCCGCGCCCGATTTCCCCATATACCCGTATCCTCCGCGAAGCGCGAGATCCGCAAACAAGGGCTTCAGATATTCGACTATCGCCTTCTCGCCGCCTATCATGAGCGACGCTCCGTTCCTCGCGCCGGAGGGACCCCCGGAAACGCCGACATCGACAAAACGAATTCCCGCCTTCGCGAGCTTCTTCCCCCGCCGCATCGAATCTTCAAAAAAAGAATTTCCACCGTCAATGACAATATCTCCCCGCTTCAGGTGCGCCGTAATGCCCTCTTTCCCGAAAAGCATTTCGTCAACCGGTTTTCCCGCGGGAACCATGAGCCACACGATGCGCGGGGCGGAAAGACCCCCGATGAGTTCTTTTACGGATCCGACACCTCGCATTCCTTCAAGCTCGAGACGCCGCACCGACTCGGGGGTTCTGTTCCACACCGACACGTTCCATCCTTTTTCCCGAAGGCGGCGGGCGATATTCGCCCCCATCTTCCCGAGGCCTACTATCCCTATCTCTTTTTTAAAATCTAACTTGGAGAACGCGGCATCCATGGCGTCCGCCTCCCTTAACACCGAATCAGAATCCGGCTCATAGCGCGCAAGAGGCGTAAACCCCCGTTCCCATCCCCGAACGATTGGATCGACGAACTTCCACATCGCACGTATTTCTTCGCTCGAAACGAAAAGCGTTTGATCGTCGGAGATGCAATCCAGAAGAAGTTTTTCATATTCTTCCGTATATTGCACGCGTGTACCGCTTTTTCTGAAGGTGAAAGCGAAACTTCGTTCCTCAAGCTTCATCGCGTGCCCCGGCTTCTTCGACCAAAAGCGAATCGTGATTCCTTCTTTCGGCTCAAGATGTATTATGAGCGAATTCTTATAATGCCGCCCCGCTGAAGGCGGGCACATGCAGGGTGTCGGGTGGCGAAAAATAATCTCTACTTCTTTCAGCCGCTTTCCCATGCGTTTTCCCGATTCCATGGTAATATCTACGTCTCTCCAGCGCGGCGAGGTGAGTTCCGCATGCACTCTGAAATAGGTTTCTTTTTCCGAATCCGACGCTACTCCTTTTATCTGCCGATAGCCGTTATATTGGGCGCGAAACGTTCCTCGCCGTATATCTTCACGGGAAGGAGTTTTGAGCGCCGAGAGCGCTTTCGCCCGCTCGGTCCGTATGTCGCCCGCGGAAAAACTTGCGGGCTGGTTCATGATAAGAAGCGCGAGAATCTGGAGAAGGTGGTTCTGGCCCATGTCACGAAGCGCTCCTACACCGTCGTAAAATCCGCCGCGATCTTCGACGCCGATGGGTTCCAGAAGCCGCATTCGTATCTGCTCGATAAGTTCGTTCCCCCAGTTCGTCTCGAAAAGATTATTCGAGAAACGAAATGTAAGAATGTTCTGAAGCATCTCTTTCGCGAGATAGTGATCAATCCGATAAATCTGCTCCTCGCGAAACAGGATTTTGAGAAGATGTTCAAGCTCTTTCGCGCCCTGAAGATCCATCCCGAACGGTTTTTCGACAATCACGCGCGTCCATCCCTCATTAGGACCGCCGCACGGCTTCGAAAGCCCGCTCTTCGCAAGATTACCAAGAATTTCGGGATATAATTGCGGCGGAACGGCAAGATACAATAATTTGTTCGAGCACATTCCCCACTTCCCGTCTATCGCGCGCAGGGTCTCGGCAAGCGCCATATAGTCCTTGAGGGACCCGAACGCCCCCTGCACATAAGAGTACAGCCCCGAAAATGCACGGGCATCCTTCGTGTTGCCGCGATTCGCTTCCCCGCGCAGCTTTAAAATTTCAAGCACCCGATTTTGAAAGTCGCGTTCGCCGATGTCGCGGCGCGCGAATCCCACCACGCGAAACATTTGCGGGAGCGCGCCGCTTTTAAAAAGGCGGAAGAGCGCGGGGGTTATTTTTTTCGTCATAAGGTCGCCCGTCGCGCCAAAAACGACCACCACGGTGGGGATCGGCGATTGAGGCATGAAATCTTCCATAGAGGTCATTATCGGCTCCATCCGTGAGAATGGCAAGCAAAGAGAAAAAAACGTATACTTATCACGAAGACAAAAGCGACTGCGTATGTTTAAGGGTGCACGAACATTTTTTAAGGCCGCGGGTCCCGGTGTCATTACCGGCGCGGCGGATGACGATCCTTCGGGAATCGCTACATACACCCAGACGGGCGCACAGTTCGGCTACGGCCAGCTTTGGACGGCGGCATTCCTGCTTCCTTTTATGATCGCCACCCAGGAAGCATGCGCGCGCATAGGAGCCGTCACCGGCAAAGGGATCGCCGCCGTCATAAAGGAACATTATTCGAAAAAAGCGCTGTATACCGCGCTTCTCTTCGTTATTGTGGCAAATACCATCAATATCGGCGCCGATCTCGGCGCGATGGGGGCGGCGGCGCAACTCATCATTCCCGTTAATTTCGCCGTGCTTACGCTTCTCTTCACGGCGATCATCCTGCTCCTCGAAATATTCGTTTCCTATCGGCTCTATTCGAGAATCCTGAAATGGTTAACGCTCGCGCTCATCGCGTATCCCGCAACGCTCTTTCTCGTACAGCAACCCTGGGGGACCCTTCTCCACGCGACGTTCATCCCCCATTTCGAATTCAGCTTTGCGTTTCTCTTTATTATTACCGGCGTCCTCGGCACCACCATTTCTCCTTATATGTTTTTCTGGCAGGCGTCCGAAGAAGTCGAGGAGGAAAAGAAACGGCACATGCTGAGAAACGGCGTTCCGCACATCACGAAGAAATTTATTCGCTTTCTGCGGCTCGATACGTTCGCAGGTATGCTCTCTTCGGAACTCGCCACGTGGTGCATTATCGCGGTATCCGCGACCGTGCTTCACGGGAACGGTTTGACCGACGTGGGAACCGCGGCAGACGCCGCAAAAGCCCTCGAACCGCTGGTACACACCTTCCCGAATGCGGGGCTTATCGCAAAAGCGATCTTTGCGACAGGCATCGTAAGTCTCGGTTTCCTTGCGGTTCCGATTCTCTCGGCATCCGCGTCATACGCGCTTTCCGAAACGCTCAATTGGAAAGAAGGGCTGAATTTGAAGCTCAAGAAAGCGCACGGGTTTTACGGCGTGATTACAATCGCCACACTGATAGGCCTTGCCATCAACTTCATCGGGATAAATCCCATCAAGGCGCTTATTTTCGCCGCGGTTTTGAACGGCATTGCCGCCGTGCCGCTTCTTTTCATTATCGCGCGCATCGCACGAAACCAGACAATAATGGGGGTGTACCGCAGCGGAACGCTCTCAACCATTCTTGTCTGGACGACATTCTTTCTTATGACGATCGCCGCGATCGCGATGTTCTTCACGATCGGCGGGAACTAATACGCTCCCAAATTATCCAGCATTCATCCCTCCGAACGAGGGTAAGACTTGGCCAAGCGGCCCGGAGCGCCCGAGCTGAGGAGGGATGAATGCGGGATTATCCATCACTTTGTTGCCGTATTCGGTCTGAGTTGAACCGTTTGCGCGGTGATGCTGCCGTCCTGATTCAACACGCCCTGCACGGTAACCTGCGATCCGAGCGCGAGATCATCTTTCGATCCCTCGACGGACTTCATGACTTTCGTCGCATCGGAGAAAATGACGATTCTAGAACTTCCATCGTTCAATTTTAGAGTGATGCCGGTATCGCTCTTCGAGAGAATTTCTCCCCCCGCAAAGCCACCGTTCCCCTGGCCCGAAAAGGATCGCTGCCTGCCGTTTTGCGCTCCTGCCTGCGCAGGCAGGCCCGTCTGTCCCTGGAAAGTTCTCCCCGACCCGAGACCGTTTTGTGAAACCGAGTTTCCCTTCTCTATCTGCATGCCTGCGAAGAATCCGATTCCACCCGCTACTACAGCGGCAATGATTACGTACCAAATTGTTTTTTTCATGTTATTTCTTTATTGCCACAAAAATCGTCGACCTGCGATCTCTTTTGAACGTAACGTCACTCGTACCGGAGCGCTTCGATCGGATTCAGCCCCGCAGCGCGCCGCGCGGGATAGTATCCGAATATAATGCCGATAATCGCGGATACTCCGAAGGCAAGCAGGATGGATGACGAAGAAATCTGCGTCGCGATCCCGGTGAACTGGGTGACCGCGAACGAGATAAGCCATCCGAACAGCACGCCGATGACGCCTCCGGAAAATGTGAGCATTACCGACTCGGCGAGAAACTGGATGCTAATGTCTTTTCTCTTCGCTCCGATGGCTTTTCGAAGACCGATTTCTCTCGTGCGCTCGGTAACCGTGGTAAGCATCATGTTCATGATGCCGATCCCGCCCACAAGAAGCGAGATCCCCGCTATCGCGGCAAGAAGCATGGTAAAGGTATTGGTGATCGAAGAGGCGGTCGCTACGATGTCCGCCTGATTCAGCACGTTGAAGTCGGCAAGCTGCGGATCCGAGATATGATGCCGATCGAGAAGAAGACTCGTCACTTCCTCCTGCGCGGCGGTCATGGAATTCTGATCCTGTACCTGGATGCTTATCGTCGTCACGTAATCGTCGCCCGCAAGGAGTTTCTGGGCGGTTTTTAGCGGGATAAATATCATATCGTCCTGATTGCCGAATCCGGTTCCTCCTTTTGATTTCGTAATGCCTACCACCTTGAAATCGATGCCGTTTATCTTTATCGTTTCTCCTATCGGATCACTCCCTTCCCCGAAAAGATCGTCGCGAGTCGTCGGCCCCAGGACCGCAACTCTCGCAAGACTCAAAACGTTCTGATCGGTGATGAACGATCCCTGGTCTATTTCCACGTTGCGGACTTGAGAGTAACTTGCGACGGTCCCCACCACCTGGGTATTCGTATTGGTTCCCCGCGCGACAATCTGGTAACGCCTCGAGATTTCAGGAGCGATGGCACGAGCCAACGTGATTTGCTTTATGATCGCATCCGCGTCGTCCTGCGTAAGCGTCTGTGCCGACCCCCTGCCCGAACTTACCTGGTATCCGGGACCGCGCTGAGCGCCCGGCATTACGAGAAGCAAGTTCGATCCGATCGACTGGATACTGGACTCGATCGAACCCTGCGCACCCTGTCCGATCGAAACCATCGCGATCACGGAACCGATGCCGATCACGATTCCGAGAATGGTGAGCCCCGAACGCACCTTGTTCACGGTGAGCGATGAATACGTTTCTTCAAAGAGATCCCGAATCGTCATGAGGAGAAGTGAGCGGCATGCGCGAGCCGCTTTTTGTGGTTTCGTATATCTTCGAGTATGGAACCGTCCTGGATATGAATGATTCTGTCCGCGTGTTCCGCGACATAAAGTTCGTGGGTGATGAGGACGATGGTATGGCGATGGGCGCGGTTCAGTTCCTGGAACGTCCCCAAAACAACCTCGCCCGTTTTGGTATCAAGGTTTCCCGTAGGTTCGTCGGCGAGAATGAGCGCGGGGTCATTCACGAGCGCGCGGGCAATAGCCACGCGCTGCATCTGGCCTCCTGAAAGCTGGTTCGAAAGATGATGCCAGCGATCTTCCTGAAGCCCAGCGGCGAGAAGCGCTTTCTCCGCCCCTGAACGCCGTTTTCCCGGAGAAATTCCCGCGTACACAAGAGGAAGCATCACGTTTCTCAACACCGTCGCGCGGGAGAGGAGATTGAAAGATTGAAACACAAACCCGATTTTGTCTCTTCTCACATCGGCGAGCTCGTCATCGGAAAGTTTCGACACGTCATGACCGTCAAGCCGATACGTCCCCGAAGTGGGGGTATCGAGCGCGCCGAGAATATGCATTAAGGTCGACTTTCCCGATCCCGAGGGTCCCATGATCGCGACAAACTCTCCGTGCTTCACCTCGAAAGAAACCGCCTTCAACACGGGGGTTTCCACGTCTCCGTTCACATACACCTTCGAGATAGCTTCGCATTTTATCATAATGGGCGATCAGCGTACGCCGGGGATCCGTATGCCTCCTATGGAGCTGTTGGTTGATTTCGCCGCCGTCGTGGCGGAAGTGATTGTTTGCGTGACTACATTATCTCCTTCACTCAATCCCGACACGATTTCCGTCATGGTGTCGCTTGAAGAACCGATGGTAACCTGCCGTTCCGACGGAATACCGTTCGATTCCATCACTTGTACGGTCGATACGCCCTGTTTCGTGGAGACGGCGGCATTGGGCACAAGAAGCACATCCGGTTTCGTTTGGGTAATGATCGATACGGAGTCGCTCATGCCCGATTTCACAAGCGGATTCGGAAGATCAAGCGCAATCTTCACGTTATAACTCACGACTCCCTGCGAGACCGTGCCTAATGCATCAACCTCCGATACTTTTCCGGTAAGCGTGAGATCGGGCAGCGCGTCGAAAGTGACCGTCGCTTGTTGCCCCACCTGTACGTGCACCACATCGATCTCGTTGAATGTCGCCTGAGCGATCTGAGTGTCGCTTATGAGCGTCGCAAGCGTTCCCGAGGCGGGTTGTCCCACTTTCGCCGTGATATTGGTGACAATACCCTTGAACGGGGCGCGCACATAATCGTTCCCGAGGTTTTCCTTCGCATCCGAGAGCGCATTCTGCGCCTGAGTGACGGTAAGTTCCTGCTGTGCAATCTGAAGCTCGGTCGCGCCCGCCTTTAATTGATCCAAAGAAGCGGAGGTTTGCCCGATCGAAAGACTTGCCGTTTCTATCCCCCGTTCATCCGCTTGTATCGAGTTCTGAATCTGAAGAAGTGCAAGGAGATGATTGTTTACCGCCGTGATGTAGGATTGTATGTTCGTACGATCGATCGCAAGCTGAGCCGGAGCGGTAAGAATGGTATTTTGCTGGAATACGTTGTTCACGAAATCAAGAAAATTTTTCGTATTGCCAAGCGCCGAGGAGACCGACTTTAGGGTCGCGGTTGTTTTTCCGAGAAGCGACTCGATCGTGGAAGTGCTTGAATAAATGCTTGAGTTTTTGAAATCCACGACGGTCCCGTCATACGCGGTGACTGCCGCCGCATGACTTGAGACGGTGCTATCGTGGTATTGCGTCACGGTCGGATACGAAACTCTGATTGCATCGGTATAGACGTCGATGTCCGCCTGGGTTCTGTTAATCGCGGTTCCGTAAAGCATCGAGTTCACTCCGGTCATTACGCCGGGGAGATCGATGAATGTGTTCGAGATATCGGTATATGCGGTGTTATAATCCGTGGCGAGATTATTCGTATTGGTCTCAAGCGACTGCTTTGCCTGAACAAGCGACGCTTCCGCTTGTAATAAAGTCGAGGTCGCTGCGGGCGCGAGAAGTTCTTGGAGCGCGAGCTTCGCGTTATCAAGGCTTGCCTCGGCGTTCCGCACCGCCCGTTCGTCGTCCGTCGGATCAAGCTTGATAAGAACATCTCCCGCGTTGATTCTTTGGTTGTTCACGACGGGAATCGAGAGAACGGTACCGGAAACCTTCGCCTGCACGCTTACCTCGTTTAATGCCGACACCTGACCGCTTCCCGTAACCGAGACCACAAGCGTTCCTTTCTCCGCTTTTGCGGTCATGTATTGCGTCGCCGGCACCGCGCTCTTATTCGAGAAGAAGAGAAAATACCCCCCGAAAAGAAACACGGCAATAACACCTGTTACGATTTTGTGGCGAAGTACGGATTTCAGAATTTTTTTCATGAAGTGGATTAGCGAAACACTCTTATGAAGCGGGCGCCGATCCTCCCCTCATCGTCGGGTGCGCCGATCACAAGTACCTGATCTCCCGCCTTGAGATCAGAAGAATGGAGCATGTCCTCGTTGCTTCGTATTGTCGTAGAAGAAGAAAATGTAACCATTCTCTCGGTTCCGTCGCGGCCGACAACTATGAAATCTGAGGGAGTGATCTGGACGATTGAACCGACGGTTCCGTGCGCGCTCATCATAAAAGGCGGCTCGGGAGGAAACGCCGCTCCGCGGAATGACGGTCCTCCGAAATTACGATCGTAATTTTCACGCCACTTATACGAAAATGTCGCCTTGCGATATCCGACTGAAACTCCGACTGAAAAGGAGAGTAAGACAACGACACACAGTCCGAGAATGATGAGAACCCACCGCGCTGTCTTGGATTGAAACATCTGGTTAATATTCATGGGAATGCATACGTGTCTGTCTTACAAGCGAGATCATTTTTGCAAAATAACGAACGGCATACCCCGCCGAAAGAATAAGCAGAAAAAGCACCGCGAAAACGCCAGCGAGAGAAACGGCGGGCGTCGATTCAAGCACCAACAGGCCGAAATCGCGCCAGTTCATAAGCACCGCTTCAGGATCGGAAAAAACAAGCGAGAGCGCTCGAAGCAGCTCCGATTGCACCAGAGCGCTCTGTAATAGAAAGCAAAACCCAACGAATGCGACTGTGGAAACTCCTGATGCAAGCGAAAACAGGATCGTTCTCCGGCGCAACGTCAGAAGCTTCTCCTCCGACCTGATACGGTCGGTAATGCGTTTGAAAAGGCGATCTTTGATTCTCTTCCTGCCCATATTTATACTACGGGCGGGAAGTCATGTTTGGTGCAACGCCAAGTTATCCACAATTCTATCGAGGCCCGGCCTCGATAGATTGGAGTTTCTCTTTTACGAACCTGATTGCTCTCCGATAGCGGCTCTTCACGGTATGTAACGGCTCCTTGAGAATGCTCGCGATTTCTTTGAACGTGAGCTCATCCTCATGATGCATCAATACCACCTCCGAATGCCGCTTCGGAAGCTCGGAGAGAACGCGCTTTGCCCTGGAGGCTGTCTCTTTGGCATCGAGAAATTCTTCGAGCGACAAGCGATCGTCCGGCGCGGGAAAATCGACTTCTCCATCTTCATTTCCGAAAAAAGAGAACGGCGTCGCTTCTTTTTTCCGAAGCCAATCGAGCGCGGTGTTTTTGGCGATCGCGAAGATCCACGGCTTGAAGGCCTTTTTCGTATCAAACGTGCCGATATTCTTCCACGCCTTTACGAATACCTCCTGCGTGATGTCCGCCGCGCGATCAGGATCTCCGCTGTAACGTCTGGAAAACGCGTAGATCGAGGAACAATGCCGGCGCACAAGATCGTCAAATGCCGTCTTATCCCCTTTTCGATACCGCTCCACAAGCATCCCGTCCGTTGTCCGTCTCCAATCCATATTATTTACTTCTTGATTGTATACGCTTCAAAAACCAGTATGCAAGGAGGAAGAGTAGGACTGCGATGAGACAATAACTCACGATCTTTGCATAAGGGGTAATCTGGCGCCAATCGCTCCCCAGCATCTGCCCTCCCCACGCCAGAAGAAAAGACCACAAGAACGATCCGATAAAACAAGTTACGGTGAAAACCCAGAAGTTCGCCTTGGCAATCCCGGCGGGGATTGAAATATAAGTGCGAACAACGGGCACGATCCTTCCTATAAAAAGCGAGGAAATGCCATGTTCGCTGAAGAACTTGTCCGCAGCGGCCAAGCTTCTGCGCGAGATGAAAATATATTTCCCATACTTCTCGACGAGCGGACGCCCTCCGTAGCGGGCTATCACGTACACGATAATTGATCCCAGCGTTGAACCCACGGCGCCCGCAAGTGAAACTCCAAAAATGGAAAATCTCCCCGCCGCAACAAGATAGCCGGCAAAGGGCATGATAAGCTCCGAAGGAAGCGGGGTTGCCGCCGACTCTAAGGTCATAAGTACCACGATCCCAAAATAGCCCAGCGCGCTTATTGTCGCGCTCACAAATGAAATGAGGGATCCGACCACAGAATAGATCACTCCTTCATTCTAGCGGATTCTGCGCTTCTTGTTGAATTCAATAGAAGCACCCGGCTACGCGAAACGGACAAGTCACCGGGGAGTCTGATCTTCGCGGTTTAGAAAACAAAAAAACCCTCGCCTGAATGATGAGATGAGGGTTTTAGGCATTTTGCTTTCTATTCCTTCGCTCATACTTATGCATGAGCGTAAGAAGAAAGGATGTCGACAAGAGCGAACGAACTGAATATATCACGGCAAGCACCTCCCCGCTCCCTATGGAAAGGTAGAGGGATAAGATACTGTTCGCCAAGCTGCAATACCAAATAGAGAGCGGCTCGGTGTTCTTTTTCTCTCTCGCCATTCTGCGAACGGTCGGGACATAAGCGGCGATTAAAAGAGATTGAGCCACTACGTTCATCCCAACCGAATTTTTGGTGAGCACCCAGAAAGACACCGCTCCCAGGATCACGCCGATATAGTACTTTTCAAACGAATCAAGTACTATCTTGTTTCCATCTCTTCTTATAATTCCCACGGAGACGGAAATGCACATCGCCATATCGGCTATCCCGAATGCCGCAGCTTCCCAGTTCCACGATGATTCAAAAAGAAGACTCACCGTACTAAGTGACACCGCGAGAGCGAACAAGAACCACATTGCGAGCGCCGGGTTCACCTCCTTCTTCTCCTCACGCTTTAAGATCGTGGTATATCTTTTTGCGTTAAGGAGAGACAGGAAGACGATGATGGAAATTACCATGGCCTTCACGAGGCCTCCTTCCGTTTGTTATTAAATAATAAATGAGCCGAAACCTGAGATTACACAATAAAACTTTTCTTCGTTTATGTCAATAAATAGTATCGGGATTTGATTCTCGATAAAGTAAGTCCTACGTCGTCCGCCGGAGAGGCGGACTCCTCAGGATGATTGATTTTCTAAGCTCGTTCCTCGCTAAGAAAATCTAATCAGCCACGGCCTCGATAATTTTGTGGATAATCCCCACGCCGCTGAAAAGAGTGCTGTTTGGTGGGTTTTATCGGGAGATAAAATGCTTCGAAAGACGCGCGCCCGATTGGACGGAGTAGTTTGATCTTCCCGATACATCATAGAGCATGTCGGGGATATCCATCATGCGCTCGAATTTAATCTTCGCAATCGCCTGCTTTCCCCTCACAATCATGTCCTCAAAAGGACGAACCTCGAGCGTAAGAGATCTTCCCTTTTCTTCTCCTCCTTTCCCGCACCCCCATCCCGGATCGATAAAGCCGGCGTAGTGAGATCGAAACTCTCCGCTCCGCTCATCCATGGGCACCATTTCGCACGCAAGGTACGGAGGAATCCTCACCGCTTCTTTCGAAGAAAGAATATAAAATCCTCCTTTTTTGAGACGCACGAAGTCACCCTCCCGTTTCACTTGTTTAAAAAACTTACCGGGCTCATAGTGATTTATCTTCGAAAAATCCACCGCCTCGGAAACTCCGAAACATTCATATCCGAGCGGATCCTGCTCGATATCGAGGCGAAGGATAACCGAGCCGTCCCCGTCCTTTATTTTGAGACGACTATAGGTAATAACCTCGCCGTGCGAATCGAAGAGCAGATTATCCTTCTGCATCGTCATCTCGAGTTCAAGTTCACTGAGCCGGGTGTCATGATTGAAGAATCTCAGCTGTACGAGCGTGGTTCCCTGCTGTACCCGTATCGGGTATGAGTTTGGCTGTATCGCAAGCCACACTTCCCCCTTATACCCTTCCGGAATCATGTCATACCGCGAAACACCGTCCGCGAGCACGCGTACATGCACGTCGTTCCTCCCCGTCGAGCTCTTCGGATTGCAATATCCATACACATGCCCGGGAAATGCGAGTGTCTCATTAAGGCGCGCGAGGTAGGTTACGTCCTTCTCGAGGATGTCTCCAAACACGTGCGGAGCATGGGGCATCTGCTGAAGCAGTTCACGAACCTTCTCCCCCGGTCGCGGGAGAAATACCCCCTCCACCCGATACATCTCATCGGAAAGTGAAAGATCAAGAGACGCCGGATTCACGTTCGCGGCGCTCGCACCGCTTACAAACCCCCCCTCCATCATTTCCCGTATCATCTGTGACGGGAGCACACCGAACTTTTTTGCCATAGGTTCTTGATTTTAGTAGCAAGTATACAGCATCAAGTAGCAAGTATCAAAACACACTCGCATACTTAATACTTTCTACTTAATACTAGATATTCCGCAAGAGAAAAACACTTTACCAAGGCAAGGTGGATACCAATAAGTAAAACACCTACAATGTCTCTATATGCTTATTGATGACGTCACCATCGAGGTAATCGCCGGAAACGGAGGGAAGGGCGCGGTTGCGTTCGATAAAAATCTCGGCGCCAAGGGACCCGCCGGAGGGAAAGGCGGAAACGGAGGAAGTGTATATGCCGAGGGAATTTCCGACTTAAGCGGTTTAAATCAGTTTAGGTTTAAGAAAGAGATCCGCGCGGAAGACGGTCAGGACGGACGATCCCAATTCCGCGACGGCGTCACGGGAAAGGATTTAATATTCAAAGTTCCCGTGGGAACGGTACTTCATAACCTGACGAGCGGGACGGATATCGAGATTACGAGAATCGGCGAACAGGTGCTCATAGCAAAGGGCGGACACGGGGGAAAAGGCAACTTTCACTTCCGATCCCCCATAAATACCAGTCCGAAAGAGTTCCAAGAAGGTACTCCCGGAGAACGCTTTACCGTCCGGCTAGAGCTTAAGATGATCGCGGATGTTGGATTTATCGGCCTTCCAAACGTGGGGAAATCAAGTTTATTAAACGAACTTACGAATGCAAAAGCGAAGGTGGCAAACTACCAGTTTACGACGCTTGAGCCGAACCTCGGCGTATACTACGAACTGATTCTCGCGGACATTCCCGGACTCATCGAAGGGGCGTCGGGCGGGAAGGGGCTCGGCATCAAGTTTCTCCGGCATATCGAACGAACGAAGATTCTTTTTCATCTCATCTCCGCGGAATCGGAACATCCGGAATCCGACTATAAGACCGTGAGGAACGAACTCAAAAAATATAGTGCGGCTCTCGCAAAAAAGAAGGAATATGTATTTTTCACTAAAATGGATATGATTGACGAAAAAGAGTTAAAGAAAAAGATGGCGATATTAAAAAAGATGAAACTCTCCCCTATCTCTATTTCCGTCTATGACGACGAGAGCTTAAAGCGGGTGAAAAAAATCCTGAATGAGATTCAAAAGGAAAAATAAAAGTACCATCCAGAATGTTTCGGATGGTACTTTATAAAACTTCACTAATCAGACAAGAGTTTCGGGAAGGTAATACAGAAAATGGCACCTTCTCCTTCTATGCTCTCGACCGAGATACTGCCGCCTTCTCGGTCTAAGAACCACTTAGCGAGGGTAAGGCCTTTCCCTCTTCCTGTTTCGCCAGCTGTGCCGGGGACGCTCTCGCCGAAGGTGAAAAGCGCTTTTATCTTATCTTCCGAAATTCCCACTCCAGAGTCAGCGATGCTGATTCGGACTTCCTTCTCATCCTGGATTGCAACAACTGTTATAGCTCCTTCAACTTTGGTGTATTTGACAGCGTTAGAGAGTAGATTTCTGAAAACAAACTCCATCGTTCTCTTGTGAGCATATAGAAGTCCACTTCCGTGAGCATTGACGGAAATCCATTTCTTCTCTATCTCATCTCTGAATTTTCGCACCTCGTCCGTTACAAGCCCATCAAGAGAAATCATTTCTTTGTGATGCGCCCCATCTAGAAGCTCATCACTCCAAGATGAAAACTCATCAAGAAGCTCTACCGATCTCTTTATGCCGCTGTATGCCTTCTGCAGGAAGGTTTTTTTCTCTTCCTGAGAGAAAGCGTTGAAATCCCCCGCCAACATGCTTACGAAACCAAAAGCGTTGTTGATAGGGTTTCTGAGATCGTGAAACGTGGAACGGAATACTGTCGCCCACATCTCGTCGTTCTCCTGCAATTCTTTTGACTTTTCCAAAGTCCCTCCTGTGAAATTGATAAATCAGTAAAAAGTTATTTAAATGCTTCAGTCAATACTATAATTAAAAATTATTAATTCGTCAAGAGTGCATCCGTCGTATATATATTTGTCGGACTCCAGAGCATGAAACCGGCGTAGTCGTTCTGAAGCGAATCCTTCGTTGCTTGGATTTCTTTCCCTACCATTGCCGCGTCATACGGCACGCCGTTCAGATCAAAATCCTGAAGCCACGGCCTGATTTTCGCAACCGATTTCAACGGTTGCGTGCTTGTTGCGGAGAGAAGCGCCATACGGCGCGCGTCCATCTCTTTTAAAGAATATAAAATCACTTCATACGGGTGCGCCGCGGGATTCGTGAATCCGTTAAACCCCGAGCTGTAGTGAGACGGGTACACCATCGGCGCGAGATAATCGAAATAAGGGAATGCGTCCTCGATTTCCTGTCCAATCCCCAGATCATCCTTCCTGATAGCCGCAAATCCGAAAAGATCCGCGGACAATTTCACGTTCGGCAACGCGCTTCTCAAATACCTGAAAAAATCCCTTATTATCTCATGCCGGGGAGTTTTCTCATCCCAGAACGGAAAGATCGCGGCATCGAGGTTTCCTCCCGAGGGAAATCTGACGTAATCGAAGTTTATCTCGTCGAATCCCCGTTCGGCCGCATCGCGGGCGATCGCCGCGTCATATTCCCACACGCCTTTTGCCGCGGGGTCCATCCAATTCAACTTTTTCTCGTCCTGCCAGAGCGAGTCAGCCGATCTGAAGGCATCCGAAGAAGTTGAGTTCATTTTCGCAATGTCGTGCACTGCGAGATCGGGGCGCGCGTGCGCGAACATGGGATCCTGAAATACCGTTATCCTTCCTATTACGTATATCCCCGCATCGTGGAGCGTTTTTAAAAGCGTATTAATCTTCGGAATCCTGTTCTCGAAGGTACGATATTTTGCGACCTCCGGATTCGCCATCTCATACGCGAGATAACCCGAGTAGTCCTTGATATCGACGACAACCGCATTGATAGCTCCCTCATGCGCAAGATCGAGCACGTATTGCACCCTACTCTTGCTTCCTCCGGACCAGCTTGTAAGATAAACCGCCCGGATCACGGAAGGGGGGTTGGGAAGAGGCCTTTGTGGTCCGATATCGGCCGGTTTATTGCTTGCTGCCGTCACCCCCTCCGGGAGCTGTACTGTCGGATCCGGAGAAACAATCCCCACGCTGTTTTTCACCGTGAGAAATAAAAAACCCCCGAGAACAAGAAGCAAGACAATGAGAACGCTATAAATAATGACCCGCGGTTTTGATTTCATATAACAACTAAATTATACCCCGCTTACACCTTCATGACATTCTTTTCCACAATGTCAGCGACTTCTTCCGCGTTCTTCGCTTCCATGAGTTTTATTCTCAATTCCTTCGCTCCGCGGAATCCGTTCACGTACGCCTTGTAGTGTTTCTTCATAACATCAAACGACTTTATACCTTTGAAAAATTTCTCGAAGAGAAATGTGTGTTCAACCATCACGCGAAGTTTTTCTTCCTTGGACGGAGACAAACCGGCAAACAACCACGGATTTCCGAAAATACCTCTCCCTATCATCACTCCGTCCAGCTCGTAGCGTGCGGCTTTCTCCGCGGCATCTTCCAAGCCGGTTACGTCTCCATTTCCCACGATAAGCGTCTTCTCCGACGAAGAACCGAAACGCTTCGCGAGTTCCGCTGCGCGACCGATCGTTTCCCAGTCGGCGGGCACGAGCGACATCTCTTTTTTTGTTCTCCCGTGGATGACGATGCACGCGGGCCCCGCTTCAAGAAGCGCCGGGATCCATGATAATTCTTCTTTCGCGTTAAATCCTATCCTGGTTTTTACCGAAACGGGAAGCGGACCCGCGCCGCGCTTTGTCTCTTCGATAATTCGTTTCGCGAGCGACGGGTTTTTAATGAGCGCGGCGCCGGCTCCCTGTTTCACCACGTTCTTTTCAGGACATCCCATATTAATATCGACTCCGTCAAATCCCAGTTCCCGCGCGAGAAGCGCACACGAATAAAAATGTTCCGGCGTTGCGCCGAAAAACTGTGCGACGATCGGGCGTTCCGATTCGTCGAATCGGAGATTATGAAGCAGTGCTTTTTTCCCCTCGGAACACAAACCGTCCGCGGAGACGAACTCGGTCCACATCACGTCCGGTTTCCCGTACTTCGCGATAATAAAACGGAAGGCGGCATCCGTAACGTCCGCCATGGGAGCTAATGCGAATATCGGCTTCTTCAGTTGTTCCCAGAAGCCGTAGGTCACGTCACGCGTTCAGGTAATGCCGCGTGGCTACCACGCTTGATACGATACCCAATACGACACCGAAGAGTATTTGGTAAAGAAGGAGCGATATGAAATTGGCGTTGAAATACCCTCCCAAATCCACTTCAGGTACGAAATTCGCGACATGAGGCGATATAAAACCGATAAGCGGAATGAATATGAGAAACGCTACGATCGCGGCGATCGCGCCGTAGAGAATCCCTTCGATGACGTACGGGCCGCGGATGAAGTTATTGGATGCGCCTACGAGCCGCATTACGCCTATCTGCTCCCTGTTCGAGAAAATGGCGAGTCGAATGGTATTAAACGTCACCATAACGGCAAGAAACGCGAGAAAAATAGTGAGGATGAATCCGCCCCGCTGGAAGTTGTCGATCAGAGCCGTGAGACGATCGATGACCACCTGATTTTGGGCATAGGTGATTTTCTCTATGCTGTCGGTAAAGTCGGGCTTCTCCAGATAATTCGCGATCGAATCATAGTGATGCAGGTCTTTCGCTTTCACATTTAAGGACGCGAGAAGCGGATTTGCATCCAGTTCTTCGAGCGTCTGGGTGATGGTACTTTCGTCCGCGTGACGCGCTTTGAAGTCCGCGAGCGCCTGATCCTTCGAAACATACTCGACATATTTCACTTCATCCAACCCTTCAAGCGATTTCTTCAAATTCAAGATGGTATCTTCCGACACATTACTCTTGAAATAGACGCTGATGTCCACTTTCTCCTGGATGGCTTGCACGGCGCCCTTGCTCATTACGTTAAAAAGAATTAACCCCTCGAACACCAGGAGCGCGAGGATCATGATGCCTATCGTCGAAACGGAAAGCCAGCCGTTTCGGAGGAAACTTTGCCATCCGTACTTCAGAATTCGAAATAAAGTGACCATACCGTAGTTAAAAGTTTATAGTTTCTAGTCTATCAAAAACCTTCCGTGAGCTTCGTCCTTTATCACGCGACCGTCTTCGAGGGTAACCACCCGTTCCCCCAAGGTATTCACAATTTCCTTGTCGTGAGTCGCGAGAATAACCGTGCTCCCCAGTTCGTTGATCTTCTTCAAAAGTTTGATGACTTCCCACGTATTGAACGGATCAAGATTCCCCGTCGGCTCGTCGGCAATCAAGACATCCGGCTGATTTATCATCGCCCGTGCGATTGCGACGCGCTGTTTCTCACCGCCCGAGAGCTCCGCGGGAAAGTTAAACATTTTGTCCTTTAATCCTACCATATCCAGAACCTGCGGCACGAGCTCGTTGATCTCGCTCTGAAGCCGTCCTTCCACTTCCAATGCAAAGGCGACGTTCTCGAATGCCGTTTTTTTGGTGAGCAGGCGAAAGTCCTGGAAAATGACCCCTATGTGCCTCCGGAATTCCGGGAGCTCCGAAGGTTTCAGTTTATTCACTTCGTACGAACCGAAAAAAATCTGCCCCTTGGAGGGCTTTTCCTCGCCGATAAGGAGCTTCACGACGGTCGATTTTCCCGCCCCCGATCTGCCTACGAAGGTGACAAATTCGTTCGGTTGGATCTTGAAACTCACCTTATCGAGCGCAACCGAGTTGTGATTGTAGTTTTTGGAGACGTTCTGAAAAATAATCATCAAAGTTCAAAAGACACTCTTCATGTCTTTTTCTAACAATAGCACAAATGTTTTTTTCACTCAATAAAGCTAGGTGATCACATGTTGCACCGCATTCCTCCTCAGCTCGGGCGCTCCGGGCCGCTTGGCCAAGTCTTACCCTCGTTCGGAGGAACGCGGTGCAACAAAGCAAAGCTATCTTTCATTTAGAAGATCCAAATCCCCATTCAATACTTCTTCTACTCTTGATATTTTCTTTCCCGTCCTGTGATCCTTTACCTGTTTATAAGGATGGAGCACGTACGAACGTATTTCATGCCCCCATTCCGGTGCAACGCGCGTGCGTAGGTTTGAGACCTCTTTTTCGTGCTTCTCTTCCATTAATTTCACGAGCTTTGCCTTCAAAAGATTGATCGCTTTCTCGCGATTCGCCGCCTGCGAACGCTCGGCGCGGGACGAGACGACAATTCCTGTCGGCAGGTGCGCGACCCGCACCGCCGTCTCCACCTTGTTCACGTTCTGCCCTCCCGGACCGCCGGCTCTCGAGAACTCCACCTTAAGATCTTTTTCCGGGATCTGGACGTGCGACGCCTCAAGTGCGGGCAGCTCGGGAAATACCTCGACCAAGGCGAAGGAAGTGTGGCGGAGCTTCTTCGCATCAAACGGCGAGATACGCACCAGGCGATGCACGCCTGATTCGTCTTTAAGACGTTCATAAGCCCTTTCTCCTCTGATTTCTATCGTTGTGTCATCCACTGCGACGAGTTTCCAATTCTTAAGTTGCGCATAACGCGAATACATCCGGATGAGCATGCTCGCCCAATCCTTCGCGTCATCGCCTCCCGCACCCGCGAGGATCGAAACTGTCGCTACATTAGGATTTGTTTGCATAAAACGAAATTCTTCTTGAGCCACCTCCGAGACTTGAACTCGGGACCCCATCTTTACGAAAGATGTGCTCTACCAACTGAGCTAAGGTGGCATCGTCCTACCGGTTCCTATAGTAATAAGAATTGACAAAATATTCAAATAGCATAGAATAAACGCGGTAAATCAAGCGATAGCCCGCCGATGAGGCGGGAGGAAAGTCCGGACACCCGCCAATTTTGTTTCCAAGCTTGCGAGGAAGTACAAAATTGAGCGTCCTCCGAAGCTTTAGCAAAGGAGGACAACCCTTCTACGCTCTTAAAGAGCTACGAAGGGTGCTCGATTTCGTAATCTCGCCTTGCTCGAACGAAATCGGCAAAGGTAGCGGCTAACGGCCGTCGAGGGAAACCTTAGAGGTGCGAGCAGAAACGCTTCGATTCGAAAGGATCGAAGGAGCCCAATCCCAAGCTAGCTGGCTCAGCTCCGTCATAGGGATAGCAAAACGGAGATGAAACGGCTAAATCCTTACCGGGTGCAAGACCGTGCCACGTTAGATAGCGCGCAAGCGTTCGTCTTATGTGGAGTGTCGCACAGATCCTGAGAGTAATCGAAAGGACAAGACGAATTATCGCATAAACAGAATCCGGCTTACGATTTACCAACGACCCCGTCTATTCAAATGGACGGGGTTTTATTTTGACAGAACAGTCACCCTCCCAAAAATTTGCAAAACGTTTTTCTATGCATGGAGGAAACTCCGTGTTTTTTTATCGCCGCGATATGACTCTTCGTGCCGTAGCCCACATGTTTCTCGAACCCGTACTCCGGGTATTCAAAAGATGCTTTTTTCATATAACGATCCCTTCGCACCTTCGCCAGGATTGATGCCGCCTTCACCGCGTTAATTCTCCCGTCCGCTCTGATAACCGTGCGCCCGCCGTCGACATAAAGCCCTCCGTCCAAAAAAATAAGCGATCGCTTCAGGGGAATCCCTTTTTTCTCCGCGAGTTTTTTGAGTGATCGCTCTGCCGCCCGATTCGCGGCTTTCGCGATATTAATCCTGTCGATTACCGCGGGAGTTATGCTCGAAATCGCAAATATCACGCCGTCTTCTTTCAATTTCTTCGCCCATAGTTCCCTTGATCGCGCGGTAAGTTTCTTTGAATCATCCAACTTAACCCCGTTCGGAAGCGGATGAAATTTCATTTCCCTGGGAACCGCCGCGGCGCATACCGTGACAGGCCCCGCCAAAGGTCCTCTTCCTACCTCGTCTATGCCAATGATGTATTTATACCTCATGGTCTTTCTCCCATTATAGAACTTCCCGGATGAATCGGCTCATCCGGCCGAAAACACAAACAAGAAAAAAAAGCGCCTCAAAATATGTGCATATGCATGAATTTTGAAGCCGTTCTTTATTCGCCTTTTTTTCTCTTTCTTCCATAAATAAATAAATTTGCGAACTCTTCTCTCTCCGAATACAATGAGAGGGAAAATATGCCTAAGTTCGTCCATCTGCACACACACTCCCATTATTCGCTGCTTGACGGGCTCGCGAAAATCGACGGACTTGTGGACAGAACAAAGGAACTCGGCATGGAAGCGATTGCATTGACCGATCACGGAAACCTCTACGGTGCGGTCGAGTTCTATAAGAAAGCGAAAAAAGCGGGCATCAAGCCCATCATCGGCGTCGAGACCTACATCGCGCCGAACGGCCATCTGAATAAGCGCCCCAAGATCGACGAGCGGCGTTATCACCAAATTCTTCTAGCAAAAAACGAAACGGGGTGGAAAAATTTAATCCAGCTCGTCACCGTTTCCTACCTCGACGGCTTCTATTATAAACCGCGCATCGACAAAACCCTTCTTGAAAAATACCACGAAGGACTTATTTGTCTCTCGGGATGTTTCTCGGGAGAGATCGGGCGGCTTCTCGCCGCGCAGAAATTCGATGAGGCGGAAGAAGTCGCGCAGTGGTATAAAAACCTCTTCGGTGACGATTACTACCTCGAGGTGCAGCCGCACACTCCCGATCTCCACGCACCGCTCCAGGCGCTTTCGAAAAAGCTCGGCATTCCGCTTGTCGCAACGCAGGACATCCACTACGTAAATCCTGACGACAAGACCGCGCACGAAATCCTTCTTGCAGTCCAGACAAACAGCAAACTCGACGATGAGGATCGTTTGAATATGAAGCGATACGACATTTCGCTCCAATCGCCGGAAGAAATGACAAAACACTTCGCGCACATCCCCGAGGCGATCGAAAACACTGTAAAAGTTGCCGAAAAATGCGACTGGGAACTCGCACTCGGTAAAACACTTCTCCCCCGCTTCCCGCTCCCCGAAGGAGAAATATCGTCATTCGGTTATCTGGAGAAATTAGTGAAAGAGAGGATTCATAAACACTACCCCGAGATTACTCAGGCAGTGAAGGACCGCGTCGCGATGGAACTCGGCGTTATCGAAAAAACCGGATTCGCGGATTACTTCCTTATCGTGCAGGATTTCGTGAACTGGGCCAAAAGTCACGGGATCGTCGTGGGACCCGGACGCGGAAGCGCGGCGGGGAGTATCATTTCTTACATCTTGGGAATCACCAACCTCGATCCCCTGAGATACGAGCTGCTCTTCGAGCGGTTTTTGAATCCCGACAGAATCCAGGCACCGGATATCGACATCGATTTCACCGATATCCGTCGGGATGAAGTCCTTGCATACGTCCGCGAGCGCTATGGAAGCGATCACGTAGCTCAAATCATTACCTTCGGAACTATGATGGCGCGGGCGGCGGTGAGAGACGCTGGACGGGCAATGGGATACCCGTACGGCCTCTGCGATCAGATTGCGAAGCTTATTACCGGTTTGAACGTTTCCCTCAAAGATTCGATACGCACGGTCCCGGAACTTAAGGAGATGTACACAGGGAACGACGACGCGAAGAAGATACTCGACGCCGCGTTGAAACTCGAAGGTACGGCGCGCCATGCTTCGGTGCATGCGTGCGGCGTCGTGATCTCGCCGGAACCGCTCACGAACTTCATGCCTCTCCAGCGCGCTCCGCAGGGCGAAGAGACGATCCTCACGCAGTTCGAGATGCATAGCGTTGAAGACCTCGGGCTTCTCAAGATGGACTTCCTGGGACTCAAAAACCTGACCATCATCGAAAAAACGCTCCGGCTTATAAAAGAGAATAGGAATGTCGCTATTGATATCGATTCGATCCCTCTGGATGACAAGAAAAGTTTTGAACTGTTCCAGAGCGCCGACACGACGGGCATCTTCCAGCTCGAATCGCAGGGAATGCGCCACTATTTGAAAGAACTGAAACCGACGGAACTCGAGGACATCATCGTAATGATTTCGCTTTACCGCCCGGGACCCATGGAACTTATCCCCCAATACATCAACCGCAAATTCGGACGCGAGACGGTTACTTACATTCACCCCAAACTGAAACCGATTCTCGAGGGCACCTACGGCGTTGGCATCTACCAGGAACAGATGATGCGCATCGCGCGCGATCTCGCGGGATTTACGCTCGCGGAGGCGGACACGCTCCGGAAAGCAATCGGGAAGAAAATCAAAAGCCTGCTCGACGAACAACAGGAAAGACTCATAAAGGGAATGGTCGAACACGGCATCGACAAGAGGACCGCGGTGAAAATCTGGGATCTTTTTCCTCCGTTCGCCCGCTACGGTTTCAACCGCTCCCACGCCGCGTGTTACGCGATGGTAAGTTATGAGACGGCGTATCTTAAAGCCAACTTCCCCGTCGAATTCATGACGAGTCTCTTGAACGTTTCGGGAACCGACATCGAACGCATCAATTTCCTCGTAAACGAAACGCGGCACCTCGGCATCCAGGTATTTCCCCCCGACGTAAATCTGAGCTTCCAGGATTTCGCAGTCGACGGAACGGACATCCGTTTCGGGCTTCTTGCCATCAAAAATCTCGGGGCGAATATCGTGAACGCAATTATCGACGAGCGGGCACAAGGCGGCCCGTACGAAAATCTCCAGAACTTCCTCTCGCGCGTACACCACCGGGATATGAACAAGAAGTCGCTCGAGAGCCTGATTAAGGCGGGAGCACTCGATTCGTTCGGCATCGAACGCGGTGAACTTCTCGCGAATATCGAGGATCTTCTGAAATTCAACCAAGCCGCGAAGAAACTCTCGGGAAGCAACCAAAACTCGCTTTTCGGCGGTGTCGCGACTTTCGGCGCGCTCCGTCTCCGTCCCGCGGAAAAAATCGACAAAGGAACGATGCTTGGGTGGGAAAAAGAACTATTGGGACTCTATCTTACGGATCACCCGATGAGGGAACATCTGCCGAAACTGAACGGCAGGGCGAAAACCATCAAGTTCGCGCTCTCGCTTCCAAAACAGGGCGATCGGTCGCTCAAGTTCCGCCTCGCGGGCGTTGTGAGCGTAACGAAAAAAATTATAACGAAGAAGGGCCAGCCGATGCTCTTCGTGACGCTTGAGGACGGTGAGAATGACACGATCGAACTCCTCGTCTTCTCGGAACTTCTCGAGAAAAATCCGGAGGCATGGCAGGAAAACAAGGTAATACTGATAGACGGCTATATTTCTTGGAAGAACGGCGACACGAAGTATATTTGCGAAGAGGTTCAGGTGTTATAGAGATTTCTTTTGTTTTATCAGTGTAGGTGATTGCGGAGGCCCGGCCTCCGTAACCTGCCTGCGCAGGCAGGGGAAGCCGGGCCTCCTTATTTTGAACGAGTTAAAGGAACGTTCTTAGCAAGACACAGAACATATACAACGTCAATATCCTCAAAAAACGAGCACTCGTCTATAATAAATGGACTATGAAGAAACCCGATAATTTGGATAACATCCGCCACTCGTTGGCGCACCTGCTTGCCGCAGCGGTTTTGAAGAAGTTTCCGAAGGCAAAACTCGGCATCGGGCCCGTGATCGAAAACGGGTTTTATTACGATTTCAAGCTCCCCCGCCCCATTTCGGACGAAGACTTGAAAGAAATCGAGAACTCGATGCGCGAGATGATTCGCGCGAAACTTCCTTTTTCTGGAAAAAAAATAACGCCTGCCGCCGCGAAGAAAACTTTCAAGGATCAACCTTTCAAACTCGAACTCATTAAAGATCTCCAAAAGGAGAAAAAACCCTTGAGCATTTACTACACGGGTAAGGTTTTTTTTGATCTCTGCCGCGGCGGGCACGTGAAGAACGCCTCGGAAATCAACCCCGAAGCGTTCAAATTGGAAAAAATCGCGGGGGCCTACTGGAGAGGAGACGAAAAACGGCCGATGCTCACGAGAATTTATGGGCTCGCGTTTCACACCAAGAAAGAACTCGACGATCACCTCTCGATGCTTGCGGAGGCTGCACGCCGCGATCATAAGAAACTGGGACCGGAACTCGATCTTTTCACTTTCTCCGATCTCGTGGGAAGCGGACTCCCCCTCTGGACCCCCAAGGGAACGCTTCTTCGGAATATTCTCGATGATTTCGTATGGGAGCTTCGTAAAGCATACGGGTATGAAAAAGTTGAGATTCCTCACATCACAAAAAAGGAACTCTACGAAGTAAGCGGCCATTGGCAGAAGTTCAGCGAAGAGCTTTTCAGGATCACGACGCGGGAAGGACATTTCTTCGCGATGAAACCGATGAACTGTCCGCACCACACGCAAATCTATAAGAGGAAAAAATGGAGTTATCGCGAACTTCCCCAACGTTATGCGAATACCACGATGTGCTACCGTGACGAGCAGACGGGAGAACTTGCGGGACTCTCCCGCGTACGCTGCATCACCCAGGACGATGCGCACGTATTCTGCCGCCTCTCGCAGGCAAAGGAAGAATTTTTGAAGATCTGGAACATTATTCATACGTTTTATGCCGCATTCGGATTTGAACTTCGCATCCGCGTCTCAATGCACGATCCGAAGCATCCCGAAAAGTACCTGGGCGACAAGAAAAAATGGAAATTTGCGGAATCGATGCTTAAAGAAATTGTGAAAGAAAAACAAGCCGACACGTTCGAAGGAATCGGCGAAGCGGCATTTTACGGCCCGAAGCTCGATTTTATGGCGAAAGACTCGCTGGGACGCGAGTGGCAGGTTGCGACAATCCAGCTCGATATGAATATGCCGGAACGTTTCGATCTCTCATGCACGAATGAGGAAGGAAGGGAGGAGCGTATTGTGATGATCCACGCGGCAATCATGGGCTCGATCGAGCGTTTCCTCTCGATTATTATCGAGCACTTCGCGGGAGACTTCCCCGTATGGCTCGCGCCGGTGCAGGCGGCGATTCTCCCCGTAAGCGAAAAGTTTTCTGGGTATGCAAAAGAAGTCGAAGGAGAATTAAAAAATAACGATATACGCACCGAACTCGGCGATGCGAACGAGACGCTTGGGAAACGCATCCGCGAAGTGGAGCTCCGGAAGATTCCTTATATTCTCGTCGTAGGAGAAAAAGAAATGTCCTCAAAGACGGTAAACGTGAGAACAAGGCACAAAAAAGAAACCGAAACGATACCGCTTGGGAGTTTTGTCGAGAGAATTACGAAAGAAACGAAAGAAAGAAGATAAAACTTCAAAACTTGGAAGCCCGGCCTCCGCGAGGAAGCCGGGCCTCCTTATTTTGACGGAAAAATCATATCCAGAAAATGCAAAGCCCGGTTATAATTTGAACCGAGCTTTTATTACTTTGATCTCAATTTGCAATTGCTTCTTCCTCCCTGCTTAACCTAAGACCGCCCTTTCTTTCCCTACGAAAGTAACGGGCAATTATTCTTTCGGCAGTGTTTTCTATGCTTTCGCTTTCATCTTTCTTTTTCAGAAGAATGAGTCCTCCTACAAAAGCAAGAGATGCTACCGAAAAGATCAGAATCCTTTTCACACCTCCTCCGGGTTATTTAATATCTGCTTTCAGCATAATCTTCTATAATAACAGGGTCAATCCATGGGAAACCGAAAGATCATCGTACTTGGAGGAACGAATGCGAGCGGGAAGTCGGATCTGGCCGTAAAAATCGCTCGTTTCATCGGCGCTCACGGGAAACGGCTTGGAACCAATGGCGCGGAGGTTATCTCCGCCGACTCAAGGCAAATATACAAGGGAATGGACATCGGGAGCGGGAAGGTCACCAAAAAGGAAATGCAAGGAATTCCCCACCGGCTTCTCGATGTCGCCGATCCGAAACGCATATTTTCCGTGGCGCGCTATCGAACACTTGCGCTGAGAGAAATCAAGCGGATTTGGAAGGAACATAAAATCCCCGTTCTTTGCGGCGGCACGGGGTTTTACATCGACGCAGTGATCCGCGGCACTTATGTTCCCGAGGTAAAACCGAACCCGGAACTGAGAAGAGAGATCGGACGTAAGCCGATTGAGGACCTTTTTCGGATGCTCGAGAAAAAGGACCCGGAACGCGCGCGGACGATAGACAAGAAAAATCCCGTGCGTCTCATTCGTGCAATAGAAATTGCGGAAGCGCTCGGGAAGGTACCCGTAGTACCCCCCAGTCCCCTTCACGCACAGGTGCTCTTTCTCGGTGTGAAAAAAGAAAAGGAAGAGTTGAGAAAACGCATCGTGCTTCGCCTCAAGAAAAGAATGCGGCAGGGAATGCTCAAGGAAATTATGCGACTCCACGCACAAGGCGTTTCATGGAAACGGATGGAAGCGCTCGGACTCGAATATCGCTATGGCGCCCGTTTTCTCCAAGGAAAAATCACGCGGAGAGAGCTGGAAGAGTCGCTCATCCGTGAAATCGTGGCATATGCGAAACGGCAAATTACGTGGTTTAAGAAAGAACCGGGGATCATGTGGATTAGGAACGAAAGAGAGGCAATGGAAAAAGTGAAGGAATTTATGGGATAATTTTCAATTACCAATTTCCAATTTTCAGTAAATGAGCGAATTCCAAAATTTTCAAATTGAAAATTAATTGATCATTGGTCATTGAAAATTGAAAAATTCGATTGTTTGACTTCTCTCAAGGGGCGCGCTACTATAAAACAAACTTAAATCTATGGGTGGCGTACCAACAAAGCATCATTCAAAATCGAAGGTCGGAAGAAGGCGTTCTCAATTGGCATTAAAGAAGGTAAACGTAGTACCGTGCCCGAGCTGCAAGGGACCGTCTCTTCCCCATCGAACGTGTCCGCAGTGCGGCGCATATGTGCGAAATCCTAAACCTTCAAATCCCAAACCCTAAACAAATTCGAATGACCAAATATACGAATTTTCAGAACGCGTGTTTTGGACATTAGGATTTCGGATTTTTGTCATTGTTTAGAATTTGGGGATTAGGATTTTAAGAATATGGCCACTCGGCATCTTGCAAGAACTATCGTGTTGCAGTCGCTCTACGAGTGGGATTTTTACAAACACGAGAGCGATCTCCCCGTCATAATCGAGCGGAATATCAAAGAATACGGCCCCGGCATTGATGAGCCGGATTTCGTGTGGCGCATCGCAAAGGGAGTTATCGAGCATCTGGGCGAGATCGACGCGATTATCACGCGAGTTGCTCCCGAGTGGCCTTTGGAGCAGATCGCTATCATCGACAGGAATGTGCTCAGAATAGGTCTCTATGAACTCCTCTATGCCGACAGAAACGAGGTGCCTCCCAAGGTTGCCATAAACGAGGCGATCGAGATTGCGAAAAACTACGGCGGACAGAACTCCCCCAAGTTCGTGAATGGCGTTCTGGGAACGGTATTCCGTGAAACTGAAGCAGCAAAGGAGACCTTATAAAGAAACGACCCCGCTCTCTTGGGAGAACATTTCCGGAGGTCTGCGAACGAAAGAAAGCAGGATCGCTTTAATAAAAGAAATCGAGATTAAATAATCTCGATTTCTTTTATTCGTCGCTGGGAATAAAAATTACTCGGTAATTTCTATTCCCATATTTTTCGCCGTGCCTCTGATAATCTTCTCCGCCGCTTCCACGTCGGTCGCATTTAAGTCGATCATCTTCTTTTCCGCAATCTGCCGAAGGTCCGCTTTCGTAATCTTTCCTACCGTTTTCCTTCCCGCTTCCGCAGCACCCTTCTCAATCCCCGCTGCTTTTTTCAAAAGAGCGGATGCCGGCGGCGTCTTTAATTTAAAATCGAACGTTCTGTCCTCGTAAACCGTAATCTCCGCAGGAATGACGTCTCCCCGCATATCTTTCGTCGCTTCGTTGAACTGCTGGCAGAACTGCTGGATATTTACGCCGTGCTGACCGAGCGCAGGACCGATCGGCGGTGCCGGGTTCGCTTCCCCGGCTTTAATCTGCAGCTTTAACATTGTTTTGATTGGTTTTGCCATATGTTTTACCAAGTATCAATATCTGGTATTAAGTATTTTCCGTTCGTTCCGTTTCCTTACTACTTACTACCCTATGTTTGCCACTCGCTATAATTTTTTTACTTGTAATGAATCTAATTCGACCATAGTATCTCTCCCGAAGATCGGCACGAGCACTTTTATCTTCCCGTGTTCCTCGTCGACCTCCGCCACTTTTCCTTCTTGCTCTTTAAACGGGCCGTCGGTAATTTTCACGATCTCCCCTTCTTTCAGATCGACTTTGAACTTCGGTTCGGCTTCGCCGATACGTCGCATCAAATCGTCTATCTCTTCCTTCGAAAGAGGGGTGGGCGTCGCGCTATCCGCTCCCACGAAACCGGTCACTCGCGGCGTGTTTCTCACGATATACCACGAATCGTTGTCGAGAAGCATGTCGACGAGTACATAGCCGGGGTAAATTTTCTCTTCCGTTTTCTGGCGTTTGCCGTTCTTTATCTTTATTTTCGTTTCCTTGGGAACGATGACGTTGAAAATCTTGTCCGTCATGCTCAGGGATTCAACGCGCTGCTTCAAATAGCGCGCGACCGCGTCTTCATACCCGGAATATGTATGAATCGCATACCATTCTCGTCTTTGATTTTCACTTTTCTTTTGAGTATTCAGCAACATAAGCAACGACTACAGAACAATTTTTTGAATGACCTGTACGAACAGATAATCCAAAATGCCGAGAAACGCGGCAAGCCCGACCGAGAGAATAACCACAAAAACCGTGTAGCGTGTCGTCTCCTCTCTCCGGGGCCAGTTTACCCGCTTCAGTTCCTGGCGTGATTCATTTAAGAAGGTTTTAATGCGTTCCATGTTTTACGAAAATAAAAGCCATGTCTCTGGCTGGATTTCACTGTACCACAGGGCGCTTTCTTGCGCAACCGAGGGGTTGCGGGCCTTTCCTTTCGGCGTCATTTCCTTAATACCACCGTTTTTCCCTCCCGGATCGAGATCAGCGTCGAAGGCTTCCCTCGAAGCACCCCCTTGTCACAGTAGAAATCTACCCGATTCCCGAAATACCGTTCCGCTTCTCGAATCGAGTACGCGGGCTTTTTCCCTTCCGGATTTGCACTGGGGGCGATGAGGGGACCCGACACCAGAAGGAAATTCCGCAACGCCTTTGAGGCGGGGACGCGGAATGCAAGCGTAGTTCCCCCGCGATGAAGGTGCCGATATTTTTTATCCGAACAATGAAGAATAACGCTTACCCTCCCCGGCCATATTTTCTCAAGCACCCGCCGCTCGCGTACCGATACACGAACTCCAAAAAGACGGATACCCGCCAGGGAATGAGCGAGAATGATGGAGGGTTTTCTTGGGCTTCTTTTCCTTACTTTATATGCCCGTCTAACCGCGTCCGGAAGAAGTGCGGAAGCAACAAGTCCATAAAGCGTGTCGGTCGGGAGTATCCCCACCGCGCCTTTCCGAAGTGCGCGTGCAAGTCCTTTCGTATAGCCCTTATACCGCTTGGGGATCGGCATGCTCATCTCTCGTATGCGGGGCGTCTCCTTCCTTTCCGGACGAAGGAGCAATACGAAATACATACGTTATGACAAGGTAAGAAACAAGTCCGATAAGGAGTCCGCCCGCGATATCGGACGGATAATGAACGCCTACGAAAACTCGCGCGAGCCCGTTTAAAAGAGAAAGTCCGATGAACCACCATCCCCATTTCTTGTCGACGGCAAAGATCGCAAAACTCAACGCGAAAAAAAATGCGGCATGTCCCGAAGGAAACGAGGATCCGGATTCCGGAATGAGGGGGGTAAATCCGAATGCTTCAAATGGACGCTGCCGCGGAAAAAATAATCTGATCGCTTCAGTGAGGATTCCTCTCGAGAGAAGCATTGCGAGGACGGAAAAAAGAAGAACACTCATTCTTTCTTTCGTGGTTTTTCTTTTTAAAAGAAAAAGGATGAATGGAATTGCGAGGAGATACGGGAAATATTGCGCCAGAAAAATCCCCGCCGCGTCGAGCGTCCCCGACCACCCCGCGAGGCCATGGATGGCGTTCAAGAGCGTTATATCAAACGACATGGAAATGGAATTTATCGGGCCACGAAAGGAAGAAGCCCCATAATTCTTGCTTGCTTCACTGCTTTCGCGAGACGGCGCTGATGTTTTGCACAGAGCCCGGTGTGCCGCGGATCGACTATTTTCCCCTGGCTCGAGACAAAACGCTTGAGCATCTCGACATCATGGAAATCGATCTCTTTGGCATTTTGAGAACAAAAAAAGCACTGTTTCTTGGTTTTCATGTTTTGTAGCTAAAACGGAATATCTTCCGGTTTTATATCTTCTTCGTCGATCCGAATTTCCGGCAACTCCTCTTTACCGGGGTTCGTGTTTTCTTCCTTGATCGCGCCGCGTTCGAAAGGCGTCCCGCTTCCTCCCGCCCCGCGGGGACCAAGCTGGAGCCGTTCAGAAATGATTTCCGTCGTTCGGTGGGTAATCCCCTGCTTGTCTTGCCACGAGCGGGTCTGAAGACGACCTTCGATAAATACGAGGCCACCCTTTTTCAGAAACTGATTTGCAATCTCTGCCTGCTTTCCCCACACAACTATGTTGTGAAATTCTGTCTTTTGTTGACGCTGCCCCGATTTGTCCTGGAAAAAGCTGTTTGTCGCAACTCCGAACGAACACACCGACTGACCCGAAGGCGTCTGGCGCAATTCGGGATCGCGAGTCAAGTTACCGAGAATGAAGGCTTTATTCAAATTCATATCATGTTTATTATACCACTACTGCAGTATCTCCTCTATTTTTTTCTCGAGTGCTTCGTTGGTAAGTATTTCCGGTTTTCTTCCTTCACGAACTTCATGCCCCGCCCCGAATTTCATGCGTTCGCGGTTTCCTCTTTCAAACCCCCCTCTCGTTTCTTCCTTTCTTCCGGGATATACCACCCTTACCACATGGCGGAGAACTTCCTGATTAAGATTGAGATCGTTTCGGATCGACAAGAGCGCTTCTTCCGGTCCCGTGAAACATAACACGCTCTGGAACGCAAAATGTTCCTTCGCTATCGGATAACTTAACTGCATCTTAAGAACCGGTTTTTCCTCAACGAGCGAAACACCCGATTTCTGGAGAACATTCTTCAGAACGGCGGGATCTTCGCCCTTCATGAGCGCGGTAAGTTCGTATATCTTTATGTATTCCTGTTCTTGTGATTGCTCCATATATTACTCTTTTTCTTCTTGTTGCTCGTCCCCTATGGTATCGGCATTTTTCACCCCTGTCAATTTCTCCCTGAATTTTTCGAACTGTTCCTCGGGAAATCCCCGCCAACCCGTCCCTACGGGAATCAGCTTCCCGATAATAACATTTTCCTTGAGACCGTAGAGCACATCGGTCTTTCCCTGTGTAGAGGCGTCAACCAGAACGCGTGCGGTTTCCTGAAATGACGCCGAAGAGAGGAAACTTTCGGTAGTGAGCGCTACCCGCGTCACGCCGAATATCTTCTGCACGGCCCGCGCCGGCTGTTTCTTCACACGCTTCATTGCACGATTGACCGCAATAAACTTCTGCTTCTCCACTATCTCACCTTGCATGAAATCAGTATCTCCGGAATCCTTGATGGTCACTCTGGAAAGCATTTGCCGCACGATAATCTCGATATGCTTGTCATTAATGACGGCTCCCTCGGGAACATAGATCTTTTGAACTTCGTTGATAATATAATGTATTACCGCATCAACTCCCCTATATGCGAGAATCTCCTTCAAATCAAGCGGGCCTTCATATAACTGCTGTCCGCGTTCCACCTTATCGCCTATCTTCACGTAAATACTTGCACCGTGCGGTACGAGATATTCGACAACGGAGGCGTCATCGGAGGCGCGACGACGTTTCTTCGTCGCCCGTTTCTTTCCGGCCGTCTCCCGAATCCGGATAATGGTTGAAAGCCCTTTCTCTTCTATATCGTGTACGATGCCTTCCGCCTTATTCAAGGTCGATTTTCCCTTTGGGGGCCTTGACTCAAACACTTCTTCAACGCGCGGAAGACCGTGCGTAATATCGACGCCGGCGACGCCGCCGACATGGAATGTTCGGAGAGTAAGTTGGGTCCCTGGCTCGCCGATCGATTGTGCCGCAACGATGCCTACCGCTTCCCCGAGGTCCACTTCCTTGTTTCTTCCGAGGTCAAGCCCGTAACAGCCGATACATATTCCGTAAACTGCCTTGCAGGTAATCGGCGATCGCACGACCACCGACTCGATGCCGGCTTCCTGAATTTTCTTGGCCGCCTCACGGCTTATAATCTCGCCGGCCTTAACGACAATCTTCCTGTCGGCACGGATATCCTCAAGTGCCGTACGGGAATACAGCCGTTCCGCAAATCGGTAGCCGTATGCGTCGCCTTCGCTCTTCGTGATGGTTATACCCTCTTTCGACTTGCAGTTGGTCTCGTTGATAAATACATCCTGAGCGACATCCACAAGACGGCGCGTAAGGTATCCCGCCGAAGCCGTCTTTAATGCGGTATCGGTCGATCCTTTTCTCGCACCGTGCGTAGTGATGAAATATTCGAGAACGCCTAAGCCCTCCTTATAACATGAGGTTGCGGGAAGTTCCATGGTTTCGCCCCGCGTGTCCTGTACCAATCCCTTCATTCCCATCATCTGAATCATCTGGGCCCAGCTGCCTCGCGCCTTCGAGCTGATGATCGAGTAGATCGGATTGCCTTCCACTACTACTTTGGGAATTAGCGCGGCGACGTCCTCGCGCGCTTTCATCCATATAGCGACGATTTTGCTCTTTCGCTCCTCGTCGGTCAAAAGTCCTTCCTCATATTGTTTGCCAACCATCATTGCGCGTTCCCGGGACACCACGAGAATCTCCTGTTTTTCCTTCGGTACAATCGTGTCCATCATTCCCCACGTCGTCGACGAAAGCGTCGCATACGAGAAACCGGCATCTTTGATTTTATCCAAATATATTCTGCTCTCATGGATGCCGAGCCGCTCGATGATCGAGGTGACGAGCCGCGTGAGTCCTTGTTTATCGAAAGTAGCGTTCACAAACTCCATTTCCGGAGGAAGCACTTCGTTGAAAATGATGCGGCCGTACGAAGTATCGACGATCGCGCCATTCATCTTCACTTTAATCGCGGCGTTATAATCAACCACGCCGTGTTCGTATGCAAACATAACCTCGTCGGGACTCGAGAACACTCTTCCTTCGCCTTTCGCGCCGGGACGGATATGCGTGAGATAATACACGCCGAGCACCATGTCCTGCGTAGGCGATACTATCGGATCCCCGTTTGCCGGTTTCAGGAGATTTCTCCCCGCATCCATGAGCTCCTCCGCTTCGAACTGGGCTTCCGTAGTAAGCGGGAGATGCACCGCCATCTGGTCTCCGTCAAAGTCGGCATTAAACGCCGCACATACGAGCGGAGGAATCCGTATCGCGAGATCCTCGATCAAAACCGGTTTGAACGCCTGAATGCCGAGACGATGCAGCGTCGGTGCGCGATTCAGGAGCACGCGCCGATGTTCGATCACTTCCTCAAGAATCGCCCACACCTCGGGAGGCCCCTGTTCGATAAGACGGTTCGCCTGCTTGATATTGAACGCGAGATTCCGTTCGATGAGTTTATTGATGACAAACGGCCTAAAGAGTTCGAGCGCCATATGCTTTGGAAGACCGCACTCGTTCAACTTGAGTTCGGGACCGACTACGATAACCGAGCGGCCGGAGTAGTCGACGCGTTTTCCGAGAAGATTCTGGCGGAATCGTCCCTGCTTCCCCTTAAGCATGTCGGCAAGAGACCTAAGCGGCCTGCGCTTTGACGAGAGAAGTTGGCTTCCAAGGCGCGCGGTGTTGTCGATCAAGGCATCTACCGCTTCCTGCAACATCCGTTTTTCGTTCACGATAATCACCTCGGGCGACTTGAGTTCCATCAACTTTTTCAAGCGATTATTCCTATTGATGACTCTTCCATAAAGATCATTCAGGTCAGCGGTCGCATAATGCCCTCCGTCCAGCGCAACCATAGGGCGCAAATCGGGAGGCAACACCGGGAGTACGGTTTGAATCATCCACTCCGGACGAACGCCCGCCCGAATCATGGAACGCACGAGCCGAAGGCGGAGCAGAAGCCGTTTCTGGCGGTTTGCGTCCTGTACTCTCTCAAGATCCTTTTCGAGCGTCTTCGCGGTCGCTTTGAGATCGATTTTTTCGAGAATCGCGCGGAGCGCTCCCGCACCTTGCGCGGCTTCGAATACATCGCCGAAGCGTTCCGCAAGACGGTAGTATTCGTCCTGCGTGAGAATTAGTCCCGGCTTCAAGAGCGCTATGATTTCCTTCATCTCCTGCTGTCGATCCTTGAGTTCCTGCTCATCCATTTCCTTTTCCGCCTTGAGCGATTTGTATTCCTGATCAAGACCTTGGAGCGCACGCTTTTTGTTTTCTTCGTCAACCGACGTCACGATATACGCGGCGTAATAGATGACCTTCTCAAGCTTAGGAACCGAGATATTGAGCATTAAACTCAAACGCGAAGGGACTGTTTTCAAAAACCACACGTGAGCGACCGGCGCCGCGAGGGTTATGTGTCCCATTCGCTCGCGGCGAACCGCGGCACGGGTAACCTCGACGCCGCACTTCTCGCACGTGACGCCCTTATATCTGATCTTCTTGTATTTTCCGCAGTAGCATTCGTAATCTTTCGTGGGACCGAATATCCGTTCCGAGAAAAGTCCGTCCTTTTCCGGCCGTTGAGTACGGTAGTTTAACGTTTCCGGTTTTGTCACTTCGCCCTTGGACCACGAAAGCACCTCATCGGGAGATGCTAACCGTATCGAGATCGATTTTAATTCCATGTTGTTCATAGGGGTGTTATTCCGTTACTTCTTGATCCCTTTCCTCTACATCGCTGTCACGACTCTTTTCATACTCATAGGTCACGTTCAACCCGAGCGATTTAAGTTCGCTTACCAGCACGTTGAATGACGCCGGGATGTTCGGCTTCCTGATTTCCTGACCGCGGATGATTGACTCGAACGCGGCCGATCGCCCCATCACGTCGTCCGATTTAATAGTGAGCATTTCTTGGAGCGTATGCGCGGCTCCGTATCCTTCGAGTGCCCACACTTCCATTTCTCCAAATCGTTGGCCTCCGAGCTGAGCTTTCCCGCCCAAGGGCTGCTGGGTGATAAGAGAATAAGGGCCCGTCGATCGCACGTGCATTTTATCTTCAACGAGGTGGCTTAATTTCATAATATACATATATCCCACCGTTACCGGTTCTTTGAATTTCTGCCCGGTAAGACCGTTGAACACGTTCATTTTCCCCGTTTCGCTCACCCCGGCGGCAACAAGTTCTTTCTTTATTTCCTCTTCTCCCGCTCCCACGAAACTCGGAACTACCGCGCGATAGCCGAGCTTTTTCGCGGCAAGCCCGAGATGCGTCTCAAGAATCTGACCTAAATTCATACGCGAGGCGACACCCAGCGGATTTAATACGATATCGACAGGCGTACCGTCTTCAAGGTACGGCATGTCTTCCATCTTCCTTACTTGAGAAATGACGCCTTTGTTGCCGTAGCGTCCGGCGAGCTTGTCGCCCGCACTTACTTTCCGGAGTTGCGCAACTTCAACCTGGATTTTCTTGATAATACCGGGTTCAAGCTTGTCTCCCTTGTCACGGGAGAAAATCTTGATACCGATCACTCTCCCCTGTTTTCCGTGAGGAAGCGTAAGCGACGAATCTTTTACGTCGCGCGCTTTCTCTCCGAATATCGCACGGAGCAGACGTTCCTCCGACGTAAGTTCCGACTCGCCTTTCGGAGATATCTTTCCGACGAGTATATCGTTCGCTCTAACTTCGGCACCGATACGCACGATGCCTTCCGCATCGAGATTTCTCAACTTGTCTTCCGCAACATTCGGGATATCGGGCGTCGTAATTTCGGCGCCAAGTTTCGTGTCACGCACGAGGCATACGAAGGTTTCGATATAAATGGAGGTGAAGAAATCTTCACGCGCGACGCGCTCTGAAAGTATGATTGCATCTTCGAAATTCGCCCCCCTCCAAGGAAGGAACGCAACAAGGAGATTCTTTCCGAGTGCGAGTACGCCTTCTTCGGTCGCGGGACCATCCGCGAGTACTTGGCCCGGCTTCACTTTATCGCCCACGTTCACAATCGGACGCTGGGACATGCACGTCGACTGGTTCGATCGCTTGAATTTGTAGAGCGGGTATGTTTTCGCACCGTGCTCCGTTTTCACCGTAACCCCGCTTGCGTCAACTTCCGAAACGACGCCGTGAACGTCGGATACGATCACCTGTCCGGAATAATGCGCCGCTCGTTCTTCTTCTCCCGTACCTACGAGAGGCGCTTCCGGCTTCACTGTCGGAACCGCCTGACGCTGCATGTTTGATCCCATGAGCACTCTGTTCGCATCACTATGTTCGATGAAAGGTATAAGAGAGGTGGAGATGCTGATCATTTGGTCCGTGGCGACATCGACAAAGTCAACCTCTTTACGGAGACACGTTCCCGGCACTCCTTTCAGCCGGGCAGGAACCGTAGCGGGCAGCAAAGATCCCTTCTCGTCCGTCGCCACGTCCGCCTGCGTAATATTGTATTTTTCTTCGGCTATGGCGGAGAGCCATACCACCTCTTTCGTTATCACTCCGTCCTTCACCTTGAAATACGGCGTTTCCAGGAATCCGAATTCGTTGATACGGGCATGGTTTGCAAGATAGTTCACGAGACCGATATTCGCGCCTTCAGGCGTCTGGATAGGGCAGATACGCCCGTAATACGACGGGTGTACGTCCCTCACCTCGAATCCCGCACGCTCACGGGTGAGCCCCCCGGGGCCCATAGCCGAGAGACGGCGTTTATGCTCGAGTTCCGCAAGAGGATTCACCTGGTCCATAAACTGCGAAAGCGGAGACGCCGCAAAGAGATCCCGCACCACCGAAGTAAGAAGTTTGTAGTTAATGAGTTGCGCGGGTTGGAGTCCCGTCCGTTCCAGAGTTGACATCCGATCCTGAATGCCGCGTTTCAGACGGGCAAATCCGATGCGCAATCTCGATTGAATGAGCTCTCCCACGGAACGGATGCGGCGATTGCCAAGATGATCGATATCGTCCGGCTCCGCCCCCTGATTGTTATTCAAGCGGATAATCTCCGCGATAATCGCGATTAAGTCATCTTTATCGAGCAATCTGCTCTTCTTTTTTTCAAACCCGAGTCGTTCATTAAACTTGTAGCGTCCCACGGCGCTCAAATCGTATCTGTCGAAACGGGAGAACATCGGTTCGATCAGAAGCTTGGCGTTCTCAACAGTCGCAAGATCCCCCGGACGAAGACGCCGATAAATCTCGATAAACGCGTCGTCCGTCGTCTTTGCCTCGTCTTTTTTCAGGGTTACATCGATATGCTTCGTACTCCCCGCGTCCACTCCCCCGAACGCCTTGAAGATCGCGTCATTCGAAGAAACGCCGAATATACGGAGAAGCTGCGTCACCGGTGCCTTGCGGCGCCGATCGATCTTCACTCCGAGAAATCCGTCAGACTCGGTCTCAAATTCCAACCATGCGCCTCTGTTCGGAATAACTTTTGCGCTGAACAACTTTCTTCCGCGATACATAACCGCGGAGAAGTATACGCCGGGAGAACGTATAATCTGGGAGATCACGACGCGTTCGACGCCGTTGATAATAAAAGTTCCCCGGTCGGTCATGAGGGGGAAATCACCGAGATACACCTCTTGTGTTTTTTCTTCCTTGGTTTCCTTATTGACGAGTTTCACGTTCACCCGAAGCGGCGCTTCGTACGTCTGATCCTTCTCGAGAGCTTTCGCCTCCGTATACTTCGGCTCGTCGAATTTGTAGTCGAGAAAGCTCAACTCAAGCTCGTTGCCGGTATGATCCTGGATCGGAGAAATTTCATCAAACAACTCGCGAAGACCGTGAGCGAGAAACCACTTGTACGAATCCGTTTGAATCGCCACCGGGTTCGTGGTGGTGTGTATCGGACCTTTATACGAAGAAAAAACTTTTACTTTTTGCATGATGGGTTACCAATGTGGTCGACTGATCTTTTTTCTTAAAAATAGCGAGTTTGGTTTTGGTTATGTTCGAGAAGGGTCTTTGAATAGACGGTTTTCCCGTCAGGAGCCGAGAGATAATAAAGATAGTCGCTTGAAACCGGATGCAATGCCGCTTCTATCGCGTCTTTCCCGGGATTTCCGATCGGCGTGGGAGTGAACCCGCGATAGGTGTATGTATTGAAGGGGGAATCGATCTTCGTATCCTGCTTCGTGAGCGTACGCGAACCGCAGCTTTCAAGCGCGCCTTTGCATTTCGCATAAAGCACCGTCGCGTCAACCTGAAGCGGCATCCCTATCGAAAAGCGCTTCAAGAGAATGCCTCCGACAAGCCGCCTGTCCTCTTCGGTAACCACTTCCTTCTCAAGGTATGAAGCAAGCGTGAGCGATTGGTACCAGTTGCTGTTTTGCGAAAGAAGCGGCCACGCTTTCGTCTCGAATGCGTCCAAAAACCGCCTGACTGCCTGTTCGGGCGTTGCGCGGATGGAAAACTCATACGTATCGGGAAAAAGAAAACCCTCGAGCGACGAGGCGTTATTCAAAAACGGATAGGATTCCTGAAGCGACTTGAGCGGCATGTGTATAATGTCACCGGGAGCCGTCACGCCCGCGTTCGCGAGAACGGCATCGATATCCTTCATCGTGGTCCCTTCGGTAATCGTAACCGTTACTTCATTTTTCACGCCTCGGGCGAGCTCGCGCACGATTTCGGGCACGCTCATCGTGCGATCAAGCACATACACTCCGGGCTGGAATTTGCGCGCGCTCCCTGTTACAAAAGAATAAAGTTTAAACACGGTGATTGAACGAATTAAAGAATCGCTGGATAAACGCGCTCCGATCGATCGGAAGCTCTCTCCTTTTACGACTTCAAATGTAGTCGGTGTCGCTTCCCCCATAACCGGCTGCAGCCCGTAGAAAAAATATGCGGCGCAAAGAATGAATAGAAGGACCGCCCCCAACACAATGAGAAAACGCAAACCGAGAAGCCCTCGTTGTTTATCCTGAGGATTCAATTTTTATGTGTTGAATTATACTAATGAGCGTTGCAATCGTCAAGAGACTTGATCCGCCGTAGCTCACGAAAGGAAGGGTGATACCGGTTACCGGCACCAGGCCGAGATTTGAACCGACATTAATCAGAAACTGTATGAAAAGAATAAGCGCACTCCCCAACACTACGAACTTCTCTTCGTTACTCCCCGCTCTAAGCCCGATATTCGTTAATTGTACGAATATAAAGAAGAAAGTCAAGAGAAGTATGGCGTCAGCGGCTATACCCCACTCCTCCGTAAAGGCGGCGAAGATGAAATCCGTATGGGCTTCGGGGAGGAAATGAAACTGAATCTGCGTCCCCTGTCCAAACCCTTTTCCCCACAGTCCGGCGGAACCGATCGCGATTTTTGACTGGATTACGTTGTAGTTGATACCCAGCGGGTCCCGCTCCGGAAAGAGGAATCCCGTAAGCCGGTCTTTTTGATACGGCTTAAGAAATGACGTCCAAAGCAGTATGAGGCAACCGACTCCCACCGCGAGGCCGATCAGGAATCGTTTCTTATTCACCCCGCTCATCAGCATAAACCCAAGCCAGATGCTCATGACGATAATCGTGGATCCGAGATCGGGATGAACCGCAATCAAGAATGCGGGAATCATCGTGTAACAAAGTGAAATGAAAAGATTTTTTGTCCTCCAGACCGCGACATAACGCTTCGTAAAGAATCCCGCGAGGAAAATCACAAGCGCGAATTTTGCGAACTCCGCCGGTTCGAATTGGAACCCGCCGATCGAAAGCCAGCTTTTCGTTCCTCTGACGAGCGTCGATTGCAGGTTCGAGATCACGAGAAAAAAGACCGCAGCCCAATATGCTCCGTACCTGAATGCGGACCAACGCAAGAGCCACGACCACGGCAATCGGCTCCCGAATATAATTATGACGAACGCGACCCCGTACCAAATAAGCTGCCGCAAGAAAAAGGTGCGGTCATAACTCGCGAGCGTAAGCAAGCTTACCGCCGCGAGCACCATAAATCCGCCGACAAGCGCCCAGTCCAGTTTTTGAAGTCGCGAAAAAAGCATATTACTCTTCCGCACTCACAAATACCCTGGTTCTGGAACCGTCGATCCTTCCGACGAGCGCCGGGTCGGGAGGAATATACACGGAGAAAGGAACGGAGCTCAGGCTTCCGATCCGCTCAAGAAGCGTCTGCCCGCCGAATACGGGATCATCATACGTATTATAGAGAAGGACCGTCACTTTCACCGTCCCTGTCGAAAGAGGGCTTGTGTTCCGGATTGATCCCTCCACCTTTATTCCGTCACTCGCGACCGTGGTGGTAGGCCGTCCGTCAACCGCAAGATGCGGCTCAAGAAGTACGCTCCTTGGAACCCACTCCGGCGACAGACTGAGATCGGCACGCGAAGCTCTTCCGATGTTGTAAGAAGTTCCTTCGTATGACGAAAGAAGAAATTTTGACTCTCCCGGGAATATTGCATCCGACCCCCTTACCTGGTCCACGCGAGCGCCGTTTCCGTCATAGAGCGTAAACGTGTAATCGAGCTTTCTCGCGCCATATTCGGCATTCTTGTTTGAAATTCCCGCGAGAAGAATAATACGGGAAAGATCACTGCTCTTAAAGAGCTGAATCGGCTCCTGGACGGCAATCGGGATCGCTTTGTCTTGCGCGGCGGGCAATCCGCTCTCCGAAGCCGCGCCGGAGCCGCCGAACATCCGATACAAGAGAAGTCCGAAAATAAAAAGATAAACGAATCCGTACACAAATTGTTTCGCTCCGCGAGTCATAAAGTTATAGTAACATAGACCGCCACCCGGAGACCGGGTTTTTGGAAATGACGGAAATCAACGCAAACTATTTCTCGAAAAACACTTCGTCCCCTTCACGTACTTTATCCTTCACTTTTACCCCGACTTCCTGCCCTTTCTTCGCGCTTTCAATTGCTTCGTGATCATACTGCATCGATTTTATCTGTTCCGCAAAGTCGGTCGTCGCTCCCTTAAAACGGATCGTATCGCCTACTTTCACCACCGTGTTGCATTTTATGATCGCAACATCAATGCCACCGAAATAGTGCGTGACGACGCCGATTGATTTTTCTTCTTTTGGTTGTTTCGGCATCCTGTATGCTTTATATCCGGCCTTTCAATCATTATACTACCTCGCTTTGGTAGCACTGTTCACAATACACCGCCTCGGGGCGGTCGGGAGCATAGGGAGTATCGAACTCGTTGGGACAAGGTTTCTCGTCATGGAAATGGGGCGTGGTGTTGCGGTAGGGAGATTTATCCCCTAATTCCTTATTCCCTGCCTGCGCAGGCAGGCTTATTTCTGACTCCCTTCCGTCGCATGTGCACCTTCGGCGCCAGAGCCTGACAGGGTTTCTTCTTGTCATCCTCCCGAAATGCCGGCAGTTCGAGCAAAGCCGGGGAAGCGGCAGATTCATCTTCCTGTAGAACATAAGCTCCTCGGGAATGATCTTGAAAGCGAATGAACATTTCTCGTTACATCCGCCGGAACTTGCGTGAGCGCAACCGATAATTTCGTTCACGATCGAATCATCCGTATCCCGGATGGCATCGGGAAGCTCTTCCGATTTTTTGGTAACCGAGTAGTGTTTCGTCTCTTCTTCCCTCCAGATGTATCCCCCGGCCGTTACTTCTTCCCTCGAAAGCGGAAAGTATTCTTGAGCGATTGTCTCGTTGTAAGCGAAAGGAGAGAGTTCCGAAGGAAAGAATTCTCCGTACCGGTACGTCATCCCCTTCTTATCAACATACGGCACTCCCTCCATCTGGTTAATAATCCGCGGTACAAGTTCCTTATATTCCTCTTTCGTGTACTGCTTGTTCAGAATGCAATACTCTTTTTTCCGGAGACCGATGCAGCCGAAACAGTTTTGACACCCGTGGCAGGCGTAGGAATAGGCAACGTCGTTCCCCGTCCACACGAATATATCGAAATAGAATCTATTTCCATCCGCACCGGTATCAACCGACTCGTAGAGAAGTTCGGCATTCGCACCAAGCCCGTAGCCGTCGTATGCGTCATACATTTTCATTCCCCCGTTGATGCAGTAACGGCAATCGCGGACGTCATTCGAGATATCGAAGGAATCCCTGCAGTTGCTCACGTTCGTCAAATTGTCTCCGGTAGCATTCTGCGAATTTACGATATTCGCGTACTTTCTTAAGGCGTTTTTCTTGATATCCTCGAATTTTGCCTTGAATTTTTCCATCTCCGCGGCGCTGCCGAGATTGAATCCCTTCAGCGTTTCAAGATATTCGTCCCGCGAATACGGTCGATTAAAGATGTGGTAGGATTTGTTTCTCAGGTTCGTACACCCGAAACAGTTGTTGCATCCGCGACATTCGTAAAGGAAGTACGAATCGCTGCAGTTTTCGCAGTTTTCCGCATAGATAACCCGGTAAAGCTTCGACGAGCCTATGGCCTCATAACACAACTCTGAGTTGTTCACCACGAGAAGATCGGAGGAATCCTTTGCTCCCAGTATTTTGCTGCTGTAGAGAAGGTTCTCCCCTCCCCATGTGGCGAAGACCAGATAAGAGTCCTTCAATTCCCCGTTATGATTGCCGTAATCGCTCCGTACGCAACGACTGTTGAAGACGGATGGCATGGGTATCTTCCCCAGAAGCTCCCGGAACTGCGAGAAAAACGGTTTTGAGAAATCGTACTCGGTCCCGAACGAGAGCGGATCCCAGTCGTCGGACCACCATACGTCGCGGTCATACACATGAATTCCCGAGTCGGGAGCAAAGCAGGTGATAACCTGCTTCCCCGTCTTCTCGCATGCGCGTCTGTAGAGCGTACGTTCGTTGCGCCACGTCATCCTCCTCACGGCGCGACAGCTCGGGCAGAATGTCGGTGGCGGCACCTGTATTTTTCCGTAAAAATCGATATCTTCCTGATCAATAACAAAAAGGGTCTTACAGCTCTGACAGGTTTTTGTTTCCGAACTCATTTTGGCAATTAAATATCCCTTGCGATAACCGCCATTTTTTTGAATTCCTTCGGATCAATACTCGCTCCTCCTACGAGAAGTCCTGTGATCTCTTTTTTCTCAAGGAAACTTTTTGCATTCCGTGAATTAGTTGACCCGCCGTATAACACGGGAACATGCAACATTTTCCGTATGACATCGGCAACATACGCTGCTTCTTCCGGGTCGGCATTTTTTCCCGTCCCGATCGCCCAGATAGGCTCGTAAGCGACGATAAGACTCTTCGAACGTTTTACACGTGAGAGCTGCTTCCTTATAAAGGCGCCGGCGGCATTTCTTCCCCTTCTTCGGATGTCCATAGGTTCACCTACGCAAAGAATTACTTTCAGTCCCGCGTCCACACCCGCCTTTGCCTTTTTCGCAATCATCTCGTCGCTCTCCCCGAGGCGACGACGCTCCGAGTGTCCGACAATCGCGTAACGGACGCCGAATTTCTTGAGCATCGCCGATGAAACCTCCCCTGTGTATGCCCCTTTTTCCTCAAAAAACGCGTCCTGCGCGCCGAGTGAAGCATTCTTCAAAACGCCTCTCACGGCGCCCAGAAACGGGAACGGCGGTACGATTACCACGTTATTCTTATCCTCCGCCCGCGCAATCCTTACCGCCTCGCGTTCAGTGAGCGGATTCATCTTCCAATTAGCAACGATTATTTTTTTCATAAGATTCATCTCAATAATAATATCCCGCTTTCAAAAAATGCACTAGCTGAAAATGAGTCGCGGATTATTATTTTGAAAGTATCTTCGCCGCCTCATCCGGATCCACCGAATTGATCTGGATCCCCGTCCCCAGTTCAAATCCGGCGTCGACGCCAAGTTTCGGAACGACTTCGATATGCCAGTGGTAATGACCATAGAACGCACGACGTCTGACGGGTGCCGTATGGATATAAAAATTATAGTCGGGGTCATGGAGCTTCCGCTTGATTCTTTTGAGCGCTTCTTGGAGCGCAAGCGCCGCGTCTTTCAGTTCTTCCTCCGGGGTCGTCTCGAAATACGGAATGTGGCGGAGCGGATATACGCGCAGCTGAAACGGCTCACGGGAAACATACGGCGCGACGACGACTGCCGATTTGTTTTTGAACACGATGCGCTTTCCCGCCCTCAGTTCATGTTCAATCACGAAATCGTGCATGCAGCGCTTCTGCGCGCGAAAAAAGCGTCCCGAATTACCGAGCGAAACCTCGACGGATTTGGGAATGATCGGCACGGCGATAATCTGATAATGAGGATGATACACGCTCGCGCCGGCTCCCGGTCCCCAATTATGGAACACGGAGATGTAGGCGACTTCTTTCTCGCGTCGCAACAATCGGTAGTGTTCTTGTATCGCTTTCAGTACTCCCGTTGCGCTATCCGGCGAAAGATTCGGGAAGTTCGCGTCGTGGTCTCTCGTCACAATCAGGTCGTGGTGACCGAATCCTTTGAGGAGCTCGTAGGCGCCGTTCCTTCTCTTCAAGAGCGAGCGGTTTCCATGAACGAGCGCGGGGTATTTGTTTTCAAGAACCGCAATCTCCCAATCCTTGCCGCGACCGTAAAGCGTAATTATCTTCTGTCCTTCCAGCGTCCCTTCGAAGGGACATGTTTTCTCGGGAGTCCTTACGCGGGGTTTTTTCTTCCTAAAGCTGTCGGGTCGTTTTCCCCGCTTGGGGGCGATGATAACCCAGTTACCTGATATGAGATCGTGGCGTATTTCGGGACTCTTTATCATGCGTATTTGCCGGTCCAGAGCCATACCCGGACGCGAACCACGTCCCAGAGCGTTGAGATATAGGCCTTGAGACCGACGTTCGAGCGCGTGTCATTTACCCATCTTACCGGCATTTCTTTCACTCTGTATCCGAAGAGTTTCGCGAGCGCAATCGCTTCGACGTCGAATCCCCAACGGTCGATTTTCATAAGGGGAAACACCGCCTTCGCCGCTTCTTCGGAAAAGCACTTAAAACCGCACTGAGTATCATGAATGCCGCGCGCGACGAGAAGCTGGATGAAAAGGTTTCCCCCCTTTCCCAAAATCTGGCGGTACCACGGCTGCGGCGGTTCGAGCTTTGCGCCGGGAACCGCGCGTGATCCGCAGACCACGCCGTATCCCTCCTTAAAATACGGCAGCATGTTCTCGAATTGATCAACGGACGTCGAATTATCCGCGTCCATAAAAAGACGGAAGTTCCCTTTTGCTTCAAGCATCGCCTGCCGCACTACGAACCCCTTCCCGTGATTCTCTTCGTTCACGATGAGACGCAGATTTTTCATGAGATGGCTAAACCGCGTCACCACTTCGACCGTCGCGTCGGTCGATCCATCGCTTATCACAATCACTTCGGACGAGTATTCCGCCTGCTTCAAATGACGATCGACGTCGACGAGCGTAAGCGGGAGACGCTTTGCTTCGTTCTTCGCGGGGATAATGACGGAAAGAAAAGGCTTCATGGTGAGAATTTCCAATTTTCAATGGCCAATGATCAATAAATTTTAGAATCGCAAAATTTTAAAATTGAAAAAATAATTGGAAATTGATAATTGAAAATTGAAAATTATTCATTAGTGCTATTTCTGAATACAATTAATTTGTAGCTTAAGAAGTTCCACATGAACCCGGCGAACACGCCAAAGAGCGCGCCGACATTCGCCCACAATTTCGGATTCATCTGGCCCGGTACGCCGATCACATTCACGACAAGAGAGGCGATGCCGACGTTGATAAGCGTCCCCCCGAGCGTGAAAAGCGCAAACCGGAGATACTCCTTGCCGGTTACCGGCACTCTGCTTCCGAAAGTCCAAAACTTGTTCCAAAAATAACTGTTTGTGGTCGCGATAAGGAACGAGATTGTCTTGAAACCGACGAACGGAACGCCGGAGGCGAGATCGGTGAGAAGAATGAGAAAATTTAACACCCCGAGATCAACGAGCGTATTCAAGGTGCCGACCGCCGCGAATTTCCCGAACTGCTCGAACACTCCCCACTTTCGGGAAAGCAGTTTTAGTATCCAAAGTGCGAACGGAGCGAATAACGTGAATCCCACTACGGTAACCAAGAAAAACGCCGCAGTTATCGGAATGCCGATATTCGCCGCCGGAAGCGCTACGAGCCATCCGACCAAAAATCCTATTACCGCGACAAGATAGAAATCACGCATATGTTCAGTTTCTCAGATAAGAGTAGATTTCGCGCTCGACTTCTTCGCGATCCCGTCCGTACGTCATGCGGGAACGGTTTTTCAGTTCTCCGCTCAGCGCGACGTCGCCTACGTCGGCTCTCGGGATTCTTATATTGAAAGGACGCGAAGTTTCCCCGTGTATCAGGAGTTTAACATAGGCGTTGAAGTTATCAATGTTCACGAGATCCTGTTCGGTAAACACGGGCGCAAAATGTTTTACGAGATACTCCGCGTCATCCGCGCCGACGCGGAATGAAACCATCGATCCCACGTTGCCGAATACAGCGTTCCTGATCGTGTCGGTGAGCTGGCCGATAAACTGATGCGCGATGATGAGATCAAGCTTGTATTTCCTCGCTTCCGAGAGGATGATCGCGATCGAGTCCGTAGTGAAGTTCTGGAACTCATCGATGTAGAGGTAAAAATCCCTGCGCCGCTCCTGAGGTATGTCGACGCGTCCCAGGGCCGCCATGAGAATTCTTCCCACCACAATCATGCCCAGGAGATTCGCATTGATGTCTCCGAGTTTCCCCTTTGCAAGATTGATGAGGAGAATCTTTCCTTCGTCCATGATGGTCCTGAAATTGAACGCCGATTTCGCCTGGCCGATAATCGGGCGCATATAATCGTTCGTGGTAAAGTTGTTGAACTTTGACCCGACGTACGTCGTCATGTTGGCAAGCGACGCCTCGCCGGTAACTTTCGCCGCTTCCTTCGTCCAAAAATCGAGAACGATCGGATTCGCCGCGCGGGCAAGTTTCCGCTGTCGAAACTCGAGATCGCTGAAGAGGCGGGGCACCTGCATCAAAGTCGCCGGCTCGTACTTCGCGTCCTCCATAAGGAGAAGAAGCGCGTTTCTCATATACTGCTCGAACATGGGGCCGCCCGTATTCTTCAAGTCGTACAACTTGTCGAAAATGGACAGCATTTCGTTTACGATCGAGGTTTTTTCTTCGGGCCTCGAGAAATCGTACTCAAGCATATTGAGTCCCACGGGACGCGAGAGGTCGCCCGGTTCGAACACGATCACGTCCGAGAAGCGGTCCCTCGGAACGAGACCAAGGACGTCTTCCACGAGATCTCCGTGCGGATCGATAACCGCAACTCCTTTCCCGTTCCGTATGTCATCCGCGATCATTCTTGTCTCCAGGTTCGATTTCCCGGTACCCGTCTGTCCTACGATATACAAATGACGGCGCCTGTCTTCGTCCATAATCCGGACGTCTTTCGTCTCGCCGCGGAATGCGCTCTCGCCAATCGTCACGCCCTCTTTCGGGAGATTCACCGGAGGAGACGCTTCTCTCGCTTTCAAATACTTGATGTGCGGTACGACGGTAAACGGCGTCGGGAAATGGAAAATACTCGCCAGCTCCTCGCTGTTTAACACCATCGCCTCGCCGGCATCGAATTCCCTATAAGAGTATTTATAGAAGATGTCTTTCTGATTTCTCGGCTGTACGACACGAAATTCGTTCCGTGAAGGAGCATCAAGCTGGGAAAAACCCGCCACGATGCCCTGAAAAATGGACTGCGCCTGGACGTCGCTCGGAGCGGATACCACCACCCTCACGTTCACTTCAAAGAAGGGCTTCGAGAGTTTCCCGCTGATGGTTTTTATGGCGTCCTCGTCGACTCGCTTCGGGGCATCTTCGTTTTCTTCCTTGGCTTTTTTACCCGAGATCGCTCCTCCCAATTCGGAAAGAGGGATCGCCTCGCGGGAACGAAGCACCTCTCCCAACCTCCACCCTTTTTTCAGCACCTTTAACACCGACTGGGCTTCCTTTTTTAGCTTGCTCCGGGCGGGTTTCACCACAAACTGAACCGCGCCTCCTTCTCCCACTTCTTCTATTTTTGAAAGGCCTCCTATTATGGGAAGAAACGTATCGGCATCTATCTCTTCATACGTGCGAATAGGGAGCACGAAACGTTCTTTCTGCGTTACGAATCCGCCAAGCGCGACACCGGTATAGTTGAAAATATTGAAATCTTCCGCCGGCTCCACCGTCGCTTCGGGCCATAGAGAGTGCACTTGTCGCACGAGCGCATCGGCGAACCTTCCGGGAACCGCCCCGTAAAAAGATATCTCGCGGCCAACGTGCGGAACGGCGATCTCGAATATGAAGGGTTTATTGAACGACGCGAGTGCGTTAAAGAGCTGTTCGGAGATATTGATCTCCTTCTTCAAATCTTTCCCCTCTTGCGATCCCTGGGGGATTTTTATGAGAAACAGTTTTTGTCCGAGTTCTTCAAGAAGTCTCTTGCGCGCTTGCGCGCGCGAGAGAAAATACAACCACACGCAGGCGGCGGCGATGAGGACAAATACGAATATGCTGAGGAGAGGAGACATAAATGAAAATTTCCAATTATCAATTTTCAATTTTCAATAAACGGCGACTGGAAAAATTGTATGATTTTACAATTAATTGGAAACTGATCATTGAAAATTGAAAATTATTTTATGAGTCCTCTCTTCTTCAATTCGGGAAGAACCTTGTCGATGAGCGCGTCATGAAACGCATCCTCGATGAAAGCGGGGTATCGCTTTGCTTCCGTAACCGCTTTCTCGATATCCTCGTCAAACACCATCTGCACCAGGTGTTCTACCGTTTTTGTTACATCCTCCGAGTTTCCTTCCGTCGTCAGATAGGAAGGAAGGAAATCGTCGCGGGGAACGGGTGGAGTATCGGGTGGCGGAGGAGGAACCGCCGCATCGGATTCTGAGGAAGGAACGGGTGCCGCCTCGGCGAGTGATCGCAGAGATCGCCGCACCACTTCCTCCTCAGGCACCCCTTGAAATTCGGGTGTCTCGAGGTTTTTCCGGACTTCATGACCGAGACGCGCGAAACTCCTCTCGAGATTTTCGCTGAAGTTTTGGACTTGCACCATGGTATAATGCAATTATAGAACAAATGAACTTTCTCCGCACCTTTCTCATCTTCGTCTGCGTGCTTACAATCGCTTCGTTCTTTCGTCTTTATGCGCTGAACACCACTCCTCCCGGCCTTTACCCCGATGAAGCGATGAACGGTAACAATGCCCTTGAGGCGATCGGAAATTCCGCGCCCGGAAAGGGATTCAAGGTTTTCTATCCCGAGAACAATGGAAGAGAAGGATTATTCATAAACATACAGGGATTATTCCTGAAAATGCTGATTCCCCAAGCCGGAGGGGACGCGGAGCCATGGATGTTGCGCCTCCCCAGCGCCTTGTTCGGCATTATAACCGTGGCGGGCGTTTTTTTCCTGGCAAAAGAGTTGTTTAAGAAAAATTCGGTTGCGTTGCTTTCGATGTTTCTTCTTGCAACCAGTTTCTGGCACATCAACTTTTCCCGTATCGGCTTCCGCGCCATCATGGCACCCTGTTTTTTGATATGGGGCATTTATCTTCTACTTCTGGCATTTAGAAAATTACAAGAGTCCAAGGATTCCCTCCTTGCAGGGACTATTTCGAGAGGATATAGATCCATAATTCATAATTCTTTATTCCCGTTATTCGCGGGAGCAGTGTACGGTCTCGGCATGCATTCCTATATCGCCTATCGCGCAACGCCGCTCATAATCGCGGTTATTTTCTTGTTTTTCGCGCGTACGATCGGATGGAAAAAGATGGGAGTAATTGCGATGTGGTTCGTGCTCGGCGCGCTTATCGTCTCCGTTCCGCTCATTTCCTATTTTCTGCAGAATCCCCATGATTTCTTCGGACGCACCTCCGAGGTATCCGTATTCTCCTCTTCTTCTCCCCTCGGGGAACTCGGGCTGAACGTCATAAAGACAATCGGCATGCTGTTCTTCGTCGGCGACTCCAATTGGCGTCACAATCTCTCGGGCGCGCCCGAGCTCTTATGGCCGGTAGCTATCCTGTTTCTTATTGGCACTGTTGTTGGAATAAAAACGCTTTTCAAAAATGTCAAAGTCCAAATGCCAAATGACAAATCAATGACAAAAGCTCAAATGACTGAAAACGGGTTTAGTCGTTTCTCATTTGGAATTTGGATTTTAGCTGCGTGGCTCATTACTGCTATTTTCCCCGTGGTCTTCTCAAACGAAGGGATACCTCATGCGCTTCGATCGATACTCATGATTCCCCCCGTCTTCATCCTCGCAGGGTTCGGGGGAATAACGCTTTATGAGTGGATGCTGCCGAAATGGGAGCGCGCTCCGTGGAAACGGGTGCTTCCCGCAACCGCTTTTCTTCTTCTCGCGTTCGTTGTGGCAGTCACTTACTGGAATTACTTCATGGTATGGGGCGAGAATCGAAATACCGCCGGCGCATTCACCGAAGAATATGTTACGATGGGGAAAAAACTAAATGAGATCCCTAAGAACGTCCCGAAATACGTGATAGTGGAAGCGGGCGGCGTCCTGGTGCGCGGAATTCCCATGCCGGCGCAGACGGTCATGTTTATAACCGACACCTTCACGAAAGGGGGGCAGGAAAAGAAAAACATTCACTACGTGCTTCCGGAAAATGCGGGGAGCATTCCGGAAGGGGGCTACGTAGTCACTATAAAATAGACACGGATTCATACGGATACGGTATCGGTATTAATCCGTCAAAATCCGTATGAATCCGTGTCTTTACTGCTGGGAAAGATTTTGTATTTGGAACGACCCAAGCGGGGTATTTGTGATATTCGTCCCCGATGCATAACCATTGTCCGGCGTCGTTACCGGCCCCGCCGTTCCGCTTCCACCCGACCAATCCGTCTGCCGCAGGAGAAAGTTCTTCCATCGCGTGAGATATCCGCCGAGCGAGAATTGCGCCGTGGTTCCGTTTGCGGCCCACTCGGCAACCGCCGTTGCCTTCTGCGTTAACGGGTCGTCGATCGAGCCGCCGCCGCACGGAGAAACTCCGGTATTGGTACTCGAGGCGTCATTCGATCGACACACGTTCTCGACGTAAAAATATCGATCAAAAATCCCCGATTTATACATCTGCGACACTTCGCTCGCCGAGAGGGCACGATTATACACGCGGACATCGTCCAACATCCCCGAATACGGACTCCCTCCGGCTGTTCCCCTACCGCCGATAACAAGAGGGTATGCGTTCGCTATATTGCTCTGAGTAATGGTCCCGGACTGGCTCACGGAAACGCCGTCGACATAAATATTGGCCGTACTGCTTGTCATTGCGGTGCCGACAACAAAGTGCCAACTGCCGTCATTATAAGAAAGCGGCGTCGAGATATCGAAATAACCGCCGGAGCATGAACCGGCGAGATCGCAGGAAGAGAATCTCACTTTTCCTCCCCCCGAGAAAAACATCTCATACCCTCCTCCCGAACCGCCGTTGGACTTCGAAACCATAAAAGCGTACGTCGCGGTCGAAGTGCTTTTTATCCAAAAAGAAACCGAGTACGCGCTGGTCGGATCGAGAACGCCGCTCGGGGGATCGGTTACGGTCACATAGCTGTTTAACCCGTTGAAGCTCAGACAGTTCGCAATTTTGCACGTGGAACTTGCTCTTGCCGGGCTGTTCATTAATGTTCCGTTGTTTCCGTCTCCGGACACGTCATATGTCGTGGTGCTCGTGGAGCTCGTATCTTCATCGAACCCCCACTCCCCTACGAGGCCGTTCGTCACGTCGTTATCAATCACTCCTTCTTTCCCCTGCACCCCGAACAAACTTGTCCCCGATGCGACGAGAAAGTAGTGGACACTCGATCCTTTTTGTAAGCCGTATATGTTTTGCCAATTTGCATTCGAAAACGATCTCACTTTTTCGAGAAGCCCTTGTGTCGTCTCCGAAGCGACGCCGAGATTCTGGTTGGTGCTCGAGGAACGGAGGATGAACGCGACGCCGAAACTCGCCGTACCGATCAAGATAGCTCCAATCGAGAGCCCTATCATGATTTCGATCAAACTCTGTCCGGAACGTTCTCTAAAGAAATGATTCAAAAGGCGTTTCATCAGTACTTTCTATTATAGAATATTCGGGAAAATAAGGAGGCCGGGCCTCCAGCGGAAGCCCGGCCTCCAAGTTTTAACAACTGCTATGTGCGCCGGGAAGGACTCGAACCTTCGATGCCCGTTGGGCCGCGGATTTACAGTCCGCTGGAATAGCCGCTATCCGACCGGCGCATGGATAAACTGTTTAAATCTTCTCTGATGCTTTGGATTTCTCGGATTCACTTCCTTGAAAAATCTCTTCACATCTTCAGTTTTTGTAAGGTATATTTTATGGCTGCTTACCTCCGACGGAGTATATCCTAATATAGACAATGCTCTCTGTAAACCTTTCAATAGCGGCAGTGAATAGTTGGTAAAAGATATCTGGATTCCGTATTTTATTTTGTACACAGATCCATCCGTATCAAAAAAACCTCTTAAAAAACCTTCTATAAAAGACCTCTTTATGAAAATCCAACGAGGGACACCTACTTGAAATCTCACCTTATTTTTTACAAAACCCTCTTTAAAAAGCCACGATGTCGCAAACGTTGAGCCGAGATAGACATCCCGATATCCGGTATCCCGAATGGATATCTTTGCGGGCGCGCGGAAGATTTTCGAAATAAGTACCCGCACATATTCTGCATATTCCGCTTCTTTATTCCCGAGATGTACCAATATCTGAAAATGGGAAACATGCCCATCACCAAGCATGATACCAAAGAATTCTGCGATGCGTTCCGAATACCTCTTCGGTAAAATAACATCCGTGCGTCTCTTTAGGTAATGTTTCTTAAGGTGCGGAGTGGGCTTTATTTTTAAACGAATCAAACGCTTAAATACTGTTTGCTCCGCGATCCCTAACTCAAACGAGATCTCCTTAATAGACTTATTTTGTCTGATATAAAGATCTTTCAGTTCCCTTGAATATTTTTTCTCTTCTGACTTTGTCCACCTCATCGGCATATTTCAATGGTACATTCACAAAGTTATTTTTGCAATTGACAGCTCAACCACATAAGCCAACAAAAAACCCGGCGTCCTCGCCGGATAACCACGGTTTTGCCCTTTTATTTTTCCTCTCCTTCCTTTTCTTCTCCTCCCGTAAGCGGCGTTTTCGCCTCCTTCATTCCGTTCTTCTTGAAACGATCGAGCTTTTTCGTAATTACGTTATCGAGTTTTAAGAGCCACACGCGGGAACGGCGCAGGAGTTTCTCGAAAGAAGACTTAAGGAATTCATCCGTCTTCTCAAGATATTCCATAAGGCGACTGTGACGCATATGATCCGCGCTTTCCTCGTCGCTCACTCTTGGAAGCGCTTTCGCCATTACATAAAGCATCCCTCCGAAGGAAAGTATGATAAGCGTCTGAATGATAAAACGGAGCATAGAAGTAATTTTCAATTATCAATTTCCAGTGAATTTTCCAATTTCAAAATTTTCGAATTGAAAATGTATTGAAAATTGATCATTGGAAATTGGAAATTCCCGTTAAATTTCGTATCTCGTGAACCGTTCCACCTTGATGCGTTCTCCCACCTTTGCGGTTACGCTCTTAATGAGGTCCGCAATATTCGTCGAAGGATCCTTGATGTATTCCTGCGTAAGGAGCATCTCAACGGTTTCCGGTTCCATTGCCGCGATTTGCATCGCAAGTTCGTGCGCGAGCGCGCGAAACGGATCGGATTTTACGACAAAGTCGGTCTCGGCGCGCAGTTCGAGAAGCACCCCCACGCGGTTGTTATGAATATAAGAATAGAGGAAGCCGGCTCCCGTTGCCCGTTCTTGTTTCGATTCCGCTTTTACGAGCCCCCGCTCGTAGATAATCGTCTTCGCTTTCTCAATGTCACCGTCCGCTTCTTCGAGCGCGCGCTTGCACTCCATTACCCCGGCACCGGTGATTTCCCTCAGGGTTACGATGTCGTTTTTCATGCTTCCTCTATTTTCTTCTTTAATGCCTCGATCACCCACTCGATGCTTGCTTTTGTGTGGTCGTTCGCGAAGATCGGATATTCCACTCCCAACGGATCATCGTTCGTATCGATGAGCGCCACTACCGGAATGTGCATGCGCTGCGCTTCTCTCACGGCCGTTGCATGCTCTTCGATATCGATTATGAAAAGTGCGTCGGGCAGGCGGGTCAACGGCTGCAGTCCGTTGAAAATGCGCGATAATTTGCTTACTTCTTTCGCAAAATCAAGCTGTTCCTTTTTCGTATATTTCGAGAGTTCCCCTTTCTCATGCTTTGCTTTCAGGTCCTGATAGTATACCGAACGCTGGTTCAATATTTTGAAGTTGGTGAGAATACCGCCGAGCCAGCGGAACGTCACGAAGGGCGCCTTGAATGCGTCTGCAAAGGATTGGATGGATGTTTTCGCGGCGGGACGCGTACCCACAAACAAGATAAGGCCGTTTCCTTTCACGATCTGTTTCAGGAATTCAGCGGCGATATTCAAGCTCTTCTCCGTAACTTCCGGATCAAGAAGCTCGATTTCGTTTCTCCGTCCTCCTATGTACGGTTTCATCCGCGGATGCGTTTTCGTCTTTTTGTGGCCGAAAAGCACCCCGGCTTTCACCATCTCGAGAACGGCATCCGTATTATGTGTATCTGAAGACATGGTTTTTGAACGTTCCTATAGTAACGAAGAGTCGGGGAAATGTCAAAATTTTACTTTCCCTCTTTTGCTCTCCATTCTTCGATCTTCCTATGATTCCCCGAAAGAAGCACCTTCGGAACCGCATATTTTTTCTTGTTGTATACCAACACCTCGGGCCTCGTGTAGTGCGGATATTCCAAACCCTTCCCTTCCGGAACATTTTTTTCTTTCTTTAAAAGGAGGTTCCAGTGCGATTCTTCCTTCAACGACTCAAAATTGATGGCGCCCGGCACGAGACGGCCCACCGCGGAGATTACCGCCATCGCCGCGACATCTCCGTCGGTTAAAACATAATGGCCTATGGAAACTTCTTCCGCGCGGAGCGCTTGTTTTACCCGTTCGTCGATTCCCTCATAACGTCCGGAGATAATAATGATGTCCTCGTACTTCTTCGACCAGTCATACGCCGTTCTCTGATTGAATTCTTTTCCCTTTGCCGAAAAGAGGATAACCTTCGTCTTCTTCTTGTTTTTTATCTTTATCGAGCGGAACGCCTTGAGAATAGGTTCACCCATAAGCACCATTCCCGCCCCTCCCCCGAAAGGCCTGTCATCAACTTTTTTGTGTCTCCCCTCTCCGAACTGCCGCAGATTGATGAGATCGAACTTAAGCACCTTGTTTCTTTCCGCTTTTCCGAGAATCGAGGCATGAAGATACGGTTCCAATATCTCTGGGAAAAGCGTGATAATATGAAATGTCATAGCTTTTTGATTATAACACTTATAGGGCTTTTCTCTTCAACAGGGAATACCTTCACCCTCTCATCGGCAGAATGCTCCGCTCGAATGTCTTCTCCTCGCTCATTCTCAGAAACCAGAAAATCGCACCAACTCGACCTTACGGGACTCGGACAGGGTGTGATTTTCGGTTTCTTTCGTTTTCGCTCGGGAAGACATGGATTTCTCGCTCCGCAATGCCTCTTCGAGAGTGAAGATATTCCCCATATGTCCTTGCCAAAAGACTGGAAAGAGAAAGAGTATTGTTCTTGAGCGAATACTACCGGAGCGTGTCATAAAATAATCGAGCGAGCCGCGTCGCCGAGGCAGGCCCCTCGCCGAAAGGCGTGCAGGGTGGCGAGGAGCGTGTGAGCGAGAATTATTTTGACACGCGGAGGTTCTATGAGCGAGAGAATAATACTCTTTCTCGCTCCTCAAAAATCGTTCAAGAGACACAGGGAAATAAAAAGAAAACCGGACTCTAAAAGTCCGGTTTTCTTTTTGATAACGAAGAAATTATTGAGAATCTCTCTCCGGGCGGCGTGCGGCACCTTCCGGCTCTTCGATCTTCAAGTTCACTCGAGCATTGTTCTTGATACCCACGATGCGGAGAAGAGAGCGGATCGCTTTCGCCGTAGAACCCTGGCGGCCGACGATCTGGCCCATATCCTGCGCGTTCACCTTGAGTGACAAGAGCACCCCCATCTCATCGACGCGCCGATCGATGACTACGTCATCCGGATGATCGACGATCGATTTCACGAGGAACTCGAGGAAATCCTTGTCAGATGTTGCTTGCATAGAAGTTTTGCAATCTGTGCTTGAATTTCACGATACCGACCTTTCTTTCGTTTCTCCCATTCGGGATTATACTTTCCAATGATAACAGATTTATAAGAAAAAGTCAACCCCTCGCATAAATACTTATGCGATGAATAAATTTCCTTACGTCTCGGGCGTTCCTTCTTTCTTTTCTTCTTCCTTCGGTGCGGAAGGTTCCGTCGCCTGAACCGCGGGAGCCGTTTGAGCCGTCTCCGGTTGTTTTTTCGATTTCTTGTGCACGGGAACTTTTGCTTCCTTCAATATCCCCTCTTTCACGAGAAGATTGTGCACCGTAGCGGTCGGCTTCGCACCTACTTTAATCCAGTAAAGAATGCGATCTTTTTCCAGATTATTTTTCTTGTTTTTCGGATCAAGCCATCCCAAGTCCTCGGTCGAGCGGCCGCCCAACTTCGAGCGTCTCTCGGCCACCACTATTCTGAAGGATGCCTGGTGTTTTTTCCCCGTTCTTTTGAGCTTTATTGCTAGCATGGATACGTGGGAAAGTATTGCATAGAGCGCAATTTTAGTCAAACAAATTGACAGGAATCATGGTTGTATTACTTTATAGTATATTCATTAAGCAACTTAACTTTCTAATAATAAATGCCCTCGGGCAAGGGAGGAAAGATGTCGGGTATTAAGATACTACTTGCGGAGGATTACAAAGGTTCTCAGATAATAACCATGAGGTTATTAAAGCAGAATGGCTTTGAAGAAGTTGAGATCGCTGAAAACGGCGAAGAAGCGATCAAACTTGCAAAAGAAAAGAAGTTTGACTTAATACTGATGGATACACAGATGCCGATTATGAGCGGTCTCGAGGCAATAGAAAAAATCCGTCTGATGCGGAGATACAGACGGATACCGATAATCGCTCTGTCGGCCTTTGCAACGAAAGGTGATAGAAGACAATGCGCCGAGATTGGTGCTACGGATCTCGTTGCAAAACCGATAAATGCCAAGGAGCTCATCGAAAAAATGATGCGCTATACGAACTAATTTTTACGAACGCGGACTACCAAGCCCGCGTTCACTATTTTCATAGGAGGCCCCAAAATAATCGGGCCTTGAAGAAAATTGCTCCTCAAGACCCAATACTTACTAGATAAACTCTTCCAGCTCATAGAACCGGAGAAGAGATATAAGGGGTTTTACCAGCGAAGGGTAAGAATATGATAAAGTTCTTACATCATTTGCCCTTCCTCCCAAAACCTTTTTCCTGCTTCTAACTTCTTCCGGATAAGCACTGAAATATCTTTTAAACTCCTCCCTTTGATCAAAAAGAAAGATCAAAGAAAGAGACATTACAGCGATAACAGAGAAAAAAATTAAAAAACCGAACTCAGATTCCATTACTCTCGAAATAACTCCTGATTTCCACAAAGACAGGATGGTAATGAAAATCACTGTCGTGGTTACAAAAACGATTCTTACAAATTTGTAGTTCATACCAACCCCTTCTTCTGATGACAAAATAGCTATTTGCATATAATACAATATATTGTAATAAAAATCAAGCCATATAGTACGGGGGCATGCACTAATAAGATTGGGGTGTCTTTCATCTCTTTGATAAACCAATAATCTTAATGGACAAGGTTTACCAAACACGCTGAATGACTTAGATGCAAAACAAAAGAAGCCGAGCTTTTTCACGAGAGTTCGGCTTCTACCTATCCAAACAACTACACCCAAGCAGGGTTCTTTGATATTCTCGAGATATGAAAGGAGGTTTCTTTTTCTCTTGAGTAAGCATAACGAAGAGAAGCGACAAATATACGAGCGAAGACGAAGAAAATGAGGGAATCGCGTACTGTACGAATCCCGAAGCGAAGCGGAGGTTGAGTTGCGCGAACCCTCAATTTCCGAGGATGAGCGAGCAATATTTGTCTGAACGGAGTTTTTTGCGACGAAAGAGAGAAAAAAACCTTCCAACTTCTACCCCTCGAGTTTCATCGAAAGCACCTTCGACACGCCGTCATCCCCCATCGTGATTCCGTAGAGCACGTCTGCCGCCTCCATCGTCGCGCGATTATGCGTAACGATAATAAACTGCGTTTTCTCCGAGAAGTTTTTGATAAGCTCGGCAAACCGGCGCGCATTCTCCTCATCGAGCGCCGCGTCAATTTCATCCAACACGAGGAACGGCGGCGGTGACACTGCAATCATCGCGAAAAGTGCCGCCAAAGAGACCAGTGTTTTTTCTCCTCCCGAAAGCATCTCAAGATTCGTGATGCGCTTTTTGGGAACCGTCACATGAATCTCAACCCCCGCTTCGAGCTCGCGGGGCGGTTCTTTTACTTCCTCAGCTTTCTCCTGCGGCGCTTCGGCTGCTTGCTCTCCCTCCAAAATCGGCGCCGTCTGCTTCTTCGTGACAAGCGAGAGATGGGCGCTCCCTCCCGCGAACATGAGACGGAAATAGGTATTAAACTCCGTACTTATCGAATGAAACGCTTTTTTGAAATCCTCGTGGATCCGATGATCCAGATCATTAATCAGCTCTTTCAGGTCTTTCGATGCTTTTTCCAAATCCTCAAGCTGCGAAGAAAGAAATGAAAATCTCGCTTCACTCTCCTCCGCTTCTTTCATAAGGTTTTCGTCGATTTCCCCGATTGCCGAGAGTTCGCCACGGAGCCGCACCATTTTCCGTTCCGCACCGGAAAATCCTTCCTGTTCCTCAATCCGTTCCGCGGGAGATGTAAGTTTCTTAAGGTCTTCGCGTGCATATCCCAATGACATCCATTCGCGCTCCAATTCCTCCCGTTGCAGTTCGACTCTCTCCTTTTCGAGAAGCGCGCGTTGCAGCTCTTGTTCCAGCGTATGCAACTCGTTCTTTTTCTTGTTCACCTCCTCGACGCGTTCGCGGAAGAGCTTGTTCTTTTCCTCCTCTTCCCGCGCGAGCGTTTCTTCTTCTCCCTGAAACGTATGTATCTTCTTTTCAATCGCCTCGAGCTCGCGCTTTATTTTTTCCTTCTCTTCTTCAAGCGCCCGCGGCGCGGAAATCTTCTCTCCGCCGAAGAATTTATGCAACCGATCTTTCCACCGTTCGAGGGAAAGTTTTATCGCGTGAATGTCGGAAAGCGAGATGAGATATTCGATGTCGTGCGCCACTTCTTTTAAGAGCGTTTGAAATTCGCGTGTCTCGTGCGTCTGTTCCGGCGTCTTCGATTCATACTCGATCCTCGCCTCAATGCGTGCAAGGCTGCGTTGAAGCGCCGATGACTCGGTAACGAGCGAGTTGATGGAGCCGCGGATTTCTTTCGCTTTTTCATAACCGCCCTGGCTTTCGTGCATCCGCTTTAATTCGTGCTCCTGCCGTTCCACCGTTTCCTCGATTCCATGAATGCGCTTTTTGAGATCCAAAAGCGGCGCCTCCTCGGTTGTAGTGCGCGTCTGGAGCGCATGAAAACGCTCGTAGAAATAGGCATGTTCGAGCGTTTTGAGCTCTTTCTCGACTTCGGCGCGTTTCAGGAACCGCGCGCGCTGACGGCGAAGAATCCGGACATGCGGCGCAAGCTCCTCGAGCATCGCCTTTACCTTATCCATGTTAATGCGGCTCGAATCGAGACGGCGCTCGGCCTGGTTTTTCTTGATGCGGAATTCGCGAAGCCCCAGGATCTCTTCAATCATAAGCCGCCGTTCATCCGGAGTACTCCTCACAAAAATGTCGCTCTGGCCTTGTCCCACAATCATGAGCCCGCGCGTGCCCATACGAGCTTTTGCAAGCATGGGCAGGAGGTCGCGAAGCTTCACTTCATTCTCATTCAGGGTGAATTCGGAAACGCCGGAGCGATCCACGCGCCGCGAAAGCACCGCTTCGGCGCCGTCCGCGGGAAGCACGTTTTCATGATTGTCAAAACACAGGCTCACGCGCGCGACGCTTACCGCCGCTTTCTTCGGCGTACCCGCGAAGATGAGGTTCTCAAGCGTATCGCCGCGAAGCTGCTTCGCCTCGCGTTCGCCTAAAACCCAACGAAACGCATCGATGATATTCGACTTCCCCGAACCGTTCGGTCCCACGACCGCGGTGACTCTCGAAGGAAATTCAAGCGTTGTTTTTCCCGCAAACGATTTGAAACCCTGCAACTCCAGTCGGGCAAGAAAGTTTTTCATTGTCATTTGCTCCAATCTTCCTTATGCACCAGCGCGACCAGTGCATTTCGTGCCGCATCATGTTCCGCCTCCTGCTTCGAGGAACCCGTACCGGTTTCAATCATGTTTTCGCCGAAGAATACTCCTACGGTAAACACTTTCTGGTGGTCGGGCCCTTTTTCCTCGAGAATGCGATAGGTCGGCGTCACCCTTATTTTTTCCTGCACCTTTTCTTGAAGCAAGCTTTTCGGATCGCGTTCAAGTCCGAATGCGATTACTTCTTCCAGATGATTCAGTACCACGCGCTTTACGAACTCCTTGATTACTTCATATCCTTGATCCAAATACATCGCGCCTAGAAGCGCCTCCATCGCGTTCGAGAGAATAATCTCCCGCGCTTTACCGGTATCCTTCGCCTCCCCTTTCGAAAGATAGATGAACTTTCCGAGCGACAATCCTCCGGCGATTTTCGAAAGCATCTGCCGATTTACGAGCGCCGCGCGCAAGCTCGTCATTCTCCCTTCCTGAAATTCGGGATATTTTTCGAAGAGAAACTCCGTAACCGCGAGTTCCAAAACCGCATCTCCGAGATATTCGAGTCGTTCGTTATGCGGCACGGGCCATGAAGGGTATTCGTTCAAATACGAACGATGCGTCAGCGCTTCCTTAAGAAGCTCTTTGCTCTTAAACTGAATGCCCAAAATTTTCTCCAGATTATCTAAGGGTGGCACAAAAGTAGATCAGAGCTTATAATAACAGTACTATTGTACCGAAATAAAGCTCAAATGCCAAATATCAAATGTCAAATCAATACAGTAAATCCTAAGCACCAAATCCTAAATCCTAAACAAATTCTGTCTCTTCGGGATATCCCCCGAAGGGGGACAATTACCAAAATATAAAATTCAAAACACGTTTTGGTCATTCGAATTTCATATTTTGGTCATTATTTAGGATTTAGATATTAGGATTTAGGATTTTCAACATATGTACATCCCCACAATAGGTTTAGAGATACACGCAGAGCTTAAAACACAGACAAAGATGTTCTGCGGGTGCTTAAACGACGGTCTCGAAAAAGAGCCCAACAAAAACACCTGCCCCGTGTGTCTCGGACACCCCGGGACGCTTCCTACCATTAACAAGGAGGCGGTGAAAAAAGTAATCAGGGTAGGATTCGCACTCAAGGGAACCATCGCGGATTACTCCCAATTTGACCGGAAAAGTTACTTCTACCCCGATCTCCCGAAGGGTTATCAAATCTCCCAATATGAATATCCGATCGTGAAGAGCGGCATCTTAAACGGCGTAAGAATAACAAGGGTACATCTCGAGGAAGATGCCGGACGTCTCGTTCACGATCGCGAAGGAAAAACGCTTGTTGATTTCAACCGCGCGGGCGTACCGCTTATGGAGCTTGTAACGGAACCCGACATCAAGAATGCCGAGGAGGCGGTGGCGTTCGCGCGCGAGCTTCAACTCATTCTGAAATACCTCGGTGCGTCGGATGCGGACATGGAAAACGGGCAGATGCGGATCGAAGCAAACGTATCGATCGCACCCGAGAACGCGGAGAAGCTTGGGAGCAAGGTGGAGGTCAAGAACATCAACTCATTCAAATCGGTGCATGATGCGATCCAGTACGAAATCGGGCGGCAAGAGAAATTACTGAATGAAGGAAAACAAGTGAAGCAGGAAACCCGCGGATGGAACGACTCAAAAAGAATTACGGAAAGCCAGCGCACGAAGGAAGAAGCGAACGATTATCGTTACTTCCCCGAACCGGATCTCCCGCCGATGAACTTAAAAGAAGTGTTTGATCTCGAGGCGCTCAAGGCGGAAACTCCCGAACTCCCCGAGGAGAAGCGCCACCGGTTCGTACAGGAATTCGGGATCACAAAAGAACAAATCGAGATATTAATCTGCGAACCCGAACTCGCCGACTACTTCGAAGCGGCCGCATCGGAACTCGGAGAACAAACCGAGAAGCCGGACTACCAGCTCCTCGCGAATTACCTAACAAGCGATCTCAAGGGACTGATGAATACGCAGAATCTGAACTTCTCCGAGCTCAAGATACCACCGGAACATCTTGCCCACCTCGCGGGACTCATCACACAAGGAAAAATATCAAGCCGCATTGCGAAGGACCTTTTGCCGAAGATGATCGAGACGGGAGAAGATCCGGAGAATTTGATTAAGGCGAATGACATGGAACTCGTTTCTGACGAAGGGGCGCTCCGCGCGATCGCGGACGAGGTGATCGCAAAGAACGAGAAGTCGGCAACCGACTATAAAAACGGAAAGGAAAACGCCCTTCAATTTCTTGTAGGGCAGATGATGGCAAAAACCAAAGGAAAAGCAGACCCCGAAGGAGCGAGGAAGGCGCTGAAAGAAAGGCTTTCCTAATTTCCAATTTTCAATTTTGCAATTTTCAGTAAATTTTCAATGCGTTAATTTTCAAATGTCGTTTTGGAAATTGATAATTGAAAATTAAAGTAAGGTGTCCAGCGCCCTATTCACGAGCGCGTCCGCGCGCTTGTTTTCCTCGCGTCTCACGTGCTTGAAGATTACCGATCCGAAATCCTGTTTTAAATTCCACACCTCGATAAAGAGCGGCTTTAAATCTTCATCCTTTACCTTATATTCTCCATTCAGCTGACTCACCATAAGTTCGCTGTCGGATCGTACTTCAATATCCGCTTCTTTCGCTTTTTCTTTCCCGATAAGCTGCTTCGCTTTTTTGAGCGCAAAAATAAGCGCCGAGTACTCCGCGATATTATTGGTGGTTTTCCCGATCGCCTCCCCGTATTCCTTGTCTCCTACTACAACCCCAATCGCTGCCGGACCCGGGTTTCCCCTAGCTCCTCCGTCCGTATAGATAATAATTTTGGACATAGTTCGTATGTTTGGAGGCTGGGCCTCCTACTCGCGGAGGCCCAGCCTCCTGAAATTAATCAGTTATTTCATCATCACCACCGTCGCGAATCTTCCTTCTTTCTCCCCCGTCTTCTTTGCGCGATGATGGGAGAAAAAACGCGTATCGCTTCCCGTATCGATCTCGCTTACTTCGATGTTTCCTCTTGGAATTCCCGCACCGAGAAGCTGTTTTACATTATACCCTACAATATCCACCGCGACTCCCCCGCCGGGAACATATTTGAGAAATGAATCCCATTCGCTTGAATACTCCCTTGTGTTATTCGTAAACACGTATGATTCCTTATGGATTCCCGGCCCGATTCCAACGATAATGTCGGCGGGTTTGCTCCCGTATTGTTTTCCCAGTGCCTCAATCACCCGTGCGCACAGTCTTGCATCAGTGCTTTTCCACCCTGCATGTACGAGAGCAACGATTTCTTTTATTGGGTCGAAAAGGACGATCGGCAGACAGTCCGCCGTAAGAAGGAAGAGTGCTATTCCTTTCTCCTGAGTAATGAGTGCGTCAGCTTTAATACTCTTCTCTTTCCCTATTCCCATCGACGTATCGCATGTCACCTCTCCAATTATATTTTCATCCCACACGCTCATCACCGCGCATTTTTTCGGATCAACAGCGAGTTTCTGTAAAAAGTTCTCCCGATTCTTCAGAACTTCCTCCTCCTCGCCCCACAAAAAAGACATGTTCCCGTCCTCAACGGACGAGAATTCATAGACAAGGTTTGCTGTACTCTCTAATCTTTGCGACTGGAACATTGGATTATATTATCACTTTCCACGGTACTTTCTTTCCTTTTTTTACCTCGAACCCTGCCGCCTTCTTGTGTCCCCCGCCTCCGTATTTCGCGGCGATTTTCGACACATCCACCTTCCCGTTCGAGCGAAGCGAAACGCCGATGTCGCCGTTCGATTCCATCCTCCACACGATCCCGAACGGCGGCCGCTTTTTTGCGAGTGCGTGTCCCAAGTCCGATTCAAAGACGGGCGAGTTTGCCGCCAGCACCTTGTATCCGCAAAATCGCACGAGGAATGTCGATCGTCTCATGACGAACTCGATCGCCTGTTTCTCATATTCCAAAATCGTCGCCCCCTGCGCCGCCGTTTTTTGAAACTCCCTCCGCGTTTCGAACTTCCTCGAAAAAACATCCCATTCCGCGAAATCGAAGCCGAGAAGCGTGAGTGCTCTCCCTATTTCTTTTGAATGCGCGGAATGAAAACGCCACAAGTCGTTCTCTTCCACATATTTCAGGAGGCGCGGGACCTTCTTTTCCGGATGAAAATACCGCCATGCCAACACCGCACCCGAATGGTCGTTATTGAACACGTTTTCCGGAAACGCCTCGGTATCCGCCTTCCTGCTTACATGATGATCGAGGATCACTACGCTCTTATTCTTGCGCCTGAGCTTCTCTTGAACCGCTTTTGGATAACTTACATCGATTGAGTAAATTATCTTCCCTCGCAACTGCTTTTCAGGGAGCGTTCCCGGTCTGACCGGAATATACTCCGCCTTGTTTCCGAATTCCTTCCACGCGGCCCACGCACCCGCGAATCCGTCAATGCAATTTTTGTGATAAATAACAACAATATGTTTCATGGTTCTATTTACTACAAACTACCCACTACTCACTTCTGTAATGCTTCTATCCCCGGCAATTTCTCCCCCGATAGATACTCGAGCATGGCTCCGCCTCCCGTGGAGAGAAACACATTCTTGGAAATTAAGAATTTTGAACCAAGAATCAAGGAGATAGATGATACGGTCTCGCCGCCGCCGACCACAGTATGCGCTTTTTTGTTCATAAGGACCGCATTCCACACTCCTCGTGTTCCCTCCTCGAATCCTCTCTTTTCAAAGAGCCCCATCGGTCCGTTCCAAATTATTGTCTTCGAGTTTTTTATAACCGCATCGAACTGATCAATCGTCTTCGGGCCTATGTCAAGGATTTTCCCGTTCTGCCTCTCCGCGTCGATGGGAAGGATGATTTTCTTACTCCTCAAACATTGCTTCGCGAATGCAACCGACCCCGTATCGATAAGGGAGCTGCCTGTCGGTAAACCCTGTGCCGCGAAGAACGTATTTGCGGGACCGCCCCCCAAGAGAAAGTAATCCGCTTTATTTTGGAAACGCCGAATGATGCCGATTTTGTCCGATATCTTCGCGCCGCCGAAGATAATCGTGAAGGGATGGGCATAATGTTTTGCGGCACGATCGAGGTTCAAAATTTCTTTCTCCAGGAGGAATCCCGCGTACGAAGGAATATATTTCACGATTGCGCGCACCGACGCGTTCGCGCGGTGCGAAACCGCAAAAGCGTCGTTCACATAAATATCGCCGAGCGCGGCGAGACGCATACCGAGCGCGGGATCATCCTGTTCCTCCCCAGCCAAGAACCGCAGATTTTCAAGAAGAAACACGCTCCCCCGTTTTGATGATTCAATCCGCGCCTCTATTTTTTCAAAATCAAAATGCGGTATAAATACTACCTGCTTACCAAGTTTTTTCGAGAGGATGCTTGCAAAAGGTTTTAAAGACAATTTCCTCTGTTGTTTGGAAATTGAAAATTGGAAATTGGAAATTCCCCTCGCGGGGGCGGGTCTTCCTCTATGGCTCAGAAGCGCCACTTTTCCTCCATGACATAAAAGGTGTACAATCGTTGGAAGAATTGCTTGAACCCGGTACGCGTTTTTCTCGCTTCCCTCCTCAACGTTTAAGTCGACGCGTACCAAAAATACGCGCCCGCGGATCTTCTTCGAACTCATTTTGGAAATACAACGCATGGGCATACAGGGAAATTATAGCAGGTTATGAAACACATCGTTATCCTCGGCGCGGGATTCGGAGGACTTCAGGCCGCACTCACGCTCGGAAAACAACTAAGGCGACACCACCTCTCGGAAGAATACTCCGTGACGCTCGTGGACAAGAATCGGTTTCACACGTTCACGCCGCTCCTTTATGAAATAGCCGCGACTTCTCCGGAAACCGCGACAAATCTCGAACTGCAGACGCTTGTATCCTTCCCGCTCGAACGGCTTGTTAGAAAACGGGGCGTTGCGTTCATGCAGGATACTTTTGTCGCCCTTGATCTGGACCGGAAGATCGTGGCGCTCTCAAAATCGAGGATCGGATTCGACTATCTTGTCATCGCACTCGGGTCCGAACCGTACTATTTCGACATTCCGGGTCTTGATACGTATGCGCTCTCTTTAAAGACGTTCGATGACGCGATTCGAATTCGCGACCGCGTCGTCTCATTATTCCGCACGTCGGAGCGGAACGTACGCATTATAGTCGGGGGCGGCGGCCCGAACGGAGTGGAAATCGCGAGCGAAATCCGACAGTGGATTCCCGAACTTGATGAAGAATGCGGCCGCAAAAACTGCGGCGCGGAAATTACCATCGTCGAAGGATCGGCGCGGGTGCTTGCGGCATTCGATGAGAAAACATCGGAACAGGCGATGAAACGTCTTCATACACTCGGAATCTCAACGCTCCTGAACGCGAGAATCACCAAAGCCGACAAAGAGAGGGCGTATCTGAGCGACGGGACATCAAAAAATTATGACATTCTTATCTGGACCGGCGGCGTAACAACAAACTCCGCGGTTAACTCCCTACCTCTTAAGAAAGGGGGGCGCGGAAGAATTGAGATAAACAAAAACACAGTCCCGGATGAAGCAAAATACGACTCCGTATTCGCGGTTGGCGACAATACGCTGCTTCTCCATCCGCTCACCCGCATGCCGACGCCGCTTATGGCTCGTCCCGCGATAGTCGAGGGGAGGGTTGCCGCAAAAAACATCATTGCGGCAATCACCAAAAGAGACAGAAGATACGGGTATCCGTTCCGCAGTTATCCGTACATCGCCCCCCTTGGAGGAAAATACGCGATCGCGAAAGTGGGGAGATTCACCCTTTCCGGACTCCCCGCTTGGATTTTCAAGGGGTTCACCGAATTGAATTATTTCTTCTCTATTATGCCGTTCCCGACCGCAATCAAGGTATGGTTCAAGGGATTGAAGATTTTCATACGAAACGACCGACTCGGGTAATGCGGGGCCGATTAATTCCGAAAATAAAAAGGAGCTTTTGTATGCCGGCGTACCCTACTTTCCCAACCACAAGGATTAGTATCATCAGGCCGAAGCGCTTTCACTTCTCTGTTCGGAATGGGAAGAGGTGGGTCACACTTCGGTAAAACACCGGCAAACAAAAACTCCTTTTTGCCCCGCATTCTGCGGGATGCTCGATTTTGTAATTCCTCGATAATTCCGGAAACAAAATCGGCACAAATCAGCTTTTTGAGATAGAAAACGTGAATGCTTTATCCGCACATAAAAGAAGTAAGTTGAACTTATTAGTACTCCTCGGCTGAAACCCTTACGGGCCTTATACCTGGAGCCTATCAACGTCGTAGTCTTCGACGAGTTCATGATGTCTAATCTTGGGAGAGGCTTCGCGCTTAGATGCTTTCAGCGCTTATCCCGTCCGAACATAGCTACTCGGCAATTCACCTGGTGGCAAAGCCGATACACCAGAGGTTCGTTCAACCCGGTCCTCTCGTACTAGGGTCGACTTCCCTCAAACATCAACGCTGACAGTAGATAGAGACTAACCTGTCTCACGACGGTTTGAACCCAGCTCGCGTACCACTTTAATTGGCGAACAGCCAAACCCTTGGGACCTTCTCCAGCCCCGGGATGTGGTGAGCCGACATCGAGGTGCCGAGCGGAGTCGTCGCTAGGAACGCTCGGACTCCACCAGCCTGTTATCCCCGGAGTAACTTTTATCCGTTATCTCCTACCTTTCTATAAAGAATAGTCGGGTCGCTAAGCTCTGCTTTCGCACCTGCGCGACTTGTAAGTCTTGCAGTTAAGCCGGCTTGTGCCTTTACACGTCCAGCGCGATTTCCATCCGCGCTAAGCCGACCTTGATAGGCCCCTCCGTTACCTTTTGGGAGGGTTCCGCCCCAGAAAAACTGCCCGTCAGACACTGTCCCCTTTCGTTTTTGCCGCAAAGGTTAGAAAGTAACCATTCAGAGATGGGTGTTTCATTGTTGGATCCAGCCCGGCCGAAACCGAACCTTCAAATCCTCCCCACTACGCTACGCACTGAACAATTACTGTCAATATCAAACTACAGTAAAGCTTCCGGGGTCTTTTCGTCTTACTGCCAGTAACCCGCGTCTTCACGGGTATCGCATTTTCATCGGGCTCTTCGTTGAGACAGTTCTCCGGTCGTTACGCCATTCATGCGCTCCGGAACTTACCCGGAAAGGAATTGCGCTACCTTTGGACCGTTATAGTTACGGCCGACATTGACGAGGGCTTCGGACAGTGAGCCCATCCTCCGCAATTTGCAAGCAAATTGCTACGGAGGGCAAGCACTCCATATCATTAGAGCCTTGCCGTTCCGAAGCACTTTGTAAACAAAGTGCGAAGGACGGACCCCCATCGTTAACCTTCTCGCATCGGTCAGGCGTCACCCCCTATACATCCTCTTACGAGTTCGCAGGGAGCTGTGTCTTTGGTAAACAGTCGCCAGAGATACTTTAGCTGCGTCCGTCTTGCGACGGAAAGGCTTATCCCGAAGTTACGCCTAGCTTTTTTGCCGAGTTCCTTAACGAAGACTCACCCGTTCCCCTGAGGCTACTCGCCTCATCCACCTGTGGCGGTTTACGGTACGAGTTCCATTCCCCTAACCTTAGAGGTTTTTCTCG
>JAKAIX010000003.1 GCA_021814165.1 bacterium
CCTGACCGCACCAGAATCGACGCGGCTTCCTCGTGGGAAGCCGCGTTCGTTTATGCAATAATAGAGAAGTATGGACGATGCGATACGTCTTGTTATCACGGTTCTCTTCATAGGCCTCATCGTACTTTCGATCGTGTTTTTCGGGATTTTCGGAATCGCGCCACTCACCAAACTGGGCAGTGTGATCAACAAAAAACCGGTCTCGGAAGTCGTTATCGGAGAGGTTGCCACCACTACCGCGACTACCACGAACGGGGAAGTACCCGCCCCTGAAACACCCGGAGAACATAAACCTTCCTCGTTGCCGACTTCCAGCCCCGTTTCCGGAGGATCGGCTCCTTCCAGTACCAATAATCCTCCTCAGGAGAATCAGCCGGTAAATCAGCCTTCGGCGGAGCCGCCCACGCCGGGAATTCCGGAGGGATCCGGAAAAGTAAAATTCTACAGCCAGTCATCGCCGATCACCGCGGACGAGATTCCTTCGAATGCGATTCGCATCGTTGTTTCGGGAGGCAAGTTTACGCCCGCTATCATTCCTGTTTCCGCGGGGAGTCCGTTTACGCTCGCCATCACGTCGGGGAATGATGAAACGCACGTCTTTAAATTTAACAATCCCGCATTCGCTTCAATCGGGCTGGGAGTCGGCCCGCATCAGACGAGAATCATCACCCTGAGCATCTCGGAGGCGGGATCGTACGGATTCCATTGTGACGTACCGGGTCACGCTCCCCAGGGGGAAGCGGGAAGAATCGTTGCCCAATAATAAAGAACCGCCTCCGTTGTCGGAGGCGATCTTTTTTCTGGGGTTACTTGGTTTCGATTTTGAAGAATCGGTGCTTGCCGATTTTCAGCATCTCGCCTCCGCGGAATCGTATCGTTTCGAACGGATCGTTCTTGAGAATGCCGTTGAGCTCAACGGCATTCTGACTTACCAGTCTCCGCGCCTCGCTCTTTGAAGATATGCCCGCTTTAACGAGCAGATCCAGTATGCCCGTCTCCTTTCCCTGCAGTTTCAAACGAGGGATGTTCCCGGGAATTTCTTTTTTCGAAAAAAGTTTATCAAACCGATCGTGGGCCTGTTCCGCCGCTTTCTCTCCGTGATATCGTTTCACGATCTCAAATGCCAGCCGCTCTTTCATTATTTTCGGGTTGACCCCTTTCCTTAATTCTTCCTTGTAGTCGCGAACCGAAAGGGGTGGGACATCGGTTGCAATCTCGAAGTAATCGATAATGCACTCGTCGTGCATCGACATTATTTTGCCGAACTGTTCGTCGGGTGAGTTCGCAATATCAACCACATTGCCCCAGCTGGTCGACATCTTTCTGCCATCAAGACCGAGAAGCATCTTTGTCGTAAGAATATCCTGGGGTTTTTGTCCGTAGTGTTCCTGTATCTTTCTTCCCGCGAAGAGATTGAAGAGTTGGTCCGCGCCGCCAATCTCGAGATCGGCCTTGATCGCGACCGAATCATAGCCCTGGTAAAGCGCATAGTGCAGTTCGCGGATGCTTATCTCCTCCTCTTTCTCCCATCGTTCCTTGAAATTTCTCCGCGCGATCATCTGCTGCACCGAGAAGAGTTCGGCAAGTTCGTCGAATTCCCGAAGCTTCATTTTCGAGAACCACTTGCTGTTATAATGCAGTTCAACTTTTTTCATGTCGAGAACCATACCGAGCTGCTTCGTATAGTGTTTCATGTTTTCTTTCACCTGCGCCTGGGAAAGAAAGGGACGTTTGGAAAGCTTGTCGGATGCGTCTCCGATCTGGGCGGTGTAGTCGCCGATAATAAGCACGACGGTATGGCCGAGATCCTGGAATGCCCTGATTTTCCAAAGTGTCGAGGCGCGCCCGATGTGGATTTTCGGTCCCGTGGGGTCGATGCCGTGCTTAACCCGGAGCTTCTTCCCCGAGAGGAGCGCTTTGAAGAGATGGTTTTTTTCGGTGATTTGTTCGACGCCCCGTGTCAATATCGCTTCGATTATTTTTTCTTTCGGTTGCATACAGCAATTGTACCACAGAGGAAGGAACTTTCTCCGCGGCATTATTTGTTACACTTCACTTTCGATCGTTGAGGAAGTGTTATATCGAGGCCAAGCCCAATAAAGTTATACACAAAATTATCGAGGCCCGGCCTCGATATATTGAGCTCAACGGATTGAGTTACTTCTTTGTCTTAATGATGCCGTCAATTAAACCGTAGTCCTTCGCTTCCTGAGAGGTGAGGTAGAAATCGCGATCGGTGTCCCGCTCGATCTTGTCGAGTTTCTGCCCCGTGTGCTTCACGAGAATTTGGTTCAGCTTGTCCTTGATCTTTACGATGTGCCGCGCGGTGATCTCAATCTCAATCGCCTGGCCTTCCGCGCCGCCCATTACCTGATGGAGCAGGATCTCTGAGTTGGGAAGCGCGAACCGCTTCCCTTTTTCTCCCGCGCTGAGGAGCACCGCACCCATCGATGCGGCCATGCCGACGCATATGGTCGAGACCGATGACTTGACGTACTGCATCGTGTCATAGATCGCGAGCCCCGCCGTCACCGATCCGCCCGGCGTGTTCAGATATAACTGAATGTCTTTTTTCGGATCTTCGTGGTCCAGGAAAAGAAGCTGGGCGATAACGCTGTTTGCAACCTGATCCACGATGGGGCCGCCCAAAAAAATGATGCGTTCCTTTAAAAGGCGCGAATAGATGTCGTACGCCCGTTCTCCGTACGCGGACTTCTCTATGACTGTGGGAATGAGGTTCATCCCTAGTACTTTACCAGAGTGACTTTCGTGGCGTCAAACTTCTGTTCCGTAATAATATTCGCGGCGCTCTCCACCGTTATCGTGTCGCCGGCTTTGATGTTTGAAAATGCGCCGTTTGACTGCGTCGGTAATCCGCTTTTGTCGAATTTTGTGTAATCCACGAAGAGATACTTTGTGTCGGGAGTCGTGTTTACGAGCCGGGTCTGTTTCGTCTGCGGGGTACCGTCGGTATGCGGAAGATAATCCTCCGGGTTATTGATCTCAATCTCGATCGCGGCCCCGTAGATGTTCGTTACCTTGCCCGTCACGGAGTTCAGAACTTCCGGGGGTTTCGGGTAGATCGTTTCGACGACCGACTTGTATTGCGCCTCGCCCATCTTCTGGCCCTCGGTTCGTCCGGTGCTTTGACCGATGAAGAATCCGCCGACGAAGAAAATGATTACGAGGAGTACCCCTCCCAAGATGAGAATATTCTTGTTCATGCCCTTTTCCATATGCTACAATTATACCATATCGGGGATGTGAGTAATTCGTAATGCACAATTCTCCGGGGATCGGTTGTGGTATAATTACTTATATGAAACAACTTTCTCGCAATCCGTTTTTTTACCTCTCCATCGCATTGATGTTCGTCGTCGCGTTCGAGGTGGTAAATCTCGTCCGGGCGCAGTATGCAAGCCCGACGCAAGCGCCGCCGGGAGGCCAGCCCTTCGCGCCGATTGATACGAGCTCGGTGGATCAAACGAAGACGGGAAGTTTCACAACAAGCAAAGATCTCATTATGGCGGGGTCCAATGGTTCGGTCTCGCTTTCCTCGACTGCTGGCGTTCCCGTTTTGACTTTTTCGAGCGGGAATACGTTCGGAAAACTCTGGCTTACCCCCGCCGACGGAAAGATCATGGCGCTCTCCGGCGGAAAGACGTTTGAGATAGGATCGGGCGGCGGTGGCGGGACAAATCTCTGGACAACTACGGCGGACGGGATTCTTTATGGTGGTGGAAACGTAACGGTAAACAATACCGGCATGGTGACGAAATTCTGGGGGACGGGAAGAACGCTTAGCAAAATAGAAGACAGCAAGCAGTTTGCGGTGATAAATGCCGCGCATGCCGCTGGTAATCCCAATTTTCCTAAAATGCCTTGCGATGTCAGCCCCTCCACTATAGATTGTTCCGATCCCTACCCTTATGACCCCTCGACGATGAGCGGCTTTACGGTTGGCTCTCTCTATTACGACGAATACTCAGTTCCTAAAGTTGGGCTAAACGGTGAAATACTCCCGGGACCTGGAACCCCAACGTACAAGGAATTTGTTCTTGAGGCTCGCGTGAATACGGGGAATACGGCCGTAATAAGCGTTGGGCGCGTGAACGCGGAAGGAGATTATTATGTGAAGAGAGGGAATGGTTATAGTCTCGCTGTACCGTCCGGAACGTGGTGCGGAGCATTCGATGGAACTGCGTTACGATGGAGTTGCGGCGGATATAATCCCGGTCCGCCCACGCGTTCCTGCCCCCCTGGCTGGAGAGATGAAAAAATAGGGAAGGGCTCAACTGCCGGTTTTGCGAATGATTGGGAAGTGTGTGTGAAAAATTGATTGTATTTCAACAACAAACCGCCCCCTGAGGGCGGTTTGCTTTTTATTATTCTGCTATAATAAAAGTAATGAGATTATTTTCGAATTCTCGGTGGGCAATAGTCGGCGCGGGCGGAATTTTACTCGTCGTGGCAGGATTTTTCATCGTGAAGGCAGCGGTGAACCCGTTTGGTCAGCCGACTAATTTCAATGCGGTGACAGCTTCCGCGTGTCAAATCAATCTTTCTTGGGATGCACAGCAAGCGGCGAGCTTCGAAATCCAGCGATCTAAAGACAGCACATTCTTCTCCGGCGTGACGTCTATCGTAGTACCAGGAGATGTTGCGTTATGGAACGATGCACCGCTTCCCACCTCGACCACCTTCTATTATCAGATGCGCGCCAAGAATACGGCGGGACAATTTTCCGCGTGGTCCGATCCTTCGAGCGCCACGACATCTCTTCTCACTATGCCGGAAGCTCCGAATGTAACGAGTGCCGTGGGAACAAGCGGCAACAAGCAAGCTGACGTGTCTTTCTCTTCTCCCGTACCTATCTCGACCTATGGCGGGTATTTCATAGAACGCGCGGTGTGGGGGACCAGCAATTTTACCGTTTTGAACTCCGGTAATCCGCTGCCTTCCAATTTTCTGTCCCCGTTCTCCGATAATAACGGCGGCGCATTTCTTGATCCCGCTACCGCATATCGCTATCGCATCCGTTCATTCGAAAGCGGAGAAGGGTGCGGTAACGTAAGAGCATATTCTCCGTATGCGGAGATAGTAGTACCCTCCCTTCCTTCCGGTTTGGTGGCAAACTATTCATATGTCCCCGGTAATCCCACGCTCTCGCACTCGATCGCGCTTTCGTGGAACGCCGCGAAGGGCCAGAATTTTTACGAGGTGTGGAAAGGAATCGATTCGGATATAACAATGACCAAGCTGAATCAAACAAATAGCACTTCATTCTCCGATACCAACCTTCCGGAAAATCACAAGTACTATTATAAAGTTCGCGCGTGTACGAATTCCGGAGGATGTTCCGATTTTTCAAACACTGATTTTCAAACGGTGGCGAGCGCACCGCAGAATCTGACGGCCTCGATTGCGGCGGTTCACTCGGGTACGCCCGGGACGGTAGACATCGCGCTCTCGTGGGATAATACTTTTCCCGAAAGGAACTACTATCTCGAGCGGGCGACCTCGACGACGGGTACGTTCGTTCCGGTAGGTAATGCGATCGGAGGTCCCGTGAAGAGTGTGTCGACCGTTTCTTATTCCGACGCCGCATTGGGAGCAGGAGGAACGTATGTGTACCGGGTTTATGCAAAATTTGGAAACAAGAATACGGATTATTCCAACCTTGTCTCGGTTGATACGAACGTTACACCCTTGATCGGATGGGCATGGGCCGCCGCGGATGGAAGCGGGGGAGTGCCGCACGGGATCGGGTGGATCAAGTTTGATTCGGCGACCGCACCAGTGGATTCCGTTGCATACGGCGTCTATCGGAACGCAAACAATTCCCTCTCCGGCTACGCGTGGAGCGGTATCCAGTGCAGCGCGGGAGAGAAAAGATCCGCGGGATCGACTTGCGGTTACGGATGGCTCTCGTTTAATGAGACAAGCGGGTGTCCCGGAGGCAGCTGCAAAGCGGTTTTCGATCCGACGACGAATAAGCTTTCCGGATGGGCGAAGTTCATCGCCGCCGATCCGGCAAAAGGATTGTGGGACGGCTGGGTGAGTTTGAGCAGCCTAAACAAATCGGAACAAGTTACCTATGCGCCGGAGTACAATCCTTCGACGGGGAAATTTATTCCCGGCGCAGCCGGCAATACCTCCTGGGCCTGGGGCTCAAGCGTCACGGGATGGGTAACGTTTTATGATGTGAGTATGGGAGCAGCGAGCAATATAGGACCTGTTTTAAAAAGCGTGACTAATTTGGGCTGTGCCGATGCGAATAATTGTTCTGTGAAACTCCAGTGGGAGAATCCGGCTCCTTATCAGAATATAAAAATAATGAGATCTGCAAAAAATCAGTCTGATATAAATATAAAAGGCACTTACATAATTGTGAAGGAAATAAATTCGAATAGCGAACCGCAGAACCTCGTAAAATGTACAAGTGGTTGTCTTTTAAACACATCAGTTTCAGGTCTTGAACAGAACTCTAGGTATGGTTTTTACCTTCAGGCAACTCAGTAAAAACAATCATTTTTCCTCGGCTTTTTCTTTATCTTTTCAAAAATTGATTTTTCTTGGTTAGTGTGGTATAATAAAGCTACAGATTAAGAAAGCAATTTTCAAACAGAAGATTAGCTGAAAAGAAATAAGCAAAGGAGTCTACAATGAAAGCAAAATGGGTTTTGCAGTTTCTTATTTTCGTGCCCATTTTGGTGTGGGCACAGCAACAAAAAACTCAAGAGCAAACATCTATTGAGTATCGTTGGCCTGCGGAGTTGAAGGGAACTTCCACGAACGTGAAAGCACTTGTGGTAAGTAACGGGAAAATTTTCGCGGGAACGGATGACCATTTTATCCTTGTGTCAGCAGACACGGGAAAAACTTGGACTCAATACGGAAAAGAAAGTGGTCTTAATGCTTCTGGCGGTACTATCTGGTCTCTCTTGGCAACACCAAGTTATGTTCTCGCCGGATGTGATTCTTGGATTTTCAAGAGTACAGATGGTGGCAACAGTTGGAGTACAGCGGTTGATATAACCAAATCCCTTGGTGGTAGTATTGGTGATGGTTCGGCCCTTGCTCTTTTCCAAAGTAAAGAAGGAGTGATCTTTGCCGGAGGATTCGGCATGATTCGATCCTCGGATAACGGAACTACATGGACAAGGGTAGCGGATGAATGGCAAACCTATCCCTATGTTTGGAATATAACAGAAGCCTCTTCCGGAGTCCTTATTGCCGGTATCAGCGGTGGTTCCCCTAATCTTGGAGGAATTCTTATCTCTGAAGATAAAGGAGTTACGTGGGCACGTTCTAGCTTAAACAATAAGAACATAAGTGGTCTTACCGCATGTTCCTCCGGTGTTGTCCTTGCGAATACGCAAAGTGAAGGAGTATACCGATCAGAAGACAACGGCATTTCTTGGAAACAAGTAGATGCGATACCGGAGAAAAACGGAGAAACCGTTGTAAGAACATCTTCTGGGATATTTGCTGGATTTTCAGCCCACACTAGAAACGGCTTATACCGCTCTACTGACAACGGTGTAAACTGGGAGACAATTGGTATAAAAGGAATTGTTTTGTCCATTGCGCAGTTTGATGAGAAAACCGTTCTTGTAGGAACAAGTGACGGAATGTGGGTATTCAAGATCAATCTTATAACCGACGTTCCACGTGAAACATCAGATGTTCCACAAAATTTTTCTCTCTCCCAGAACTACCCGAATCCATTCAACCCAGCAACAATGATCAAGTTTCAGTTTCCAATTTCCAATCACGTCACACTGAAAGTCTACGACGTATTGGGAAAGGAAATTGCAACACTTGTAGATGAAGAAAGACCTGCAGGAAGTTATGAGATCCAATTTAACGGGTCAAATCTTCCGAGCGGAGTTTACTTCTATACCATCAAAGCTGGTAATTTCACGCAGACAAAGAAGATGTTATTACTGAAGTAATCCGAATACCCGAAATTCAGATGTCCGAATCATTTCTCGGACAATAGAAAGATTCAATTTTTAGGCCTTTACATATGTATAAGGCCTAAAATATTTTTGCGACGGAAAAGTTCCATAAAATAAATGCAGCCCTACGTCGCTTCGCTCCTCAGGATGATTGATTTTCTAAGCTCCTTACGTCGCTAAGAAAATCTAATCAGCAACGGCCTCGATATATTAAGATTTTACACAAGGGTTTACTGATGTCTGTTTGTGTGGTATAATTTGTGGAGTTGATAAACTTTAGTTAACAAGTTTTTGTCAAATAAATATGAAGGAAAATAGCCATGAAAAAGCTAGTTTTTTCTGTAATTGTAATTCTTGTAATGATTGCCTTGTTGCCAATGGTAACGAGAGCGCAGATTTCGCCTCCTGTCTTAGCATACCCCCAAAATGGGTCTGAAGTTGATCCGGTCTACAACCTCAGGTTGGGCTGGCATCATGTTTCCGGGGCGCAGACCTATCAATATCAATTTGATAGGTACTCAGGCTTCCCCCAAAACCCCACGTCGAGTAACACCGGCACGCTAGCCGACACTAGCGTCGGGGTAATATTTTCAGACCCGAATCTCGCAGCAGGGGTTTGGTACTGGAGGGTAAGGGCAAAAGATGCAAATAGTGTATGGGGTGGCTGGTCTGATGTCTGGACCTTCAATGTGGTACCCGGCACGCCTACAGCGTGGCTGACAAACCCAAAGGACGGTTCATCGTGGACCTCAAGTCCGTTTGTGGCTTGGCAGTCAAATAAGCTGGTGGATTTACAGGTGGCGACGGATGTAAATTTTGCCAATCTGGTGATCAACCAAACCGGATTAACCGGTTCGGCTTATCAGACAAACCTCGCCTCTAATACGTACTACTGGCGAGTGAGGCCACAAGGTGGGAACTGGACTCCGGCGTGGAGTTTTTCGGTTAATTTACCACCGATCCCTATTCCGGACATACCAACACTAACCTCCCCTGCAAACGGCTATTCCTCGACAGCAAGTCCTTTGCTGTCCTGGAACCCCTCGGTGAACGCCACGAGCTATGATATGCAAGTGGCAACGGATGTGAATTTCGTGAGCTTGGTGATCAACCAAACCGGATTGGTGAATACAAACTATCAGACCAATCTCTCACCCAACACCTATTATTGGCGGGTGAGTGCAACGAATAGTTCTGGAACGAGTGCATATTCAGGCGTGAGGAGTTTCACTGTCATTACAACAATTCCCATTCCCGACGTTCCGGTGCTCTCGAGCCCGGCAAGTGGACATGCAAGTCCCAACAGCCCCTCACTGTCCTGGAACCCTTCAGCGAACGCCACCTCTTATGATTTAGAGGTGACGACCGATCTGAATTTTGCCAATTTAGTGATCCAAACTGGATTGGTGAATACGAGCTATCAGACGAATCTCTCACCCAATACTTATTTTTGGAGAGTGAGAGCGACGAATAGTTCTGGAACGAGTGCATACTCGGAGATATGGGGGTTTTTGATAGGACCTCTCCCCGACGTTCCGATACTCTCAAGTCCCACAGACGGCTATTCCTCGACAGCAAATCCTTTGCTGTCCTGGAACCCCTCGGCGAACGCCACCGCTTATCACTTGCAGGTGGCGACCGACGACAGTTTTTCTTTTGTGGTGATCAATCGAGCATGGATGCTGACGGATACTCATTTTCAGACCGCTGGTCTTACACCCAACATTTATTATTGGCGGGTGGAAGGTCTGTCTCAAATTGGCACCAGCTCCTGGTCTCAGGCGAGAAGTTTTCGAATTAGACCTGAGTTGGTGATTGTGAATCCGTTTACGGTGCCGGTGTTGGATAACGCATCGCCGATCTTCAAGCGATGTCTTACCAACCCACCGCTTTTTGGAGGGAATGTTGATACTCTCGTTTTTACTGTCTCGGTCTCAGATTCGACAATTTGCAAAGCGTCGATTTTGAATCGAGATACGCTGGTGATAACGGGAATATGGAGCGGGCAGGTAACTGTTACTGTTGTTGGCACCGATAAGGATGGAACGACGACTTCTTATACAACGCCTATCCAGTTAATAACGGCGGTTAAAGAAGAAAAAACTCCGACAGAGTTCGCGTTATCCCAGAACTACCCCAACCCGTTCAATCCCACGACAATGATCAATTTCCAATTACCAATTTCCAAATACGTCACGCTTAAGATCTACGACGTGTTGGGAAAAGAGATTGAGACGTTAGTCGACGGAGAAAAATCCCCGGGAAGTTACGAGGTACGATTCGACGCCTCGAATCTTCCGAGTGGAGTGTATCTCTACATTCTACGAGTAGGGGAGTTCGTCCAGACCAAGAAGATGATCCTACTGAAATAACCGAACATCAGAAATCCAAACGCCCGAATCATTACTCGGGCAATAGAAAGATTCAACTATGAACCTGTACATATGTATGCACAGGTTCATATATTTTGGGAGATTTGTAAGCGCTCGTCGAAAGTCCTTTGATTGAAGACCCCGCGGCAAAAGAGGGAATGCAGATGCAACATAAACCGCATTAGACAACATTGCGTAAGTTTTGAGGCGGAAAAACTAGCATGCCGGTGCTTGAAGTTACAGGCATATTATTCTATGCTCATTCAAGCAATTAAACTTTGGAGTTTTTATGAGTTTGTTTTTCATTGGCGGAATCAATGGAGTTGGTAAGACCTCCATTGCGAATTCTCTCGCGGAAGAATATTCCGAAATAAAGGTGGTGAGCGGAACCGAAGAATTAATGAAACGTCTCGGTATCAGAGTAGGCGATTATGAAAAGTTGCGCGCGGTGTCGGAAAAGGAAAAAGACGAAGCATTTGCTGACTTTTTCTTTGATCTGAAAAAATCCTGGCAGGAGAACGACATCGTGCTTGTAACCGGTCATTATGTCAAAACATTGAACGGCAGGATTACTCCGAGTTTCGGTCCCTGGTATGGTTTATGCGACGCCGCCATTCTTGTGATGGGTGAACCGAAGATAATTCTGGAACGCATTCTTCGCGATGAGTCCGAGGGGTTGAGAGTCAACAGAAACCTGTTCGGAATCGATTTTTCAACGGAGGAAAAAGTTCAATGTTTAAACAACGCTCAAGTTTTGTCATCGGAAGTTCTTGCTCGTGCCGAGAGAAAATACGGTATTCCGGCTTTCAGAATCGAAAATCTGGAAGGGCGGCTCCACTGCGCCGCAAAAAACTTGTCGACATCATTGAAGGGGGTTCTGTTTCACTAAACCCCCTTCTATAATAATTTGTATGCGTATCACGAGTTATAGGAAAATTTCCAAGACGGACCAGCTTCTTTTGCAAATGGCAAAAGATGCGGCAGGGCAATCGGCTCCGCGCGGGAAACGCAAGGTAGGCTGTATTCTTTTATGCGGGAACGGATCAGTATTCACTGGCGCTACAGTACTCCGCGCAAGAGTTATCGGTTCGACCTGCGCCGAACGGATGGCACTCGACAAATGGTATTTTAGCGGCACCCGAGAAATTCCCACAACCTGTTATCTTGTAGGAGTATTTAATCGGAAAAATTGGAACAATGACTTTATTTGTACTCCGTGTGGGGTGTGTCTCGAAATGTTTCTGGAGCTGGTTGCGGATCGGAAGGCGAGGAAGGTGAAGTTTATATGCTCCAATTGGAAACTAAACCAGGTGCTTTCAGCCGGCCTCGACGAACTCTTTCCACAACCCGGCAAGGGAGGATGGCCGTATAAAAAAATCGTAACATCATGATCAATAAAGGAGATCTCTGGTCTATTGCTCACGTCAACCACGATATATTCAAGGATTCGTCGGACTACACTGAGACGTGTTTCAATTCCGATATCGGCTGGTTCAAATATTTGAATGAAACCGCGCCGAACGGCTCCGTTCTGAAGAAAAACGTTCTTTATGACGTGATTCATAGCGATAAGGTTTATCTTGCGCACATTACCAAGAGTTTTAGATCGATTCGGGAAAGCGGGAAAATACTTTCAAGCAGTGGATGTCTAGTCGGGAGCGTGTACTGTACACCGGTCGTTCAGGATGGAAAGAAACTCCGTCTCCATAACCTAGGAGAATATATTTTGGAAAAAGAAGCGCCGAAGTTCAGCGAAGGCAAAGAAGATGTGGCGCTGCTTCTTGTCGAATTGGAATCTCCCCGCGAGCACATGAGCCCCTTGGTAGGTATCGATTATCTCAAACTCGGCCCGGTTCATTTTTCGGTTTTCTCCGACCTAAATTATCTTCTCTCCCATGATGAATTAAACGAATTGCAGCAGATGACCGTAAACTCGGTGAGAAAAACCAGCAATCTCCTCTCCGTAGTTGAGGATTCTTCTCCCGAATTGATTGCTCCCAAATTCAGGGAATTCTACAAGCTGTATCAGCAGGCGGTACACGAACTGCCGATCTTCGGATACCTTCTTTTTGAGACACTGTGCGAATATATTGCTCTTTTCCAAAAAGGAGAGGAAGTGAGCCGTTGTCTTGAGCGCGATGAACTGTATTGTGCGAATTTTAAGGATATGCTCTTCTCCGTTTGCCCTGATCTTACACGTTCCTTCAACTTGGGATTGTTTCGTCCCGACTTCGGGAGCATATTGAAGTATCTTGGGGACATAGGCATAGTCACTACAAAAGAGCACGAAGATACATTCACACTGTATCTCACGCGCCGCCTCTCCTACCTGATTGAGAGTCGACTCTATCACCCTCTTCATATAGATGCGCCGGACAGAAAGACGTTCTGGAGGAACATCGAGTGGGATTTCGGATACCTCCAACAGCAACTTATCCCGTTACTCGGTCACGCCATTCATCGTCTTCTCAGAAATATGAAACGATACCCGAATTTCTATTTTTACTTCGATCAGTATAAAGCCTTGCAGGCATGGAATTACTGGAATCATATGGACATCTCACTTCCCTACAACGCGATTCTGCCAAAAGGGGAGATCGGCATCAATCCGGCAAATCCCTACTTGAGATATAAAGTATTTACAGCGGATATAAACAAGAAAGAAGGGTCCGTGTATCTCGAAAAAAAGAAAGAGCTTCCTCTAATTATCGAACCGCGGCTCGCCGAATTAAATATGCTATTAATGAGAAAAAAATCATGAAGTCGCGCGAAATTCACAAATCATACAGGAATGTGACGTCGTTGAAGAAATCAGTTGATCGGCTTTTGAAGGATTCTTCCCTCGCGCCGGCGTTCAAAATCACTCTTTTCCAGTTGGCGAAAGACATCGAGTCGGCGCACTCTTTTTGGGGAGATTTAAGAAAGAGAAACGGAAAAAGAAAAACCGCGATTCACGCTGACAAGTTGCAGATCGGAGGAGGACGGCACTATCTTGAGGGTTTCGTAAATCTTGATTTCTTTCCTCCCGCGGATGTTATCTGGGATTGTCGTTACGGGCTTCCTTTCAGAAAAGAAAGTTTCAAATTTGTATTCTCCGAACATTTTTTCGAGCACATAGATTTTCCGATCGCGGCGAAAAAAGTGTTGCGTGAAATATACCGGGTTCTCGAACCGGGAGGGAGTGTGTTATTGGGCGTCCCCGACGGAGGAAAAGTAGTGAGGGCATATTATAAAAAGGAGAAACGATTTTTGGATAAGTTGCGCGACAAATGTTACTCCAATCGTCGTCCTCCGGTTGAAATATACGGAAATCTGGATTTGGTGAATTATCTTTTCAGGGATCAGCTCGATAATCCTCGTTATGCGACGCATTACTGGGCCTACGACGAAATGTCGTTGGGAAATCTGCTTAAATCGATCGGTTTTCGGAAAATAAAAAAAACGAGCTTCGACAAACGTTACTGTAACCCCAAGAGAAAATTCTATACCTTATACATGGAAGCAATAAAATAAAACCAATGTTCGAAATCGAATTCAGAACAAAGTTTGATAAAGAGAAGTTTGACGCATTGAAGGAATACCTCAATGCGCATGCAAAAAACCTCGGCGATGACGATAAAGATTGTTATTATTACATCTTTCCTGATAAGCTTCTGAAATTAGTGGATAACACCTCAAAGGGAACCGCGAAAATCTCGCTCAAGCTTAACAGAATAGGGAAGGGAGCGATGTTTCCCGAGATCGAGTCATTTTTTCCTCCCGAAGAATTTGACGTAATGCGTCGTCTAATCGACGCGCTTAAACTCCCCGCGAAGATAATGCATGGTCCACAGAAACGCGTGAATTACGAATACCACGGCTGTGAAATCGCTTTAAAGTGGAGTGATGCGTGGGGTTATCACATGGAGATAGAGCAGATGATTGCTACGCCGGATGAACGAGATAAGGCAGAAAAGCAGATTCGTGAAGTTGCCGACGAGCTTGGTGTTACACTCATGTCCGAAGAAGAACTCAAGGAATTTACGAAGAAAGCGGAAAGCGAAGCATAAACCTGTGTTTATGAACCTGCGTCAAAGTTTGCTTCAACACGAAAAACCGACTCACCAGTTTCACGACCGTGATTCCTTAATGTGGCTTATCTCCCATAGGCCGAAGCGTCTTCCGAAATCCCTCATACTTCCTAAGAAACTCGTCGAAACAATTCAGAAAAATAAGCCATGGGATTGTTTGGAAGATCGATGGTTTACAAACGATCTCATCCGCGACGGGATGCATGGTTTCCGGCACGTGTCCAGAGTATCCGTATTGGCGACATATCTCGCCTTGAGTCGTTTTTCTTTGTCTCAAAAAGAACTTTCCGCAATAATGTTTTCCTGTTTGTTTCATGATTGTCGAAGGAAAAACGACAATGCCGACCCGCGCCATGGAGAAAGAGCAGCACTCTGGCTAAAGAGAAATCGTGATGTATTACCAAAAGAGCTTCAGTCATTCCTTCCCGCAATATGTTTCTCGATCTCGGTTCATAACGATCCTTACGACCAGTTATTGAAGACCGACTCTTATAGAAAATTCGGGTTGTTTGTCGATGTTTTGAAAACCGCTGACGCTCTAGATCGTTATCGTTTTCCGAAGGCCGACTGGTGGATCTCGGAAAAGTTTATCGTTCTTTTGCCTCACGACAAAGAGATGGCGTTCGCATTTGATCTTGCATACCAAAGCGAGTATTCTTTTGTGGGAACCGGAAACAGCAAGCAAGCGATGCTTCGTTCTTGGAATAACCTTTCGAGCAAGAAATGAAACAGACCCCTAATTCAAAAAAGAAAAAAAGGGGTCTATTTGATTGATTTAATAACAAAATGTTCTCTCCGAAAAATGATTTCGTCGCCTGCTCTCTTACCGATTAACGCTCTTGCAAAATCGGATTTGTAAGAAATATTCTGTATGTCGTGCTCCGCAAGAACAAGGAAGCTTCCGATACGGATTTTCCTTCCGTCGTCTAATTCCAGCGTCGATCCGAACTTCACCGTTTCACCCATATCTTTCCCCGGTGTGTAGACGATGGCATTCCTCCGTATTTGATTGAGGTGGTTGACTTGTGTTAATACAAGCTTCCTGTGCTCCGCCACCGCTTCTTGAGGGAAATCGTCGTGTCCAAAATTTTCCGTGCTTTGTTGAGCGACTTCCGCTTGTTCTTCTCCAAGCTCCTTGATTCTTTCATTCAGTGCGATAATCTTTTCTTCGAGTTTTGCCATGTCTTCGGGGAAAAAATAATATTTTCCTGACATATACACTACCCTCCTTATTTATTTGCTGGAGTTAATGTAAAAGAAAAATATGGAATTTGTCAAGTTCTTTTTCTGGTGTGTTTTTTAAAGAAAAACAGAACCGCAATCGTTAAAATGCGATTGCGGTTAGTATTAGTCACTGATTAGACACGCCGAATCTGTTCCCTTTTCTATTTTCTCCAATGCCAAATTGAATCCTTTCAGGTTTTTTACTCGTTCGATTCCTATCTCTTTGAGTTCAAAGTTGGGGTTAAAAATCTTCTTGCCGAATTTTTCTTCTATCGCCCTCATTGAATTTCCTAGAAAATAAGGACCGATGATTTTTCCGGTGTTCTGAAGGGCAATGGCCGCTACCGTGATACTAATTGTTGTTTTCAAATTACCTCCTTATTTTTCTTATCATACCACAAGTCGTCTCGTTAAACGAGTGTTTGGTATGATATAATAAAGAAACAATGAGCCGGAAGATGAGATTATACGGAGCGGTTGCGGGCATCCTCGCGCTTTCGATTGCGGGGTTTGCCGCGGTGCGCGCCCTAACCTCGATTGATTCGAATATCATTACCGTCACGACCCCCCCCTCTCAGACCGGGTATCGGGCGCAATGCGCTCCCTTGAGTACCTCGACGATATTCATCTCATGGAACGGAAATTTCACGCCTCCCGCGATTGCGACGCTCTACGGGAGCAATACCCAGTCCGCCCTTGCCTCGGCGCCGAAGCTTTTTGAGAAGACCGGTTCGGGGGATTATACGGATTCGGGACTTGCCGTCGGCGCGCAGCGTTTTTATAGGGTTGACACTAAGCTTGCCGACGGGACAGCCATTACGGGATCGATCTTTTCTTGTTACTCGCTCTCCCCATCAAGCGATACCCCGACGCTTCTCGGGATATTTGCGAACAGCCCCTCGGATATGTTCTTTAACTGGAAGGACAACGCGACGTCAACCAGCCCGTATCATTTCGAAGTGCAAAAAATCAGAGTGACACCGAATATGCCGACTTCGACGGCGACGACTTCGCCCGGAGTCGCGGCAGACAGCGTACCTCTCACCTGGACCGTCTCGGCAACCTCGACACCGTATTACACGGCAATCGAGCGAAGCACCTCGACGACCGACCGCTTTACTATAACGAGAGACGCTTCCTTCCGCTCTTTTTCGACGGGTGATTGGGATCCGCTTCTCTCGGGAAACCCGCACACGTTTACATACACCGACACTTCGGTCGAAGATGCGACAACATATTACTACCGTTTCAAAACGTGCTCTTCGATCCCGATCGGAGGGTTCTATGCAACCTCTCTCTCCGGAAAGGAACAGTTGAACCCGGCGACGACGAAACCTTCTCCCGCGTGCAGTGCTCCCCAACCGTCCGATGCGGGCATGATGGTGAGAACGCCTCCTCTCGCGCCGACGAATCTCACCGCGACCGCAGTCTCCGATTCGGCGATCGATCTCGCGTGGACGAACCGGTCGAGGAACGCAACGGGGTACGTGATCGAGCGATCGGTGCAGACCGAAAATAATTACAGTTTCCTCGCGAGCGTGGGGAACAACACGACTTCGTACCGCGACTCGGGTCTCGCCGCGGGGACGATCTACTACTACCGCATTCGGGCGTATAAGAATTTCGGCGGAGGAGTTACGCTTTATTCCGACTGGGCGTTTTCCGGAAGCGCGACCACGAATTTCGACGTGATGGTGACCGTAACGGGAGGCGACGGATCGGTCTCGAGCGATCCTTCCGGAATAAATAAGTGCACCTCGGCTTGTTCCGCCGTGTTCCCCTCGGGGACTTCGGTTACGCTCACTGCGACTTCTACGAAAGCGAGTTCCACGTTTAGTTTCTGGAACGGGAACTGGTGCAATGGAAGTGTAGATCCCGCATGTACGATGAGCGGGAACGCGAACGTGGAGGCCCTGTTTAACACTTCGACTCCTCCTTCCGCAGCCTTCTCCATACCCAATCCGCAGACATCCCAAACTGCCTCCGGCGGTTCAAAAACGGTCTCGGGAGCTTCCACGACTTCCGGTTCTCTTCAGCCGCCCACAAATCTCCAGGGTGCGGCCATCTCGCCGCTCGCGGTGCGTCTCACGTGGAATCCCGTCCCCGGCGCCGACGGGTACAGCGTGATACGGGGAGGAAGCCAAATCGCGCTTACTTTAAATCCTTTGTGGTATGACAATCAGGGCGTGGGGTGCGGAGGAACGTATGTGTATGCGGTGGAATCATTCCTCTACGGACCAAACGGGACGGTGGGGACGTATTCGGCTCCTTCACCGAGCGTAGCGGTCCCCGTGAGTTGCACGAGTCAGCCCACCGTCTCCGTGACTGCCCCGAACGGAGGATCGTACAAGGCGGGGAGTACGTTGGTAATACAATGGAACGCAACGGGCATTACGAGTAATGCAAACAGCATTGCGGTCTCCGTCTATAAGGTGCGCGCGGATAATAATTATTTCGGAGTTGCGCCCGATTTCGGCGTAACTTGGTACAATACGGTTTCGGCAAACGGCATTATTCTCGACACGGGGTCGTATACGTGGGCGATTCCTTCCACGTTCGCGCCGGGCCAGTATGTGGTGCAGGTGGCGATTCCTTACGGTCTCAAGGCATACAGCGCACCGTTCTCCATCACAAGCGCGCAGGCCTCGCTTCTCGAAGCGGCAGGAAGCATACGCGATGTCGTAGTGGGAAGCATCACCGCCGCCTGGAATACGCTTACGGACGGAGTGCAAACGCTTCTCTCGTGGTTTCGCGCGCGCGTTCCCGTTACGGAAGGGAAAACGGGAAGCAGTATAGATTACGATGCTTATTTCGCGCAGTCGACTTCGACGACACCCGTACCCTCATGGAAAGACAAAGGACTTCTCCCCGACACGGTATATCTGTATCGCGTGCGGGTGGTGTATGACAGCGGGCAGAATAGTCCGTGGTCTCAAATGATCGCGGGAAAGACGCTTGGAGGGAACGAGAGCAAACTGCAGGGAGTTGCCGGGGTGTGTATTAACAACAGCTATTGCGAACAAAGAGTTGTCGAGGTGCCGAACTATCAGCACCAATATCTCGATCCGAACGATCCGACGAAGATGCTTACCGAACATAGCGAATCGCAGTGCACGGTGAACGCGGATTGCAGGAACGTGGGACGATCAAGCCAGATATTCGAGGAGCGGTAACGTCTGGAATCTGGAATTAGGAGTTAGGGAATATTCTGCACAAAGAATATCCCGTTTCCACAATTCCTAATTCCTAATTCCTAATTCCTAATTCCTTATTCGCGTTAGTTATGCGCGCGCGGCAGTGAGGCCGATAATTTTTTTTGCTCCCGCTTTCTTCAATATTCTCGCCGCTTCCCGCATCGTCGCGCCGGAGGTGATGACGTCATCCACGAGAAGGATATTTTTCCCCCGCACAGGTTCCGGATTCGTTACCGCAAAGCTTCCGAGGACGTTATTCACGCGCTCCTCCCGTTCCTTTAATGCGGTTTGTGAGGGAGTTGCCCTTGTCCTTATGAGTATGTTCTCGATTATCGGTATCTCGTCCGTGCGGAGCGTACGGGCAAGGAGGAGCGACTGGTTGAAACCGCGTCTTCGCAGTTTTCGCGGATGGAGCGGGATCGGGACGATTACGAAATCGGAGAAGGAAATACCGCCAAGTTCCATGCTCAAGAGAAGATAACGGCGAAGTTCTTCCCCGAGCGGAGTCGTTACAACCTTAACCCCGTCATATTTGAAAAGATGGAGAAGTTCTCGAATTCTTGTGTTTCCGTAACTCCACGGGGCGATTCCCGTGAATCGCGTTCCCGGGTGGCAGGAAGGAACCGCGGGAGATCTCCGTCCGCATGAAGGGCAAAAGAACCCCGCCGGAAAATCAAATGGCAGCGTGCAATTTTTGCAAAGCCATCGCGCTCGCTCTCCCGTTTCGAGATGCGCGCGACAAGAAAGACAGCGCGGAGGGAAAAGCGCGTCTTCGAAAAATTGCCGGATGCGACGGAACGATTGCATTTTCAGTTCTTTGTGAGGTGTCATTTCTATGCTAGAATCATGATGTAAAAATGAAAATAGGACCATTCTTCGCCGACTTTTTCAGGGATATCGGGAATTTTTTCCGATCGGGTTCTGTGCTTGGCGTGGACATCGGGACGGTTTCCGTAAAGTGTGTCGAGCTTGGAATGAAACAAGAGCGGTTCGCACTCATGAATTACGGGATACTCGAATCGAGAGAATATCTTCTTCATCCGAATCGCGCGCTCCAGACAAGTTCTTTGAAAATTTCGGAACAGGATGCAACCGCTCTTCTCAAAACTGCGCTTCTTGAAATGAAGTCGAAGACAAAGATAGCCGTCGCTTCTATCCCCGCGTTCGCCGCTTTTATGACGGTACTAGACATGCCGCTCCTCTCGAGAGAGGAGACGACGAAAGCGGTATTATTTCAAGCGCCGCAGCACATCCCGCTTCCTATACACGAAGTGGCGCTTGATTGGATGAAGGTCGACGAGTTCGACGGACCGGAACGCACCCGGTATCAACGCATCTTCCTTATTGCAATTCCCGAAACGGTTATCCATTCTTATAAAACCATTTTTCATAATGCGGGCTTGGAACTTACGGCGCTCGAAGTGGACGGTCTCGCATTCGCACGGGCACTGTTTCCGACTGAAACCCCCCCGACTCTTCTTATCGATCTCGGCGCGGAAGCGACCAGCATGTTCGTTATGGGAGGAGGCGTCATGCACTATGCGAGCGAGACCGATTATGGCGGCATCTACCTCACGCAAGCGATCGCAAGAAGTTTGGGGATTACGCTGATGCGTGCCGAAGAATTGAAGCGCAGAAGGGGGCTCTTGAAGGGCGGGGCGGAGTCGGAGTTATCAACATTAACGCTTCCGTATCTTGATGTTATACTACAAGAAGTAAGCCATGTGAGAGAGGTGTATGAGCGCCGGTACTCGAAGAAAGTCGAGCGCATCATGCTCGCGGGCGGCGCAGCGAATCTTCTCGGCGTCGAGAAGTACTTCAGCGCCGAAACCGGCCTTCCTTCCGTTTCTCCGAGCGCGTTTCGCGGCATGGAGTATGATCTTCGGCTCGAACCGGCGCTTCGAGAGCTTCAAAACGAACTCCCCGTGGCAATAGGGCTCGCAAAGCGGTATTTTGCGTGATATAAAGGATATATGCCCGACACAAAGCCAAGCGGCACACAAGAGCAATTCGTCACCGAACCCATATCGGTCGGGTTCCCGTGGCGTCTTTTGGTATTTTCGGTCGTGCTCTTCGGACTTTCCATTTTCATCTATGTGGGATTGAACGTCGGATATGAATCGTATCTCGACTCGAAGTCGACGTCGCTTGATCAGAAACTAGCCCAACTCTCGAATTCGGTGAGCGAGCAGGATCAGCAACAGTTCATCGTGTTCTACTCCCAACTCGCCAACCTGAAGAAAGTTCTCGCGGAGCACGCATTCGGCGGGAACGTGTTTCCGTTCCTTGAAACAAACACGCTTCCGCAGGTGTCCTACACCGATGCGGAGTACAATCATACCGCATCGCAAGTTACCCTTACCGGAGAAGCGTCTTCGCTCCAGATGCTTGCCGCCCAACTTGCGCAATTTAATAAAGCATCGGGCGTCCAGAGAACAACATTGTCTTCCCTGAACTTCAGTCCGAGAGGGACGGTAAGTTTTTCCATTGAGATCGTGTTTGCGCCCGACTTTTTCTCGAAACCATTATGAAAACGTCATCCAAAAGAATCCTAAGCATACTGTTCTCGGCGCTGTTTCTTATGGCAACCCTTATCATTTACGGCAATCTGATTCAGCCGGAAATCCAGGCCTCGAGCGAGAAGCAGTCGATAGTCGCTTCGAAACAAAGTCTTTTTGATAATCAGGAGGCGGTGGTATCGCAGGTATCGAAACTGATCGGACAACTTCAGAATGCAGCGCAGCTCCAGCAAACGCTCTCACTCGTTATTCCTGTGGGGGGCGGGGTAACGGATATATTAAATCAGTGGGAGGGGATAGCCGAGGTAAGCCAAGTTACGATTCAGTCCTTGAATATCAAGCCGCCCACGGTGCTTCTCGGCACGAAGCAACCGCTCCAGAAACGCCTTGGTAATCTCGAAATTGAGGCAAGCGTTTCGGGAACGTACGGAGAATTGAAACAATTTCTTCGTGCGCTCGAATCGAGCACGCGGATCACCAATGTTAACAGTTTCGATATCAAACCATTCTTCTCGAACGTCGCGGGAAGCCAGTCGTCCTCGGAAGGAACGTATACGCTCCAGGTCTCCGCAGTCGTGTTCTACCAGGAACAATAACCATTCACTACCATGGCAATCATCGTCCAAGAAGAAAAGAAACCGGTTAATTGGTTTAATATCGTTATCATCGCGGTGTTTGTGGCCGTGCTCTTTTTCGCGGCATATTTCGTGTTTTTCAAAAAGCCGGAACTCGTCGATGTCGTGGTTCCCGCAAAACTCCAAAATCTAGGCCAGATTTCCCAGGCGCAGCTTGATCCCGGATCGACGATCGAAACCCTCAACAAATACTTTTCGAAGAATTTCAGCCAGACGGTAACTATCCCGACGCCGGGGAGGACAAATCCATTCCAACCGTTTTAGGAAAAATCCTAAATCCTAATTTCTAAATCCTAAACAATGATCGAAATCCGAATGACCGAAACCCGCGTTTTGATCATTTGAATTTGTTTAGTATTTAGGATTTTGAATTTAGGATTTCTTTTATATGACCGATCAAGAACTTATTCAAGCGCTGGTACAAAAAGGATTGCTCGAAGGAGCATCCGCGAAAAAACTCCTCGAGGAGGCGGCGCTCAAAAGTCGCTCTCCCGAAGACCTCCTCTATGAAGAGCGCCTTGCGGACGAAGTGGCGGTAGCGAAAGCAAAAAGCGAACTCCTGGGAATTCCTTACAAAAAGATCGATCCCGCTTCCGTGACCGACGATCTGTTGTCGCTGATTTCCCGCGACGCATCGCGGGCATATCGCGTGATACCAATAGAGCGGCGGAAAGACATGCTTATTGTGGGAATGCTTCGTCCCGACAATCTCCCGGCGCAAGAGATGCTTCGCTTCATCGCCAAACGTGAGCGGGTGAGTCTCGGAGTATATATCGTGACGCCTTCCGATCTCGCGACGGTCTGGCGGAGATATGCGCCATACCGGAGCGAGGTCGAAGCGGCGGTGAAGGAGATAGGAACTCCGAGAAGAACCGACGATCTCATGGTGACGCTCGAAGAAGGAGGGGGCAGTGCCGACGACGCGCCTATCATCAAAATCGTAGCCTCGACGCTTCGCGAAGCGGTTGACCTGAGAGCTTCCGATATTCATATAGAACCGCAGCACGCGCGCTTAAGAATCAGATTCAGGATTGACGGCGATCTCCAGGAAGGCGCCTCGGTTCCCTCGGCGCTTTCCCAGCCGCTTATTTCCCGCGTCAAGGTGCTCTCCCGCTTGCGCCTCGACGAGACGCGCGTGCCTCAGGACGGGAGATTCAGAACGGTAATAGGAGGAAGAGATATCGATTTTCGCGTTGCGACTTTCCCCACGCCGAGCGGAGAGAAAGTAGCGCTTCGCGTTCTGGATCCCTCGACCGGCCTCAAGGGACTTCAAGAGCTCGGACTGAATGAACACAACGCGAGAATACTCGAAGAAGCGGCGGGCGCGCCGTTCGGGATGATCTTGATTACCGGTCCCACCGGATCCGGAAAATCAACGACGCTCTACGCGATGTTACAGCGTCTTAATTCGGACAAGGTGAATATCGTAACTCTTGAGGACCCCGTCGAATATTTCATGGACGGCGTGAATCAATCCCAAGTAAAGCCGGAGATCGGTTATGATTTTGCTTCGGGTCTGCGCCAGATTCTCCGGCAAGACCCCGATATTATTATGGTAGGCGAAATCCGCGACTCCGAAACGGCGGGACTCGCCGTGAATGCGGCGTTGACCGGCCATCTTATGCTTTCAACGCTCCACACGAATAACGCAATCGGGGTCGTACCGCGGCTCATTGATCTCGGCGTGCCGAGCTTTCTCCTCTCCTCCTCGCTGAATCTGATGCTCGCGCAGCGTCTTGTTGGCAAACTGTGCCCCGAATGCAAGCGCGCCGCACCCGCTCCCGACGAAATGCAGAAGATTATCAGAAAGACCGTAGAAAAACTTCCTGAGGAGATCAAATCGAAACTGTCTTTCAAATCCCCGTATGAGGTGTATCATGCGGAACCGAACCCGGACTGCAAAACATGTAAAGGAAAAGGAACCAGGGGGCGCGTCGCGATATTCGAGATTTTCAGAATGACAAGGGAGTTGGGCGAGGTTATCAATAAAGGATTCTCTGAAAATGCGCTTATGGACGAGACCGTACGGCAGGGGATGGTGGATATGCGCGCCGACGGCATCTTAAAGGCGCTTCAGGGAGAGGTAATGCTTGAAGAGGTTTTGAGAGAGACCGAATAAAGATGTGTTTTTGCTTCTGCGCCGCGTTCCCTCTCGCTCGGGCGCTTGCTTACAAAACATACAAACCGGGGAAGATGAACGTGTTTTGGAAGCATGCCGAGGAGTTCACGACGAGGGGCCATCTTATCCATTTGGCCGGTCTTACCCTCGTTCGAAGGAACGCGGCGCGAATTACTTGTTGTTATGGTTATTTCCTTCCTCGCGAAGTTCTTACCTTCTGTGATACAATGAACGAAGGAGTAATTTGATGGTCTCTCGTTTTGATGTAATAGGTATATATTGGTATGGCAATCGATTTTAAGGAGAAGTTGAACGAGTTACTGCTCGAAACGGCGAAGCAAAACGCCTCCGACATCCATATCGCGGTAGGAAGACGCCCCACAATCAGGGTGGACAGCGTGCTTATTCCTCTCCCGAACGAGCCGATACTTACTAAAGAAGAAGCCGAGGGAATCGTTTTTGCGCTTCTGACCGAAGAACAGAAAAAGACGTTCTTAAACGACCGCCAGCTCGATTTTTCTTTCAACTACGAAGACAAAGCGCGTTTTCGCGTAAACACTTATTTCCAGCGCGGATTTGTCGCCGCGGCGCTCCGGCTTATTCCAGCGCAGATCAAGACGCTTGAGGAGCTGAATATGCCGCCTCTTCTCCACGATTTCGCGAAGATGAATCAGGGCTTCGTATTGGTGGTGGGGCCGGCTGGGCACGGAAAATCCACGACGCTTGCGGCGCTCTTGGATGAGATCAATCACAAGAGAAACGATCATATTATCACCGTTGAGGATCCGATAGAATATATTTTTTCGCAGGACAGATGTATTGTTTCGCAGAGAGAAGTCGGCATGGACACTCATTCGTTCCATGACGCGCTTCGCGCCATTCTCCGGCAGGATCCCGATGTTATCATGGTAGGAGAAATGCGCGACCCGGAGACGATCGCGACGGCCATGACCGCCGCCGAGACGGGACACCTGGTATTTTCCACGCTCCATACCAACTCCGCGTCGCAGACGATCGACCGCATTATCGACAGCTTCCCGCCGAATCAGCAGGGACAAATTGTTTCCCAGCTCGCCTCGACTTTGGTTGCAATCGTTTCGGAGCGTCTCATTCCCCGAATCGGCGGAGGGAGAATTCCCGCAACCGAGATCATGCTCGCGAATCCGGCGATACGGAATCTTATCCGGGAGAAAAAGATTTATCAGATCGATCTCGTGATAGAAACGAGCGTACAAGAGGGGATGATGTCCCTGAACCGATCGCTCGTAAGTCTGGTGCGGAGGAAAGAAGTGGCGCTTGATCAAGCGGAAACCTTTTCTCTGAATCCTGCGGAGTTGAGAATTCTCCTTGAAAGGAGTTAAAGAATTTCAAAGAAAAGCGTATGGCGAAGTTTAATTACAAAGCGCGCACGAAAGACGGAGGACTTCAGGTGGGGAACGTGGAGGCATCGAGCCGCGACACGGCTTTGAGCATTCTTCTAAGCCACCAGCTTTTCGTGCTGAGCCTGGAACCCGTGGTCGAAGACAACTGGTACACGCGCGTACTCGATTTCTTCAAACGGGTGAAGACGCAGGATCTCATGATTTTTACCAGGCAGTTTTCAACGCTTCTCGCATCCCAGGTGCCGCTCTCGGACAGCTTGGCAAATCTCTACAAGCAGACGACGAAGCCGGTTCTCAAGGAGGCGTTGTATGAGATCGCAAACGATGTTGATGCGGGATTTTCGCTTTCCCAGGCGCTCGAGCGTCATCACGGGATATTCTCCGAGTTTTACGTGAACATGATCAAGTCCGCGGAAGTGACGGGGCGTTTGAGCGAAGTGTTAAGTTTCCTTGCGGATTATCTCGAGAAGCAGGCGACGCTCGTTTCCAAGGTAAAGAACGCGCTTACCTACCCCGCGTTCGTGATCGTGCTCTTCGTGGTCGTGGTGATTGTGATGGTTACAATGGTGTTCCCGCAAATTCTCCCGATTTTCAACGAATCGAAAGTCGAGCTTCCCTTCCTTACGAAGGTGCTTTTGGGAGTGAGCACGTTCATGGCAAACTGGTGGTGGGTACTCTTGATCGCCTTCGGGGTGGCTGTCGTGCTTCTCGTCGATTATTTTCAAACGAACGAAGGAAAAGCGGTGCTGGACACCCTTTCCCTGAAGGTGCCGGTTTTGGGACCGATGTTCCAAAAGCTTTATATCGCGCGGTTTGCCGAGTCGGCGCGAGTGCTCATAAAAGGAGGTCTTACCATTCCGCAGGCGGTTGAGATTTCTTCCCACACGATAGGAAACGTGGTGTATCAAGAACGGCTTCATGAAGCGGCGGAACAGGTGCGGAAAGGGAAGCTGCTCTCGCAAACCCTGATAGGACTCGAAGAGTTCCCCCCGCTCGTGGGGCAGCTTATTAGCGTGGGAGAATCGACCGGCCGTCTTGAGGATCTCCTGGGGAAGGTGACCGACTTCTATAGCCGCGAGGTGGACGATATGGTGAACAATCTCGTGACCCTGATCCAGCCGATCCTTATGGTTATTATCGGAGGAGTAATCGCGGCACTTTTTGCCTCTATTCTTCTTCCGATCTACAGTCTGTCCCAGTCGTTCTAATACTAATATGATATAATGAAGAGTGATACAAATGGTCGATATTTTCTAAAAAAACAAATGAGAACAAACAACAAAGGTTTTACCCTTATCGAAATGCTTGTCGTGATCGCGATGATCGGGCTCTTGTCGGCGGTAGTATTGGTCGCTCTCGGGCCTTCGAGAAACAAGGCGAAGGATACGAGAATCATCTCGGATATCCAACAGATTCGGTCGGTTGCGGAGACGCGCTATAATCCGACGACGAATACCTACGCGATAACGGCGGTTACCGCATGCAACGCCGATAGCGGTTCCACCGACATTAATACCGCCTTGAAGGATATCGATACCAATAACGGAAGCGCGTGTACTATCAATCTTACTGCGAATAGCAACGGGTATGCCGTGTCGGCAAAAACCGCATCGGGTAATAATTACTGCGTGGACAGCACCGGGAAGGTGGCATCAAGCACTGCGGCAGCGGGGATATGTCCGTAACGGACGGTGAGAAAAATAAGCGGGCGTCTTTCGAGAGGCGCTCGTTTTTTTCTTACTACGCAATGAAGTCGCTATCGGCTACGGCATGTCTGTTGGGTTCATGTGATGTGGTATAATGGAAGATATGAAAAATAACAAAGCTTTCACGTTGATTGAAATGCTCGTCGTCGTTGCCGTCATCGGGCTTCTTTCATCCGTACTCCTTACGGCTCTTGGCCCCGCGAAGGATAGAGCGAAGGACTCGAGAATCATCCAGGAAATAAATCAGGTGCGATCGCTTGCGGAGACGATGTATAACGGCACGTACGCTACGCTGGAGACGCTTCCATCGCCTTCCATTCAGAATCCTAATTTGAAATCGCTTGCGGATGACATCACGGCGCAGGGGGGAGAACTTAACATAATCAAAGGGCCGGCCCCTTCCACGACCTATGTCGCATATTCGCGTCTCAATATCACGGCGGGGAATCCTTCGGTCCCCCAGGTGCAATTTTATTGTACGGACAGCGGCGGCAGATCGGGTTTCACGATAACCGAACCGAGTAACGGAGTAAAGTGCCCTCTCTAAACGGTTTCATACGCCATGGTAACCATCGCGCTTCTTTTTATATTCGGGCTCGCGATAGGAAGTTTCTTGAATGTTGTGGTGTTTCGTTATACGCCCGAGAGAACGGTTTTTGACGGGAAACGGCTCGGGGGAAGATCTCGATGTCCGCACTGCGGGCACGTACTCGGCGCGGGAGAGCTTGTGCCGATAGTGAGTTTTTTTATCCAGAAAGGAAGATGCCGATCGTGCGGGCATCGTCTTTCCCTGCAATACCCGCTTGTCGAGCTCGCAAGTGCGGCGGTTTTCGCGTTCGTGCCGCTTTTCCTGAACGCCGCGTACGGCATGAGCGGAGCGACGTTCTTCTCCGCGGGAGCGCCACTCTGGTATTACTGCCTTGTTGCGGCATGGGTGCTCGCGATTATAACGTGGATCGTAATTACCGCCATCGATCTCCGTCATTACGTGATTCCGAACGAGTTAAACGCTTTTCTTTTAATATTGGGGGTTTGCGGCACGGCGCTTCTCTCCGCGTATCGCGGGGGCATCTTTCCGTTTCGGATATCGTTTCTCCGGAATTTCGCGCTCCTCTTCTCGTTCTCGGACAATGTCGTTTCGAACCACGTGGCGGGCATGATATTCGGCGGATTGTTCTTCGCGCTTCTCGTGTTCTTAAGCAGAGGAAAAGGCATGGGGTTCGGCGACGTGAAGCTCGCATTCGCATCCGGGCTTATCCTTGGTTGGCCCGATATCGCGCTTGCAACGATGCTCTCCTTCATATTGGGAGGAGCTTTCGGAGGAATTCTTATTCTCGCGGGAGCAAAAACGATGAAAGACAAAATTCCTTTCGCGCCCTTCCTTGTGCTCGGGTTTCTGCTTACCATATTCTTCGGGCACGCGATAGTGGGAGGATATCTCCGGATATTCGGATTATAAGTGATATGACGGTAACGCGGCGGTGGTACCACGGTGACGCGGCCGTTTTCTACTGTATCGCTGTCGCGTTCCCTGCTATAATTTTGATGATGAGGCGGAACGGCAACCGGAAAGGATTTTCTCTTATTGAAACACTTATCGTGGTGGCCATCCTGGCGATACTTTCGTCCATGCTTCTCGCATACAACAACTCGAGCACGGGCCGCGTGGCGCTTTTTAGCGATCAGGCGACCGTTGCGGGCGTGCTTGAACGGGCGAAGTCGCTCGCACTCGAGAAATGGAGAAACGGAAACAATTCCGCGTGTGCGTTCGGGGTGCACTTCGACAAAGCGGCCGGCGCCTTCTTTCTGTACCAAAGCATGCCGCGATCGCCGCTTCCTGACCCGTGCAAGGACTTGGACAGGAGTTTCATGTCGGGAGACGTGGTATTACAGGAGTTGAAGCTTTCCGGGGCTGTTGAATTTCTTGTTGCGCCGGATAACGTCTATTTCGTTCCTCCATATCTTGATACGTACGGGACGGGCATCGTATCGTTGAGGATAAAAGGCACGACGGATACCTCATCCGTCACTATAAGCGCCGGAGGAGCCATTACTTCGAGCTAGATTTATGATGCAACGATTTTTGAAAATAACACGGGAAGAGAAGGGAAGTTTAATGATAGAGTCGATGGTCGCGACTACGCTGGTCGTGATCGGCATTTTGGGAATCATGTCGCTTCTTTCCAGATCCGCCAACTTAAGTCATTATGCGTCGCATAGTTTCCAGGCGACGTATCTCGCGGCCGAGGGAATCGAGGTGGTAAAGAATATTCTTGACACCGATATATCGAGAAATATGCAATGGGGCACGAGCATGCAAGGCGCGGCTTCGCCGCTTTGCGTGTATTACAACACCGTCACTAATCTGGATTTAGCGTCATGCGCCGGCGGGGAAGGAATTGCATATGCCCCTTCAGCAGGCCTCTTTCTTGGTCCGAATTCCGGGGCGCTCTTCAAAAGAGAAGTCACGGTAACCGAGACGGGCGGCGTGTATGATGTTATATCCACAGTCAGTTGGAAGGAGGGAAGCGAGCAGAAGTCGGTTGTGCTTGAAGACACGTTTTATCCGTGGAGAACGCAATGATTGCTATGAAGAAAATATTACAACGAGTGGGAGGGTTCACAATTGTCGAGCTAATCGTCGCGATGGGACTTTTTGCGGTCCTGACCGCGATCGCGGTCGCGGCGTTCACACAAGCGCTCCGGAGCGAGCGGCGGCTTACCTCGACGATGAGCATGGATGCAAATGCGAGTATCGCACTGGAAGAGATGGCTCGCGAGATACGGACCGGATACAACTTTCCCCCCGCGGGATCATACCCCTCACTTCCTTTCGTTTCTTCCCAGAACAAAGGAACGGCGGTGAGCTATGCGCTCGACGGAAACGGTGCAATCACGAGAAATGGTTCCCCTATAACCTCGGGGAACGTGCGGGTGTCAATGTTGAATTTTATCATCACCCAAGACAACCCCCCCTGCGATCCGTGGCGCGTTACGATAGTGATGACGATAAGCCAGAAATCCCCATCTGACTACGCGGGCGACGTACCGATCCAGACAACGGTGAGCTCGAGAATTCTTCCGCGCGAAGTTCCTTTTAAAGACAAGGCGAGTGCACCTACGCTTATCATGAACTGCAAATAGCCATGCAAAGGAATATTACAAAAGAGAACGGGCAGACGATGATCTTGATTACCGTTATGTTGGGGGGATTGATTCTCTCCGCAACCGCGATTGCGGGACTCCTCATGTTTTATCAGCTTCAGCGATCGACCGATGCGGCGAGCTCGGGAAGAGCCGTCTTTGCGGTCGATGCCGCTTCCGAACGGGTACTCGAATGTTATTTTCACGAACTGGTGTTGGATTTTACTCCCGATGCGACGGCCGAATATTGCCACAACGGGATTACGCTGGGAAACGGTTCCAGCGGAGAGGCGGGAATCTATTTCGATATAAAGGGGGGAAAAGTGATCGGGTTTTGGATAAGAGGAAAAGGATTTGCCGGTTCGACGGAGCGCGGGCTTGAAAGTTATTTCTCCGTGGAGCATTAATCATGAACCATCGTGAGGCGGAAACACGCGTCGAGAAGCTTCGAAAAGAGATCGATCGCTATCGGTATGCGTATCACGTGTTTGACAAGGAATTAATCTCCGCGGACGCACTCGATTCCCTGAAGAAAGAACTTTTTGATCTCGAAAACCGGTTTCCCGATCTTATCACCCCCGATTCGCCGACGCAGCGCGTCGCGGGGAAACCGCTTCCGGCATTCAAGAAGGTGCGGCACGAAAACCCGATGATTTCGTTCAATGATGCGTTCTCCGAGGAAGACATGCGCGGATGGCTGGAGCGGCTCGAAAATTATCTGGGAACAAAAATATCGCCTTCTTTTTATTGCGAGCTCAAGATTGACGGCCTTGCGATAGAACTCATATATGAGAACGGAATCCTCATCCAGGGATCGACGAGAGGGGACGGCATTACGGGAGAAGATATAACGCAAAACGTGAAGACGATCGAGGCGATACCCCTCAAGCTTTTTCCGCCCGACGAGGCGGCGGAACACCTGAAGAAGGACGGATATGATCCGAAACGTTTCAATCTGGAATCAAGACGGCTTGTCGTGCGCGGCGAGGTGTTTATCTCGAGGCGCGAGTTCGATCGGGTAAACAAAGAGCAGGAGAAAAAACGTTTGAAACTATACGCCAATCCGCGGAACATCGCCGCGGGATCGCTCCGCCAGCTCGATTCCAGAATAACCGCCGCGCGGAAACTCGATTCGTTCCAATACGCGATCGTGAACGACGTCGGTCAGAAATTTCACGAAGAAGAGCACGCGATCCTGAAAGCCTTCGGTTTCAAGACGAATCCCCACAATAAGCCCGCGAAGTCCTTGAAGGAGGTGTTCGAATTTCGCGATTATTGGGAGGAACATCGCAATTCGTTGGTGTATGAGATCGACGGCATCGTCGTTATCGTGAATGAGAATGCCGCGTTTCAAAAGGGAGGCGTGGTGGGAAAAGCGCCCCGTGCGGCGATTGCCTACAAATTCTCTCCGCGGGAAGCGACGACCGTAGTCGAGAATATAAAAGTACAGGTGGGAAGAACCGGCGCGCTGACCCCCGTTGCGGAGCTTCGTCCCGTGAGCGTTGGAGGAATCACCATTACGCACGCGACGCTTCACAACAGCGACGAAATCGGGCGGCTCGGATTGAAAATAGGAGACACGGTTGTCGTGTCGCGCGCGGGGGACGTGATTCCGCAGATCACGAACGTGCTTACCGAATTTCGGACCGGAAAGGAAAAAAAATTTTCGATGCCGACGAAATGTCCCGTCGACGGATCGGAAGTAATTCGCGATGGGGCGATTTGCTGTTGCGGCAGCCCTTTATGCGCGGCGCGGCACCGGGAGGCCTTGTATCATTTTGTTTCGAGAAACGCATTCGATATCCGCGGACTTGGGCAGAAGATACTGGACAAGTTTCTCGACGAAGGGCTCATTTCCGACGCCGCTGACATCTTCCGGTTGAAAGAAGGCGATATCGCCGCATTGCCGCGTTTCGGGGAAAAATCGGCGGAGAACATCGTAAGAGAAGTCGAGGCGCGCAAGTCGATCTCGCTCGAGCGTTTTCTCTATAGCCTTGGGATTCTCCATGTGGGAGAGGAGACGGCGCGCACGCTCGCGCGAAACTTTCGATCGGAGACGATAGAAAACATCGTCCGCCGCGGAAAAGAGATGACGCTTGAAACACTGCAGGAACTCCCCGACGTGGGCCCCAAGGTTGCGGAGAGTATTTATGGTTGGTTCAGGAATCCGAAGAACATCGATTTTTTGAACCGGCTCGAAAAAGCGGGAGTAAATATTCTCCGCGAGAAACATGCTTCGAAACACGCACCGCTCGCGGGGAAAACATTTGTCCTTACCGGTACGCTTTCGAGGACGACTCGCGAGGAAGCGAAGGAAGCGATACGCGCGAGAGGCGGAGAAATATCGGAGAGTGTTTCGAAAAAGACGGATTACGTAGTGGTAGGAGAAAATCCGGGGTCGAAACTCGCCGTGGCCGAAAAGCTGGGAGTTCCGGTGTTGGATGAGAAATCATTTATTGAAGTTCTCGGGAAGAAGCAGTAAAACGCGGCGTGTGTCCTCAAAAAATCACATATGTGAGATTTTGAGTACATAGCCGTTTTTGTGTGAGCAAAGACAATCCCGTTTCTTATTAAAAACCAATTTGGCATACACGCGCACCTCACGTATAATGCTTGGGTATGAAGCGCGAAGAGTTGGAAAAACTGGCGGAACTCGCAAGAATCGAACTCCACTCCGAGGAGGAAGAACGGCTCCAGAGAGACATGGAGAACATACTCAACTATTTTAAAGAACTTCAGGAGCTTCCGACGGAAGACGTTCTTCCCGTTGCGGGAGGCACGTCGTTTTCGAACGTGTTTCGCGAAGACGTTCCGGGAGAGGGCATGGATGGCGAGGCCGCGCGCACGGCGTTCCCTGAAACGGAGGACGGGTTTCTTAAGGTGCCGCCGGTGTTCTCAGCAGAAGGCGGATCCTCCTCCGGAGGAGAGTAATTATGAACTTAAAAGAACTTACCATTGCATCGTTGCATGAGAACTTGGTGAAGAAGACATTCTCCGCCCGCGAAGTAACGCGCGATTTTTTGGATACTGTTCGTGCGGAAGACGAAAAAATCGGAGCGTATCTTTCCGTGTTGGAAGATAGCGCTCTGGAGCAGGCGGATTGCGTCGACTCGATGATTAAGGAGGGAAAAGAAATCGGCCCTCTCGCGGGAGTCCCGCTTGCGATCAAGGATAATATGCTCATCAAGGGGACGCGTACGACTGCGGCATCGAAAATATTGGAGCGCTATGAGGCGAGTTACGACGCGGAAGTCATTAAGAAGTTAAAGAAAGAAAATGCCATCTTTCTCGGGAAAACGAATTTGGATGAATTTGCGATGGGCGCCTCGACTGAGAATTCGGGATTTCACATGACAAAAAATCCGCACGACCTCAAGCGCGTCGCCGGAGGATCATCGGGCGGATCCGCCGCCGCGGTTGCGGCGCATATGGCACTCGCCGCGCTGGGGTCCGACACGGGGGGATCCGTCCGCCAACCATCGGCATTCTGCGGCGTGGTGGGAATGAAACCAACCTACGGTGCGGTTTCGCGATCGGGTTTGATCGCAATGGCGTCAAGCCTGGATCAAATAGGGCCGATTACAAAGACGGTTGAGGACGCAGAGATTCTTTTTTCCGCGATACGAGGGAACGACACGTACGATGCGACGAGCGCGGAAGATAAAGCTATTCACGAGTTTCGCGAGCTTCCGTCCGAGGCGGTAAAGAAACTAAAAATAGGGGTTCCGAAGGAATTTTTCGTCGATGGAATGGATAGTAGGGTAACGCATGCCGTTGAGGAGGCGATTGCCCGCTTGAAAACCCTCGGATTTACCTTTAAAGAAATCAGCTTGCCGCATTCGAAGTATGCGCTCGCGGTATATTACATCATCATGCCTGCGGAGGTATCATCGAATCTCGCGCGGTTCGAAGGAATGCGTTACCCGGGAATTACGGAGGTGAGGCGCGAAGTGAATAACCTGAGAGATTTATATTTTAAGACGAGAGGGGAAGGATTCGGTGCCGAACCTAGGAGAAGAGTCCTCCTCGGAACATACGTACTCTCCGCGGGATATTACGACGCATACTATGCGAAAGCTCAAAAAGTGCGGCGGCTCATCAGAAACGATTTTGAAAAAGCGTTTCGTAGTGTTGACGTAATCCTCGCGCCCGTTACGCCGACGCCGGCGTTTGCAATAGGGGAAAAAGCTTCCAATCCGCTTGAGATGTACCTTTCCGACATCTTCACGGTACAGGCGAATCTTGCGGGTCTTCCAGGGATTTCCATTCCGGTAAAGAAATATACGGTAGGAAGCGGCGAGTTGCCGGTCGGGTTTCAACTCGTAGGCAAGTCGTTTCACGAGCGCGATCTTTTCGGAATAGGGAAGTTATATCAAAGGGAGGAATAGGAAAAAAAACCGCTCATTCGAGCGGTTTCTTTTTTTGGCGCAGTGGACGGGAGTTGAACCCGCGATCTCCGCCGTGACAGGGCGGCGCTTTAGACCAACTAAGCTACCACTGCACTATTTCTGGTCTTTAGTGTAGCAAATGAAGAGTTATTTTGACAAACTGCCCTTAGTTAAAGAGAGCACAGCATCACGTAATCCCAAGACCTTATATTGAAGACGGGAGCTTTTTCTTACTCGGATAACCAGGGTGCCAAAATGATTAAAAAAATTATCATATACTTTCTTATTTTTGGATTTTATAAAAATCGTTTTGTTGAATTGTCTTTTTGGTACCCCGGTGATACGTGACCAGTGGAATAGTAACTCCTTTTCTCTTTGTGAGTGAATATTATTGATCATAACATTCAGGATTAAATCTCCTTTCTTCACCTTTAGTATTTTTATAAGCCAGAGGAGTGCGAGACGAACGAGCTCAGGGTTGGAATTGGTAAGTTGGAATTTATGTCCGCTTTTGTTTCCTTCTCCCAGATGGAGACCTATTCCCAGCATTAATAAATCGCGACCATCTACTTTCCGAACAATTTGTGTGCCTTCTTTTTGATACTCTTCCATAAGATGCATTTTCTTTTCTCTTTGCATCCTTGCCCCAAGCAATCTACCTTTATGTCCGCCTTCCACCATTCGACGCCTTAAGTTTTCCAGTTGTCCTTTCGTGAGAACTATATCTGTACACCAAGCACTTGCAGTACTCTTCGAAATTCTTAGCTTGTCCGCAATTTCTTTTATGCTTGATCCCTTTCTCCTCATTTCCGATGCGAGTATTTTTTCTCTTGATTTTGCCATAGTCAAACAACCAGAATAGTGCTTACATTATACCACAGCGGAGGTACGTTTTCTGATTGCCAACGGTTTAATAATTCCTTCTTGGAGGTTTCTAGAAAGACTGGCTTTTAGTACCGGGGGTGGGAATCGGACCCACGACCTCAACTTTATGAGTGTTGCGCTCTAACCAACTGAGCTACCCCGGCGTACTTGAAGTATATCGTGCCTCTTTCCAATGCGTCAATAAAATTGTCTTTTGTGGATATTTCTGATACTATATGCGCGCGGGGAGGAGCAACTGGTCGCTCGTTTGGCTCATAACCAAAAGGCTGCGGGTTCGAATCCCGCCCCCGCAACAAATAAGGTTAAAAATGTGTATGAGAGAAATCGTTATCGAATCGCCGGAAGAAAAGAAATTGAGAGCCGAAGTTGCAGCACGGACGGATGCGGACGGGATGCGCATGAGCCGTTTTTTGGGCATGCCCGATCTCTCGCGCACGGAAGGAAATCCCATCGCGGAAATCGTTACCCGGATATTGGCAAGCCCGTATTTCGGGGATCTCGATATCATAACAACTCCGGAGATCGTACCGGCAAGCGTGAGCTTCGACCTCTTCGATTTTCCCGCCGATCATCCGGCACGGAGCCGTTCGGATACTTATTATATAAATGACGAGCATATTCTCCGCACGCACACTACCGTGATGTGGTATTACTATCTTCAGGACGAGGAGGTAAGGGCGCGCATCGCGGCAAACAAGCCGGTGGGTTGTTTCAGTTTCGGAAAGGTATACCGGAGAGACGAGATCGACCGGAATCACATGAACGTGTTCCATCAGATCGACGGTTGGTATCTCGCGCCGAAAGCGGTGAAGACGATAGGAGTGAAAGAACTTGAAGAGTCGCTGGGTGCGATTGCAACCGCGGTATTCGGACCCGATGTAAAGTATCGTCTGAATGAGGATACGTTTCCCTACACACATCCGTCCCGCGAAATGGAAGTTCAAATCAAGGATAAATGGGTGGAAGTGGTCGGATGCGGCGTGGTGAAGGGGAGCGTACTTGAGAAGCTGGGCGTGGATTCCTCGAATTACACCGGTTGGGCGTTCGGATTCGGACTCGAGCGTCTCGCCATCGTGAGCATGAACCTTCCCGACATCCGGCTTCTCTGGTCGAAGGATCCGCGGGTAACGCGCCAGCTGAAACTCGGGAATGAATTCAAGGAAGTAAGCAAATTTCCGCCTATTACGCGCGACATCTCGTTCGTTGTAGGCAACGATTTCGTGCCGAACGATTATTTCGATTGTATTCGCGATCTCGGCGACGATCTCGTCGAAGAGGTATCGCTTCTGGACAAGTACGAGAACAAGGAAAAGTTCGGGGAAGGGAAAACAAGCTACACCTATCGCATCGTGTATCGCTCAAACGAGCGCACGCTTACCGTCGAGGAAATCAACCCCATTCAGGAGAAAATCATCGAGGAAACGAAGGAGAAATTTCACGCGGAAGTGAGGTAGTTTATATCCCGCACGCATTCATTCGTGCATAAGTTCCCGACATCCGGAGGTTTCTGTGAACGAGAGATATGGTGGTTCCGCCTATAGTCTAGGAAGGAACGTAATATAAAAGTTACTCCCTGTGCACCTCGGTTTGGAATTCCGCGAGCCGCTTTGAAAGAAGCGGATATTTTTTTAGCTTAAGATCCTCCTTGAGGATGCGAATCGCCTCCGCACGCGCCTCTTTTACGAGTTCGGGATGGCGCAACGCTTTCATCGCGAGATCGGGGATACCGGTTTGGGAATTTCCGAAAAATTCTCCGGGACCGCGCTGGCGCAGATCCCGCTCGGCGAGTTCGAGTCCGTTCCTCGCCTCGACAATTGCCTTGAGACGCGCGCGCGCGGTTTCGGAACTCGAATCCGTGAAAAGGAAGCAGTATGACTGATGTACTCCGCGCCCCACGCGTCCTCTGAATTGATACAGTTGAGCGAGTCCGAATCGGTCCGCACCCTCGATAATCATGATAGTTGCATTCGGAACGTCGACACCCACTTCGACGACGGAGGTCGAGACGAGTAAGTCGACTCGTCGTTCCATAAACTCTTTCATAACCCGTTCTTTCTCGATCGCCTTCATCTTGCCGTGAAGCATTACTATGCGAAGATCGGGAAACACCTTTTTGGAAAGTTTCTCATATTCTTCGGTAACGGACTTCACGTCAAGCTGCTGTAATTCTCTGAACGAGAATCTCTCGGGGGCATCGGGGTTTGCTTGGCGCGGTTCGATGCGCGGACAGATCACGAATATCTGCCGCCCGGCGTTCGCCTGTTTCCTTACGAATTCATAGGTCGTCGCACGCTCTTTTTGGGTAACCGTCTTGGTGATGATGGGCTTTCTGTCTTTCGGAAGTTCGGTGATGAGCGAGAGATCGAGATCGCCGAAGAGCGTGAGGGAAAGGGTGCGCGGAATCGGGGTCGCTGACATACTCAAAAAGTGGGGAATAGCCTCTCTTTTCTTCACGAGCACGGCTCGCTGTTCGACGCCGAAGCGGTGTTGCTCATCGATAATAATGAAACCGAGCGAACGGAACGTTACGTCCGACTGCAAAAGCGCGTGCGTGCCAACGATAATTTCTATCGCTCCGTCTTTCACCTCTTTTAATAGCTCCTTTTTCTTTTTAATGGTCTCGAGATTGTTTCCGTAGAATACCTTCGCATCGTGTCCCGTGACGAGCGCGACTCCTCCTTCGAACTCGCCGAAGAATTTTTTGAACGTTTCGTAATGCTGGCGCGCGAGTATCTCCGTCGGCGCCATGAGTGCCGCCTGATATCCGTGGTGCGCCGCGTGCAACGCCGCAATTGCGACAACCACGGTTTTTCCCGATCCTACGTCCCCTTGGAGAAGTCGGTTCATCGGGGTCGCACGTGCCGTGTCTTTCAAGATTTCCCAGAGTGATCGTTTCTGGGAAAAAGTGAGCGGAAAGGGGAGATGGAGAAGAAGATCTTTTATAAAAGGGAGGTCGACGGGGAATGAAGGAGCGCGCTGTTCCGTGAGCGCGAGTTTTTGTTTTACGTTGAAAAGTTGAAGAAAAAAGAGATCCTCGAATGCAAACCGTTCTTTCGCGCGGAGCGCCTCCGGAAGCTCGAGGGGAAAATGAATACTGTGAAGCGCAAGGTTTATATCGGGAAGATGTTCGCGCGAGAGCAATGCGCGGGGAAGCGGGTCTTCCAGCTGCGGGAGATGATCCAGGACGGGTTTTATGAGATATCTAATTCCTTTCGAGGTGAGCCCTTTCGTTTCGGGATAGACCGGTACGATACGAGCGGTGTGTTTCGTCTCGTACGCTTCTCTCACGAGCTCGTAGGTAGGATTCGAAAGATAGATATCTTCCTTTTCACTTACCTTTCCCGAGAAGTTGGCGATGCGGCCCGGCTGAAGAGTGTTTTTGATATACGGCTGATTAAACCAGACGGCGCGGATCGACCCCGAGTCGTCGCGTATCACGACCTCCGTGACATACAAATTTCTCCGCCACGCGCGGCGCCCGCTCACTTCTTCGACCATGCCCTGAATAGTCGCTTCCTGATTCGGAATAAGATCCGCGATTTTATAAACTTGTGAGAAATCCTCGTAACGAGTGGGAAAGTGCCACAGAAGATCGCGCACGGAGGAGATCCCCATCTTCTTGAGCTTCACGAGGAACTTCTGCCCTATCCCGTGGATCGCCGAGAGCGGCGTCTCGAGCGTTATCATGTCGCGACCAGTATATCAGAAATCAGAGCGGAAATCCATGCTTGTAAGCGGCGGGCGGAGGGGGTATCGTAGGAATAGAAAATTAATTTCGAGGTCAAAATGAAAGCGGTGATTGTATCGGCGTTTTTTCTGCTGTTTGGTGTTTGTGTCTCCGCTGGGAAGGAGTTTCCCAAGGAATCCGCGGCGCGGAAGATATTTTTGAGGATAAAAGACGACAATCTTCCCAAAGAATATGTGGAGGCCGTGATGAAGGATCCGCGGATGAGATTCGATCGAGCGCTTATTGACACGATACGGACGCTGAAAAGAAGGAGAACCGGATTCGGCTTCATGTTTGATTCCGTTTCGGTCGCTCGCGGAAAAAGTTTCCTCAAAGGATACGCACCCCTGGGCGGCGTTTCCAAGAAATACGGTGTTCCTCCCGAGATTCTTACTGCAATGTTCAGAATCGAGTGCGATCTCGGCTTGAATGCGGGAACATTCTGCGCTCCTACCACCTTTTACACTCTCTATGTTCACTTTCCGAAATATAGAGCGTTTGCCCTGCGGGAGATGAGAATGTTTCTCAGGTGGTGCAAAAAGGAGAGTATAGATCCGTTCTCGGTTCGCGGTTCTTGGATGGGGGCTCTTTTCCTTACTCAGTTCATGCCGTCATCGCTCGGCTTCGGAGTGGATGGCGACGGCGACGGAAAGGTAAATCTTCTGAGTTTTACCGATGCGTTATTCAGTATTGGAAACTATCTGAAGAAGGCAGGCTACAGGAGAAATCCCAGAAAGGCGGTCTTTCAATACAACCACAACGAAGCATATGTGAAAGCGGTCTTTCGATACGCGGAGTTGATCAAAAAATAAGAGTCCCGAAACGTTTTTGTGTCGGGACTTTTATATTTCTTCATCCCGGTTTGTTTCCAGAAACCCGGAGACTTTTATTACGTCCGCGGGGTTGCCGAAGTCGAACCAGTAGTCCTTGATTTCTTTCACTTTCACCTTTCCCTGCTTCGCGAGCATGCGGATCGCATCCGTGAGCTCGTACTCTCCCCGCGGGGACACGCCGACGCGGTCTATTACATCGAAAATTTCCGACGTGAACTTTGCGAGCCCGGTGTTAATAAGATTGGAGACGAATGTATTGGGTTTCTCTATTATGTCTTCAAGAAACTCTCCCCGGGTGAGAAGTACCCCGTATTTTTCCGGGTGCGCGTGCTTGAAGCCGCTGACATAAGTAAATTCATCGTTCATTGCAATCGATCTGATATCCTTGGAGGAATATATGTTATCCCCGAATATCGCGATAAACGGTTCGCTCCCCACGGCATGTTTCACGCACTGGATCGGGATTGCGGTTCCATATTTCGCGGTTCCGGCGACCTCGAATTGATCGACGAGTTCGATGGGAAACTCGTCGTGATATTCCCTCGCAAACTCTTCCATTGCCTCCTTCTTGTGCCCGACGACGAGAATCATCTCGGTGATGCCCGCTTCTTTTAGGTTCCGAAGCACGTAGTACAAAAAAGGCCGGTCACGGACCTTAATGAGGTGTTTCGGTTTGTTCACGGCGAGGTGAAGCATGCGTGTGCCCTTTCCCGCCGCCGCGATGACCGCTTTTCGTACAGTACCGTCCATACGGTTATTATGATGAGCGAAAAGTAGAAAATTGTAAATTACGATCCTATCTTGCGCCTCTTCAAAATCATAGAACGAATTTGAAGCGAAAAGGGGATCGGTCTGCCTACACAAGCAGAGGAAAACCCCAGCAGGAATCGAACGTCGCTTCGCTCCTTGAGAACCCTCGGTTCTCAACGGGCTTCGCCCCGCTCTCCTGCACGGGAGACTAGCGTGTTCTCCCGACCCCACTCCTGTTCGAGTACTGCGAGAGAAGATAAAAATTCCCGGAACGAATCCGGGAATTTTTGTCTTGTGCCCCCAGCAGGATTCGAACCTGCGACCTTCTCCTTAAGAGGGAGCAGCTCTACCAACTGAGCTATAGGGGCCCTCCTCCGCTTTGATTGTATTATCAAAGCTTCGGACGGGCAAGAATGATGGATCATTATATTCTCGTCCTTCCGAAGCTCGAATATATTTTCGAGCGAAGGCGGGAGATGTTATCTTATAAATTAATAGGCCTTGCCGCTTTAGTCAATCAAATCCGCCTCTTTCCGATCTTTTTGCTTCCGCGTTTTCTTCTTGGTCAAGGCGCGGGCGGAGGCAATTTGTAGTTCCCCGTTGCGAGAATCTTTCTTTCTCCCGCATCCAGAACCACATATTGGCCTATTTCGGAAAAACCTGTTGCCGCACCGCTGACCCCTTTTTCGATAAATTCGATAACTGTTTGTTCGTTGGGAAACCCTCTAAGCGATTGTGGGAAAAAGTCAGGATATTTGGACTTTAATCTGCCAATGGTGGCCACAACTATTTTCCCTCCACGCGAAGACCCCGTGCCGCTTCCTTTTAAAATCAGCGCCGCGTCTTTAATGTCTGTAATCCAGTTTTTTATGGGAAGATGTTTCTCGCGTGATTCAGGTTCTCCGGTTGGTTGGCCACAGCCAGATTCCGGAGGCGGCGCCGTTCCGCCCGAACAAGTTCGTACAATGAAGTCTTCGCTACTTGTTGCATAATTTCGTTTCGTTTGGTTATCAAACCATTCATTCACTCTGATATATTTAATGTCGCTATTTGGTAAAACAAAAGAACTGGCCGCATAGGTGAGGCGTACGTTACCTGTGTTGATTTCATCTGGATCGAGTGAGGTTTCGATATCAAAGGGCTCCGCACCCGAAGCAATCGCCGCGGCATCTTTAGTATGAAGGCTGGCAATAGCGAGTAATGAACTACGTAAATCTACTTTCTCTACGGCAGTGGTTGTCGAAGTTGATGATGGCATCGTCGATGGAGGAGCGGAAGTCAAGAAAGAATCCGGGATTGGCATGGACCGCGGGGATTTTTTTACCAAAGCTAAGTATCCTACCGCCGCCAGAAAAGCAACGACGAGCAGAGAAAGAATGATGCTTGCAAATCCTTTTTCATTCATATGATTGATTTTCTAGAAATTTCTTACTGGTGCCCTCGGCAGGACTTGAACCTGCAACCCTTTGGTTCGAAGCCAAATACTCTATCCAATTGAGCTACGAGGGCTTTACTATTCGCATTCTACCCCGGTTTCTCGAAAAGAGGAAGGCGGGATATAATATGACTAATGCGATCGGTGGTTCCGAAAGAGGTAAAGGAAACGGCGGCAATGCTCTCCCAAGCGGGGTATCGGGCGTATCTCGTAGGCGGGTGCGTGCGCGACGTGCTCTTGAAGCGCGATCCCAAGGATTGGGATATCGCGACCGACGCGCGTCCCGAGGAGATACAAAAAACGTTTCCGGAGAACGTGTATGAGAATGATTTTGGGACCGTGGGAATAAAAACGAAGTCCGAAGACCCGCGTCTCAGGATCGTCGAAGTGACCACCTTCAGGATCGAGAGCGATTACTCCGATAAGCGCCACCCCGATGCCGTACGGTTTGCAAAAACCATCGAAGAAGATCTCTCCCGCAGGGATTTCACCATAAACGCAATGGCGATAAATCCGGAAGCAAGGGACAAAAAATCGGGAACCGAAGAAATAGTGGATCCTTACGGCGGACAGAAAGATTTGAAAAACAAGGTTATCCGCACGGTGGGGGATCCGCGGAAACGCTTCGAAGAAGACGCACTCCGTCTTATGCGCGCGGTACGATTCGCGGTAGAGCTCGGTTTTGAAGTAGAACCGGCAACTCTGCGGGCAATGAAGGAACACGCGGGGCTTCTTGAGATGATCTCGAAGGAGCGGATTCGCGACGAATTGATAAAAATCGTCATGACACCCCGCGCGGCCGAAGGCATAATTCTCCTTGAGGATACGGGACTTCTTCCTCACGTTATTCCCGAGCTCAAGGAGGGAGTCGGATGCGGTCAGAACAAGCATCATATCTATACCGTGTTCGATCACAACGTGCGCGCCTTAAACTACACGGCAGAGAAACATTACTCCCTCGAAGTTCGCCTCGCGGCGCTTCTTCATGACGTCGGAAAGCCGAGGACGAAACGCGGCGAGGGACCCGATTCGACGTTTTACAATCACGAGGGAGTGGGGGCGAGAATGACGGCGAAGATTATGGATCGCCTTCGTGTCCCGAAAGAGACTGCCGAACGGGTAATTCACCTTGTGCGTTACCACCTTTTCTACTACAACGTCGGCGAAGTAACTGAGGCGGGCGTCAGGCGTTTTATTCAGCGCGTAGGAGAGGAATACATCGACGATCTCTTCAAGGTCCGCGAAGCGGATCGCATCGGTTCAGGCGTGCCGAAAGCCGTTCCTTACAAGCTTCGCCACCTTCGCTTTATGATGGAAAAGGTGAAGCGCGACCCGATTCATCCGAAGATGTTAAAAATGAAGGGAGACACGGTAATGGAACTTCTGCATATCCCGCCGGGGCCCAAAGTGGGGCAGCTTCTTTCGGTGCTCCTTGAGGAAGTGCTTGACGATCCGTCCTTGAATACGGAACAATACCTCCACGCCCGCGTGAAAGAACTCGCCGTGCATCCGGAGAAAGAACTCAAAGCGCTTGCGGAGAGGGCGAGGGAGAAAAAAGAAGAGTTCGAAAGCGGCATTGAGGAAGACATAAAGAAAAAATATTTTGTGAAATAGAGATATGAATCTGCCTTCATTCAAAGACGAACGCATCTGGAGAGTACTTACCAACTTTTGGACCTATCTCTTCATCATTTTTATCATAATTAATTTTTTTGACAGGGATGCGCTTGATTTTCTTATCGCTCCCTTCAGCGTGGTGTACATCGGCATTCTCGGGCTTTACGTGGGTACGAAGGAATTCGATCGGTGGTACGACATGCACGAGAGCCGCCATCCGGGGGAACTTTTCGTCTTCATGTGGACGGTGGTGGTGTTCGGACTTCTTATCCTCTCGGCGGTGCTTCAAAACGGCTACAGGGTGTCTTCGGAGGGGATCGCTGTGTATATCATGGTGCTCTCGGTTTTCGCGCTCACGCAGAAATCAAAACGGCTCCACGAGCGGAAAAAAGCGAGAAAGAGAAAGTAGAAAATAAAAAACATCCGCCCTTTCGGCGGATGTTTTTTGTGGACCCACGGGGAATCTCACGCGCTCGCTCTCACTCGCTTTTCAAAACCCACGGTTTTGAATCCGCTTCACTCATTCCTCCACGGGGAAACTCCCGTTTCCCCGACCCCTTTCCCACTCGGCAATGTTCACCCCATTAGACATTCGTTGTGGACCTAGGGAGAATCGAACTCCCGTCCCGGCAATGCGAATGCCGTGTTCTACCACTAAACCATAGGCCCTAATTTACCACCTATGTCTAATGGAGCGAATGTTCCCGATTTGTACGAAAATTCTAAAATTTTCGTCTACAAATCGCAATCCCGCTTGCGGGGCCGCGTAATACCACTTTACTATGGGCCCGTTGGTCTAGGGTGCTTGTCGGGCTGCTGGGAGTCGAACCCAGTCTACACGCACCCGAAGCGTGCGTACTACCGCCATACTCCAGCCCGATCCAAGCATTTCAAGAATAAATGAATTTGAAGAAGAAGGGAAGGTCTTACTCCGGTTCTCGGAGAGTTGAGCAAAAAAACCTTTGAATATATGATTATCTCATATGACCGGAGGGCTGCTTGAGCTTGCGATCGTGATATTGGTTGCCGCCGTACTCGGTTCGGCGGCAAAGCTGTTCCGTCAGCCCGTCATTCTTGCCTATCTCGCGACGGGGATTGTCATCGGCTACTTCGGACTATTTAACTTCCAGGACAAGGAAGTGTTTTCGATTTTTTCCGACCTTGGCATTATGTTCCTTCTCTTCCTCGTCGGACTCGAAATCAATTACACATCACTCCGTCTTGTGGGGAAGGCGTCAGTGATTCTGGGATTGGGACAAATCGTGTTTACGGCCGCGCTCGGCTATCTTATTACGGCCGCGCTCGGGTTTCCTCCGCTTCAGGCGATCTACATTGCGGTCGCGCTCACGTTCTCAAGTACCATCATTATCGTAAAACTCCTTTCCGACAAGAGGGAACTCCATAGCTTGCACGGAAAAATGAGTGTCGGCCTGCTCCTCGTACAGGATCTGGTCGCGGTGCTTATTCTTATCTTTCTCGCGAGTGTCGATACCGGCGGGGGCGGCATATGGTGGAATGTTATTCTCACCGTTCTGAAGGGGATAGCGCTGTTTGCCTTCATTCTGTTTCTCGGACGGAAAGTGTTCCCGCCGCTTTTTGACAGGATCGCCCGGTCGCAGGAGCTCCTTTTCCTTGCCAGCGTGGCGTGGCTTTTTCTTCTCGCCGCGGCGATTGCGAAAATAGGATTTTCGATCGAGATCGCGGGGCTCCTTGCGGGGCTCGCGCTCGCGAATTCCTCCGAACGATTTGAAATTTCCCACAAGCTCCGCCCGCTTCGGGATTTTTTCATCCTTATTTTTTTCGTCATTCTCGGTACGTCGCTCACGTTATCGAATTTCAACGGTCTCGCGTCTCCCATCATACTCCTGTCGCTCTTCGTGCTTATCGGAAACCCTCTTATTATTCTCGTACTCATGGGGATCATGGGATACCGGAAGCGGACGAGTTTTCTCACGGGGATGAATATCGCGCAGATTTCCGAATTCAGTTTGGTGCTCGCGGCGGTGGGGCTTAAGATCGGCCACATCACCGAAGGAGTTGTCGCGCTTATCACGGCGGTGGGAATCATCACGATTGCATTCTCCTCGTATTTCATCATGCACGGGGAGACGATTTACCGGTTCTTCTCAAGACCGCTCTCGCTTTTCGAGCGGAAGAGAACGAAAGAGACGGAGCTCTCGGATGGGGAAGAGGCGAAGCCCATCGTACTTATCGGGTGCGGCCGGACGGGGGAGAGTTTGGCATTGGGGCTTCCGAGGAGCGAAATCTTGATTGTCGACTTTGATCCCGATGTGGTGAAGAAGCTCAAAATGAGGGGGTTTTCGGTGCTCTACGGGGACAGTGCGGACGACGAACTGTTCCACAGGGCGCACATGAAAGAAGCGAAGTTGGTAATCTCCACGAGCCCCGATCTCGACGATAATCTGGCGCTTCTCGCGCAGCTTTCGATGCCGAATGACACCAGGCCTAAAGTTATCGTGCGCGCCGACACGGAAGAAAACGCAAAGGCGCTCTACGAGCATGGAACCGATTACGTGCTTCTTCCTCACTTCACCTCGGGGCAGTATCTGGGGAAGACGATTGCGCTTGATCCGGCGATGGAGGTACTCCAAACTCTCCGGGAAAACGACCTAAAGCTTCTTGAGGCCATAGACGGGAAGAAATGAGGGGACTTGTGGATAGATTTTTTCCTCTTGCGCCCCTTTTTGGTATAATAAGAGCAAGGTATATATCCGGTTTCTTTGCTGAGATCGGAAAAGGTCGGGTAATAATAAGAAAGGACGCAATTCATTCATGTTTATTCAAGATTGGGCGTCATTGGTCGTAGGTTCGCTTCAGAATCTCTGGGTCGGCTTTTTGAGTACGCTTGCGAGTATCGTGGGCGCGCTCATCGTGCTTATCATCGGTCTTATCGTTGCTGCGGGCATCGCTTCGCTCGTCGAAAAGATCGTGAATCTCGTGAAGCTCGACAAGCTTCTCGTAAATATGGGACTTCAAGAGTATTTCGATCGTGCGGGACTCCGGTTAAACAGTGGAAAATTCTTCCACAGAATCGTCTACTGGTTCCTCGTGGTCGTCTTCCTGCTTGCGGCGACCGATATCCTTGGCTTCTACTCCCTCTCCAGTTTCTTGAGAGATGTATTGCTGTACGTTCCGAACGTGATCGTGGCGGTGTTGATCATGCTTGCGGCGCTTGTCATCGGGCACTTCCTGAAGAATGCCGTCACCGTTTCCGTGAAAGGCGCGCGTTTGCATGGTGCGGGATTTCTTGGCTCGCTCACGTGGTGGGCGGTCGTCGTGTTCGGATTTCTCGCGGCGCTTTCGCAGCTCGGTATCGCGGTGGTGATCGTGAACGCCTTAGTGACCGGTTTTATCGCCATGCTTGCGCTTGCCTTCGGGCTCGCGTTCGGTTTGGGCGGAAAAGACCAGGCGGCACAGGTGCTCTCGAAATTCCGCGAGCACACGCACTAGAAGTTGTTTCTAGAGTCAGAGAAAACTCCTCGCTTCTGCGGGGAGTTTTGTTGTAGGAGAATATTATCTTCCCCTCGTTCACAAACCTTCAAATATCAGGAACTTTGGTTCGCTCGCACGTTCCTCGCCATCCTGCTCGGCCTTACGGCGAGGGGCCTGACTCGGCGACGCGGCTCGCTCACAAGTTCCAAGGTATTTTCCGGTAATGTTCACTCGGAGAAGATAATATTCTATTTTCCTTCCTATTCTCTTTCTCATTAATGGATTTCTCTTTCTTCTGTCCGTGCCAAGTGCTTCGTTCATAATACTTTCACTGCATTCATCCTCGGAAAATTGAGGGGTTGTGCAACTCAACCTCATCCGCGCTTCGCGGATTCGGGATTCGAACAACGCACAACTCCCTCATTTCTCTCGTCTTTATGCAAGAAAGTATTTTATTCACTCCGCAAGGCACGGACAGAAGAAAGAGAAATCCATTCTTGCTTTTTTTTGCGGCCCCGTGTATTCTGAACTCTGTTATGGCAGGAGAACAAACGGCGATAATCCAAACGGGAGGAAAACAATATGTGGTGCATGCGGGTGCGAAGCTCATTGTGGAAAAACTCGATGGCAAGGCGGGAGACGAGATTATATTCGATAAAGTGCTCTTGAAGGGAGACGACGCGAAGGTGGAAATAGGGACGCCGTACCTTTCGGGTGTGCGCGTCACGGGAACGATTGCGGAGCAGGGAAGGGATGAAAAGAAAGTTATCTTCAGATATCACTCAAAGACGAGATACAGGAAGCTTAAAGGGCACCGTCAGCCGCACACGAAGGTAGTCATCACGAACATATAAAAAACGCCGGGGAGGCGTTTTTTGTCGTTAGTCGCGGTGTTCGAACGAACTTGCAAGCGACGCGTCATCCGCGAATTCTATCTCGCCTCCCGTAGGTATACCGCGGGAAAGACGGGTTATTTTTTTCGCGAGTCCGCCGAATTCTTTTGCAATGAGATCCGCCGTAAAGTCGCCGATGGACGTCGGATTCAGGGCAATTATGAGTTCGCGGAGCGGCGCACCCCTTTTTCCGAGGGTTTGCTTCAGGCGTTCGAGACGGAGTTTTTGCGCCGTTTCCAGCACCCCCTTCTCCGCGAGTTTTCCGAGGATGAAGTATTTTCCGCGGAATACCCCCGCAGTCTCGAAGGTGAGAAGATCGGTTTCTTTTTCAAGTATGGCAATGATGTCGGACATTCGATGGGGATCGTTACAGACGGCACATCGCGGTTCGTCTTCGTGTTTCAGGAAAAAACATTCGTCGCATCGATCGAGCTCTCGGAGCGCGCCGAGGGAGGATTCAAGCTCGCGGAGCGTCGCTTTGTCAAGCGAGGTCAGAAAGAACGCGAGTCGCGTCGCTTGTCGCGGCCCCATTGAGGGGAGACGGGAAAACGCATCAATAAAATTTTTTATCTCTTTCGGAATCACGGCGTTAGAATTCTTCTGTGTGTTGCGTATCGATATTTTTGAACCCCACGCGTTCCTGATCGTATATGAGTCTGATCGTGCCCACGGGTCCGTTCCGGTGTTTCGCGATTATAATCTCGGCCGTTCTTTGTTCTTCTTCGGTCGCGTCGAGGCGGTCTCTGTCCTTCCGGTAGATAAAGAGCACCACGTCCGCATCTTGCTCGAGAGAGCCGCTCTCGCGGAGGTCGGAAAGGCGGGGGATTTTTACCTCGCGTTTGTCGACGTCGCGAGAAAGCTGGGAAACGGCGATCACGGGGACGTTCAGTTCGCGCGCGAGCGCCTTGAGGCCGCGGGAGGTTTCCGTAACCTGTTGCACCATATTGTCGCTTGAAGTCCGCGGTTGTATGAGTTGGAGATAATCTACGATGATAAGATCGATTCCCTGCTCCAATTGGAGGCGTCGCGCCATGGAACGCATCTGAAGCAAAGTGGGGGACGCGTTGTCGTCGATGAATATCCTCGATTTTGAGAGTTCATCGAGCCCTTGTTGGACAAGCGCGAACTCCATCTCGTCGTTTAGGCGGCCGGTGCGGAGTCGCCAGAGAGGAATCTGCGCCTGCCCGGCGATCAGCCGGTCGATTATCTGTTCGCGGGACATTTCGATTGAAAAAAGCGCTACGGATTTTCCTCCCGTGATCGCTGCTTGGCGCGCGATATCGAGCACGAGCGCCGTCTTTCCGAGTGAAGGCCGCGCTCCCACAATGATAAGATCGGAAGGTTGAAGCCCCGAGAGCATCCTGTCGAGGTCGTGAAACTGGGTGGCAATGCCCCGGAGCGACCCCTTCTCTCCGTGATGGAGTTTCTCAAACCGCTCGTATGCGGCGGGAAGCTCGTCTTTTATTGAAACGAACCGTTGGGGACGGGAACGCTGGGAGATGCTGAATATTCTCTGTTCCACGTCTTCGAGAAGAGCTTCAAAATTCTTTTCCTCGAACGCCTTCTCGTTGATTTCGGAAGATGCTTGTATAAGGTCGCGCCGTACGCGTTTCTCTCGGACGATGTTTGCATAATGAGCCACATGCGCGGATGTCGGCACGCTCCCCACGAGTTCGGTCAGGTAATCGATGCCTCCGATGTCTTCAAGCTGTTTCTTTTCCTTGAGTTCATGGGAAACCGTCAGAAGATCGATCGGCTCGCCGCGGCTCCAGAGTTCCAGGATCGCCTGATATATCTTTTTGTTTTTTGATTCGTAGAAATCGCTCGGCGTGAGCGCATCCGCCACCTGGATTACGGCGTTTTTGTCGAGCATGAGCGATCCCAGTACGGAAAGTTCCGCCTCGGTATCCTGCGGAGGGAGTTTAAATGAATCTTGTGTTGTCGGTTTTTTGGGCATAATTTCGAAAAACGAAAAATCCAAATGCCAACTATCAAATCAAATCCAAGATCCTGATGTCAAAAACGTTTTTGACATTTGTCATTTGGACTTCGGCATTCTAAATAGAACTTAGAGTTTATAAATGAAGGTACCCAATGGCGTATCTTCTAAGGAGTATCCTAGCACGCGAGCCTCGTCTCTCAAAACGTCGGCGTGCGTAAACTGTTTACGGTCTCTGGATAAATCCCGCTCGGCGGCGATTTTCCTCACATTTTCGGGGATATCGGGGTTGTTAATGGAAATACCAAGCGCCGAAAGAAGCTTAAAAAAACAGCCGCGAAGCGCCTCGGTTTCTTTAAAAGAGAGATTCCACAACCGCTCCTGATATTCCGCTGCCAGTTTGAAAAGGCACGCGATCGCTGCGGGGGTATTGAAATCGTCTTCAAGCGCTTCCTCGAACTCCTGCGTGGTGCGAACGGCATCTTCCTCCGCGGTTGTTGCCGCTTCCTTTTCTTTATTTTTCTCTCCCACGAACGCGAGCTTCTCCAAAAACAACCGCAACCTTTCAAATGTTGCCTGAGCCTCCTGTATCGATTCTCCCGAGTAGTCGATGGGAGAACGATAATGGAAACCGAGAAAGAACCAACGGAGAAGTTCCGGCGAATATTGTTTGACGGCATCCCTGATGGTGATGAAATTTCCCAAACTCTTGGACATTTTTTTCCCGTTTATAGTGAGAAGTCCGGTGTGCATCCAGATCCGCACGAGCGGCTCTTTCCCGGAGGCGGCTTCTTGTTGCGCGATTTCGGCTTCGTGATGGGGGAACTTCAGTTCGAGCGCGCCGCCGTGAAGATCGTACTGCGGTCCGAAATAATGTTCGGTGATCGCGGTGTCTTCGATGTGCCATCCGGGACGTCCCCAGCCGAGCTCGGTGCGCCACGCGGGCTCGCCGTCTTCGGTGAGTACGAACTTCGCGGATTCATCCGGCAGGGGAGGCGTTTTCGGAAATTTCCAGAGTGCGAAATCGCCGCGGTTCCGTTTTGCAACACTTTCATCAATTCTTGAAACCGCGTCTTCCGCCTGAATCGCGGTTCTTCTGGAAAGCTTCCCGTATGAGGGGAATTTGGTGATGTCAAAATAAATGCCGTCCGCCTCGATTTCGTACGCGAACCCTTTCTGTTTAAGCGCGCGGACTTGTTTCACGATCTCCGTGATGAATTCGCTCGCGGGAGCGTAGCGGTTTACGGATTCGATCTTTAAGGTGCGCATATCCTCGAAGTACGAATTTTTGAAAAACGAAGCGATATGCTCCGGGGTTTCACCCCGCTCTTTGGCTCGGGTGATAATTTTATCGTCTATGTCGGTGATGTTTTGAAGATAAAACACGTCCCATCGCTTGAAATTCCTAAGATACCGCACGAACGTATCGTATGCGAAATACGTTCTTGCGTGCCCCATGTGCGCGTAGTCGTATACCGTGGGGCCGCAGACAAATATATGGAGCGGCCGCTCGTCCGGTTTTTCAAGGAGTTCTTTCTTTCCCGAGAGTGTGTTTAAGATCCGCATAGACATTCGTTTATTGAGTGAAGTTCAGAATTACGTCATCGACCCGAGGCGATTGTGTTTGCAGAAGATCGCTTTGCAAACGCGCGCGGTAGCGATAGTAGCGGTAATTATTGTAGTAGGAACTATTCACGCAGATAGGTGTATTGGGAGCCGCGCATCCGGTTCCTCCGTTCATGCTCTGCGAGCAGGCGGCGCCGTAGTAAGTCGCGCTCGTGTCATCGGGTCCGATAAAATTCCATGGACCGTTCGCGTTCGCCGACGCGGCGATCTGGAAACTGGTGCAAAGCCCCGTACCGCTTCCCGGATTTCCTTGCCAAATGATGCTTCCGAGAGTTGCGCCGTCCGATATCCCCGTATCGAACGTTTCCGAATCGAGGTAGCCGATGGTACTCGTCGATCTCCATAAAGTGTTTACAAGATATTGCACCGTGCCGCAACTCGAATTGTTAGCGCAGTTGAAACTGATCCACCCGTCCAAATCGTTCCATGCGTATCCGTTGAAATTTCCGTTTGCATCGATGGTGACGCCGTACGATTGCGTGCCGGGGCATACGGAAGTCCCAAGACCTCCGCAGAAACTGATCCACCCGATGGTATCGTTCCACGCATATCCGCTCAGGACGCCGTCCGCCTGCGCGTTCGAGCACGTGCCGTCGGCATTATGCGTCGCGCTTGCTCCGTTGCAGACCCCGTAGTTTGATGTGCCGCAGATATTCCCGGCTCTTGTCGTCGCGCAATCGAGAGAAATATCGCCGACTGACGAACTCGCATACCCTTGTACCCGCGAGCCGCTCACGGTGACTGTGAGCGGCGTGTAGAAATCCCACCAGCCGCTCCCGTCGTCCCATGCAACGGAGCTTGAGGGAGTGGAACTGACGTTGGTCGCCGCCATCCCGACCGGCGCCGCTACTCTGGAGAGCGCATACGCAATGCCGGCACACACCGCGACCACCGTGAACCAAGAAATGATTCGCGCTCCTCCCATTCCGGCAGCAGAGGTTCGGTGATTGTCCATATTTTTCCCCACTCTTTCCTGTTAGTATATCAAAAAAACGGGCTTCTATGCTATAATACGACGGTAAAAGGTCGTTTTCGATGCGCTATTCAGACGTCGATTATATTATGAAAAATGTGAACAAAATTTTAGTAGCGGTTATCGTTGTTCTCGTTCTCGTACTTGCGGGCGTTGTCGTTTGGCAGACGTGGATCGCCGGTCCTTCGTATTATGCCGTGTATCTTCGAACGGGTGACCTTTATTTCGGCGAGCTTTCGAGATTTCCTTCCTTCGAGTTGCAGCACGTCTACATGTTGCAGGTGAATGCACAGAACAACCAGAACCCGATCAGCGTCCAGAAATTTACGAACGTATTCTGGGGGCCGGAGGATTCCATAAAACTCAACCGTGACGAGGTGGTGTGGTACACGAAATTGAAATCGGACAGCCAGCTCGTGAAGTTGATCGCTTCAAACCCGGAACTTCTTCCTTCCGCGACGGGGGCTCCTCAAGGAACGGCGCCTCAAGGAACAGCACCTCAAAAACCGTCTTCAGATCAATCGAAAACGGATAAACAGAATTAATCTGAGGTACGCGGGATTCCGAAAAACCCCGGCGTTTCCCGACAGCAGTCCTCTTTGAGGGATTGCTGTCGGGTTTTCCGCCGGGGTTTTTGCTATGATATAAGTGTATATGACTTCATCCGGAAAAGGTCAGATTGCGCTTCCGTTCGTTCTTCTCATAAGCGGCATCATCATCGAAATCGTTATCGCGGGATCGTTCGTTACGTACTTTGCGAGTGGTTCCGGATACAGCTCACGGCTTCAGGCGCGCGCGTGGGCGGCCGCGATGTCGGGAGTGCAGGACGCGTTGGTGAAAATTGCCAAGGATAAAGAATTCGCTCCTTCGACGGTTCAATATGAGTTTACGCTCGACACGGATACCGCGACCGTAACCGTTTCGAGAACTCCAGACGCTACGGGGCAGTATTATGTGTACACTGTTACCTCTCTCGGTTCCGCGGGAAGCAGACAAAAGGAATTAACTGCGACTGCGGTGGTGCATCAAACCACGGGTGCGCTGCAGCTTCAGTCGGTCGTCGATACGCCGCTCTAAATACCATCGGGCCATGCAAAAAGCACTCAAACAAATTTTATATCTCTTGGAGAAATTAAGTTCGAAGCCGAGGATAGACGGGCTTGAAATACACGACGGAGGTCTCGAGTACGTATTTCTCGAGGAACAGGTTCCGCGCACCGCGGCGGTGCGCCTTCCCCCAGGGGTGTTCGAGAACGGCAAGCTGAAAAATCCCGAGCAGTTCTCCGAAGCGCTTGGGCGGCTCCACGAGATCGTCGCGCCCAATGATCCGGGAAAGCTGTTGCGGGTCACGCTCGTGTTGCCGGAAGGACTCGTTTACACCCAAAGCTTTGAAATTCCCAACGTGGGCGAGGACAAACTCGAGGAGGCCGTGACGCTCAATCTTCAGATGATTTCTCCCATGCCGATTGAAGAAGCGAACATGAGTGCGCAGATTATCTCGGAGACGCAGGATCAATATGAACTCATAGGCGCGTTTGCAAATCGCGCATCGATTGCGGAATTGAAAGATACTCTTGCAAAAGCGCATTTTATCCCCGTCGCGTTCGAGTGTTCCGCGTTCGCGCTTGCGCGGCTTGTAAGGCGCTTTGTAAAACACCAGGCGCAGTCCGTGCTGCTCTTGGAAACTTCAAGCGACGGTCTTTCGCTTTTTATTCTGCGGGAAGGAACGCTCCATTTCAGTTATTTCAGATCGTGGCAATCGATCCGCGGCGAAGCTCAATCGATCCCTCGTGAACTTTTCGATGCCATCGTGGTGCAGGAAACGCGGAAGGTCGTGAATTTTGCGGTAAGCAAGTTTGGGGAGGCGCCCGCGGAACTGTGGCTTATGGCGGGAGGATTCGAAAAAGAAATCGCCGAGGTTTTGGGAACGAACTTCTCATTTAAAATATTTCCCTTTGTCCTCGGTTCATATCCGAATGTAGCCCAGCCGTTCTACGCGTCGCTGGGCGCTACTCTTCGGAATTGGGAAGAGGAGCAGAAAAGATTCGCGTCTATCAATCTCGGAGGCGAGGATCTCTCAAATGAGATAAAAGAGGAACAGATTCTTAATTTCATCGTTTTGTGGAGAAATATAATAGTAGGCGTTCTCGCGATTATACTCGTTGCATTCGGTTTGTCCGCTACCTTTTTGGTAAAGCAATCGAATCTTTTGACTCAGACGGCCTCTTCCTTCACGCCGAGAGACGCGGGAAGCGACTATGCGGCACTCTCCGAGCGTGCGGACGAGTTTAATGCGCTGGTGCGCGCAATTCGGGAAGTGAAGCAAGGAAATCTTCCTTGGCAGCCGCTCCTTGCCCATCTTTTTTCCGTCATGGAAGAACAACAGATCACGCTCCGCGCTATCGAAGTGCAGTCGCTCTACGATCCGATACGGCTCGGTGCGACCGCCCCCGATAATCAGGCGGTGACGAAGTTTAAGAACGCCCTTTCAGACGACCCGAAGTTCAAAAATATAGATCTCCCGCTTACGCAGATAGCCGTTTTGGGGAGTAACTCGGTTTCGTTTAATGTTACGTTTCAATTTGTTCCGTGAGGCGGCGTGAGAAGCATGCGGAGTTTCTGAAATACTTTTTCGAACGCCGGTTCATCGCTGCGCCGCGTCTTTTGCAAGACGAAAGCGCCCGCCTTCCCGTTTCTGCCGGTTCCCCGGACGCCGATCCGCGCGCGCCAGAACTTGTTGGTGTGAAGCGCGCCGATTATCGATTCGATGCCGTGATGTCCCGCCGATCCTCTCTCAAAGCCGGTCTTCATGGTTCCTACGGCGAGATCGGTGTCGTCGTGGAGCACTAAAAGTGATCGTGTCGGAATTTCAAAATACGCGAGTGCGTGCCGAATCGCCGCTCCGGACTCGTTCATGTAGGTGCGGGGAATGACGAATATCCGCGACCCAATCTTTGTGTAACGGAAATCGTTTCTCGTGCGCCACTTATGATCTCCGGATGAAGCGAAAAGCGCTTCGAGCGCTCGCATGCCTATGTTGTGATATGTTGCGGCGAAATCGGGATCGGGATTCCCGAGTCCCGCAACAAGGAGTATTTCCGCGGGATTAAACGCGATACTTTTCTCGTTCTCTCCCTTTGTATTGCCTTTTTTCGGCATATCTCATAAGATTACCACATAATATGAGGAAATTCCTCTGGTCACTATTCGAGATGCTCGAGACGGTAGCGATCGCCGTCGTGGCGGTTCTTCTTGTACGCTCGTTCGTGACCCAGCCGTTTCTCGTAAGCGGTTCCAGCATGGAGCCGACGTTCAGCGACGGCAATTACCTTTTGGTTGACGAGCTTTCTTATGATTTCAGGGCGCCGGAGCGCGGCGAAGTAGTGGTGTTCAAATATCCCGGCGATCCGAGTTCATATTTTATAAAGCGCATCATAGGACTTCCCGGCGAGACGGTGAATATCCGCAATGGAAATGTCAGCGTGACAAACGCGCAGGGGACCGAGATGCTGAACGAATCGTATACGTTGAAGAACGATACTACCACGAATATGGAACGGACACTTGGGAAGGGGGAATATTTTGTGATGGGTGACAACAGAAACTTCAGTTTTGATTCGAGAAGCTGGGGTCCCGTCCCAACGAAGGACATCGTAGGGGTGGTTCGCTTCAGGTTGTGGCCCCTGCAATCGGCTAAGGCGTTCAGCGCGCCGCATTATTAAAACGTGATGGGGAAAGAAACAAGACCTCCGGCGAAGAAATCGCAAAAAACGGTCAAACCCTGCGCATTTTCTACCGCGCCGGGAATGGCGGACATCCTTCCTAAAGAACAGGAGTGGTGGAAGCTCGTGTGGCAGCTTGGGAATGCGACGAGCGAACTCCATGATTTTAACTTCATAGAAACCCCCATCATCGAAGAAGCGGGGATGTTTGAAGAAGCGGCGGGAATCGCGAAAGAATTGGTGGAGAAAGAACTCTTTTTATTGAAGACGAAGGAGAAAAAAACGCTGGCGCTTTCTTTTTGTCCGAAAATATCGGTGCTTCGGAGCTATCTGGAACACCGCCTCGCATACTTTTCTTCCCCGCTTAAGGTGTTCTACCTCACGCCCGTGTTGAAAAAGGTAAGGGCGGGATCGGGGAGTATTCGGGAGTTTCATGAATGGGGATTCCAGATTATGGGAGAAGGAGACCCCATCTATGATGGGGAAATCATTCTCGCGGTATACGATTTCCTGAAGGGACTGAGACTGAAACAATTGACTCTCAAGATTAACAGCGCAGGATGCCGCGTATGCCGCCCCGCATTCCGGCAGAAGATAAAAACGCACTACCGGAATGAACGGGAACGTTTGTGCAAATCCTGCGAACGGAATCTCGAAACGAACGTGTTTGCGCTCCTCCATTGCGAGGAAGCGAAGTGCAAGGAGGTGATCGCCGAGGCGCCGATCATACTTGATTACCTCTGTCAGAATTGCAACAACCATTTCAAATCGGTACTGGAACTCGTGGAGGACAACGAGATTGCGTACGAGCCCGACGCGCACCTCCTGCCGGTGAACGATTACGGCATGAGAACGACGTTTGAATTTTTCGTGTCCGAGCTTCGACTTCCCGTCGCGCGGGGAGGACGTTTCGATTATCTCGCGGAGATATTCGGGGGGAGGATCACGCCGAGCGTGAACGGTGCGCTGCATATCGAGCAGGTCATCGAAGCGATGAAACTCCAGGGGATTGTTCCTCACCCGAGAACAAAACCGAGAGTCTTCTTCGTGGTATTGGGAGATCAGGCAAAAAAGAGCGCGTTGCGTCTTATGAACAAACTTCGCTCGTGCGGTGTCGCGGTCGTCGAAGTGGTGGGAAAAAAGACGTTGAAGGCGCAGTTGAAAAGCGCCGAACGAATGAATATTTCTTTGGCGCTCCTCTTGGGACAGAAAGAAGTATTCGAAGGTACGGTGATAATCCGTGATATGACTTCGGGAGCGCAGGAGACGATATTGGCGGAGAAACTCGTCGAAGAAGTAAAACGAAGAATCAACAGCAAATAATTTTCAATTCTCATTCATGGATTGTATCTTCTGTAAAATTGCAAACAAAGAAATGGACGCACTCACGATAGGCGAGGGCGATTTGACGATCACGTTTCTCGATATATTTCCTCATGCCAAAGGACATGCGGTGGTAATTCCCAAGACGCACCGTGAAACGGTCGGCGATCTTACAAAAGAAGAACTCGCCGCGTTATTCTCCGCAGTACAGGATGCGGTGCAGCTTTTGGGGCACGCGCTCCAGCCGGACGGTTTTACGATAGGAATCAATCAGGGAAAAGCGGCGGGCCAGGCGGTTCCCCACCTTCACGTCCATGTTCTGCCCCGTTTCGAGCGGGATGGCGGCGGCTCGGTACATTCGGTCGTGAACGCGCCGTCCGAAGAGCCGCTTGCGGAGTTAAGGGAAAAAATAGTACAGTCGAAGCAGAAGAAAATGGTCGGGTGAACACAATACGCATTATGGAGATACGAAAAAGGAAAAACGAAAGTACCAGCTCATTCCTGTACCGTTTCAACAAACGAGTGCAGCAAACCGGGGTGCTTAAAGAAGTAAAAAAGAGAAGGTTTCATTCTCGCCCGGTAAACCGCCGCGCGCGACGAAATGCGGCGCTGTATCGCAAAACGAAGGTTGAGACGATCACGAAGGCGAAGAAACAAGGTAACCGTTAGTCTTAAGAATTATGCTGAAGGAGAAAATCAGCGAAGATTTGACGCGTGCAGTGAGAGAGCGGAACGAAGTGCGAGTAAGCACGTTGCGTTTGCTTTCCGCGAGCATGCATAATCGCGAAATCGAAAAAAGGGGAAAAGGAGAAGAAGGATCGCTCAACGACGATGAAGTAAAGGAGCTTATCCGTCGTGAAGCGAAGAAACGAAAAGAAGCCATTACATTATATAGGAAGGGAGAAAGAGAGGAACTTGCGTTGAAGGAAGAAAGAGAGCTCTCCGTGCTAGAGGAGTACCTTCCGCCGCAGGCGGGGGAAGAAACGATACGGGAAGCGATCGAGGATGCAATCGCGCGCGTGCGTCCGGAGAGCCCGAAGGATTTCGGTAAGGTTATGGGCGCGGTTATGAAAACACTCCACGGTACCGCCGATACGGATAAAGTGACAGAAATGATAAAGGAACGACTTGGAGCTTGAAACGCAGAGGAGAAAACATGGCAAATCGGATCCTAATTGAAAGCGAGCATCCGTCGTTTCGTCCGCTTGAACGGCATCTGGCATCCGTGATGCGGAAAGTTCTGCAGCACCTTCGGAAAGAGCGCTGTATAGTGGAACTTACGCTCCTTACGGACGGGACGATGAGAGACTATAATCGGAAATTCAGAAAAAAGGACAGGCCTACGACGGTTTTAAGCTTCGATGCGAAGAAACGTTTTCCGAGACCCGATCTCGGAGAAGGACGTTATCTGGGGGAGCTCTTTCTTGCCCCTCGGTACATCAAGTCCGTGTGTCAGGACATTGATTTACTTGCCGTACATGGCGTACTGCATCTCCTCGGGTATACACACGGGGCACGACATGCTAGGATAACAATGGAGCGGCGCGAGCGGGTGCTCGCCCGCGCGCTCGGGAAAAAATAATTTTGTTCTCTTCCGTATGGCTACTATTATTACTGGTCTCGATATCGGCTCCTCCCAAATAAAAGGAACTGTGGTCGAGGTCGGGAAAGACGGAATGTTATCCGTGCTTTCCGTATTTCGCGAGTCTTCCGAGGGATTTCGGAGAGGAGTGCTTGTTGATGCAGATGAGGCGGGTGCGAAAATGCGCGCGCTTGCCGCTGACCTCCAGAAAATTTCAAAGAAAGCGATTCGGAACGTATTTGTGAATATCAATAGCGAGCAGGTAAAGGCAAAGGTTTCGAAAGGTGTCGCGGCCGTTTCCCGGGCCGACAAAGAAATTCAACCGGAAGATCTTGATCGCGTGACGCAGGCGTCGCGCGCGGTGAAACTGATGTCAAACTCGATCGTGCTTCACAATATCGTGAAGGAATATTTTGTGGACGACGTGGGCGACATCAGAGATCCCCTCGGCATGACGGGAAGCCGTCTCGAGGTTTCGACGATGATTATCGAAGGATTTATGCCGCAGGTGAACCCTCTTATAAAGGTGTTGGAGGGCGCGGGCATTGGCATCGGCGGGCTCATTTTTAATCCGCTCGCCGCCGCGCGCGCGGTGCTCTCGAAAAAACAGAAAGAGCTCGGCGTGGTAATGATTGATTTCGGCGCGGGAACAACGACGGTTGCCGTGTATGAAGAAGGAAAAGTGCTCCACGTGAAGAGTTTGCCGCTCGGAGCCGCATATGTGACGAACGATATTGCGATCGGTCTCAAGGTTCCCGTGGAAATTGCGGAGAAGCTCAAAACTGCGTATGGTTCGGCGCTGGCGGGGGATATCGGGAGAAAAGAAACGGTGGCACTTTCCGAAATAGACCCGCGGCTCGAAGGAGAAGTGTCGCGCCGGTTTCTTGCGGAAATCATAGAAGTGCGACTTGCGGAAATTCTTGATTGTGTGAATAATGAACTGAAGCTTGTAGGGAGAGATGTGCAACTGCCGGCGGGCGTAGTCATTACCGGGGGCGGGGTGAAGATGGCGGGAATAGCGGAGTTGGTGAAGCGGGAACTGCGACTGCCTGTCCAGATGGGGTTTCCCGATTTGAGCGAATTCGACGTGATGAACCCGACGCACAAGGAAGCACTCGACGATCCAGAATTTGCGGTCGCGGTGGGGCTTGCGCTTTGGGGAAACGCCGAAAATAAGGAAGTGGCGGCGGGTCTGGGAGCGGTAAAAGGTTTTTTCAAAAACTTCCTTCCGTAGTATTTCAAGAGACGTAGTATGAAAAAAAATTCAAAGAAGAAATCAAACGCATCGCACGCGAAGCAGAAAAAGAGCACCTTCGCGAGATCGAAAGCGGCGAACGGCACCACCATCATAAAAGTAGTGGGAGTGGGCGGCGGCGGTTCGAACGCCGTTTCTCGGATGATGAGCGGAGAGCGTCCTCGCGGCGTCGAGTTTATCGCGATCAACACTGATGCGCAGGATCTCGATTACGCGGTCGCGCAGAAAAAACTTTACATAGGGAAAGCGTTGACGCGCGGACTCGGCGCCGGCATGAATCCGGAAATAGGAAAACAGGCCGCGGAAGAAAATCGCTCGGAGATCGGGGAAGTGCTTGAAGGCGCGGATATCGTGTTTATCACCGCCGGCATGGGCGGCGGCACCGGTACCGGTGCGGCTCCGGTGATCGCCGAGATTGCGAAAGAAAAGGGAATCCTCACGCTTGCCGTCGTCACAAAACCATTCGGATTCGAAGGAGCGCAACGAATGACGATTGCGCAGGAGGGGGTGAGTCGTTTAAAAGAAAAAGTGGACGCGCTGGTGGTAATTCCAAACGATCGCATCTTCACGCTTATCGAAAAAGATACGCCAATCATGAAGGCGTTCGCGTTTATCGATGAAATTCTAAAACAGGCGGTGCACGCCATAGCGGAGCTCATCAACATGCCCGGTATCATTAATGTGGATTTCGCGGATATCAAGACGATTTTAAGGGATTCGGGAGCCACTTTAATCGGCATCGGCGTCGCATCGGGACAGGACAGAGGAATGAAAGCGGTGAGTGCCGCGGTCAATTCCCCGCTTCTTGAAGTTTCCCTCGAAGGAGCGAAAGGAGTGCTTTTCTCAATCGCGGGGAGCAGGGATCTTCTTATGACCGAGGTCCAGGATATCGCGAAGGTAATTTCTTCGAATCTCGATTCGAATGCAAGAGTGATATTCGGGGCGTATCACGATCGAACCTTGAAAGACAAGGCAATCAAGGTGACGGTAATCGCGACGGGTTTTAACGGGGTGTTTTCCAGCCGTGCGCAGAACGTTCCTTCTCTCTTTATGTCCGTTGAAGCGCCCAAAAAAGAGGTAAAAACACCATCTTCTTTTATGGAGGAAATGGAAGAACGGGAGCGGGAAGAAGAAAGAGAGGGAGAAGAGAAGGTAAAGAGCCAGAAACAAAGCGCCCCGAAGATTGAAAAGACCGAGCCCTGGGAAATTCCCGCATTTTTGAGGAAGAAAAAGAAATAAATTTTTCGAACGGGACACAAAAAGAAAGGACCACGTGGAAAAACGTGGTTTTTTGGTGTAACGGAAGTGTAATAATGTCGGAAAGCGGGGAAAAGCTTGACAGATGCGGGGAAAAAGTATGATTTTTATGTCCGGGTTTTCCGCCGGACTAATTTTTTCCGACAGTTTTGAAATGGAATGGACAAAGACCATATTTTTTTGCATTGTGGGGTACTTATCCACCGTTGCACAAAACGAAGAACCCCCTACAATGAAAACGTCGGTCATTTTATTTTTAATTTTTTCCACATCAATGTCGTTCACATCGATAAAAAAGCGCGAAGGTCAAATCGTTCCGTTCGATGAAGGTCGCATCACAAACGCCGTGTGGAAGGCAATGCAGGCGATCGGAGAAGGGAGCGAAAAAGATGCGGAAAAAGTTTCCGCGAACGTCGTAAAGGAGCTCGTAAAAAAATACGCTCCCGATCACGTTCTGGAAATCGAAGAAGTTCAGGACGCGGTTGAATCGCAGCTCATCGCAGGGGATTATGCGAAGACCGCGAAGGCATATATTTTATACCGGGAGGAACGCGCCAGACTCCGTGCATTGCGCCCGGAGATTCCTCCCGCCGATCAGGAGAAAATCCAAGAAGACAGCAAATATTTCAGAGGACCGTACAACGAATTTATTTTTTATCAGATGTATTCGCGATGGCGTGACGACTTGGGGCGAAGAGAAACGTGGAGCGAAACCATCGATCGTTTCATGGACTACATGCGCGAGAACGTGGGAGACAAATTAACGAACGAGGAGTACGAAGAAGTGCAGAGCGCGATTCTCCGTCAGGAAATTTGTCCCTCAATGAGACTCTTGTGGTCGGCGGGCGATGCGTGCAGAAAGACGAACGTCTGCGCATACAATTGTTCGTATGTCGCACCGACGTCGTGGCAGGATTTGGGCGAGATCATGTATATTTCGATGTGCGGCGCCGGGCTCGGATTCAGCGTGGAAGCGGAGAACGTCGAGAAGTTTCCCCAAATAAAAAAGCAGTCGGGGAAGAAAGCGCCCGCGATTGTCGTTGATGACAGCAAAGAAGGTTGGGCGGACGCGTTCGTTGCGGCTATTACCGCGTGGGCCGACGGAAAGGACGTCGATATCGATTATTCGAAGATACGCCCCGCCGGCGCCCGTTTGAAAACAATGGGAGGAAGAGCATCGGGTCCCGATCCGCTTCGGGAGCTCATGGAATTCGCAAAACATAAAGTATTGGGTCGCCAGGGCCGCCGCCTTTCGACGCTCGATCTCCACGACATCATCTGTAAGATCGGACTCATTGTGGTTGCGGGAGGCGTGCGACGGAGCGCTTTGATTTCACTCTCCGATCTGGATGATGAAACGATGCGCGATGCGAAGAAAGGACAATTCTATTTGACGGAAGGCCAGCGTTCGATGGCAAATAATTCCGCGGTATACGAAGGGAGACCTTCTGCCGAGGAATTCTTGGATGAATGGGGGGCGCTCGTGAAATCGAAATCGGGAGAGCGGGGCATGTTCAACCGCGGCGGACTCGAAAAACAGGTTCCCGCGCGCCGGTGGGAAAAGATAAGGGATCAGGTGCAGGTTGGTTTGAATCCGTGCGGGGAAATAGTGCTTCGCTCGAAGCAATTTTGCAATCTCACCTCGATGGTAGTCCGTCCCGACGATACGAGAGAATCGCTTTTGAGAAAAATGCGTTTGGCGACGATCGTGGGGACGTATCAAGCGACACTTACCAGTTTCCCGTACCTTTCGAAAGAGTGGAAGGGGAACTGCGATGAGGAGGCGCTCCTCGGGGTCTCGATTACGGGATATTACGACAACGAGGTGATACGAAACGACGCCCTGCTTGATGAGCTTCGGGAAGAGGGGGTCAAGGTGAACAAGAAATATGCGAAGCGTCTCGGTATTAACGAATCAAGCGCTATCACGTGCGTGAAGCCCCATGGGAACTCCGGGCAACTCCTCGGCGTCGGGTCGGGGATGCATCCGTGGTTCGCGCCGTACTTCATTCGCCGCGTGCGCGTGAGCGTGAATGATCCGATGTTTAAATTTGCGAAGGAGCAGAATGTCCCCGCATTCCCCGAAGTCGGTTATTCCACGTCGAGCGCAACGACGATGGTGCTCGAATTTCCCGTCGCGGCGCCAAAGGGAGCACTTTTCGTAAAAGATGTTTCAGCGCTCGAGCTTCTCGACGAATGGAAACGGCTCAAATTGCATTTTACGGAACACAACCCGTCGGTCACGATTTATGTGGGAGACGATGAATGGATAAAAGTCGCGAATTTCATTTATGAGAACTGGGATATCGTAGGAGGGCTTTCATTTCTTCCCCGTACGGATCACATATATCAGCTCGCTCCGTATGAAGAAATCACGAAAGAAGAGTACGAGCGCCGCGCGCAAGAACTCGGCGATCTCGATTTCTCGAAAATCATGCTCTACGAGCACGACGACTATACGATCGGCGCGAAGGAACTCGCGTGCGTGGGGGGGGTGTGTGAAATATCCGCTTAGGTTTACAATAGCGAAACGGAAAATCCCCGGGACGACCGGGGATTTCTTTTATAAAAATACTTTTCCGAGAATTACCGGCTTGATGCCGTTGTGGTTTCTTATTAATTCTGGAAAATCTCCTTGATGTATTCTTTTCGCTCCGGCGTCCAACGGACGTACGTGTCTTCTCCCGGGTACATCCAGATGATATTCGTATTCGGAGAGGCAACATTTCGTATCTGATCCGCCGCTTCCCGCGGCGTCGGCCATGAGGTAAGACCGTTACTCCTGAGAGATGCGAAAGCGTCGATGTAATTTCTCCAGGTTCCGCTTTCATAGAACGCGAGACCGTGCGTTTGGATGATCGGCTGGATTTCGAAACCGTCGCGTTCTATTTTTTCCGCCAGTCTCCTTTGGGATCCGTACATGCTGATTGCGCCGTAGATGGGGTAGTAATCGGGCTGGAATCCCGCAAGATGGAGATTGGGAATATTCAGAAGTTCCTCATAGGTTTCTATCCTCGGTGTTGCGATAAGCACTTTCTTGCCGGGGAATTTCTCCTTACTCCAGCCGATCCAACGCTCGATATCGCTGTTGTCGTAGTTACTCTTATGGAGATGCGGTTCGTCGAGTGCAAATCCCTCTACTTCGGATCGGTTTCCCAATATCTCCATTCTCTTGAAGTCATCGGGATGGAGTGTACCCGCGCTTACATACACCTTTAATCCTTCCTTCCCCGCCTCGTCGATCCTTCGCACCGCATCTTCTTCACTGAAGTTGCTGATAAGGACATAGCTTATGCCCAGTCGTTTCATTTCCGCGTAGTATGCGGGATTGTCGGCCGACCAGAAACCGAATTTGAGCGTCGGCGGGAGTTCATGGGATTGCGGCCGCTCGATAACGGAGAAGACAAGGAATATCAAGACGAAAAGCGCGGCAACGGAGAGGATATAAACCAGTTTTTTCATTTTTCCAACCTCCTTATGACCGCCTCGATTTTCGGCCAGAGTTGTTTGCGCATGAGTATCGAGCCGGTTTTGTGTTCCGGCTGTCGCGGAATTCCCAGGGCCTCGGAGAGTATCGCTTCTGATTTTCCGTCGATGGTAAGAAGTATGTTGTACCCCTTAAGAATATCAACGCCGGTAAAGAAAAAATATTCGAGATGTTCCTCTTTTCGAATGCGATTTAATACGGTAAGAAGCTCCTCTTTTAACGCGGTGAGGGTTGATTCGAGGTTAGCGATTTCAATCTGGGCGATGCAGGTTTTTTTGCCGCCGATCGTCTTTGGGGAAATATCCTGGAATATCACCTCATAAAGATTGTCGGCGGAAATGTTCGATTTTGATTCAAACATCCGTTTGGTGTAATCGTCGGGGAGGTCGATGAGTGTTTTGAGATAATCGGCGGCATTCTTGTCTCTTGCGGTTGTCACGGAATTTCTGAAATCCACCGTGCTGGAGACGATAGCCGAGTAGAGATACGTGGCGGTCTTGGGGGATGGTACAAACCCGTGTGTTTTGAGCCGCTCAACGATAAGTGTGGCGCATGAGCCCACCGGTTCTATGGTCTTTCGGGCGTTTATAAACTGCTCCGTGAATACGAGCTCGCGGTGATCGAAAAGTTCTATGACGTGCTCGGGGGAAATCGTCGGTTCCATTGCTTCGGGGTCCGCGGTATCAACCAGCACAAACCGATCGTCCGGGCCGTATTCTCCGGAATGTTTCTCGACGGGGAAGTAACCGGTGAATTGTTGTACGAATTTTACTTCAAGGCCGATATCGCCGTAGTAAACCGCTTTCGCGGGCATACCGGATGCGTTGAGAAATTCCGAGTAGGCGATCATGCATGCAATACCGTCGATGTCGGGACAGTCGTAGGAAGTTACAATAGTCATGCTGTTATTTTTATCTACAATACCTCGCCGCTTGCGGCGAGGATATACGTAGCAGATAAAAATATCCTGAGCCGCATCGAAGGATTACCTTTCGTGGATACCACACCGCTTACGGTGCGATAATTCATTTTACCAAAAAACCGCCCGATTGGGGCGGTTTAGAGACAACGATTCCGAGGTCTATTTACTGAACAATCTTACAAGCCAGCCGAACAAACTGAACGTGCTCTCCTGGGCCTGTATGAAGTTTTGGATCTTCGTTTGTTCCTGCGTTAATACCTGAATCTGACTTTGGAGTTGCGTCTTGACCGCTTCATCCTTGACGTTTTCCGATAACTTGTTGAGTTGTTCCAATCTGTCTTGCGTCTGTGCCACTTCGCTTCTCAATGTTCCAAGATTCTTGTAATCGGAACCGAAGAGAAATGTTGCAATTTTGTTTTTCGCCTTGACCTCTTCCATCGCCTGTATCGTGGTGGTTGCGGATTGATTCTGCTCTTCGGCAATCGTGCGCACCTCCTGTCCTATTCCTCCCTTTTCCTTGTCGGCAACATCCAAGAGTCCGTGGACGAAATTCGAGACCGTACTGCGATGTTCTTCGCCATTGATCTCTCCCTTATCTTCTCGCTCCTGTTCGTTGTTTTGATTCTCTCCTTCCGTCGTCGTTGCGTCCTGCTCATGATTTTCCCTTTCCATCGTCGATGTATTCTGTTCCCGATCTTGTTCTTGGTTTTGAACCTTATATCCCGCCTCTATTTTGTCTCCGCCCCCGGATTGTTCGTTATCTTCCGCGACCGTCTGCTTGTTTTGGCTCGCGGCATGGACGCTGATCGCAACGGCAAAGACAAGAATCCACATTCCTGTTGCTATGACTTTATTTTTCATACGTGAAAGAAAAATTACTGAACTGCCGACCTTTCCTCTATTATAGCGGATTAAACAATGGATGTCTCGCTCTCGTTTTGAAAGCTTATGTACCGAATAATACAAACCCTCTTTTGTGAAAGAGGGTCTTTTGGTCTAAAAATTTGCTCTTGGCATCCCACTCAAAAAAGCAGTGAGCCATAACATCCATGCAAACAGCGAGAACCGGGTGAAATAGCTCTCATATCTCCCTTGTTTTCTGATAGCAAGAAAAGCCCAGGAGAGATGAAGCAACATTATAAGTAACGCGGAGTAACCCGAAATGACGTGGGTGCTAAGAGCGAACTTATGTTCCGCTCTTAGAAACATCATTGAAGTTCCGGCGAGATCACATATGAATCCGGAGCTGAATACGACGACCATCCATCTCTTCAATCTTCTGCTGATTCTCTCCGACCAGATTGCGGTCGTGTAGAGAACCAGTGCGCTGACTATGAACAATACCGCTATAATCATGATCACCCTCCTGGTTATAAGGGAGGACGAGAAAGTGAATGGAGGTACATAGCAGCCATTGTGATTATTCCTCCCAGTATGAGTGACAGAATTATCACCCACTCTAGCTTCTTTTCTGATATTGCCATTTCAACCTCAGAATTGTTAAAGATACAGATAAAGTACCACGCTTGCGGCATTCGTCAATGAAAACAATCAGGGTTCTAAAAATGCAGATCTTTACAAGAAATAGGCAAATAGGCAGAATAGGTAGTAACTAGCTCTTTAGGAGATGAATATGAATATCGACATCAAGTCGCATCCGGTCTCGGTGTTGCAGCCGTTTTTCAGAGATATAGCCCTTGTTCTCGGTTCATCTGCAATGCTCGAGTTCAGTTACTATAAGTACCAACCGCAGACGCTGGAGGACGAGCGAAAACTCTTCAAGGTAAATATTACGGATGTCACTCCGGAATGGTTTTTTGAAATCCATCAGAAGATAGAAGAAGGATACGAACTTGCGATGCACTCGCGAGTATGGAATGGAAACGAGATGAGGCACATGTTAATGGCTGATATGGCGGTTAAGAACAGCCGGATGGACTTGCTTCCAAGAAGAATGTATCTGCCGAGTCTTCAGAAATCCGTACAGCCGCACTACTTCAATTCCGGCCGCTCGTTCCATTCTTATGTCCCCGTTCTGACCTCGGATGATGACGCGCTAAGAAAATTTTTCTGCGACCTACTCATCCACCACAGCCAGCTTTTTGATGGCAGATGGATGGGACACCGCCTACTGGCAGGCTACGCCGCGTTGCGATGGAGTTGCAATACCGGGCAGTATCGCTCCGCCCCAAGATTGGTTTAAAGAGAAAGAGGTTGCTTATATCGGCAACCTCTTATTATTTAAGACGATTTCATCAGGTTTTCCGTTTTTTCTCGCTTTGCCGTTGTGGTATCATGGAGCAGTAATAGCGCGTGATATTATGGTTATTTCAATTCCCTCATTCGGGTTGAACACGACGGGCGGCGACAGAGTGATTGTATCGCTTGCAAACGGTCTTGCGGAGAGAGGGCATACGGTCTATGTGGTGAATCTCGGGGCGGATCCCATTCCGTATCGCGTTTCTCCGAAAGTCCGCATCACGCGGGTCCCGTTTGATGAAGATAAAAAGGATTTTTTGAACTTCGTCGTGAAGGGAATGACGGAACTCGCGAATCATCTTCCCGATTCGGATGTCTACCTCGCGAACTGGGTATTCACCGTCTTCTCATGTGTCGCGAAGCGCGGCAAGGGAAAGACGGTATTTCTTTCCCAGGCGGATGAGATGTATGCGTTTAAGGACCGATCACTCAGCGTTTTAAACGGACTTTCCTACGGGGCATACCTTCTTCGCGCCCCGGTAATCGTGCCGTCCGATTCGTTGCGGAAAATAGTGAAAAAAAGATTCGGCAGCGAGGCCCTGATTATTCCTCCTTGTGTCGATACGAGCGTTTTCAAGCCGGGAGCGCCGCACCGCTCCGCCGTGTTGAAGCTGCTCTTCGTGGGCGACATAGAGAGTGAAAACAAGGGGCTTGCCATACTTCTTTCCGCATGCGAGAAGATAAAAAACATCCGCTTTGAACTGCACGTTGCCACTCAGCGGAACATTACGCCGAACGACATCGCGCCGCGGGCGAAGTTTCCCGTTGTCATTCATAAGCCGGAAAACGACGAAGCGCTCGCCCGAGTATACCGTTCAAGTGATATATTCTTTCATCTTTCGAGGAAAGAAGGGTTCGGTCTCACTCTCCTTGAAGCGATGGCATGCGGATGCGTGAGCATCGTCACGGATTCCGGAGGCGTAAATGATTTTGCGGTGTCTAAGGGGAACTGTATTTTTGTAAAAAGGGACGGCAATTCCGTGGCGAGGGCGATTCGTTCCGTTTATGCGGATTTGAGGCGTCTGAGAAAAACACTCGGGAAAAACGCGGTCCTCACGGCGGCGCGCTATACGGAAAAGGAGATGACCGACCGTTTCGAGGATTTTTTCTTCGAGATATCGTCGAAAAAGCATGGCAAAAAGGAAAATAGGAATATACGTCGCTCATGACGACGACGCAATTATAGGAGCGGGAGGAACGATCGTAAAAACGCGGGCGGAAGGAGGGGAAGTATACGTGGTTATCGTCACCGACGGGGCAAACTCGCATTCGAGCGTTTTTGGCTTTGAGGAACACCCGAGTAAGGAAGAAGTGAAGGCAAAACGGAAAGAAGAAATAAAAAAGGCGATGCGCGTGCTTGATGTTTCTCCCGAATTCGTCTTTTTTCTCGACCGACCGGACGGAAGAAACGATATCTGGGGAGGGGATGAGAAACTTTTTGGAGACATTCTCGCGATAACCGAGCGCGAGCGCCCGGACGCCGTCTATTCGAACTATACGTTCGATCCGCATACTGATCACGTGGCGGTAGGGAAGATAGTGGAGGGCATACTCGGGAGAATGAGCCGGACGCCGGAAGCTTTCCAATTCGCGATTCAGGGGATTATCGAACGCCCCGATCGGGTTGTTCCGATTGCGGATGTGGTGGAGAGAAAAAGACAAGCGCTCTTCGAGATGAAAAGCCAGGTGCTTTCGGATCCGTACGAAAACGAAGGGTGGCGGAAACAGCCGCGCCCCATCCTGTCGGAAGATGAGGTGCAAAAGTTTTTGAGCGACAGAGAAACGTTCCGGGTTTTAAAAACCATCGGATGATTTTGATTGGAACGTCGCTATCCGACCAGGCTCGAATCCATCCGTCGTAATCCTATTACTCTTGGTGATGGGATGCGTGAAACTTCCTGGTAAAAAATAAGCACCCCTCTTTCGAATGAAGGAAGGGCGCTAGTTTTAGATAAAATTTAAGAAGTAGTGCAGAACAGCTCCTGCGACGAGTGCTGCAGCAGCTCTCAATATCATCTCCTTATAGAGAGTGATTAGTTTCCTGCCCCTTGTAGCTCCTTCCTCTTCCGCCTCGATTTCAAGGTGGTTGTGATTCCTTTTCACCCTGTAATCGTGTTTCACGAAAGCGAAAAGGAGGTATATTCCTGCGCCTTGAGAAAGCGTGAGTGCCGGGACGAAGTGGAATGTTCCCGTCACGAACCACAGCCATAGCACTTTTAGCACGAAGCCGTGGATTAGCGAACGGAGGAGGAATCCTCCCGCCCCGGTAAGGTGAACGTCGAAGAAATTAAGAAACTTCTTCTTTCCTTTTAGCGTTTTCAATTCTATTCTCCTATGAAATTGGTAAAAATCTAAATGTTTAAGTGAAAATAAAATAGCACATTTCTGTGCCATAGTCAACCTCAACTTTACCTCTCTGTTAATTTCTCCCTTAAGATCCGCCCATTCTTGCTTCTTAAAGCTTTTCAAATATGTAACCTCTGGCGCGAATTGCAGGTACGATCTTCCGCAATACGTCGTAGCTTGCCGGAGCGTTCGGTCCTCCTATGTGCATTAAAATAACACCGTTGTTCTTTAATCGCGCAAGAATGTGGTTCGCTATTCTGTTTCCGTCCGGATTAAAAGGGTCAGACGCAAATATATTTCCTTCGTTGATCTCGAGTCCTAAGCTTTGTACGAGCGCGTCGTCTCCCTTTCCGCTGCAAAGACCGGGGTATCGGAAGTAGCGGGGTTTTTGTCCGGTAATATGCTCCAGAATCGTCTGTGTTTCTTCGATCTGCGCTATCTTTTCCTGGGGAGTAACGAGGGGAGTAAGCCAATAGCAGTGAGGAATGAAACCGGACTCGTCATAGCTGTGATTTTGGAAAGAAAACATTGTTGTGCTGGCAAGAGAACGCATGAGATCGGGATATGTCTCGGCAAAAAGCCCAGATACAAAGAAGGTGGCGGGAATCCGTTCTTTCTCCAGATATGCGAAGATGCGCGGATCATACCATTCTTGTACCAGCCCTTTTTGGTACTTACGTAGCATGGCCTCGTTCATGTCCATATCCATGGTGAGGAAGATGGTTTTGTGGGATTCTGCGATCGTGCCGCTTGCAACCGCCATAACGGTAGATACCGGCATATATGAGGAGGGATCCGCACGTCTCTGGTATGCCGAATGGAACGCGGGAATGTAGGCACATAACAAAAATATGAATACGGCACCGGGTAGAAGAAAAATTAAATGTTTCATGTACTGCCGCGATTTGATTTAAATGTCATTATAATGGCACAGCTTATACAAAGACACAAAGAGGGAGGAGAAATTCGAATCCTGCATGAATGCATCAAGACGACATCCGAAAAGCAAGAGCTCCTCGGTCGCACGATAACAAGAATCGACCACCCCTCTATGTGGACAAGTTCAGAGCCGTGGAGTGGGGGAAAATTGAAAAGAGACCCACATTTCTACTGGTTAATTATTCATTTCGGAGGGTCGCTTAGGATCCTTAAAAAATAAAGAGCAGCCTTCAATAAAGCTGCCCTCATAATTACTTGATTATTAGCTAAGACTAAGAGAGAAGTTCTCTTGCCTTAGTTTCAACAACTTTTTTCAGCTTATCCTCGTCTACAAGGGTTCTGACGATAGGATTCGAAGGTTGAATGTTTAAAACAGCCTTCTTTTCTTCCACTCGTATGCTACCCTCTATCTTGGCGCGTTTGAACCCTTGTTTGACTTTGAAAGAGAAAATCATCAAGTTGCCGATCCGCCAGAGTTTTTCCGGATCCTTTATTTCCACCTTCTTATCAGAAAAATCTTTCTTCATTAGTTCGGAAAGAAAGTTATCGATCCTTTTGACTGCCTCGGTTGTACCGAGATTGTGTGATATTGTTATTTCCAAGTTGTCCTCCTTAGGAATTGTTTATTTACTGTGTGTAACTTTGTGTATGACAATTTCGATGCCAAAATTCGGATCGGTATATTTTCTGAGGAGAAGATCTTTTATTTCAAGCACGTATGCAGCCTCGTTTGGATCTGAGAGTTCCTGGATAGCCTCTTCTACTGTTTTACCGGTAGTGCTTATGTTTCTGTTAAACCAGGTGTTCGAGCGCCAAAGGCTAAATCTCACCTTTTCAAGATCGTATTGTTTTATCATACCGATTTCCTGACCATCGGCTGCTATTAATATAAAACGAAGGTTTTCTATCCTGTCCGGTCTTCTCAGACGCCGATTCCACGCACTTGTCCATGGATAGCGGGACATTAGATCAGAGTCGGCCTTCTGAACCTGCGGTACTTTATGCAATTTTTTGATCTCTGGGTATCTCTTCAGAAAAGGATATTCCTTCAAAAGCGCATCGATTCGTATATTCAGTATGCTTTTTTTGACAACATCGATGATCATTTCTGCGAGTAATTCTGTTTCTGTCTTATCTCTCATAGTTTTCTCCTTGTGACATCCAGCCACAATTTACGAAGTGGGTATTCCACCCGCTTCAGAGTTGTTGAATTTGTTAAATAACACCCGATAGATTGGGTGTAAAGAAAATAACACATTTCTGTTCTATTGTCAACTTTAATTCCGAGCTGTACGTGAACTTCGAACCGTAATAATGGACGGCTGGCACTCTTACGAAATGTGCGCGACCGTCAAAATGCTCCGCCGGGAGTTATCGTTCGATTGGATTGATTAAAGATTTTCTTCAATCTGATAATATGTACGTTCGTCATATTTTTCGGCTGTCGTATGCCCAGTGCAGAACCGCCTGCCTTTGTGCAGGCCGGCAAGTTAAATCTTTCGGCCGGCAATTCTTTTTGATTTGCGATATGTGTCGGCTGATCGCTTTCCACCGCTTGATCTGCCGTTCGTCTTCGCCCGGAAGCCGCCTGCCCATGTAGTAGCGACAATACCACTGGAACCAGCCGCGAGGGTCGTGCTTTTCGTTGATCCAACCTTTCTCAACCCAGACTTTAAGCGGCTGGCTAGCATGCTTATGGAAAAAGTTGAGTGTGTCGTCGTGATGTTCTAGTGAAAGCTTGGCGCGAGTAAACCAGTCTTTTGGAAATTCCTTTTTGCAGTCGGTCATATATTTGCCGCCAAAGACGCCGAGCGCGAGCATCTGTTTTGGCGTAAGCTCCGGCTTGAAATCCGGATGAAAATTCCGTCCTACCGGTTCGGTAAGCTGGTACTTGTAACCTTTCTGAAATTTATCGTTTACTTTTACGGTCTTTTTTCTCATAAATATTTGTTATCGGATTACAAGATATATGGCCAAGAGAAGCAATCCGCCCCACCAGCCGATATCGGAGACAATGAGGCTTGCCATGATTTTCCTTTGCCAGGAAGCCGGCAGGAGTTCTCCGGACAGGCCCTCTTTCTCACGCTTCAATAAAAACGGACTGACTTTGAAAGACAGAAAATAGCCGTTCAAGATGAGGGCGAGCGCGATCACCGCATGGATGAGCGGAATGCCGGCAAAGCTTTGCTCGCGGTAGAAAATCATACCGCCGATAATAGCGAGCATAATGCCGGCCCAGATCATCGGCTTAGTCACTTTGTGCGTGCGTGTAGTAGCTTCGGTCCAGTATGATGACTTTCGTCCGAGAAAACCGTGGATATCTATGACCGTTACCGCTCCAAGGCCGATCACGAAACCGGCGAAGAATAGAAATAGTCCGATTGTATCGAGCCATTCGACCGAGCTCATGATAATAGATTAATTGAGAACATAAATTGAATAATTTAAGTACATGGCAAAACTAACCCATGCTATGTAAGGCACCAAGAGCCATGCCGTCGGACGAGATATTTTTGCAAAAGCGATGATCGTGGCAAGAATAGCAAGCCAGAGGAATATGATCTCAATAAATGCGCCGCCCGGAGAATGCAGACCGAAAAAGATAATTGACCAAAGTGTGTTCAATACCAACTGGCCGAGAAATATGCCGAGGGCAATTTTTACATCCCTTCTCACAAGCCCCTTTTTCCAGACCAGAAACGCGGCGATGCCCATGAGCGTGTAGAGTGTCGTCCAAACCGGACCGAAGACCCACGCAGGAGGATTTAGAACCGGTTTGACGATCCCGGCATACCAAGTCGGGATGGCCGAGGCGGTAAAAATCGAACCGATTATTCCAGCCGCTTCTGATACCACGATCGCAATAACCAATTTGAAGAAATTATTGAGCTTCATAATTCAATTTTACCATTTACTGCTATTTTCGTCCTAGTCTACCGGGGCGAGTTTGGTGGTATTTGTCAATCTAGCTTAGTGGATAGAACGCGTGAGGACTTGTTTGGTGTAAAATAATGAACCGCTAAGAAAAAATCTTAGCGGTAAGCAGTCGGTCTGCTTAGTCCTTTGAAGTTATACACCTAGGAGAAGAGGGGGCCGGCGATACTAACACCGATAATGTGTGGTGAGAGGCTCTTTTCCGATCTCGGTTGATAAGAGACGATTTTCCAATCTTCTCTTATAGCAAGAGCCCCATGTTCTGTGCCGACTATATTGTGTGCTGTTGCCCAGAAAAGTTGTTCGAGGATATCGGCCTTCTCTTCAAGCGGCTCAAGCTTGCTTTTGAACTTTTTGCATTCTTCCGATACTCTTTCTAATCCGTCGCCTTTTTCGTCTCTGAGCGCGTCACGCAGAAGACCGGGCAGATCCATTTTCTTGTGAAACAGTCCGTGTTCTGTTTTTAGAGTGTTTATTTCTTGGACCATTTTCGAATGTAGAGAATAAATCTTCTTCATTTCATCGTCTGCCTCTCCGACGATCCTTTCTTCCTCGAGTTTTTCTCCCGCTTTTTCAGGGGCGATGATATCAGTAACACCATTGATCTCATTAGAGAGACCCTGCAAAAAACTAGTCATTTGTGACCTCCTTCGGTTGATGGTTAGTTAGATGGATAAGGAATTATGAAATTGCAATAATAGAGTGACACATTTCTATGCTATTTGTCAACGTTTCGGCGGAGTTTCACCCGTATCTGAACTCTGCAGGTAGGACTCGCTTCTCGCGTTGCTCGAAACACTCAAAAAACATAGTCGTTTCACTCCTTGTTTTTGGGTGCCTCCGGTTCAAGCTCTACCTGTACGAAACAGAAACCAAAATACCGCACCATAAAGATGCGGCATTTTGATTTTTGCTCCGGCGGTAGGATTCGAACCTACAACCATCTCCTTAACAGGGAGCCGCACTACCATTGTGCTACGCCGGAATACAGCTATAAGAATAATAACAACAAGGCCCGATGTAAAGTACTCGGGCCCGTTATTCTAGTTACTTAGGAGTTTTAATATTTATTTTTTGAATTGTTTGTTAAGGTTGCTAATTTATCGTAATTCAATTATAACGTTCTTATGGAACGCAAGGAATTAATCAGAACTATTTATCTATATCTCTTCTCGCTCGTGGGACTGGTACTGGTAATAATCGGACTTGTCCAAGTCGTGGATCTCGGTCTCAAGTCCCTCGTGTTTACGAACGCGGATCAAGTCGTCATCTATCCTTCGTACCCCGTAAAACCGGTGCCCTCATCGATCGACGAAAAACAGGCCCAACCGACGCCGGAAGAGCTTGCCGACTACGAGAGGAAACAAGCGGAGTCGCAGCGCGCCCAGGAAGCGAGTAACAAAGCACGCACCGCGTCAAATGCGCTTGCGATGATTATTATCGGTACCCCGCTTTTCCTGTATCACTGGAAGACGATCCAGAAAGACAAGAAGGCCTAGACGTCCTATTTGAGGTATTTGAAATTTAGAATTTTAAGTTTAGAATTCTAACGAGCCCCTATAGCTTCCTCCTTCGCTCAAAAATATATTCGAGCTTCGGAAGGACGAGAATATAATGATCCATCATTCTTGCCCGTCCGAAGCTTTGATAATACAATCAAAGCGGAGGAAGGGCCCCTATAGCTCAGTTGGTAGAGCTGCTCCCTTTTAAGGAGAAGGTCGCAGGTTCGAGTCCTGCTGGGGGCACAAGATAAAATCTCCGGATTCACTCCGGAGATTTTATTTTCCTCTATTGACAATAAAAACTGGTTATGGTGAACTACGCTTAGCTACTAAATAACACTTACTTGGAGCTTCCGAAACGTAGTAGGAAGTGGAGGGTAAGTAGGAAAAGGAGTACACAATGGCAAAATCATCGATTGTTCGAGGTCTGAGCTTTGGCTCAGAATTTTTTACCTGTTTCTTCAAGGAGGTCTTGGAATTTAGCGGTACGGAAGAAGAAGTATTTGATGCAATAAAAACAGGGAGTCCACTCATCAAAAAATGGGCGAGTGAAGCGATCGCTCACACGAGAGAGATTCCGTCTCTCTATAATCTAATGGGTGCTGCCCGTGTGGAACAAACTGTCCCCACTATTGCGGAGGAAAACTTTCCCATCCAACCAGAAGACCTTATCAAGGAAAAGAGCTACAAGAAGTTTTACTCCATGAAAACCTATGAGTTTGAGGATATGGCTAAAAAAATGAACAAAGAAGGTTACCGTCCTGCAACCATTCGCGAAATGCTCTCTTGGGCTGTTGAAAATTGGGATGAAAAATACAGTGAATTAAGAATCTTTGCGATTGGTTCACATTATGCCGATCCAATACTACACGCTTGTGTTCCTGTCCTTCTCGCTCCGATGAGGGGCGGATCTATGCCTAGGAGAGTTCCTAAATTACTACTCAAAAATCCAAAACATTTTGCCACCATGGAAGATATTTTTCTCGGTGTCGCGAGATAACTTTATAAAAGAATCATTGGCTAAGCCGGAGCATTTTTACCCCGGCTTAACTGTTTTTATGGGCTTGCTTTTTATCAACTCCGCCTCCCTTTTAAGGAGAAGGTCGCAGGTTCGAGTCCTGCTGGGGGCACAAAAGTTAACTACTTAGGCAAAAATGCCCACCTTACGAGGTGGGTGTTTTTGTGGTATGATCTCTTAGATGGGGTATTATACTGAGTATTTAAATAAAAACTTGGACTTTAACGGTTTGTCGTCTGAGAGGAAAAACCAGCTCAGGCAGATCTCAGCACTTCGGGAGGGCAGAGATGTCTTAGTTATTGCCGCTGACCTTAATAAGCAAATACCGCTTATCTCAATCGGTTACAGCGACCTTCTACCAATTAAAGATCAGATATCTGAACTAAGAGGTGACAAGATTGATATTATACTCGAAACGCCGGGAGGCTCCGGCGAGACAGCGGAAGATATTGTTAAGTTAGTACGTGAAAGATATACCGAGGTTGGGATCATAATACCTGGCTACGCAAAAAGCGCAGGAACAATAATGGCTATGTCAGGTGATGAAATACTTATGAGTTCTTCTTCTATATCATCTTTAGGACCAATTGATGCGCAACTATTCTGGCAGGGTAAGATATTTTCTGCAGGAGCTTTTCTAGAGGGACTTAAAAAGATACAAAAGGAGGTTGAAGAAACGGGTACTTTAAATAAGACTTATATACCAATTTTGCAGGGCATATCGCCAGGAGAAATTCAGAATGCACAGAATGCTTTGGATTTCGCACGGATTCTCGTAAAGGAATGGCTTACTCGGTACAAATTCAAGTCGTGGCAAACCCATCTTAAAAATAAGCAGGCAGTGACGCAAGAAGAAAAAGAATTCTGTGCAAATGAAATTGCTGGAAAATTATGTGACCACCAGCATTGGCTTACACACGCTAGGTCAATCAGATTAAAGGACCTTGAAGATATGGGTTTGAGAATCACGGATTATTCTAAGATTGATAAATTAGCTGAGGCTATTGACCGTTACTACACACTACTCCAAATGTCATTCTCCTCACCTTTGTATAAGTTATTTGAAACACCAACAACTCAAATACAGAAATTTCTCGCTCCGATAGTGACAGCACCTCAACAAGATAAACCAAGTGACCAAAACGCAAATATTGCAACCGTGGATCTGACGTGTAATAATTGTAAAACTAAATATAAAATCCAAATCAATCTCGACAAACCAGCACCACTAGAGCCCGGAGCTGTAGCGTTTCCAGCCGATAATAAATTAAAATGTGCGGTTTGTGGAATCGAACATGATCTGAGCAAACTCAAAGAACAAATTGAGAGTCAAACACATAAAAAGGTAATTGTATAATCTATGAACTACGATTTCGAAATTATTTTTAAGAAGCTTGATGAACACAAATCCACATCTGGATCTAAGGTAGATGTTGGAGAAGTTGTGTCCCAAGACCTGAGCAAAGAGATAGATGAAATATCGGAGTTGAGAAAAATTGTGCTAGAAACCACCGAGGCCGAGATTAACTCGTATACGACGGCTTAAGCTCGTTCTAGGTCTTTTCCTCCTCCGTCAATTTCGCTTCCCTTTCCTTCACGGATGATGTCCGGTATGCTCAAGAGGTATCATGCAGCGTGCCGGAGCGGAGGGAGTCCTTTCTCCTCGTAGTCCTGAATTAATTCTCGCCACTCTTGAACGTGCTGCATAAGGCGGTTCCAACTAAGTTCTATCAGGGGCACACAAGTTGAGTATTTCCACAACATCAAAAACATAGATAAATCCTCATTTCTCTAAAATTAAAATTTTACAATAGAGGCAAAAAATTCTTTCTACTGGAGAGGATTGGAACCAGAATAGGCATGGACAACCTTCGTAGTTTTTTGCGTCGTAGGGTACTTATTCACCATTGCGCTTGCAAAGACAAAAGGCACATACTTTGATATGTATGCAGCCCATAAATTATCATAAGTTGAAGTCCATAAATGGTGTTTCTTTCCTATTGCTCTTGGTGTTTTTGATAGCGCCTACAGTTTCTTATGCTCAATCATCTGACAATGCGAATTTTGGATGGGGTCAAGTAATTTCGATCATATTGGGGTCGTCTGTTCTTGCGGCGGTCTTTGGTTTTGTCGCAGACGGATGGCGCGACAGGAGAAAGGGTGAAATTGAGAGGAAGGAAAAGTTGTATGGCCCGCTCCGGTTTCACTTGATGCATATGGAGAAGAATTTCAAGTTGAGGCAAGAACTACTAAAGAGCAGGCACGAAGCTGGTAAAAAATGGGGATATACCGGCGCAAATTATGAGCAATTGGAGAAGAAATTTAGCTCTGACAACACTGAACTTATTGACGTGTGGTGGTTGCATGCAGAAAAAGTTATCAAGCTTTTCGAGGATAATCCGAAATATATTAAAGACGGGCACTGGTCTCTCGTAGAAAAACTATTTGAGTCCTACCTCTTTCGTAAAGTTGTATCAGGAGAAAAGACTCAAAAGCCGTTTTGGTTATATGATGACGCTACCTGGGAAAAGGATACCAAAAATGAGTTTGTAGTCACCCTCAATGAACTCTACGAGAAAATCAAGAATGGATAACGGATACCGAGACGATATTATACAGGGAATGCTCGCAACCCCCTCTGTCTATTTATGAAAAAAGAAAACGTTGGCATTCTAGGACTTGTACTAAACGCTTTGGGGGCCTTGATTTTAGCTCTGTCAATCACAGAATCAAATTCAGGTTATGTAACAAGAGGTGCTGGAATTCCTTATGGAAGTGCGATAGTAAATGAATTTATCTTCAAGCTCGGATTGTTATTGCTGATTCTTGGTTTTTCGTTTCAGTTTCTAGAAAAGCGATACGGAGATAAAGACAGAATAGAAGGAGACTATCTAATGTGGGCATTTGTTATAACTACCATGATATATCTACTGGCCGTCGTCGTTTTGGTCCCATTATTTTTCCCTTAATCGGAAGAGTATGAAAAAAATACCAGACTCAGTGAAGGATCACATTTCAAACGCCCAATATTATCTTCAGGCCACCAATAATTTTCCATCCAGAAAGTGGGATGCGATAAGGATCCTTTTACTCTTAATCGCTCGAGAAAATATAAAATTAGCCGAAGAAGAGTTGCATTCCTGGGCTCAACAAACTTCTCCCTCAAAAAAGCCCTATAAGAACCACGCTTATAAGCTTCGTGATGTGAGAAAATCAAAGTCAATCGATAGGATTATTTTAGGATCTCCGGGTACGCCTGCAAAAATCCTTTCCTATTCAAGTGGCAATCAACTTTCAAAACTTTTGCAAATTTGTCGTTATGGGCCTAAGACAGGCGCTAAAGAGTTACAGTCAATTTTCAGACAGGGCTGGCATTCAGAAGATTTTCAACGTGCCTTAGAAATTAAGATAGATTGGGAGAGCATGATGGTCGGAATATATGAAAAACTTCCAGATTACGGAAAATAATAATTCTAACTTTGTAGATCAATGAGAATAAAAGGGGAAGTTCAACCAGCATCCCGATACAGCACAAACGGCTCTTCCGACTCCTTAACCCACTTCTCATACGCCCGAATCGTATCACACCAGATGTAGAGTTCATCGAGAATCTGGTTCCAACTGAATTCCGTAAAGTGCACAAAAAGAAAAATCGCCCCGCGGGGCGATTTTTGATACGATAAGGAAATGAAAAACAAAGAGATTCAAAAACACATCATCGCCGCGCGGAAGTTGAATACAATTAAAGACAAAGCATTCAAGCTGATCGGAGAACGCATCGGCAGGATTTCCGAATACGAGGTGAATGCGTTTATCGTGTCCGAATTCAAGAAAGAAGGATTGGTTACCGAGAAGGAATATCCGTCCCAAATCGCCGCATCCGGTCCGAATACTTCGTTTGTCCATTACTTTCCGAAGCGCCGGGGATCGAGAATCATCAAAAAGAACAATCTTGTTCTCATCGACGTATGGGCGAAGCTGGATGAAAAAGACGCGCCGTTTGCCGATATCACCTGGATGGGATATACGGGAAAGAGCGCGCCGGGGAACGTCCGGAAAACATTCAATTTGGTTATCGGCGCACGGGATGCGGCAATTGAATTTTTAAAAAGCAACCTCAGGAAAAAGAAACTCCCGGGATCAAAGGAGATGGAAGACTCGGCAAGGAATTACTTTAGAAAACGCGGCGTTGAGAAACACTTCCTGCACGGGCTCGGACATAGCTTGAGCGCCGCGCGGGTTCATGGGGCGTACTTCCATTTTTCAAGGAAATCGGATTCGCGTCTGAAAACGACGATCCCGTTTACGATAGAGCCGGGATTGTATTTTAAAAACAAGTTCGGCGTGCGAAGCGAGATAAACTGCTACGTCGACAGACATTATCATCTGATTATGACGGGCAAGGTTCAAAGAAAGATCGTAACGTTATAAGACCGAAGCGGCGATAATCTAGCCCTCTTTATCGAGTAGACTCGATTTGAATTCGGAGGGACGGTATGCTTCAAGAAAGGTGAATGGAATGTTCATCTTTTTTAATTCTTCGGCGATTCGCTCTTGGTCGTAGCCTAAAAATACCATGTCGGGCCGGTGTTCTTTGATCGCATGCCACTCTCCGATGGTTGCGTCGCCTGTGACGATCTCGAAGCGGGGATTGAAGGCCCGGATTTCGCTAATGCGTTCCTTTAGGCCGCGGCGCGGATGTTTCTCCTTTAGCGTCATAACCGTCTCCGGACGTGCCACTACTACGATAAGCGTATCGCACCGCGCGGCGGCGTCCGCAAGGAATTTCCTATGCCCCTCGTGGAGTCCGTCGAAAACGCCGAATACCATGCCTTTTTCTATCATGACTTTATAATATGCTTCTGTGGATAATTGCTCAATTGACCCGGTAGTGAAAACTCGATAATTTTTTCGCTCGACGGAAAATTTTCTCGAACCCCTTCTTTACTAAAGGTTTTCTTGATAAAAGTCAGGACATAAGGAGACAATGTGTAATCGAGTTTCTACTACCGGGTTGACAAATAGGGGAGGGGGGTATTATCATTGAGGCATGGTGGATCAAAAACTAAAGAGGCGGGCCCTCCATCGGGCGAAAATCATCAGAGGCCAACTGGACGGCCTTATTAATGCTATCGACAAGGAAGTGTATTGCACCCATCTTTTGGAACAATCACTCTCGATACAAAGGTCGCTCAAGAGCTTAAATGCATTTTTACTCGAAAATCATCTCCGCTCGCACGTGAAGCACCAGATGCATCACAAAGGAGGTGAGGACAGGGCAGTGAAGGAGTTAATACGCGTTTATATGTTGTCGAACAAATCATAAGTCAATTCATACGATGCACAATACAAAAATAACAATAGGTCTTTTCGCAGCGGGATTTCTCGCCATAGTCGGCATTGCTTCGGCTCAGATGGGTTTCGGCATGATGGGAAGCTATTCGCAGAATGGAAGCGCCGCTCAGCCGTCTTCGCAAAGCGAGGATGTGAACGGTATTCTGCAAGGTATCTATAAGGGCCAGAACATTACAACCCAAACGCAGGTTGATTGCAGCAAGATCACCGACGATCAGTTTGAAAAACTGGGTGACGCATATATGGAGATAATCCATCCAGGGCAGGCGCACGAATATATGGATCAGATGATGGGCGGGGAAGGATCCGCAAGTTTGCGCCAGGCGCACGTTACCATGGGGCGATCGTATCTCGGCTGTTGGTCGAACTACAACTCGAGGCCGCTTTACATGCCGATGATGGGCGGATACGGCCTGTCTGCGCAGGCAGGAATGATGGGAGGATATTACGGAAATTCAGGAGACACGGGACGCTGGAGTTCCGGCATGGGCGGCTGGCCTCTTATGATGGGAAGTTACTACACCGGTTACGGATGGTTCGGATGGATCACGATGATCCTCACCTGGGTGCTTCTTGCGCTCGGTATTGCCACAGCCGTCAAGTGGTTGAGGAAGAAATAGGCGAAGCGCGCGCATTATTGAGAGAATTAGGAACATCGATTATATATGGATTGTTGTGAACACATAGAGCAAAACATGCAGGGCCGCGGCGGCGCGGAGCAAAACAACGCGTCCTGCCACGGCGATATGGACATGGATCATTCGGGGCACGGGAGTCCCGGCATGAATCACGGATCGGCGGGTGATTTTCTCCGCAGATTTTGGATTGTGACCGCGCTTCTTATTCCTTTGACGCTGACGAACGCCGCGGTTGCCGGATTTCTCGGTTTCCCGGTTTTCGCGCTCGGGAAATGGATTCAGTTCGCTCTTGCCACTGCGATATTCGGTTTCTCGTTGGTCTTTTTCAAACACGCGTGGCACGAGATACGGATGAAACGGTATGGAATGATGACGCTGGTTTCGCTTGCGGTAGGAGCCGGCTACCTCTTTTCCGTCGTTTCAACGCTCGTCCCGTCCTTGAACGCGGAGTTTTATCTCGAGATTGGAACGCTCATCTGGGTGCTTCTTTTCGGGCATTATCTCGAGGCGCGATCGAGTTCCGCGGCGGGAGACGCGCTGTCGGAAGTTGCGAAACTTCTTCCGAAGAAAGCGCATCGGCTTTTAGGGAGTAAGGAGGAAGAAGTCGATCTCGATATGCTCCGTGAGGGAGATCTTGTACTCGTGAAACCGGGGGAAAAAGTTCCCGCCGATGGAACGGTTGTAGAGGGATCATCGAATGTGAACGAGTCTCTTATAAGCGGGGAATCGAAACCGATCGAGAAAAGAAAAGAGAGCTTTGTAATTGCCGGATCGATCGCGCTCGACGGATCGTTCACGGTGAAACTTTCCCGCGTAGGCGAACACTCGACGATCGGCCAGATCAAAAATCTCATCGCGCTCGCGGGGCGAACGAAACCGCGTTCGGAGCGAATCGCGGACAAGGCTTCCGGCGTGCTCACGTTCGCGGCGCTTTCGGTTGCGATCGTGACTTTCCTCGTTTGGTCTTTCGTTGTGGGCCAGCCGTTCGTATTTGCCATCACGCTTGCCATTACGGTGCTTGTCATCGCCTGTCCGCACGCCCTGGGCCTCGCGATCCCGACCGTGACGACGATTGCCACCTCGCTTGCGGTCAAAAACGGCGTGTTCATAAAAAATCTTGCGAAGATAGAGACGATCCGGAACGCGGATTACGTCGTATTCGACAAGACGGGGACGCTTACCAAGGGCGAATTCGGCGTTACGGATGTCGTTTCAGCGAAAGATCGGAACGAGAGCGAGGTCATCGGAATCGCCGCGTCGGTAGACAGTCGTTCGTCGCACGTGATCGCGCAGTCGATCGTACGGTATGCAAAGGAGAAAAAAATCGCGTTATCTCCGGCGGCGAACTTCAGAAATATCGCGGGGAAGGGAAGCCGCGCGGAAATCGGCGGTGTGGCGTACGCCGTGGGCAACAAGGCGTTTATGGAAAGTTTGAGCGTTCCGGTCGACGAGATTTCAAAACAAGCGGACGCGCTCTTAAACGAAGCAAAGACGGTCACCTTCGTCGCGGACGACAGGAAAGTGATCGGGCTCATCGCGCTTGCGGATGAGATAAAACGGGAATCCTTTGAAACGGTGAAAAAACTCCACTCGCTCGGCATGAAAGTCGCGATGCTTACGGGGGACAATGAAGCGGTAGCAAAGCAGGTTGCCGGAGCTCTCGGCATCGACACGTACTTCGCGGGAGTAGTGCCCGAAGACAAGTACAAGCACATCAAAGGATTACAGGAGAAAGGAAATATTGTTCTTATGGTGGGGGACGGAGTGAATGATGCGCCCGCGCTTACGCAGTCGGATGTCGGTATTGCGGTCGGTGCGGGAACCGACGTCGCCGTCGAAGCGGGAGACGTGGTGCTTACAAGGAGCAATCCCCGGGACGTGGCGCGTCTCATCACGCTCTCGCGGAAGGTATACGGGAAGATGATTCAAAATCTTGTCTGGGCGCTCGGCTACAATATCATCGCCATCCCCGCAGCCGCGGGCGTTTTCGCCGCGTGGGGGTTCTTTCTTCGCCCGGAGATCGGCGCGCTGCTCATGAGCGCTTCGACCGTGATCGTGGTCATAAACGCCCTTTCGCTTCGCCGGGCGAATTTTAATGAGTAATTATCTATGAAATATTTTGCATCGATAGCGCTTCTTATCGCATTCACGGGAATGGCGGTGTTCGGCGCGTTTCTCATCGAACACTCGATGACGCATCACGGCGACTGCGCCGCTTCTCTTATTCTGGGTACGCTCTGCCCCGCGAATTTCAATAATCTTTTCTCGCATCATATCGCGGCATTGCAGTCATTTCTTGCTTCGTTGCCCTCCTCTCCCATTGCGGCATTAATGCTGCTGCTTCTTCTAACGTACGCCGCTTTCCTTGCCGGTTTTGGAGAATTGGGTTTTCCTCCGCAACAACAATTTGCGTACTCGCAAAATTGCGGGGATCGGCGCGGATTCCGCAATTATTCCCTCCTGCGCTGGCTCGCACGTTTCGAGCATAGCCCCTCCGCATAGCCGAGCGGCCGCGATCGTTCGCGCGCCGTCCGCCGGAATCGGCGGAGCCGCCGTCTGTAATAAGTCGGTTGTTGCGGTTTTTCGATAAAAAGTCGTTTGAAAAACCTTCTGACACTCAAACAATATGAATAAAAAAGTAGTCGTTATCGGAGCGGTGATCGTGCTTGGATTCATAGGACTCATGTGGTGGGGGAGAAACGTTCAAACCGCCGGCAATTCCACTGATTCCGGTGCAGTGAGCCTGCTCTCGGTACCGGAAAAATTGTACGACTTCGGAACTATCTCCATGAAGGACGGAGTTGTGGAGCATATGTTCCGAATCGCCAACGCTTCCGGCAAGGACATAGAAATAAAAAGAGTATATACCTCCTGCATGTGTACCTCCGCGTATCTTGAAGGCGCGGACGGTGAACTGGGACCCTTCGGCATGGAAGGTATGGGATATCTTCCGCCGGCAAACGAAGTCATAAAAGCGGGGGGATCAAGAGATGTAAAGGTCGTCTTTGATCCGAACGCGCACGGACCTGCGGGGGTCGGCGCGATAGACCGGTTTGTCTATCTCACCGACGTATCGGGAGGCGCACTTGAGCTCGAGATCCGCGCGATGGTAACGCCGTAACACCGTGAAAAAAACAATTACATTATTCGCCGTTGTCGGCGCCGCGATTCTCGGGGTGATAGTTCTGAAACATACCCCGGCGGTGTCGTCGATTATCTGGAATATGAGTAATGGAGGCGCGTGGCTTCTGCCGCTTGTGCTCGTTTCGGCGCTCCTCGACAGCGTCCATCCGTGTTCGTTCTCGATTCTTCTTCTCACGATCGCGTTTCTCTTCGGCGTGCAGATGACGAGGAAGCAAATACTCAGGATCGGCGGCGTCTATATCGCCGGCATTTTCTCCGCTTATCTTCTGATCGGACTCGGTATTCTCAGAGTATTGCACTTATTCGACACGCCGCACTTCATGGGAAAACTCGGGGCAACGCTCCTCATCGTGTTTGGAATCCTGAATATCGTGAACAGATTCTTCCCTCGGTTCCCGATACGGCTCTCGATTCCTTCGGTGTCTCACACTGCAATGGGACGGCTTATAGAAAAAGCGTCGATTCCCGCTGCCTTCGGGCTCGGCGTTCTGGTCGGCATCTGCCAGTTCCCTTGCATGGGAGGTCCGTATCTTATGGTGATCGGGCTCCTGCATGATCAGATGACGTATTTCTCCGGATTTTGGTATCTCGTTTTGTACAACCTCATACTTGTTCTGCCGCTCGTGGCGGTACTCTGGATCGCGGCCGACAAGACGGTCGTAGGGAAGGTACAAGAATGGAAGAAAACAAACCTGAAAGACCTACGGTTGTGGGCGGGGCTTGTCATGATCGCGATCGGCATCCTGATCCTCTATATCTAATCGGACAAGTTTTTTACTTTTATGGAGCATATATCCCATGATCGCGTGCCGGAAAAAATAATTTCCCCGAGAGCCAGGCGCGACTACCTGCTTCCGGCAAGCATTCTCATCTCCGCGCTTATCGTCTCGGGTGCATGGATTTATGTGACGGGCTTGGAGAACGTGAAGGACTATCCCGGAGATTCACCGGAGGCGGGCACCGCGTCGCAGGGAGCGATATCGGCGGCCGCACTCGAGGAAGAGGTGCTGCCGTCAGAAGGAGTCGTGTTGCCGGCGGTGTGGGGTGATCTCGGCGCGAGACTCACCGATGCCGGCGTGATAGATTCGGGGAAGATGAGAGCCGTCTATAATCAGCGCGGGTTGTTTCCCGCGGAGTATGAGGCGCTGCTTTCCGGCACGCGGAATGGAAATCTGAAAATCACGGGAAAAAACGCGGGGTATCTTCTGAACCTCCTGTGGGCGCTCGGTCTCGGAAATACAAATCCGATTCTGGATTCCGGTGAAATGAAGGACTCAAGGTACGGCGGGGCGCAGAATTTCGCTTCGACCGGCGGGTGGACGCTCGCGAAAGGAGATGCGATGAATCACTACAGCCGCCACGCGTTTCTTGGTCTGAATGCCGAAGAGCAAGCGCTCGTGGACAAAGTATCGAGAGGAATCTATCGTCCGTGCTGCGGCAACTCGACTCACTTCCCCGACTGCAATCACGGCATGGCGATGCTGGGGCTCCTTGAACTTATGGCGTCGCAGGGAGCGAGCGAAAAGGAAATGTGGAACGCCGCGCTCGCGGTCAACTCTTACTGGTTTCCCGATACTTATCTTACGATCGCGACGTATCTGGGGAACAAGGGTATCAACTGGAGCAATGTGGATCCGCAAGCAATCTTAGGTGCTGACTACTCAAGCGCGTCGGGGTACGCCAATATTGCATCGCAGGTTGTGAAACCGCAGGGACCGAGTGGCGGAAACGGCTGCGGGGTGTAATCTTACTGCCAATCCGTCGAGGTCTCGTGTCTTGAAGTCGTTCTCGTTTTCTCCGCTTTCTGCTATGCTGTCCATGTTGTGGAAACGGAGATTGAAGCAAAATTTCCCGATGTCGATCCAATAGCGCTTCGCCAGAAGTTAAAGACGATTGGCGCAACATTGGAATATCCGGAGGTTCTGATGCGTCGCAAAACTTTCGACTACGCTGATAATCGGCTTGAGAAAACGGGTAGTTGGGTCAGGGTTCGCGATGAAGGGGACAAGGTGACGTTGAGTTATAAACAATTGAGCGAACGAACGCTTCATGGAACGAAGGAACTCGTAATCATCGTGAGCGACTTTGAAAAAGCGTGTGACCTCATAGCGGCAGTCGGACCGCAGGCAAAGTCGTATCAGGAAACGAAACGGGAGAAATGGATGCTGGACGGGGTGGAAGTAACGATCGACACGTGGCCGTGGATACCCACTTTTGTTGAGCTGGAAGGTCCCAGCGAAGAGCATGTGCGATCGGTTGCGGAAAAACTGGGATTTCAATGGAGCAGTGCAATGTTCGGGAGCGTGGAGAATGTTTACCAGATGCACTACGATTTCACGGAATCGGAAATCGATCACTGGGAAGAAATCACGTTTGTTCCCGCGCCGGATTGGCTTCTCGCAAGGAAAAAGCGATAACAGCATGAGAAGGAAATTCACATGGTTTGTTCTCGTCGCGATCGTGTTCGTTGCGTTCGCGGTCCTTGCCGTTTATATCGCGCTCTTCACCGCCCCCGAAAAAAATGTTGCACCGGAACAGTTCACGGTTCCGGTCGGCGCGGATCGCGCGCAGGTTATCGAAAAGCTGAACGGGGGAGGATTTATTAAAAGCTCCTGGGCATTCGGAATCGCGCTCCAACTCCGCGGCGTAGACGCCATTCAGGCGGGAGGATACAAAATCTCGAAAGCGATGAACGCGTGGGAGATCGCGGAAGCGATGAGTCAACCTCCCTACATGAAATGGATCGTAATTCCCGAGGGGCTCCGCAAAGAAGAGACCGCAAAGATTCTTCAGGAAAAACTCGGATGGAGCGGCAACGAAACGCAAAAATGGATTACTACATACACCGCAGAAAAGAGCGACTATATTGAGGGTGTATATTTTCCCGACACGTATTTGATTCCCGCGGACGAATCGCCGCTTGATGTCGCGCATCGTCTGCAAGCGAAGTTCGAAGAAAAATTTGCTCCGTCAGCGAAAGAAGCCGTTGCCCAGAATATCAAATGGACCACGCTTTTAAAAATCGCCTCGATCGTTGAGCGCGAGGCCGCGGGCAAAAACGATATGCCGCTCATTGCGGGAATCCTTTGGAACAGGCTTTTAAAGAATATGAAACTCGAGGTTGATGCGACGGTACAGTATGCGAGAGGGGATACGGGAAAAGGATGGTGGGCTCCGCTTTCTCCCGCCGACAAAGAGATCGATTCTCCCTATAATACCTACCGATATAAGGGTCTGCCGCCGCATCCGATTGCAAATCCGGGACTCGACGCCATCCATGCGGTGCTTCATCCCGAAAGGACAGCGTGTCTCTTTTATCTGCACGACAGCTCAAGAATGATCCATTGTGCGGAGACCTACGAGGCGCATCAGGAAAACATTCGGACGTACTTGAAATAAATCGATGATCCATTTGTAGTACAAGTATGACCCCCTTTTCCGAAAAGACCGACGAAGAAATCGCGGCGTTAGTCCAGTCCGGGGATGTCGAATCGTTCGGAACGCTCGTGGAGCGGTATGAAGGAAAGCTCATGCGCTACGCGGGAAGATTCCTTTTCGACGACGACGACGCAAAGGATATGGTGCAAAACGCATTCATCAAAGCGTATGTGAATATTCAGGGATTCGATGCGACGCGGCGGTTTTCTCCGTGGATATACCGGATCGCGCATAACGAATTCGTGAACGCGCTTAAACGAAAGAAGGGGCGGGAGACCGTTTCGCTCTTCGATTTCGACGTGCTCTTTCCGCATCTCGTCGAGAAAGAAAATGTCGAGGGGAAAGCAATGCGTCGCGAACTTAAAGAAATGCTCGATCGTTCGCTTCAGAAACTGCATCCGAAATATCGCGAACCGCTCGTCCTCTTTTATTTCGAGGAGATGGGATATAGTGAGATAGCGGACATCCTTCATATTCCTATCTCGACCGTGGGCGTGCGCATACGCCGCGGGAAAGAGGCGTTAAGGAAAACGGTCGGTGAATTCAATTGATATGAAAGAACAACATACGTCACAACATATAAAGGAGAAAGTGCTAGAAGCGATTCGGGGAGGCAAGGTGGAAATGCGGCCGAGATGGCGTTTCGTGTTCGAGGCGGTGCTTTTGGGAACGGGAGCAATGCTTCTCGGGCTCGTGCTTCTTTACCTCGTGAGTTTTATTCTCTTTATGCTCCGCCAGACGGGAATCTGGTTTATTCCGTGGCTCGACTCCAGGGGAATCGTGGTGTTTCTCCAGTCATTGCCGTGGGTGCTTATTATTCTTTCGGTTATATTCCTGATTGTGCTCGAGGTGCTCGTGCGGCGTTATTCTTTTGCGCACCGAAAGCCGTTGCTTTACTCGATGCTTGCGCTCTTGTGTATTATAACGATCGGAGGGGTGGCAGTAGCGCCGTGGCACGGAGACCTCTTCGATTCCGCGCGGGAAGACAAACTTCCGATATTGGGCGGCCTATACCGCAACTTCGGACTCGAGCGCCTCGAAGGAATTCGGAAGGGGCGCATAACCGAATTCTCCGTGGATAATTTCGTTATGGAGGATTTGCGCGGTATCACTTCGACAATATTCGTCACGCCGAGCACGCACCTTGTCTCGCGGGGCGGTTTCAAAAAAGGGGATATGGTCGTAGTATTCGGCGACGAAATGGATAACGGGATTGAAGCGGATACCGTACAGGAAATTACGAAGTAGCTCGGTGAAACAAAACAGCCATCACGTTGGTAGTATAAGTGAGCAACGGGATTCTGACGGGTGCAACAAGAGGGGGTCAACGTAATGCGCCAATTCGGATCCCGTTGCGAAATGAAAATGAAGCAGGGAATTCGTCGACTCTCCGCAGAAAATCCGACGCCGGGCGGGGAGTTGCGAATTTCTTTTTATTTGGGAATCGGGTAGCATATTTCTATGAATAAGAGAACGTTGCTGACAGGCGGTAGTATTCTTGTGCTTGCGATAGCGGCGGTGATTGTCGTTTCAAATCAAAATTCTTCACGGTTGTCGGGGCAGTCCCCGTCAATTCAGAATAAAGGGGAAACCCCGCCGTATTCGGCGAGTTCAACCGCGCCAGCGGCTTCTTACACGCTTGCCGATGTGGCGCAACACGCCACCCAGTTTGATTGTTGGATGGCGATCGAGGGGAAGGTGTATAACGTCACAAACTATATCGGGGAGCATCCGGGAGGGAAAGCCATCCTTCGCGGATGCGGAAAAGATGCGACCATACTTTTCGATACTCGTCCCGACGGACCGGGAACACCCCATCCTCCCGAGGCGCGGCAGATTCTCCCGCAGTTCTATGTGGGAGATTTGAAAATGTAGGGTGGGCAGGTTTGTAGGAAACCGTATCCGAGGATGGTGCGATTTTCGATTGTTTGACTTTCATCCTTTCGTGTGATATAGTCACTACCTCTTGTTAAGAGATGTGGTCGGATTTCTGAGAGGTAAAATAAAAACTATGACTGGAACAATTAAAACGCTCATGGACAGAGGATTCGGGTTTATCGCTCGCGAAGGCGAGACGAAGGATCTTTTCTTTCATTCCAAGGATTTGAACGGAATAACGTTCGATGAGCTTAAGGTTGGTGACGTCGTTTCTTTCGAGGTTGCTCAGGGCGAGAAAGGCCCGAGCGCCAAGAACGTGACGCTCGCCTAAAAAGGCCTTCAATAAAAAACCACCGCGACTCTCGCGGTGGTTTTTTTGCACCCTCACCCTCTTTGCTATACTGATAACATAAAAGTAAAAGGGAGACACGGCCTCCGCGACCTGCCTGCGCAGACAGGAGAAGCCGGGCCTCCTAAGTTGAAGCATATGAATTCAGAAACAAGAATTTGTCAGAATTGTAAAACCGAATTCGTCATCGAACCCGACGATTTCTCGTTTTACGAAAAAATGGAAGTACCGCCGCCCACGTGGTGTCCCGAGTGTCGTCTCGTGAGGCGTCTCTCGTGGCGTAATGAGCGTTTTCTTTATAAAAGGAAATGCGGTTCCTGCAACAAGGAAATAATTACGATGTATCACGAAGAAGAGTCCTTCCCCGTGTACTGTCGCGACTGTTGGTATGCTGACAACTGGGATCCGCGTTCCCACGGAGCAGAGTATGATTTTTCGAAGCCGTTTTTTCTCCAGTGGAAAGAACTGTTTAACCGGGTTCCCCGTCTCGCGCTTTGGCAGGTCGACATGACCGATTCGCCGTATGCAAACATCGCGCGGCAGTACAAAAACGCGTATCTCTCATACTCGCTTGTGGGTGGCGGAGGAGAAAATATTTTTTACTCGAAAGGAATAGATACTTCTTCCAACATCTTTGACTGTCTCAATATCAACGACTGCGAGAATTGCTACGGAAACGTGCACGATGCGGGAAACTCGAATTCCCATTTCTGTGTCGAATCGCGGAACTGCATCGACTCATGGTTTCTCTTTGACTGCAGAAACTGTCAGGACTGTGCGCTTTCCGTGAATCTTCGAAATAAAAAATACGTGTTCAGGAACCAGCAATGCGACAAAGAGGAGTATTATCGACGGCTTGGAGAACTTAATCTCGGGAGCCACGAGCGTAGCGAGAAGGCAAAAGAGGAATTTGCGGATCTCGTCTCGCGTGCGCTTCATAAGTATGCCGACATTGTGAAGGCGACCGAGTCGTCGGGGAATTATATTGCGAACGCGAAACGAGCGATTTCCTGTTTCAATACATACGACGTCGAGAACGTTAAAAATTGCTTCAGGGTATTTGAGTTGAAAGATTCCCATGATGTGACTTATCACATCAGGTCGGAACTCGTGTACGAATATCTGACCGGAGGAATGAGCTGCCAGAGAATCCGATTTACCATGGCGGGTCTCGATGCGATGCGGGATACGGATTACACCGACTACTGCGGGGCCTCCTCGAATCTGTTCGGATGCATAGGAATTAGGAATGGAGAGCATTGCATTTTAAACAAACAGTATACGAAAGAGGAGTATGAATCTCTTATCCCAAAAATAAAAGAGCACATGAATACGATGCCGTATGTTGATGCGAGCGGGAAGAACTATAAGTACGGCGAGTTCTTTCCTCCGGAACTTTCTTCTTTCGGCTATAACGAGACAGTTGCGCAGGAACACTTTCCTCTTCAGTCGGAAGAAGCGAAGAAAAAAGGATATCGGTGGAGGGAGAGAAATAAAACGCACTATGGAAGCACGACGAGTACGGATAAGTTGCCCGACCACATAAAAGATGTTCAGGACGCCATACTGAAGGAAACAATCACGTGTCGGCATCACGAGCGAGGGGAGCATCAGGCGAAATGTGAAGCGAGTTGCACCACCGCCTTCAAGATTACGCCCATGGAGCTCCAGTTCTACCGTGACAAGGGAATTCCTCTTCCCCGGATTTGTCCGAACTGCAGGCATTTTGAACGCCTTCAAAGGGTAGCCCCCTACAAACTCTGGCACCGCACTTGCGCCTGTGCCGGGAAGGGATCGGAGAACGGAACCGTCTACCGCAATACCGCGACGCATTTTCATGGCGAGAGACCGTGTTCCAACGAATTTGAGACGAGTTATTCTCCGGAAAGGCCTGAAATTGTGTATTGTGAACAATGCTACCAATCGGAGGTGGTGTAATTATCCACAATTCTATCGAGGTCGGGCCTCGATAAATTGGCTATCATAAGATTAAGATCGTCTTTATGGTACAACCGGATCAAAACAGGAAAACCGAGATAGCGAGCATGGAACTTAAGCTTTGTCAGGAAGCGATGGACAAGTATGACGGCTCTCTCGAAAAGATCCGGGGATGGGCGGTAACGCTCTGGATCGCCTCGCTTGGCTGGTCATTCCAGGTAAGACGGAAAGAGGTTGTGCTCTTGAGCATCGTGGTACTTTTTACATTCTGGGTGTTGGATGGACTTAATAAATCATACCGCGAAGGATACAAGGCACGTCGCGATGCGGTTGCACATGCTCTCCGTGAGTTTTTTGAACGGGGATCCCTTCCGACAGACTTTTCTTCTCCCAATCTGCCTCTCCATATAAGACGGTTTCACGAGACCGTGAAAAACATGTTCCGTTTCCACGCGAGTCTTATTTATGTCGTATTACTCATCGTCTCGGCGATTCTCTTCGTCAAGATGTGAACCGCGTAAGTGCGGTTTCTAAAGGTCGGATTCCAAAAAAAGAATATGAACTCTGTTAATAAAAACAAGGTAGGATTCGCGCTCGGAGCGTTTTTCGGCTTGTTCCACGCACTCTGGGCGGTTTTGGTGGGGATCGGCTGGGCCCAGCCTCTTCTCAACTGGATCTTCGGCTTGCATTTCATCCAGCCTCCTTATACCGTAGGTGAGTTTTATCTCGGTACCGCGGTTCTTCTCGTTATAGTCACGGCAGTGGTAGGGTATGTTCTCGGATGGGTTCTCGCCGCGTGCTGGAATTGGTCTCACAGAAACTAATTACGTTTCGTAAGAGCCTCTTTTTCCAGCCGTGAAATAAACTCCGCTTGAGCGGGGTTTATTTTTTGCCGTGCCGTTTCGAGCGGGAAAAATTCCGCGCGATCCGTCTCGGGAAACTCCTGTTGTATTCCCGATCGAGGAGGCCATTCCATTGTAAAAGTATTGCTTATAAGAAGAGTGGTATCACAATCGCCTTCGATCGCCCATGCGTGGACCGTCTTTCCGCCTTTTTGTTTTATGGAATCGAGCGGAATAAAATTCCCTTCGGGAAGAAATCCCGTCTCCTCTTTAAACTCCCGCTTCGCCGTTTCGAAGTAATCATCGGCATCGTTCTCGATCTCTCCTTTCGGGATGCTCCACGCGCCCAGGTCTTTCTTCGCCCAGAATGGACCGCCCGGATGAACGAGTAATACCTCGGGATTTCCTTCCCGGATACGATAGAGAAGCAGTCCTGCGCTTACTTTCGCCATAATTTGAGTATATCAAGGGAGGCTGAGCCTCCGCTAGGAAGCTCGGCCTCTTAATTTTGTTCGTAGTCGTCGAGAAGCTATAATAACTTCATGCAGACCGAGACGAAAATCTGTCAGAATTGTAAGACCGAATTCGTCATCGAACCCGACGATTTCTCGTTTTACGAAAAAATGCAGGTGCCGCCTCCGACATTCTGTTCTCGGTGCAGATTTCAACGCCGTCTCTCTTTTTGCAATGAGCGGCACCTCTATAAAAACAACTGCGGGCTGTGCGGGAAAAGCATGATTTCGATGTATCCATTCGATACCGTTTTCCCGGTGTACTGCCTCCCTTGTTATCGGGGTGATCGCTGGGACCCGCTTTCGTACGCGAGAGAGTATAGTTTCAATCAACCGTTCTTCTCGCAATATAAGGAATTAAAATCGCATGTTCCGAGGGCCTCGCTGGTACGACAAGGGGATATTGTGGGGAGTGAATACTGCAATCGCGCAAGTTATAACAAGGATTGTTATCTGATTATAAGAGCGAATTACAACGAGCACTCGCTTTACTCGTATAACCTATGGGACTCCCGTGATTGCACCGATTGTTTCAATGTGCACAAGTCTGAGCTCGCATATGATTCCATCGATTCCATCGACTGCTATCGCGTTCGATATTGTCAGGAGTGCAGGTTGTGCAGGGATTCCATTTTCTTATTTGATTGCCGGAATTGCACAAATTGTGTTGGATGTGTCGGATTAAGAAATAAACAGTACTTCATTTTGAATGAGCCCCATACAAAGGAGCAATATGAAGACGAATTAAAAAAACTTGGATTGAACACCACGGTGGGACTGTCGGCTTTCGCGGAACGTTTTGAAGAAGTTATAAAGAGGTCAATCCGGGAAGCGGAAATTGAGACAAACTGTGTTAATTCCTCTGGGAACTGGCTTACCGATTGCAAAGACGTGCGAGATTCCTACCAGTCCAGGCAAGTCGAAGGTGGAAAATATCTGCTTTCCGTGATAGACGCGAAGGACTGCATGGATTATTCATATTGGGGTAGGGGAACAGAACTTGTCTATGAAACATCGAACTGCGGATATAACGCTTCAAGAATCCGTTTTGTGAATGAGTCATGGGATAGCTGTCACGATCTGACATACTGCGATAACTGTTATGCTTCGGAAAACTGTTTCGGTTGCGTGGGGCTTCGGAGCAAGCAATACTGCATTTTAAACAGGCAGTACACGAAGGAAGAATATGAAACGCTTGTTCCGAAAATCATCGCACACATGAACTCGATGCCATACTCGGACTCGAAAGGGAGAATTTATAAGTTCGGCGAGTTTTTTCCAACGGAACTCTCTGCTTCTCCTTATAACAAAACTGCGGCATATGAAAATTTTCCGTTGAGCAGAGGAGAAATAGAGGAAGAAGGATATGTGTGGGAAGACTCAAAAGAAAAGGAGTATGCGGTAACAAAGTCTTGGCGCGAACTTCCTGAAGATATTACTTCGGTCGGCGATGAGATTTTCAAAGAAGTGATTCTTTGTAAAACTCAAGATGAGGCGGGATCAAAAAATATTATTGAAGAGCGCAGTTGTACGAAGGCATATCGTATCATCCCGGAAGAACTCTCGTTTTATAAAAAGATGGACATTCCGCTTCCGCGCTACTGTTTCAATTGTCGCCATTACGCTCGTTTCAAGAAGAGAAATCCCTTGAAGCTCTGGAAAAGGACGTGTCAGTGCGGCGGAGCGGCTTCGGAAAATGGCGTTTATAAGAACATCGCCTCTCATAAGCACAGGGCAGGGAAGTGTCCCAACGAATTCGAGACTTCTTACGCCCCCGATCGCCCCGAAATCGTGTATTGCGAGGAGTGTTATCAATCGGAGGTGGTATAAATCAGCTTTTGAGTGGCTTCAAAACGCGCGTATATGCGCATATTTTGAGGCCGCTTTTTTCTGGTGTGATATAATGGAAGTATGAAAAAAATAACCCTTCTCGTGTTTGCTGCGGTATTTTTGTTTGCCGGCACCGCATCGGCGGCCCAGTTTGTGGGTCCGTCGGGGGATAACGGCAATACGGTGATTCGCGAGGGGACCTACCATAATCTCTATACCGGCGGGGCCAGCGTTGTGGTACAAACCGATGTTACCGGAGATCTCTTCGCGGGGGGAGGATCGGTAATAGTCTCAAAGAATATTGGTGCGGATCTCTTTGCCGCGGGAGGAAACGTAAGTGTTAACGGTTCTGTCGGCGGTGATTTGCGCGCCGCGGGAGGGACTGTTTCGGTGGCAGGTGACGTAAATGAAGATCTGCTTGCCGCGGGAGGCAACATACTTCTTTCGGGAAAAAAGATCGGCGGAGATTTGTGGGTCGCCGGAGGAAATATCGTGGTAGATTCGGGTGTCGGCGGCAACGTCTTGATCCGCGGCAGGGAAGTGCTTATCGACGGAACGGTTGCGGGATCGGTGGATGTCGTCGCGGAGAAACTTACGTTCGGTCCGCAGAGTCGCGTTACGGGAACGATAACATATAAGGGACCGAGCGAGGCGGTGATTGAGACCGGAGCGGTAATACCGCAGATCAATTACGAAAAGACGGAAGCGAAGTCGGCGGGGAAATCGCTTGTACCGATCTTCACGATCGCGTTACTGATAAAACTGATCGCAATGTTTCTTGCGGCGCTTCTCCTCCTTAAGTTCTCCCGCAAGTGCGCGGATGACGTCTCGGGAATCGCGTATGACTCGCCATGGAAAAGTTTCGGGCTTGGCCTCGCGAGCATCATTCTTGCTCCCATCGTCATTATTCTTCTCTTCCTCACGGTTATCGGGTTTTACATAGCAATCGGACTCCTCGCGGCGTTTGTACTCGCGCTCGTCGCGGCGGCGCTTCTGACTTCAATCTTCGCCGGGGCGCTTGTGATGAAATGGATTCGAAAGAAAGAAAAACTTGTCGTCGGCTGGCGTGAAACGCTCCTCGGCCTTGTGGTGCTTACGCTTATCGGTCTTATTCCCGTTATCGGCTGGATCGTGGTCGCAGCAACATTCCTTATGGTATTCGGGAGCTCGATTATTGCCGCAAAGCAAATGGTTACGAAGACGCAATTAAATTCTTCTGTAAAAAACTAAACCTTCAAAATCTGGAAGTCCGGCCTCCCACGAGAGGCCGGGCTTCCTTTATGAGATTGATTGTTCAATCTCCCGGCGGTATCCTAACCTTAGTTTACAAAACAATAGAGGTTGTCATGAAAAAGCGTATTTTGTTGTCCGTCGCAGTTATCCTTGTCTGGATTTCGGTTTATTATTCCATACCGATTTTAATTACGGTGAAAAACCAAGTTCAGGTTTCACAACTTCAAATTGCCCTCGGAATCTTTAATGTCTGTTTTGGAATTCTTATTCTTATCATCTGGCTTACTCTATGGAGAGCTAAATGAGAGAAACAAGAGGAGTAAATTAATAGTGTCCGTTTTTTCAGCGGGCACTTATTTTTATGAATAATTGACAGTACTCATAAGAGTACGGTACTTTGTATATAACAACTTTACAACAAAAAAAGGTGGTGGACCATGGAAACAAAAAGCAAGACAGGGGCGTCCCTGTATCTTTTTTTCTTATTCGGTGTTCTCTTTGTGGCACCGTTGCTATTAAATAATTCAATAGAAAAACAGGAGTTGGCGACGCAAGAAAGAGTAGCTGCGGCTATTATTTTGACGCTTGTATCCGTCATACTCTTGGTTGTAATAAATTTCGGAAATGGAGGGTCTCATTCCGAGAAAACTAGCAAAGGAACCCCTCATAAGGTAACCGACCTTTCTCCGATGCCTCGTTTTGCACATTTTCTCTGGGGTGTCGCGTCGGTATTTCCGACAATTCTCGTATTCACTGTTTTTAAGCACCTGCTTTAGAAATTGAAAGACTGCTACCAGCATTGGTAGCAGTTCATTTTTTTAGATAATTCTATATCACCTCCCTTCTTAAGTGTTGAGGAATGTGCACGAGAAGATCGTAGGAGATAGTATTACAGAGTTCCGCCATACGCTCGATCGAGTTCGGCGCTCCCTTTTCTTTACTGATTACCGTCACTTCGTCGTCGAGCCGCACGACCGGCGCCGCGGAAATATCGATCGAAGTGATGTTCATGCTAACCCGTCCCACAATCGGGCATCCGACACCACGGATTGTTACCGTACCCTTATTTGAAAGTCGGCGATCGATTCCCTCGGTATAACCGGCCGGAATCGAGGCAATCTCCGTTTTCACCTTTGCCGTGAATGTCGCGTTGTAACCGACGGATTCTCCCGCCTGAAGCGTGCGGAGAGAAGTAACGCGGGTTTTCATCTCAAGCGCGGGATGAAGATCAAGGTGTTCCGGCCCGAGAGATATCCCGTAAAGCCCGATACCGATCCGGAGCACGTTCGCTTCGACTTGCGACGAGTAGCGGCTTCCCGCCGTTGCTCCAAGATGGAAATAGCTTGTATTCGGGAATTCTTTTTTGAATTGAGCGACCGCCTCGTTCCATTGCACAATTTGAAGTTCCGCATGCTTCGAATTCTCCGTATCCGCGTCGGCGAGGTGCGAGTAAACGCCCTCGAGAATAATTCGCGGATTGCGTTTCAATATATTGATCGCCTCGGGAATTTCCTCGGGAAGTATGCCATGGCGGTGCATTCCCGTATCCAACTTGAGGTGGATGCGCGTCTTGTCGCGAATCGAATGAACAAATCGTTCCAACTCCTCAAGACTAATCACGGCAAACGCCACATTTTTCAGTTTATTTGCGAGAACATTCTCGAGAGGCGTGTAGCCGATGATAAGAAGGGAAGATTGTATTCCCTCATTTCTTAAAATGAGGGCTTCGAAGAAAGAATCGACGCAGAAAAAGGGGAGTGATTCCGCATCGAGCAAGCGGGCGACCTGAAGAAGTCCGTGACCATAGGCATTACTCTTCAATACGGGCGCGATGCCAATCTTTGGAAACCGTTTCCGAAATACATTGAGATTGTGAAGAATCTCGTTTTTGTATATGAGTACCCGAATGAGGATGGCGTAACGGAATCGCCCTTGTCTCAAACGCCGGAATAACTCTCGCATTTAGAGATAATACCACCAATCTTTTTGCACTAAATCATTGACAGAAGTGTAATCTTGTATTAGAGTCGGGTTAGTTGCAGAGTCGATTTTCAGGATGTTAACTAATCAATTAACAAAACAATATGGAGTATGAATGAAAAAAATTCTCTTTATTCTCGCAATCATTCTTTTCCTCCTTCTTTTACTTTTTACCCCTAAGATTTACGGGCAAGTAAAAGAAAGTTGGATGACGACATCTGAAGAGACAATAGTCGCTCAGATGTTGGGGAGCAAGATTGATATGGCGTCTGTACAATCGGTACAGAATGTCACGGGATTCACGTTGGCCCAGAGCACAAATTCAATCGTCTCGGTGGCGATGAGCGATACCGCGCAAGTAAGCGGAAATTTCTCATATCGTTTCGGGTTACTCGTAAATAACTCGACCATTACGAACCCGACGGTCGTACCATACGGACGATGGGTAAAACCCTACACACAGCAACAGACTTTCGATTCTCTGCGAGCGCTAGTAATGGTGCCCCCGTACGCTACCGGATCTATACGAATGGCGTATGGGTTTGCAGATGCAAGCGGTAATATTGTCGCGACCACGACATTGGTCACCTTAGCAAAAGGGCAAGGGTGGAAAAGCATTTCCTTGCCGATAAACGTTCAGGGAACTAACTTCAGTAGTCTTGTTGTCGCGTTTTCATATGAAAGCGGGCAACAAGGAACAGAGGTTGTGTTCCTGGGGAAATTATCGCTGGTGAACAACGCGTTGGGGGCGGTCACGGTGCTTGATGATGGGAATGGTGTTCCATCGTCCGGAATCCCTACAGTTCCCGTACTCTCAAGTCCGGTGAACGGATCGTCTTCAGCGACAAGTCCATCCTTGGTCTGGAATGCCTCGGCAAATGCAACCACCTACAACGTACAAG
>JAKAIX010000006.1 GCA_021814165.1 bacterium
GAGCTACAGGGACTCTCCTACGCTTCGATTCATAATCGAAGCTTCGGATGAGCAAGAACCTTTGTACTCGTGTATTCTCGCCCTTCCGAAGCTCTGCTATGCCTGAGCGAAGGAGGGAGCTACAGGGACTCTCCTACGCTTCGATTCATAATCGAAGCTTCGGATGAGCAAGAACCTTTGTACTCGTGTATTCTCGCCCTTCCGAAGCTCTGCTATGCCTGAGCGAAGGAGGGAGCTACAGGGGCTTTACAGATTTTGATTTTACATCAAAACCGGAAGAGAGCAAAGCTTAAAACCCGAGGATGTCCGTTAAGCTCTCAAGAAATGAGGGTTCGTGTTCTTCCTCCGGAAGGTGCTGCTCCAAAAAGGCGCGTAACTTACTGATCATCTCCGGTTCGATCGAGATATGAACAAGCTGGTTCACCGCGATTTTTCTTCTCAATATAAGCTCATCCGAACGATGCGGTCGTTCACGAATACTGAAACCCTCGAGCTTCTCGAACGGATAGAAAGCCGCTTCGCCGATATGGATTCCGTCCTCGTTAAGAACAAATCCGATTACTTCCGGGTGCCGGTTTCCGAGGATTATTACCATGATGCCCGCAATGAGAATGAAAATTGCGAAAAAGAAATTCTGCTGCCACAAGGCAATTCCCACGAGCGCGAGCGTCATGACGCCGATTCCTGCGTGCCACCCCGTGCTCTTCGGTATGAATTCGTATTCTGCTGCCTCCCACCTGATCTCGTTTCGTTTTTGTTCTTGAGCCATTGCTCTGATTGTACAACGCCGTGATTTCAAGGGAAAGCGTTTATTCTCTACAAAAGACGATGTCCATAAACTCATAGAGTTCCCGGTGAATCTCCTCCATCTGTTCGTCCGTATTCTCTTTACCACTGTCTTGTAGGGGAATCGAACGTCGTCGCTTCGCTCCTCCTTGAGAACCCTCGGCTCTCAACGGGCTTCGCCCTGCTCTCCTACACGGGAGACCAGCGTGTTCTCCCGCCTGTCCGCCTCCGGCGGAACCCCACTCCTGTTCGATTCCAAAGACACAAAACAAAATACCCGCCATGAAGGCGGGTATCTTTGTTTGTAGCCCCAAGGGGAATCTCACTGCTCGTCTACCTTCGGTAGACTGCGCTTTCAAAACCCACGGTTTTGAATCCGCTTCGCTCATTCCTCCACGGGGAACCGATCGCGGTTCCCCGACCCCCTCCGCTTGTTCGATTCCCCCAGGAAATACAGAAACGAAAACACCCGTCACAAGGACGGATGTTTTTCGTTTGTAGCCCCAAGGGGAATCGAACCCCTATTTACGCCGTGAAAGGGCGTTGTCCTAACCGTTAGACGATAGGGCCCTACTTTGCTCCGGATTACACCGGAGCTTCGAAGGGCAAGCTAATAATATCAAAGTTTCTTGTCCTTCCGAAGCTTGAGCAGAATGCGAGAGCGAAGGAGGAAGACGATAGGGCCCTACTTTGCTCCGGATTACACCGGAGCTTCGAAGGGCAAGCTAATAATATCAAAGTTTCTTGTCCTTCCGAAGCTTGAGCAGAATGCGAGAGCGAAGGAGGAAGACGATGGGACCAAGAACTGAAGCATTATATGCCGTTTTCTCGTTTTCTTCCAGAGGTGAAAGTTCTTATGATAAACTTCCTTCCTTCCTCGAGAACGACGATGGAAAGCGAGACGAGAAACACAAAATACCAGTCCTCGAGCGCGAGCGGGGTCGTGCGGAGCACTTTCTCCATGAACGGATTATAAACAGCGAAGAGTTGGAGAATGATGACAATTAGTGTCGCCCCCATAAGGAATTTGTTTTTGAAAGGGTGGGTCTTAAATATCGAGTCGCGTTCGTGCTTGCAGTTCCACGCGTTCCACCACTGGAGCATGGCGAGTATGGTAAGCGAAGCGGTGGTCGCTTTTGCCGGGCTCCATTCGAGATATTTCGAGAACACAAAGAGCGTGCCGATCGCAATTACGGTTCCCAGGAAAAGCATTCTCCAGAAACTCGAGGGATTGAGGATATAAGGGTGGGGTTTCTTGAGTGGCGTTTTCAACAGGTTGTCTTCTTTCGGTTCCATCCCAAGCGACACGTCGAGAAACGTATCGGTCACGAAGTTGAGCCAGATAATTTGTGCAGGGAGCACCGGAAGGGGAAACCCAAGGAACATTGCTCCGGCTATAGCGAGCACCTCGCCGGTATTGCTGGAGAAAAGATAGATGATAACTTTCCTGATATTCCTGTAAATATTTCTTCCTTCTTCCACCGCCGAGATGATACTCCCAAAGTTGTCGTCGAGGAGTACCAGATCCGCGGCTTCTTTCGCCACCCCTGTGCCGATTTTTCCCATCGCAACGCCAAGATCCGCCGCGGCGAGCGAAGGAGCGTCGTTTACGCCGTCGCCCGTCATCGCGACTATCTCACCTCGTTTTCTGAAAAGTTCGATGATGCGCATCTTGTGCTCCGGCGTCACGCGCGCGAACACAGCGCAGTTTTTGAATCTCTGTATCAGCTCTTCGTCGGAGAGTTTCTCCAAGTCACTTCCCGTGATTACTTCCCCCTCCGGCTTCAAAATACCCGCCTCGCGCGCGATCGCGGACGCGGTCGAAGCGTGATCGCCGGTAATCATCACGATCCTGATGCCCGCTTCTTCCGCGCGCGCCACGGCGTCGTGTACTTCTTCCCGGAGCGGATCTTTAAGACCGTAGAATCCGCCGAAGATAAGAGGATGAATCTCGTGATCCTTCACGGGCACCTTTGCGTTCGGATCGAATGCGAACGCGAGCGTCCGGAGACCGTTCCCGGACATCTTGAGAAAGACGGAAGAAAGCTCTTCTTTTTGGGTTTTCGTGAGTTTTTCCGCCCTGCCCGCATGCCATACCCTGTCGCACATCTCAAGGATCGTTTCCGGCGCGCCCGCGACGGCGAGGTAATTTTTTCTTTCGAACGAACGAATGATCGCGTGATACTTGGTGAGATAGTCGAAAGGGGCGTCGAATGTTTTTGGCGCCTCTTCTCCGGGATCTTTGAACCCCATCTTTTTTGCAAAAACATCAAGTGCCGCTTCAGTGGGGTCCCCCGAAACCTTCCACGTGTCGGACTCTTCGATATAAATCGCCTTCCCGTCGGCGGAGAAAGAAGCGATTCTGCCGGCGAGAAGAAGTCCGGGATGATTCATCTGGTCGATCACTTTTCCGTCGAGAAAAGCATCGCCTTTCGGGGCATACCCGTTATCCTCGACATCGAAGAACGTGCCGTCGACGTATACGCGCGTCAGCACCATCTCATTTTTCGTAAGCGTACCGGTTTTGTCGACCGCGATGATTTTTGCCTGCCCAAGTGCCTCGACCGCCTGCAATTTTTTTACGAGCACGTTTCGTTTCACCATTCTCCAGACGCCGGAAGCGAGCACAACCGTCATTACGATCGGAAGCCCTTCGGGAATCACTGAAACGGAGAGCGAAACTACCGTCGCGAACATCTGCCGGATCGACTGGCCCTGCGCGATACCGAATACAAACAACCCCCCGCATATTGCGAGTACGATGCCGACGATTAACCTCGAAAGCAGGCGGATGTTTTTCTTGAGTGGAACGTCCGTTTCGATGGAAGAAACTTTTTCCGCGATCGTGCCGATCGCCGTGTTTGCACCGGTGGCGACCACAATCGCTTTTGCCCTTCCCCCCACCGCGTTCGTTCCCTTAAAGACCATATTGGTCTGTTCTTGTGGAGGAAGCGGATATTTTTTTAGAGCTTCGCTGACTTTCGATACGGGAGTCGATTCGCCCGTTAAGCTCGATTCGTCTACCCGAAGCGAATCGGAAAAAAGAATTCTCGCATCGGCGGAAATTTTTTCCCCCTCCTGAATTATGACAATGTCCCCGGGAACGACTTCGACGTCCGGAATGATCGTCATTTTCCCGGACCGGAGCACGGTAGCGGAGGTGGTAACCATTTTCTTGAGCGCCGCAAGCGTATTCTGGGCTTTTCCTTCCTGCAGCGTGCCTATAACCGCGTTGAAGAAAAGAATAAAAAGTATGATGGCGCCGTCCACCATTTCTCCCATGAGGAGCACTATCGCCGCCGCAACGGCGAGTATAAAAATAAGGGGACTCGCGAACTGGGAGAGAAAAATGGAGAAAAATCCCGGTACTTTCGGTTCGGGAAACGTATTCGCCCCCGATTCTTTGAGGCGTCTTAGCGCCTCTTCGTTTGAAAGTCCGGATTCGGCAGTGCCGAGTTCCTCGAGTATCTTCGTAACCCGCGTCGTGTACCACAACGTGTCCATTCTAGAAGTGTACCCGATAAGTTCTCGTGAGCAAATTTGCGCGTTATCCCGAGATAATGGTGCCTTTGAATTCTTTCCCGAGAAGGAGCGCCCGCAAATTTTTTAAATCTTTTCCGTTTATGATAATTGCGTTTGTCCCCGTTGTAGCTCCCAATTTTGCCGCGATTGGATCGACGGGGGAGTGAAAGCCGGGCTCCCATTTCTTCGGAATGAGCATTCTGTATTCTTTCCACGTGCATTGCGGGATAGGTTTTGCGTTCTTGAACTTATGAGGGTCTTTATCGTATACGTATGCCGGTTTCCCCGCGACGATGACCTCAGGAATCCGGAGATCGTAAGCGGTGGCGAGCGCAACATAATCGGTGGACCAGCCGGGATGCCAGCCGCCCGCCGTGGTAACGGGATACGTCAGCTTCTTTATCTTGTACCGCGCGTCCGCTACGACGGGATTTGCGACATCTCTGAAGATGGTGCGGATAAGATGTGCATTGGTGCGCGTCGCATGGATGCCAAGCCAGTCCTTATCGTTATCGGTGAGCATCGTCAATTTTGAAGCGGCCTCCTGGTATACGCGGGCGGCATGTCCTCCGCCGGCTACCAAAACAAAACGCCACCCTTTTGGGGTGAACGACAATATAAATCTTTTGAACTCACGGAGAAACGAAGTATCAATAGCATCGGGGTACATAATAGATCCCCCGAGGGCAATCACGACGGTTTTTCCTACGGGATATCGCATCGGGGAAAATTATACGCCGACAGCATCTGAAACGCAAAATTAGGAGGCCGGACCTCCGTAAGGAAGTCCGGCCTCCCTGTATTATATTATTTCCGCCTGATAACACTCCTCGCAGTACACGATTTCTTTACGTTCGGGAGCATAACTTGTCTCAAACTCGTTGGGGCACGGTTTGTCGCCGTGGGGGTGAGCGGTTTTATTTTTGTACGTTCCGTTCTCCGAAACGGCGCCGCCGCAGTGACATTTTCGATGCCAAAGTTTCAGCGGATTTCGTTGATTGAATCGCCTCGCGCGGCGACAGTTGAAACAAAAATGCGGAGGGGGAATATCGAACTGACGATAAAACCGAAGTTCTTCCCGTGTGATTTTAAACGCCGTCATGCACTCTTCATTGCAGCCGCCGTTGTGGGCGCAGGCAATAATCTCGTCCACGATGCTGTCATTTGTGTCCGCGATGTGATCCGGAATTTCTTCCGTCCTTTTGGTGAATTTGTAGTCCCTCGTCTCTTGCTCTCTCCAGTACAGGCCCTTACCGAGAACCTCTTCTTTTGTAAGCGGGAAATGATCCTGGGCAATCGTTTCATTGTAGGGGAAGGGCGAAAACGCCGACGGAAGAAATTCTCCGTACTCTCCTCTTTGCTTCATATCTTCAATGATCCGTTCCGTGAGTTTCTTGTATTGTTCCTGCGAGTAAGATTTGTTTAGAACGCAATATGAAGCGTCCTTGAGGCCGATGCATCCGAAGCAGTGATGAGAGTTCGCACACGAATCGCAATACTGCAACTCCCTGCATTCCGGCCAACAATCCGAAGAAAAAAATACTCGATACGCCCCTTTCCCGACGGTGATACTTTCGTAGCAGAGTTCCATGGGATCGCCCCAATCGTTCACGTCCCAACATTCTTTGCAACCGATGAGTTTCCCCGAATAACGGACGTTTTGACTGTTGTGTACCGTGAATCCGGAGCGGACCTTGTCGGATCGGAAGATGTAGTCACCGGTGCATGTTGAGGCGCTCTGTGCATCAATGTGCGCAAACTTATGCGGAAATTCTGTTCTAAGCTGCTCTAAACGTGCGGAGAATTCGTCTATTTTCGTTCTTGTGAGATTTTGAAGCAATTTCCCGGTTTCTTCGATATATTTTTCTCTTGAGAGCTGCTTGTTCCAGAGGCAGTATGATTTATTTCTCAATCCAACACATCCGAAGCAATCCATGCAGTTCCGGCAGTCGAAAAGAAACCATGAGCGCACACATTCCGCCAACTCTTGGGAGAAGAAGACGTGGTTGCTATTAAGCACATCTACGCATTCGTATGCATATTCGGTTTCTCTGACCCATAAGGAATCCACGGTAGTTTTGCAGCGATCCACATCGTTTCCGTAGTAACAATCTTCGTCGTCGCCCGATGCGAAGACGAGATAACAGTTCTTGTTTCTGCTCGAGGCATTCTGGTATTCGCTCCCGTTCTCGAGTGACTGGAGGTCGGTAAGGAGCCCGCGCCGCGGCGTCCTTAGTTGTAATTCTCGAAACTGTTCAAGAAAACTTCTACCAGGATCGTATTCTAAGACCGGCGGTTTCCACTTTTCGCGCAAGTAGAACTCACGAACTCCATATACGGGAAACGATGTCCCGGAAGGATGCTGGCTTATAATTTCTTCTCCGGAGAGATCGGATTTCCTTTTGTGGAGCATCCACTCGTTTCTCCAGAGCATTCGACGTTGCATCCTGCATTTTGGACACCGCGTCGGCGAGGGAACGTCGATCTTTTTGTAAAACGAAAAATCGTCCGGTTCGATAATAAAGTCCTGCTTACAATTTTGGCACCGTCTCGTTTCTTGATTCATAATTCTTTATTCCTTATTCCCGTTATACCACCTCCGCTTGGTAACATTGCTCGCAGTACACGATCTCCGGCCGATTGGAAGCATAACTCGTCTCGAATTTATTATGGCACGGTTTATCACCATGAACATGAGCCCCGATATTTACGTACCTGCCACCCTTTGAACTCTTTCCGCTGCATTGGCATTCTCTCTCCCATAATTGCATCGGATTCATTCGTTTAAAACGCCGTGCGTGGCGACAGTTTGGACAGAGCCGAGGGAGAGGGAACGAAAATCTCCTTAGAAACTCAAGGTCCGCGGGAATAATCCTGTAGCCACGTCTACACTCCTCGCACTCGATAACTTCCTTTGTAACCTCGTCTTTCGCATCGGATATCTTTTCTGGTAGCTCATCCGCCCGTACCGTGATCGGATGTTCCGGGAGTGTTTCCTCGCGCCATCGCCACCCGCGTTCGATTGCCGTTGCTTTATCAATCGGGAAATGTTCCGCGGCGTCAGTTTCGTTGTACGCGTAGAAAGAAAGATCATAGGGAAAAAGCTCCCCATACTTCCATATTCTTCCTTTTGAATCAATATAAGGATTCCGCTCCATATCGGCGATGATTTGTTCTCGCAGTGTTTCATATTCTTCCGGGGAATATTCGCGGTTCAGAATGCAGTGTTTTTTATTCCGTATGCCGCTGCAGCCGAAAATATCAGCTACATCGAGGCACCAGACGGAATAATCGGTGTTCATTGTATTACCGAGCGCACATACAAAACTGAATTTTACATTATTCGCCCCCGCCCCCACATCAATGCATTCGTATACGAGCCGTACATTGCTGCCCCAGATCGTATAGTCGTAGGCGTCCTTCACTCCTCCGTCTTTGATGAGCTGACAGAACCTTGAATCTTCAAGTCCGCGCGCCTGGAAAGAATCCTTCGCGTTCTTTGAGTTGTAGAGATAGTCGCCGGAGACATTCGCGTTATTAAATCCGTGAATGAACTTGTGCGGCACCGATTCCCATATTTTTCGCGCCTTCTCGCGAAGTTCTTCCGTCCCGCCCGCGGTGGCAAGAATATTTTTTAATATCCCGATTTCTTTCTGATATTTTTCCGCGGAGAGCGGCTTATTCCAGAGATGGTTGCTCTTATTCCTCAAATTCACGCACCCGAAGCAGTTAGTGCATCCGGCAAGGTTTTTCGAAAAGTACACGTCGATGCAATCGCTGCAATCCTCGGAAAAGAAAAGGCGCGCCGACTTGCGGCAATTCACGTCTTCGTAGCAGAGTTCTGATTCGTTGACACTCAGGAGATCCATCGAATCCTTGATGGAAGTGAGACGGGTGCCGTAACGCACGTGTTCGCAAAAATCCGCATCGAAGATAAGGTAACAACTTTTTGCGGACCCGGTTTCATTCACATACTCACTGTCGGTAAGCGTGGGGTAGTTATTACCGAGTGCTACGACGGGAACCTCGAGGAAAAGTTCCTTGAGCTGTTCGAAGAAAGATCTTTTCGGATCGTACGCTCTGCCGTAATCGAGTGGGTTCCATGAATCGGACCACCAGCAAGGGCCGCAAAACACTTTGTATGGACTGTCATCGGGAATAGTCGCGAGTATGGACTTCTTGCAATTAGAGCAGGTGCGTTTATAAAGATGCCGCTCGTTCCGGAACATAAAACGCCGCTGGAGGCGGCACTCGGGACAAAACGTCGGCGGGGGAACCTGGACACGTTTATAAAACGCGAAGTCTTCGGGTTCGATGATAAACTCGGATTTACAATTCTGACAAACTCTATTTTCCTGTTTGATCATATGGTTGGGTTAACAGTCCTGACGCCTTCGGGTCGGGGCTCCGACCCCTGACATACAGTCATAGCGTCGGAGTTCTGGCACGAAGGGGTTTCTTGATTCACCTTAATATTGTAAACAGGGGAGGGAAGAAAAGAAAACCGTATAAAAATATCGAAGGAGCTTAATTATAAGCTCCTTGCGAATAAAACTTATTAGAGATTCAGGGAGATCTCGATGATAAGCGCGGCGTAATATATAATAATTACCGTCGCATACACAAGTCTCTTCGGATCCTTTTCCTCCTTCTCCAAGTACACCATAAACCCTTCGAAAAGCGCCTTACTTTCTTCTAAGGCATCCTTCTCGTGTACAAATTTCTTTTTCGGAAGCTCTCTTGCACATTTTTTTATTTCTTGTGCTAGGAAGTTTTTCTGGCACCATCTAAAGTGCCTGCCGGAATGATATGCCAAGAGAGGCATAGGACAGACAAGTAGAAGTCCAAATAGCACAAATAAAGAAGAGGAGAAATTTTTGGGAAAGAGGGTGAGGGAGGTAGAAACTAGAAGAATTATTGAAATGATTATTACCACTGGCAGTGATTTGTAAAACAGATACACGCCACCGCCGTTTTTAACATCCTGGATCGTTAACATGACAACCTCATATTTTATTAGAAAATTTCTACTTGGTTAAATAATAAACCATTTTTTGTTAAATGTCAATTGATAAACGGGATAATAAAATCTATCGAGGCCGGGCCTCGATAGATTGATGTCTCTCTTTGGTTTACGCGGTTTGTGTATGCTTGAGATGACGGGAAAACAAGAAAAGAAGTATGGCGGCGATCGCTGCCATCACGGCGCCGAAATAGAACGGCATCTGCGGACCGAACTTGTCCCAGAGGAATCCCGCAAAGAAACTCGCGGGGAGCGTCGCGAGGCCGATCGTCGTGCCGTAGATGCCAAACGCGCGTCCGCGATATTCGGTTTCTACCATATCCGCGAGGAACGCTTTTGCGACGCCCTCGTTCGTCGCGTAGTAGACGCCATAAAAGCCGTAGAGGAGCCATATAAGCGAAGCGTGTGCCGAGAGCGCGAATCCGAGATAGACAAGCGCATATGCGAACCACCCGATGAGCATTGTGGGGATGCGCCCGATTTTGTCAGAGAGCGAACCGAAAGGAACTGCGGCCGCGGCGTAGACGAGATTAAAAAGCGCGATCACAAGAGGAAGCTCGAGGAGCGTGAACCCGAGGTTTTTCGCCCGGAGAATGAGAAAAGCGTCGGACGAGTTGCCGAGCGTGAAGACAACAATAATGAAGAGAAAAAGAAAGAATGACCTGGGCAGCTTCTTTTTACCCGCCGGCTTCGTAGTATCGGTATTCGCGGGCGTAGCGTGAGGCACCTCCCGCACCTTCGTCACGAGTACGAAGAGTGTGATGAGAATAGGTACCGCGCTGAAGAGCAGTACATAGTGGTACAGCGACGCGCTCTCTTGAAGGAGATAGAGGAGAAGAAAAAGGATGAGCGGTCCCGCGACCGAACCAAGCGTATCAAGCATCCTCGCAATGCCGAAACTCTTCCCTCGCGTCTCCTTCGTCGCGGAGCCGGCAATAAGGACATTTTTCGGCGGATCCTTTACGCCTTTTCCTATGCCGTCGAGCGCCCGGAGGCCGATCACGGCGCCGGCGCCGGTGAAAAAAGCGAGAAGCGCCCGCCCGACCATCGAGAAGAAATAACCGGCGAAGATGATTGGCTTCTGTTTTTTGAATTTATCGGAAAACCACCCCGCGAGTATCTTGAAAATATTCACGCTCGCGGTGACGAGGCCCTCCGCGATGCCGACGAACGCCTTATCAAACCCCAGTACGGTCGTAAGGTAGATAGGAAGAACGGGGGAGAATATATCCTGGCTGATGCCGCCGAAGAAACTCAAGAGGCCTACGAAAAATACGTTCTTGCTTCTCGCGGGTGCGGGGGGATTGTTCGGTTTTGCTTCCATGTCTCTATGATAACTTTTCGCGTGCGAGCCGCACCATCATAGGATACATTTTTTTTACCCTCTCCATAATTTCTTTGTCCGAGCGGTACCTCTCCGTCCACTCTCTTAATTTTTCTACGACCGGCTCGCTCGTACCCAGTTTTCTTGATATCGGGAAGTGACTTTCCAGATTGATTTTTTCCTGTTCGGCGTACATATCAAGAAATATCTGATTATGCCATTTGATTTTTTCTATATCCTCGCCGTTCGGATTCCTTACCCGCTTCAGGTAGGGGAGATACGGCTTTAAGTCGAAATACTGTAACTCATGGAAATCCTGAAGTATCTTCACGGCGGTGTATTTAATCCACCCCTCGTCGTACTGCCTCCCGTCCTTCGAAAATACGTGCGGAAAAAGCTCCAAAGCCGCTTCTCCCTGAACTTCGTCACAAAGGAGATGCAAAAACCACCCCTTCTTAAAATCGTCCGCCTCTCCTAGGTCCCATTCCATAAAATTTTCGGGATGAGTGACTTCTCGCGGTGTATTCGTTATATATCTGCTGTCGGGGTAAACGGTCCCCGCGATGAATTCCCCGAGGTCCGAAGGAGGACACTTATCTTTCATCTCGATCGCAAACCGTATGTGAGTAGCTTGGAGTGCCATGATTGGCAGTAAGCATACCAGAATTACGCGTATCTGTTAACTCCTCATTTTTTCCGCCTTCTCAGCGGCTTCTCGAAGAGCGGGCGGTACATGTCGTTCTCGATGCTAATCGAGAGTTCATTTCGCCTGACGGTATCCGAGAATACAATCGGCGCTTTCTCTATAACCGCTATCGGCGTTTGTTCTCTTCCTTCGCCCATTGCGAGTACCGCGGCGGTAGCCAAACTGTCCGCTATGTCCGTGCGCGAGAAATGAAACTTTCTCCCGAAAATATCCGGCGTGCCGCGGTAATCCCTGATGCCGCGGAAGCCCGCGTATCCCAGGGCTACGCCTGTCACTCCCGCACGGAGCGGTATCGTGCGGCTGTCGGTAATGAGGACTCCGAGGTTTTTCACGCGGTATTTTTCCCGCAGTTTTCTCCGAATAGCGCGCGCCGTTCCAAAACTGTCTTTCGGTAAAAGTATGAATTTCCCGTTTCCGTTCGATTCATCGATACCGGCGGACGCCATTACCATCCCGTCTTTTATCGTGAGCCATGCGTATTTTGTGGGTATGGAGAGTTCGCTCTCTTTGCGGATCAACTTTTCTTTTAGTCTTTTATCTCCACCGGGTACCGTTCTTCGTTCCGCAAGCGCGACAATCTTCGAAGTAATGACGATTACCGATCGTTCGGGAATCGATTTCACATAATGCGCGACGAAAGAGAAAAGATTTTCACCCTCTTCAAATATTCTTGTTTTGATTGGTTGTATGATCACGGAGGAGATAGATGCCGAAATAAGAAAGGGGAGTGTATAATGCCCCCATTGCGACCTTGAAGAGCCACCAGGAAATAATAATACTTATGAGCGTTCCGGTCGGGTAAATCCCCGCGAACGCGATAATCATGAATATAACGCTGTCGAGGAGCTGTGACCAGAGGTTCGAGAGGTTGGAGCGAAGCCAAAAATGTTTTGTTCCAAACCTCGTTCTGAAGAAGAAAAAAGAAAATACGTCTTGGTATTCCGCAATAAGAAACGCCGCGAGGGATGCGACGGCGATGCGGATCGATGTGCCGAATATCTGATTGTATCCGGCTCTTGCCCACTCGCCTTCGGGTGACCACGGCATCGCAAGCGAGAGGAACGAGTAGGCGATGAAAAGCGCGGTACTCACGAAGCCGGCAAGCACGAAGAATTTCGCGGTGCGTTTTCCGAATACTTCTCCTATCACGTCTGTCATGAGAAATACGACAGGGAACGAAAATACCGCGACGGAGAGATGGAAATCGAAGAGAAACGGCATAATCTTCAAGCCCAGCGTATTTGCCGCGAGAAGCGAAGTGAGATAAAGCGCAAGCGCAATGATTATTTTTTTATGAGATTGTTCAGTGAGTTGTGTCATATAAGTGATAAACAAAAACCGCCCGATAGGGCGGAGGCGACGCGATCAAAATCCGTCCTATCGAATGGAGGAGAAAGAAGCGTAGTGTACGAATCCGGACCAGGTTTTAATTCGTGCGTTATGAAGCATAGAAGTAATATTTTATACCCTGATTCATGATTCCTAATTCATAATTCATGTCACTGCCGCGGAACGGCTTTTGTAAATCCCGTGACAACCCACTTACCGTCCTGTTTTCTGATCTTCAAGGCGACGGATTGCCCGGAATCGATCTCGCTTCCGTTTGTCGCTTCCGTACTTGTCATCTCCATGATCTTGCCCTGGGCTTCGTACGATCCGTCATCCCCGCGCTCGAGAAGAAGAACCGCTATCCTGCTTGGCCACGGACTTGAAGTGAGCCGCCCCGGCGCCCACTCGGGGTGCATTTTCCATCCCGCAAGAAGTTCGGAAGAAATGAGGGGGCCGTAGTTATCTTCAATCTCTTTAATAAGAGAATCCTTGGGAGCGAGAAGGGAAATCGCTTTCATCTTGTCGCCGAATTGAGCTATGAGATCTCTCACCTCCTGTTCGTCGGCTGTTTGCACGGTTTGTTGCGAATCAGGTTTCGGGTTCGGTTGCGATACCTGCCGCAGAAGAAAAAACATCCCTCCTGCAAGCGCAGCAAGGATAATAACGAGAGAAATAATAACCTTATTATTCATATCTTCCCGCATAATACCACGGCGGTTCAAATCTATCGAGGTCTTAATTTGATAAGGTAAGTCCTACGTCGCTTCGCTCCTCAGGATGATTGATTTTCTAAGCTCCTTACGTCGCTAAGAAAATCTAATCAGCAACGGCCTCGATAATCCCGGGTCAGACTTTCTTCCCGTGCTTTGCAGCAAAGTGAAAACTTGCGTACGAGATGAAAGCGGCGAGAAAAATACCGATCCAACTTGCCCACATCGGCAAGAACCATCCGCCGATATTTACCGCCCACCCAAACACCAGTCGGAGAAAATGAATAACCGCGACAGCGCCCGTGATAATCCCAACAATAAGAAATAATGACTTGCTTGATGCGTGAAGTTCAAGGAGTTTTGGATTCCACGCATAATGAATCAGAACCAGTAGAGCAAACGCATCAAGACCTATCCAGAGCCAGGCTGTTTGTTGGGTAACCCAGATGCCGAAGATTGTCTGCGGAAGCAATCCTGAGCCGATAAACCACAAGCCCATTAAGAGGTCGCCCGTTACGAGCCCGGATGCGAACTTTGCGATTTCTCGCAGTCGTTGAGTATGAGTCATATAAAAAGCATAACAAGCGAAATCAGGAATCGCCAGTCTAAAATCTTTGGCACGCGTCTTCCAAAAAACGCTTTTGGAATTCAAAAACACGGTCGCGATTTGGCAATTGTTCCAGATCGCGGAACAGATGCGTGTCGTAGAATGTGTAGAGGATGAAATATTCCCTGAACATCGGAATGTCACTCTCTTGAATGCCGTACCACCCCAGGAATTTCGAGTAGTTCTCAAAATCAAAATGAAATTGCTGCTGCTGATAGTTCCTGAGAAACATCATAAGCGTATAAGCGAGATCTTCCAGGCAATGCCCTTTTCTTGACCAGTCGGTGTCGAGGAGGCCGATTATTTTATCTCCGTTGAAAATGACATTGCCGGGGTGATAGTCACCATGCACGAAACAAAAATCCCGTTCCTGTAAGTTTTGTTCGAAACGATTTACTATTTCAATCGCTTTCTTTACACGCGCACGCTCTCTCTCGGTGATCTCGCTGCCGCTGTCGGCGAGACGTTCTCGCACATCGTCGAGAAAATGGTACTCGTTTCGGATATCAATGCGGACAAGTTTGCCTCTTGTGTTCTCGTGCAGCTCGCGGAGCGTCAGGAAAGTGTTCTTTGATTTTTCCTCGGATAGTTTCTCAAGGTTCCACCATGCGCAAAGTATTTCCCCCGGAATAAAAGGATATGCCGTCCAAAGCGATTCTTGTTCGGTGATAAAATTATCCCCCGTTTCTGTTTTAAGAAGTTCCGGAAATTTTACCGGCACAATTCGGCGTATCTCTCCGAGTAAATTTTGTTCGTTCTTGAATCTCTCAAACACCCCCGTTTCCAAGGTCCTCGATCGGAGTACATATTTCTCGTCGCAAATAAAAACATCACTTAATACTGCGTGGCGTACGGGATCGAAGCGGGATACATCTAAACCAAACCGTCCGGCGATTTGCTTTAAATCCATAAAATTAAAATAAGCATACCACAAGAGCATGCTTATTCATATTTTGTATATTTACACCTTCAGAAATTTCAGGAGCTCGTAAACAAGCATCGCTGGCCAGACGACAGCCTTGAGAATTCCAAGAACGCCCATCCAGAAAGTCGTCGCTTGTCCTATGAAGTAGATCGCCGCACCGACAAACCCGAGTCCATATATGCATCCTGTCGCACCTCCGCAAATCCCTCTGCGGCTTTTACATTCTTTCATTGTTGTTTCTTTTTCTTCGTTCATGATTTTGTAAATTATCCGACCTTATTTTTGCGAAGCGTACAATGCTCCGAGCTTTGAATTTTTCCGTTTAATGAGCTGCCCGAATCGTCCCTGTTCCGCAATCGTCCCGCGGTCTATTACCACCACCTCATCGGCATTCCGCAGTGTGGCGAGACGGTGCGCGACAATAATAAACGTCTTGTCTTTTGCGGAGTCCCCGAAAAGATGATCTATAATTCTCTTTTCTGTGGTGCTGTCGAGTGCGGATGTCGCTTCATCGAGAAGAATAATCGGGCAATCTTTGTAAATTGCGCGTGCGATTCCAATGCGTTGGCGCTCGCCTCCCGATAAGCTGTACCCCCGCTCGCCGATGTTCGTGTCGAGTCCTTCCGGCAAGCGGGCGATCACTTCTTTCAGATCCGCGATTTCCACCGCGCGATTGAATAGCTCCTGATCGAAATCCCGCATCATGGTGATGTTTTCCCGAAGCGAGAGATTAAACAACTCGGTTTCCTGAAGCACCACCGCGATGTTGTTCGTTATTTCTTCATGCGAGATGTCGTAGAAGTCCCTGTTGCCGATTTTGAACTGGCCGCCCTTGAGTTCATAGAGTCCCAGCATGATCTTTACGAGGGTTGATTTGCCGCTGCCGGAAACTCCCGCCACCCCGATCCGTGCTCCGCGCGGAATGACAAGATCGAATTTCGAAAGTCCTTTCTGTCCGCTTGAATAAGAAAAGTCGGCATCTTTAATGGTTATCGCATTCCAATCATTCGGAAATGGTTTGTTTCCGGAACGTACCGTCGGTTTTCCTTTGAAAATCGGCATCATTCGCCCGACATCAATCTTGAATCCTATAAACGACATGCCGATGTCGTTTGTGTCGTTTGCCGCGTCCCTTAGTTTATTAAAGTAGGTATACAAAACAAGAATCAATCCGACGCTTATCGCGCCTGCCATGACCTGTTGTCCTATGAGAAACAGAAGAATGCCGTAGGAGCATCCGTTCCAAACTTGGAAGAAGCGCCATTTCTTGTTGTTGGCGTCGGCGAGCGCAAACTGAAGTTCTTTGACGTTTGTTTCCTGCGCCTCAAGGCGAGAGTGAAGATGTTTCTCCGCCCCCACCGCTTTAATGGAGAGAATGTTGCTGGTTCCTTCTACGTAAGAACCGCTTGATTTCTCAAGCGCTTGATCGTAAGCAAGACCCAACGCCTCCATCCTCTTGTTAAATGAAAAGAGAATGACGGAGAAGATTAGTGTGTATATGAGACCGAACAGAAAAAACGCCCAGTTGGTAAAGAGAAAGAACAAAGAAACACCGACAAAGTTGGTGATGATGTAGTACACATTACCGCTGCCGAGCTTAATGAGTTCGAAGAGGCCTTGGCTGCCGGTCAAAATCCGTTGCACCTTGTTTCCCGTGCTCTCCTCCATGTGCCATTCGATAGAGGCGTCCATAAGCCGCTCGAATCCTTTTATCTTCGCTCTGGATTTGACGGCGATGCCGGTCTTGCTCAACACGTTTTTGCTGTAAAGCCGTATCAGCGCTATCAGCGCGTATGAAATAGCAAGGAAGATAAGATAGAAATAAAACGACTGTAACGAATCGCCTGAATGATAGCGGGTGAAGAAGTCGACAACCTTGCCCATAATGAACGGAGGAACAAGTTCATAAAAGAAAACCGCAAAGAGGAGTATGTTGAAAAAAATAAATCTTCCTCTGTCGCGGTCCAGGAACATCCATATCGTTTTTGGCACGTCGAACCACGAAAAGACCGCATCTTCCGGTGCGGACTTCCGATAGTGGCCGGGATTAAGATGGCCACGCCTCATATTAACTGGTACGCCCCCCATGAAAGGTAGTCGAAATTATTTTAACACCAATCCGTCTGTGGTTCTATATAATATTTAGTTTTTTGAACCAATATTCCCATACGGGTTCAAGCTTCAATGTTTTAATATCTTTTTTTGAATACCACCCTGCGGATTTCGTTTCTTCTTCGCTTCGTTTCAGGTCTCCGTCGACACGGCATTCGAAGAGATACCAGTAATGAGAAGTTACCCCCTTGCTGCACCAGTTCCAGTCAAGCTCTTCCTCGAAGAGAAGTTTCAGATCGGCTGCTTCGAGTCCTACCTCTTCTTCTATCTCTCGCAGCGCTGCCTGGCGTTCGTTTTCTCCTTCGTCGACGTGTCCCGCGACGCCCGCGAATCCGAAAGGAGGTATCGCGCGATCAATCAAAAGATACTTCCCGCCGCGTTCGATGAGCGCACCCGCGGAAAAGTGCATCAGTTTTCCGTCCCGTGTTGTTCCTTCTTTCGGTTTGGGCATTATTTTCCTATTCTTTTTCGGCTTTGTGAAATTAAAATAAGCATACCATAAAGGTACGCCTATTTTAATTTTTTCTTGAATCCGTCGTTAAAAGAATCCCGCGCGGTTGCCAGATTTACTTTTTGCACTTCTCACACAGATCTTTCACGGAGGCCGGTACGTAGTCGCAGGAAGGAACGGAAGCGAAATTAGCGCACATGTCCGAGGGCGCTCCTCCGGGAGCGGAGGGAATTCCCGCGGGCGGGCCGAAACTGCCCGCGTCCGGCGCCTTGTAGTTTTTCATATCTTCCGACGAAGGCACGCCCTGAGGTTTGTAATTCTTCATGTCTTCCGGAGAAGGAATTCCCTGCGGCTTGAAGTTCTTCATGCATTCCTGAATGAAGGTCTGTATGTCGGCTTGTCCTTTTACGGCTCCGCTCTGCACTTTTGATTCGATATCTCCCAATTTGGATTTGATGCAGTCCCTGATTTCCGGCGGAGCTTGTTCCAGTCCCGTTTGCATCTGTTGCATCATGCCGCTTTTCATACTTTCGACGCAGCTCTGAATAATTCCCTGGGTATCGGGCCCCAACTCCACCGAGGAATCTCCTTGTTCCACCTTGGCGATCGTGTCCGCGCCCAATTTGTCCGCGAAGCACTGTTTGGCCGATGCGGGCATGGATTTCAACGCTTCCCGCAAACGGTTCAGACCGTCCTGTTTCATGGATTCGAAACACTTCTTCATGGTATCTCCCATTTCGGGCGTCATGTCTCCGCCGGACTCCAGTTTCTGCAAGCCGTCCTGGCCGAGCCCTTGTTCCAAACACTTGGTTACTTCGGGAGTAGCCATCTTCAGCGCAGAACTGACTTTTTCCTTGATCTGAGGCATCGCTGCAGCCATGCAATTTTTTATCGTGTCGCCCGTCTGAGGTCCCGGCGTAAAGGTGCCGTTTTCTATCTTGCTTACAATGTCGTCGCCGAGTTGTGACTTCAAACAATCAATCGCCTCCTTGGGCATCTGGCCTATGCCGGAACGCAAGCGGCCCATCCCGTCTTTTATTTGTTGTAATTTATCCGCCGGGATAAGATCGTGTTCCTCGGCAAACGCGAAACACGCGTTTTGATTCTCCGGTTTGTTGCAATATGCGTCGCACGCCGCTTTGGAATCGCATCCACCCGGTCCTTTGCCGCCGATTTTACGGACCAGCGTTGCTTCTTCGGAAGTCATGAACCCCGCTTTCTCGGCGAAGTTCACGCATTCGGTCAGGTGAGCGTTGTCTTTGCAATAATTCTCGCACTCGTCCTTATTCGTGCACTTGCCGGGAGTTTCTCCTTTTTCCAAAAAGGGCAGAACCTTCTTCGCCTGGGCCAATTCCTCGCCGGAAAGGAACCCCGCTTTCTCGGCGAAGGCAATGCATTCCGTGGCGTGTGCGCCCGCCTTGCAATAATTCTCGCAGGAATCCTTGTCTTTGCATCCGCCCGGCAATTGCGCTCCGGACTGCAGGGCCTGTACCACCTTTTTCGCGTCGCCTAACTGGTCGGATGGAATCAGGTTGTGTTTTTCGGCAAAAGCTACGCACTCCACCGCGTGGCTCAAATCCGCGCAGTATTTCTCGCATTCGTCCTTGTTCTTGCACGCGCCGGGGCCATCGCCTTTTAATACGTCAGAAAATTCTTTGGCGCGGGCGGCGTCTTCCGGAGAAATCATGCCCATCTTCAGGCCGTAATCGGTGCAGGCCGTCATGTTTGCCGGGTCTTCGCAGTATTTTTTACACTCGTTCTGGCTGCTGCAATTTCCTAATTCCTTTATCGGAAACGTCGATGCCTCCGACGCGGTCAAGCGGCCTACAATGGAGTAGGTAGGGCTAGTATTTTTAATGGTGACCGTCATCTGGGTCGCGTTCTTGGTGAGCGCGGAAACATCCCAGGTGTAGCGATACGCCTGCCCGGGGTCGGTAAGCACTTGGTATCCGCCGCCGGCGGTCGAGTTGTTTGAACTGAAGTCCGGGCTGTAGAAAAGAATCCATGATCCGGCGCTTGAGAGATAGCTGTAAGTCCTGCCGTCCGCATATCGGAACGATTGGCCTTTGTTGGTGAGCGGCGAAGCGACGACTTGGCCGTTCACGCTTACTTGCAGTATGTAATTCGCTCCCGCCGGCTTGGAATAATCTATTCTGCCTTCGAGAGACAACGTCTTGGATATGGGAAGAGTGCCGGACCAGCTTTCGTTCGGCTTAAGGGTAACCTCCTCCGCCTTGGCATAAGTTGCCGCGGTGCCGAGCGCCAGACCCAGGAGAATTGCGGAGATTATTTTTGATTTTAAATTATTGGTGAACATATTTTTGGTTTATTGCCCAAACGGGTTCTTGTACGCGTTGTTGTATGGATTGATATCCGTTTTAAAAGGATTGGTGTCGGGCATGGCTGAGGCGGGATTTTGATCCGCCTTTTCGTAAATCTGCGCGCCTAATCCGCCCGACTCCGCCTGAGGTATGTTTTCCGTGCCGGACCCGGAACCGTTACCGTCTTTTCGACCTTGAAGCAGCCACCAGGCCAAGCAGGCGACCACGATCACTACTATTACTACGATAATAATGAGACCTTTTTTCATAGTTTTTATATATCTTAATGATAGAAAGATTGCCGAATAAATAAACTTGCGGCTATGCACAGGCGTCCGGATATAAAAATAAAGGCACCGTTGAAGGCGTCTCCAATACCGTAATAAAATCGGTGGTTTTACCGGTGGGGGCAGCCCGCCCAGCAGCACGGCCGGCGCATACCCTTTCGCATCTTGTCGAGCCCGACGGCAATCCGGCGCTTCCTCGTTTCCTCTTGTTTAGGAGATGTAACCCAGCAAATCCACTCGTTCCGCGCAAGCGGCGTAATATCCTCCCACAGTTCTTTCACTGTCGGGTAGGATTCGATTGCCGTGCGGAAGTCTTGCGGTATTTTGTGCACCGTGCCGCCCGAAATTTTTGAAGCCATGAAGTTTTACAACAGCTTATTGTGCGGAGGGGGTGGGATTCGAACCCACGGCCCGCTTTTAGACGGGCACAGGTTAGCAACCTGCTACTTTGGACCGCTCAGTCACCCCTCCTTACCAATTGAGGGTAACCGAAATGGCTTATGCGTTCAAGTTTTATTCAAAAAACTTGTGTTCCCATGGCTTCTCTGTTAGGTTTACCTATATCTATGAAGCGCCCTCCTATCATAGTGGTCATGGGGCACGTGGACCACGGCAAGACCACGCTCCTCGACTATATAAGGAAGACAAGTATCGCCTCGCGGGAAGCGGGCGGTATCACGCAGGCGATCGGTGCGTACGAGATTACCTATAAAGAAGAGAAGATTACGTTCATCGATACGCCGGGACATGAGGCATTTTCGAATATGCGCGCGTACGGCGCGCAGATCGCCGATCTGGCGATTCTCGTGGTCGCGGCGGACGACGGCGTGAAGCCGCAGACGAAAGAAGCGCTCCAGGCGATATTAGACGCGAAGATTCCTTATGTCGTTGCGGTGAATAAGATCGACAAGAACAATGCCGACATCGAGCGCACGAAGCACGACCTTTTCGCGGCGGGCGTCGCGCTCGAGGGCGAGGGGGGAAATATTTCCTGGCAGCAAATCTCCGCGAAGACGGGAGAAGGGGTAAATGACCTCCTGGATCTTATTCTCCTTGCCGCGGAAGTGGAGGAGCTTACGTGCGATCCGTCGGCTCCCGCTTCGGGCGTGGTATTGACGAGCCGGCTTGATCCGAGAAGGGGAATCACCGCAGGAGTGATCGTAAAAAACGGAACGCTCAGACGAGGAGCTTCAATCGCGACCTCCCGCGCGAAGGGAAAAATAAAATTCTTGGAAGACAATACGGGAAAAATGGCGGACTCGCTCGCGCCGTGCGCCCCGTCGCTCGTAATCGGATTTGAAAAGCTCCCCCACGTGGGCGAGCCGTTCTGTGCCGGCGACGACGCGGATGTGGAGACGTTCTTAAGCGAAGGACAATGCCCCACGGAAGAAAAACCCGTCTTGAACGGAAGCGTCCCGGACGAAAACGCAATCCGTCTCATCGTGAAAGCCGACGAGATGGCATCACTCGAGGCCTTGAAAATTACGATTGAAAATTTGAAGCTTCCCGCCGCGCCGCGCTTTATCGATACGGGTGTCGGCAACATTACCGAGACCGATGTGAAACTCGCGGGAAGCACGAAGGCGCTTATCGTCGGATTCAAGACAAAGATCGACAAGGCGGCGGAGAATCTCGCGAAGTCGCAGCACACGACCGTGATCGATTCTCCCATCATCTACGAACTCGGGAAGAGAATTCAGGAATATGCGAAAAAACTCATTCCGAAGGAAATGCGCCGCATCGAGGTGCTCGCGATCTTCGGCGAGCCGAAAGGGAAAGAACGCGTGGTGGGAGGGCGCGTGGCGTTGGGGCCGATCAAAAACCAGGAACGTTTTGAGATCTGGAAGAACGAAAAGCAAATCGGCGAAGGAAAGATCGTCAATCTTCAGTCGGGGCGGAAAGATGTTCAGCTCGCCGAAACGGACCAAGAAGTGGGACTTCTTGTTCAGGCGGGCGACTCGATAGCAATAGGGGACTATCTTCTGTTCAGCGACGGAGAATAACTTTTAATCGGATGAGGCCGTTCAGAAATCTCAAGATGGCAAGCGTGATTCAAGAGGAATTGAACGTTATTTTCTCGCGGGAGTTCAATTTTAACGGCGCGCTCGTTACCATTTTAAGCGTGGCGGTGGACGAAAAATTCGAAGAAGCGATGGTACAAATCGGCGTCCTCCCGTTTGAAAAAGAACTCGATGCGTATACAATGATAGAAAATAGACGGAAGGAGCTTGAGCATAAGCTGTTGAAAAAGCTCAACATAAAACCCCTGCCGCACCTGAAGTTTGAAATTGCGTCGAGAGGTGCATAAAGGCCTGGTAGCCAAGTGGTAAGGCAAGGGTCTGCAAAACCCTTATACGCGGGTTCGATTCCCGCTCAGGCCTCACAAAACACAATACTACGACAATGAGCAAGGAACGCTTTGAAACTAAATTTTTCCTCGGGCTTTTTCTCTGTGCCCTGGCGCTTGTGATACTGGTGTTCTTGCCGGCCCTGAACGTGATCGTGCTCGGACTCACGTTCGCGGTGTTATTTCATCCGCTCTACGTCAGATTACGAAAGCTGACGCCAAAGCGGGAAGGGATCGCCGCGTTCGCGACGGTCATGATCGCGATTATCGTAATTCTCGTGCCGCTGGTGTTTTTCGGGGTGAAAATCTTTGGGGAAGCCGAGGGGCTTTATACGCGCCTCGTGTCCGGTACCGGTACGCCGTTTCTCGAGTCACTGCACGGCGAACTCCAGAGAATTGCACCTTGGTTCAACTTCGATCCCGGTCAGTATGTGAAGCAGGCGCTTGAGCTTGTAATTGCGAATATAGGATCGGTTCTCTCGGGATTCGTAAGCGTTGCCGGCACGTTCCTCCTTTCCTTCTTCACGCTTTTCTATCTTCTGAAAGACGGCGCGGCGATCGAAAACACCATTACCAAAGTAAGCCAACTTTCGCACGAACGCACGAACGAGATCATGTTAAAACTCCGCGGTACTGCGAACTCCGTTTTGCGTGGTTCGCTCGTGATCTCCATTATCGAGGGAATAGCGGTCGGTATAGGATTCTGGGCGTTCGGTCTTCCCAACCCCGCGCTCTGGGGATTGATTTCGATTATCATCTCGCTTGTCCCGGTAGTCGGCATAGCGCTCGTTGTGGTCCCCGCCGCGATCTTCATGATATTCGAGGGATCCATTCTCGCGATGGTCGGGTTTGTCGTCTGGATACTCTTCGTGGTAGCGCTTATGGAAAATATAGTGCGTCCGCGTCTTATCGCGCGCAGCACGAAAGCGCATCCTCTTCTCGTGCTCTTGAGCGTTTTGGGAGGCATCTCGTTTTTCGGCCCCTTGGGGTTTATTCTCGGCCCTTTGGTTTTAAGCTTCTTCCTCGCTCTTGTCGAAATCTATCCCGCGGTCCTCTCCTGGCACGGTGAATCCGCCGGCGACGCGTCATGAAGCGGTTCATAATAAAAATTCTTGTTGTCATCGTTCTCGCGCTTGTGATATATTTGGGACTGGTTCTCTTTTCCGCCCCGCTCCATGCGCCAGGCGACAGGGAGGGAACGATCGAGTCGGGATTCAAAGGACCCGTCGGCAGTCCGTACGTGAAAGGTCCTACAAGCTCCCCTCCGAGGTAACGTCAATAAAAAGCGGTCATGGTTTAGTGGTAGAATACGACCTTGCCAAGGTTGAGACGGGGGTTCGATTCCCCCTGACCGCACAAATAATAAGAACCATCCTTGTGATGGTTCTTATTATTTTGTTTTTGGGGAATCGAACAGGAGAGGGGACGGGGGAACACGTTGGTCCCCCGTGGAGGAAATCCGCCAGCGGGCGAAATTAGAAACCGATGGTTTCTAAGGAGGAGTCCGCCGGTCGGCGGACGACGACGTTCGATTCCCCCTGACCGCACCAGAATCGACGCGGCTTCCTCGTGGGAAGCCGCGTTCGTTTATGCAATAATAGAGAAGTATGGACGATGCGATACGTCTTGTTATCACGGTTCTCTTCATAGGCCTCATCGTACTAGATC
>JAKAIX010000002.1 GCA_021814165.1 bacterium
AAAAATAACATAAAACTTCATATCCGCTATTATTCTTCCTTCTCCTCCCAAATATGAAATTCACAAGAAGGAGCGCGGTTGGTCTCTTCGCGGCTTTTTCCCTCAAAAAATCTATGAGGGAAGTTTCCTCGGCGAGTATTCCTATAAGGAATATAAGAACAATGAATCCGCCGAGTACCAGTGAAAAACCAATCCACCTATTCAGGAGTCCCAATGCCTCCCCTATGGTTATCATCTTCTCGGAGACTATTGATACTCCATACAGCACAAGAATAAGCGGAATCGCGATTCCAAACCCGGAACGGAAAAGCGCAAATATGCTTATTCCTTTCAACTTCTTAAAAAACTTTCCCAATTTTCTATCCTCCGAAAAATGAATAAATTGTTTTAAAGCAGCGGAAATAGTATACGAGAAAAACGAGAATCTGGCAAATCTATCGAGGCCCGGCCTCAATATATCGAGGCCGGGCCTCGATAATTTTGGGGATAACTCACTCTCTGGTACAATAACGCCATGAAGATAATCGTTACCGGAGGCGCCGGGTTCATCGGGAGTCACGTCGTCGATGCATACGTGAAAGCGGGACACAAAGTCGTCGTCGTGGATAATCTCACAACAGGATCGAGAAAAAACCTGAATCCGAAAGCGAAGTTTTACAAGACAGACATCCGTGATGCAAAGAAAATCGACGCAATTTTTAAAAAAGAGAAACCGGACGCGGTAAACCACCATGCGGCGATTGCGGAAGTGGTAAAATCGCTCCGCGATCCCCTGCCGACGCTCGACGTGAACGTAACGGGCACGGTGAACCTGCTCCTTGCAGGCGGGAGGTACCGCATAAAGAAATTCATCTTTTCCTCTACCGGGGGAGCAATGTACGGAAGTCCAAAAAAAATCCCCGTCTCCGAATCCGTCGAACCCTTTCCGCTTTCGCCCTACGGGCTCTCAAAACTCCTGGGAGAGCTTACCATAACTTTCTACGCCCAAATGTACGGATTCGACTATTTTATTTTTAGATATGCCAACGTCTACGGACCGCGACAAAACCCGAACGGCGAGGCCGGCGTTGTAGCCATCTTCGGGAAATTAACGAAAGCGGGAAAGCAACCGATAATCTACGGCGACGGCAGCAAAACCCGCGACTACGTATATGTGGAAGATATCGCGCGCGCAAATCTTTTGGCGTTGAAAAAAGGCCATGGACAGACCGTAAATATCGGATGGGGAAAGGAGATAAGCGACAAGAAGATATTTGAAACGATCGCCCGCGGTGCCAGCTACCGTGATAAACCGAGATACGCTCCCTATAGAAAAGGAGAACTATATAGAAGCGCTCTCACAAACGCAAAAGCGAAAAAAATCCTCGGCTGGAAACCGAAAGTGAAGCTTGAAGAAGGAATAAAGAGAACGCTCGCTACGCTTTAGACCTCGGCTATTAGTGCTCCCGATATGTCTTCTCCGACCTTCGCTCAATCGAGAGCACTGAAATTCCCTGTGCTTTTGCTATCCTAAAAATAATCCGCATCGTCCCCTTTCGCACACGGAAGATATCACCTCGTCCCTTGAGTTTCTTTACATTAAGATCGTTCAACTCCCCTTTTTGTATCCGTAAAAGAAGAGTGCGCACGACGATACGTTCTTTGGAGCTAAGCCGCGCAAGTGCTTTTTCTATTCTGTCCATACCGCGTTACACGCGAGAAAGAATATCCTTAATGTCTACTCCTCCTTTTTTTATGCGCGTGAAATCAACAACCGTTTCCCACATACTTTCATCGTCCACGGGAGTAACTTTAAAAAGCGGCTTTGAGCGGCGCATGACCACAATCGACTCTCCGTCGCTCGTCGCCTTCGCATATTTCTCTACATTCATCCTGAATTCTTTTAACCCAATAATTTGTTCCATATTCCAAAGTTAATCTAAAGATAAACTTTTGTCAACTACAATCCCTTCTCCAGGAAGTAGTGCTCCACCTTCCTGTACCGTTCGAGCGTACCGATATCTTCTATATATTCATCCGTCTCATAGGCGTAAAAATTCTCGCCTTTCGCAATCGCATCGGGAATCGCCTCATGGTCGATGTTATACTCCACGTCCGCGGGAATATAGGAAAGCATTCTCTTGTTCAATATATGCCCCGCGAGAAACGCCTTGTAGTGCGCGGGGATTTCTTCGTGCGGCTTCGGATGAACTTTTATAATCTTCCCGCGTTCCCCTATCTCCGCGAGATCGAAGCTGTCGAGGCGGTCGTCGCGATCGCCCACAACCGTCATGCCGATCGGGTCTTCCTTTTCCGAATACGCTTGAATCATCTTCGGGTAGTCGATAAGCGAGACCATATCGCCGTACACGACAAGAAAGTTATCGTTCAGATCTTTCTCGAATTGTTTGATGCCCCCACCGGTGCCCAATATCTTCGGTTCGAAGGAATAGTGGATAGTTACTCCCCATTTCGACCCGTCGCCGCAGTAATCCGTGATAATTTCGGGGAGATAGTGAAGATTGATAAAAAGATCGGTGAAACCGAACCCCTTGAGGCGTTCGATGTGGCGCTCCAAAAGCGGCCGCCCCGCGATCGGAACCATCACCTTGGGAATCATGTCGGTCAATGGCCGAAGCCGCGTTCCCAGCCCCGCGCACAGCACCACCGCTTGAGTTATATTTTTTGCCATTAATCCAACTCTTTATAACGCAAAGATTCTCAAAAGTCCATTTTGCATCAAAGCAACTTCCGCATCTCCGCGAGCGTATCGCACACAAAATCGGGATCGCATCTTTTTAATTCCTCCGCGTTATACCTGTTTTTCACAAAAACTGTTTTTGCACCCATCGCCTTTCCCGTCCGCGCATCCTTATCGCTGTCCCCCACGAAGAACGACTGCGCGGGGTCGATATCAAATTCTTCGATTGCGCGGCACACGAGACCCAACTTCGGCTTTCTGCACTCGCATCCGTCTCCCTCCTTATGCGGGCAGAAATAAATTTCATCGATCAGCCCGTGAAGCAGCTCGCGCATCTTCTCGTGGACCTCATAAAGCGTCTCGATCTTCATGAGCCCTTTCGCGATCTGCGCCTGGTTCGTAATGACGAGAAGTTTATATCCCTTTTCCTTGGCGGCCTGAAACAATTCAGTGACGCCGTCCATCAGTTTGAATTCGTCCCAGCACACCAGATATTCTCCCCGAGGAAGGGCTTCGCAGATTATGCCGTCCCGATCCAGAAAGAGTGCCTTGTTTTTCATAAAAGTTCCCCGGCTTGCTCGGGCGTACCCGCCCGCGGAGTTTTCCGCTCTCGCTAAAATACCCCGCGCTTCAGATGGGAAAGCGGGGCGTGCAGTTTCTTCCGCAAGGAGAACGGAAGATAAGAATAGACAAGCGCGCAAAGGTTTAACGCGTATGCAAACACGAAGAAAGAATACTCTTTGCGGTGCGCCTTAAGGATGCGAAGCGTGGCCTTTATCTGCTTTCCCTGATGGAGAAGGGACTTGTTCTGCCCCGCAATCGTGTATGCGGTGACATACTCTTGGATGTTATGAAACTTCCCCCTTGTCCCCATCTTGAGCCAGAGATCCCAATCCTCCGCATAACTCCAATTCCCGTATCCTCCTACGGCATCCGCGATTTTTTTCCGGAACATCACCGTAGTGTGAGAAAAGGGATTTGCGAAGAGCGCATACCTTCTTATGTCACCGTCATGTTCCCGCTTCAGATACCGGAAAAGCTCTCTTCCTTCCGCGTCTATTCCGATCATGCCGCCGCCTACGACCGCGTAGGCGGAGTGGGTATCGAGAAACTCAACCTGTTTCCTTAATTTATCTTTACCGCACCAATAGTCGTCATCATCAAGACGGGCGACATATTCACCTTGCGCCGCTTCCAGTCCTTTGTTTAACGTTTTCGAGATATCGGGATAGAGATTCTCCGCATTCGTAATCACGCGAATACGCGCATCTTTTTCCTGCCACTCTTTCAACACTTTCGGCGTCTCGTCCGTCGAGGCGTCGTCAATCACGATAAGTTCCCATTGCGCGTAACTCTGATCGATCACGCTTCGTATGGCGCGCCCAAGGAGCGCCGCGCGATTATACGTGGGGAGAATGATGCTGACCCTCGGGATCATGTCCATATTTCCTGCGAAAGAGATCATATCCGACAATCGTCCCCATAATAAGCCACAGCCACCTGAAAGTAAACATATCCAAGAAAAACATGTTGAGGAGCAGATAGACAAAACAAGCGGAGAGCGCAAGCGCGAGCATATCATTGCTCCGAGACGCCTCATAACACCTCAAAAAAATAATGATAAGCAGCGCAAGCCAAACGAGAAAACCGATCCAACCCGCAGTGATCCCTATTTCCAGGTACGTATTGTGGGCGCGCCCCAATCCGCCGACAGGGTTCCACTTAAACGATGCGGGACCGAGTCCGAGGGGGAAATCAAGAAACATCACGGTGCCGGCCTTCCAGATATTCCCGCGAATTGTTTCCACGAAGCGATCGTTAAACGTAAGCCCGGAAGTCAGAACTTCATTAAATGCGACTTTGTCGTTTGAGGACTGGGAAAGGGCTATCTTGCGAAGAGTGGCATACGATGAAAATGGCGACATGTTTCTTTCAAATACCTGGAACTGGGAAGCTCTTGGTATTATGAGAAAGCCAAGAGCGAGCGCGATGACACCGATGCAAAGCGTGAGCGCCACCTTACCGACGTGCGGCAAGGAGAAACCGCGCATAAACAAATAGGCGGCCATGAGAATTAAAAACGTTCCGCCGAGCGCCACGGAAGCCCCTCTTGAGTTCGCCCACACAAAAAGCAGCGTGTAGAGAAAAAATCCCAGCAATCCAAGCCACTTCAGATTTTTCTCCGAAAAAAACCACGCGGCGAGAGAAATGAGGATTCCCAAGCCGATGGTAACGGCAAGATAATTAGGATCGCCTTCGAATCCGATCAACCGCCCCTTGAATACCAGGAAATCCTGCCAGGAAGGGAGATAAGCAAGAAAGAGAACAAGCGGGCTTACCGCCAGGATACCCAGGATCCACGACGCAACTTTTTTATATTCCGAAACGAAATAAGCCGTGATGAAGAAAAACAGGAAAACGAATATGATCCTTATATATTCAAAGACAACTTCCCTCGCATTATCGATCCAAGACGGAAAACGGTACACGCTTACTACGTTGCCTCCTATGGCGCATAGAAGGAGGACCACCGTAATAATTCCGTAGGGAAAAAAGAAAATCTTAGCGTACTGAACAATGGGATCCTTGAACTTCGAGATAATGAGATGCACCACAACCAGGAGAAAGAGCGCCAAAAGAATTCCCTCGAACGCTTTCGGGATATCCGTAACAACCGTATTCTGCCGCCGCCATACAAGACCGACGATTGAAAAAAGGAAAAGAATCGGGATAAACTTCGCGTACAATTTCCGGAATCGTTCCATTGTTTTACAAAAAAACCGGCTGGTATAACTCTTTGGCGCGCTCAATAAATTCCACCGCGCGATGGTAGTTCGTTCCCTTTTTCCTTATGAAGTCGAACCCTCGCTGCCGGAGTTCTTCTCTTTCTTTCTTATGACTTACGTAATAAGTAAGGCGTTCGAGCAGGTCTTTTTTGTCTTTCACGAAAATGGCGCATCCGTCGGTCGCCTCGGGCGCCGCGGGATTATCGGAAAAACACAGCGCTCCATATGCGAGAGATTCAACGACCCGCTCGGTTACCATCCTATTTTCAATGTTGCTCGCATCGCTCAACCCGAGGGAAACCATGGAATTCTTGTAAACGTCGACCCTGGTTTCTTCCTTCACGTACGGCGGAGTGGGAAATATCTTCGCGCGCGGGTTATTAAGGAAGGGGCCATAATACTCCGGATGGTAGTTCTTGTTTCCTATATAACAAATTTCATATTTCTCGTTAACGCATCCTTCTCCTACCTCGTCAGGATGCACGTTCGCGGAAAGCGGATAGGGAATCGCTTTCCTGTCTTTAAGGTAGAGACGATACCATTCCCACACAGGGGACGTTCGAGGAATTTCCGTGCGGTAATACTCGCCGCTCACGAGATACGGCATGCCGAGCCGTTCCATAACATAGACGAGCGAAGACGCCCACGCGATAACCACGATGTCCTTTTTCTTCGCAAGCTGTTTCAGAACGCGGATTTGAAGCCGCTCGGCGACAATACCAAGCACGCCATCCGCGTATGCCGCGGAATAGAATACGTCGTGTCCCGGAATCCATTTGATCGGGTGCAGAAAACGCGTCACGTCGGCGCGTAACATGCGAATCCCCCAAATCGAGTTATAAAAAAAATTATGGCACGAGATCATTACGAACCCGGGCTCGGTGATTTCCTCCACGTGACGTACTAATTTGACATCAAAACCGTGCGGCGCGAATCCTGCCGCGAACTTTTCGACAAAGAACCGGTGGTTATAGGGCGTTGGGAGAAAAAGGTGATCGAGAATATAAAAAGTTTTTTTCACGTACCACGATTATATCCGAGAAACGGGAAACTGCAAGGGGACGAAACCACGGAGCGGACTTCGTTCATTCCTTGATTTCGCGCTCCCTTGTGATTTATCATTATCACATGATAGAAGTAACCCGCACCAAACTTGAAGGCGTGCTGCTCGTAAAGCCGTCAATAAACGAGGATTTCAGGGGAAAATACGTTGAGACATATAACGAAGAGGAATATCGCGCAAAAGGAATAGCCGCGCACTTTGTGCAGGACGACATTTCGGTTTCGTCCCGCGGCGTACTTCGCGGAATCCACGGCGATAAGACAACATGGAAATTAATATCATGCCTCAGGGGGAGGTTCTATTTTGTGGTGGTAAACTGCGACGAGACATCGCCCCAATTCCGCGAGTGGGAGTCGTTCGTGCTGACGGAAGAAAATCAGTGGCAGGTGCTCGTGCCCCCGAAATTCGGAAACGCGCACCTCGCATTGAGCGACGAAATTGTCTTTCATTACAAGCAATCAACGTACTACGATCCGGGGAGCCAGTTCAGCTATCGCTGGGATGATCCGCAATTCGGAATCTGGTGGCCGATCAAGAATCCCCTCCTTTCTCCCAGAGACGAAGGAAAAAAGCGGGATTAACGGCATGTCCAAAAGGAAAAATCTTGTTCTGGGAGGAAAAGGATTCGTAGGCGCCGAACTCGTGCGGCTCCTTGAAGAGAAGGGCGAGGAAATAAGAATCATAGACAGAAAACTCGGCGACGACCTGAAACACGCCGAGAAATACGCGGAAATGTTCGAGTGGGCGGATCGCACATGGTTTATCGCCTGGGAGATAGGAATTTGGAAGCACGCAACCGATCCCGCGTATCAGATAGGCACTTTGGCCGCGAGCATCGATCTCTGCAAGTCCGTCTTCGGTGCATTGGAAAAAGCGAAGAAACCCTTCCTTTTCGTAAGCACCCAGTTCGCCGGATATCCGAGCGTTCTCGGATCGGTAAAGAGGGTCGGAGAAGTATGGACAACGCTTCTCGGCGGGCTCACCGCGCGTTTCTGGAACGTATACGGATTCGAGGAGATAGGAGAAAAAAGCCACGTGGTCCCCGATATGATCTATAATGCCCTTACCAAAAAACGTATCACGCTTCTCACGAACGGCGAAGAGACGCGGCAGTTTCTCTTCGTGAGGGATGCGGCGGAAGGACTCCTGCACCAATTTGAGACCGGGCAACCGGTTGCGGATATCACGAACGGCGAGTGGGTTTCGATAAAAAGCGTGGCGGACATGATCGCCGCAAAAACGGGCACCGTGGTAGAAACCGGAGACGGAACCGGGCACGCTTCTTTTGCGGAACCAAAAAATATCCTCTCCGGATGGAGCCCTCGCTTTACTCTCGACGAGGGGCTGGCACTCACCATCGATCGCATACGAGAGTCGATGCAACAAAAACAAACATGACGAAAATACTTGTTACGGGAGGCGCGGGATATATCGGATCCGTACTCGTGCCGATGTTGTTAAAAGAGGGGTATGAAGTTACGGTAATCGACAACTTCATGTACTCGCAGACGTCGCTTCTCGACGTTTGCTATCATCCGAACCTCCATATCGCAAGAGGAGACGTGCGCGATGAAGAGGCCATGAAACGGCTCATGGAGGATGCGGAATTCATCATACCGCTCGCCTGCATCGTCGGCGCACCGGCGTGCGACCGAGATCCGAGAGCGGCGCGGACGATAAATCTCGAGGCGGTGGAATTTATCCTAAAGACGCGCCATGCCTCCCAAAAAATCATTTTCCCGAACACCAACAGCGGCTATGGCAGATCAAAAGACGGGAGCGTGGCATTCTGCGACGAAACGACGCCTCTTAATCCCCTTTCGCTGTACGGAACACTCAAAGTCCAGGCAGAACAGGAAATATTGGCCGCGGGAAACGCCGTTACTTTCAGGCTGGCCACCGTATTCGGCATAAGCCCGAGAATGAGGCTGGATCTTCTCGTGAACGACTTCGTGTACCGGGCAATCACCGACAGGGCAGTCATTCTCTTCGAGCCGCATTTCAAACGGAATTATATCCACGTCCGCGACGTGGCAAACGCGTTCCTGCACGCGATAAAGAATTTCGAAACAATGAAAAATGAGCCGTACAATATCGGGCTGAGCGACGCGAACTTGAGCAAACGCGAGCTCTGCGAGGAAATAAAAAAGCAGCTCCCCGATTTTGTGTTTATCGAATCGGAGATAGGAAAAGACGTGGATCAGCGCAACTATATGGTAAGCAACGAAAAAATAGAACGCACCGGATTCAAACCCGCCATTTCAATCCAGGAGGGCATCACGGAACTTATAAAAGGATTCAAGATTATTCGTCGTACGGATTTCAGCAATCTTTAAACTGATGGTTATTTCACGCACCCCATTCCGCATCTCTTTCTTCGGGGGAGGTACGGATTACCCGGTCTGGTACACGACTCACGGCGGCGCCGTACTTTCGACCTCGATTAATAAATATTGTTACGTTACCTGCCGGTATTCTCCCCTGATACTCGAAAAAAGATACAAAGTAGCGTGGTCCAAGGTAGAATCCGTAAACGATGTCGAAGAAATCGAGCACCCTGTCGTAAGGGAAACAATAAAGCTTTTCGAGTTGAAGGAAGGCGTGGAGGTGCACTATATAGCCGATCTTCCCGCGCGAACGGGAATGGGTTCGAGTTCTTCGTTCACGGTCGGCCTGATCCACGCGCTTCACGCGCTCCTCGGAAAAACCGTATCAAAAAACCAGCTTGCGAAAGAGGCGATCCGCGTGGAACGCGAATTACTGAAAGAGAACGTCGGGTCGCAGGACCAGGTTGCCGCCGCTTTCGGAGGACTCAACAAAATCACCTTCAACGCGCGCGACGGATTTTCCGTTCACCCTATCGTCTTATCACCGGAGAAACTTGCGACACTGGAGAGCAACTTGCTCCTTCTTTTCACCGGTTTCTCAAGAAATACTTCCGAGATAAGTCAGGAGCAAATTAAGAACACTCCCTTGCTCGAGAGGGAGCTCACGAGGATGACTTCCATCGTCGATGAGGCTATAGAGATATTGAACGACTCCACGGAACGGCTCGACGATTTCGGACGCCTTCTCGACGAAGCGTGGCGGCTGAAACGGTCTTTCTCCTCCGTTATTACGCGCCCGGAGATCGATGAAATATACGAGGCGGGAAAAAAGGCGGGAGCGCTTGGAGGAAAACTTCTCGGCGCGGGAGGAGGCGGCTTCATGCTTTTTTATGCAAAACCCGAAGTGCATGATGCAATCCGAAAAGCGCTGAAAAAATTTTTCTTCGTCCCCTTCCAGTTCGAGCATGCGGGAAGCCAAATCATACATTACCACCCCGACTGAACGTATGAGGCGCGCATCATCTTCCCGATCGCGTTTTCCCGAAATGGATTTTGTAATCCTCTGCGGAGGGCTTGGAACGCGGCTCCGTACGACACTCCCGAATATGCCGAAAGCGCTCGCGCCCATTGCGGGGACCCCGTTTCTCGACATTCTCCTCCATCACCTCTTTAAGGCGGGGTTTAAGCGCATTATTCTCGCCGTAGGTCATCTTCAAAATCCCATCATCTCCCGCTATGGAAACGACTCCCGGATTTTGTTTGCAAAAGAACGCGAGCCGCTCGGTACGGGAGGTGCGGTGCGAAATGCGCGGCGTTTGATCAAAAGTCCCCATTTTTTCGTGGCAAACGGAGACACGTTCTCCGACGCGGATTACCAAAATTTTTTTACCGTTCACAAAACAAAAGGCGGCATCGTCACGATGGGCATTACGCGGGCGGGCAGACGCACCGACGCGGGAAACATACTCACCGATGCGTCGGGACGCATTCTTTCATTTAAAGAGAAACGAGGCGCACGCTCCCGATCGGGAATCAGTGCGGGGCTTTATTGCATGAGACGGGAGGTTTTTGACGTTATGCCAAAACGAAAACGGTTCTCGCTTGAAGAAGAGGTTTTTTCCTCGCTCGCGCGGCAGGGGGTTCTCTTCGGCGTACCGATTAAACGCGAAGCAATCGACATCGGCACTCCTGCGCGATACGCACGCGCGAAACGCATCCTCAAGAAACATCGGCCGTCTTCCTTGCGATGACGGTTATTTGCGCGCCAAGACCGAACATGTTGGCGATGCTGTTGCCGGGGAAGTAATCGCAAAGCCCGAGCACGCGCTTTATCATCCGAACCGGTTTTTTCCCGAACCACGAACGCGAGACGGGCCATTTCGTGCCGCACATCGTTTCAAAAGAAGAAAAAAGATTGCTGAAGAAATCGGTCGAATACGTTTTTTCAAGAGAAAATCCCGCTTCCTTAAAGAGACGCTGGAACGTTGCCTTCCGATAATGAACGTAATGGAGCGGGATTACGAAGCCGTCCCACCACTTCCCGCACATTATCGAACTGATACCGCCGTACTGGGGCACACCGATTACCAGCACCCCTCCGGGCTTCAAAACGCGGTTGAGTTCCCTGAGCGCTGCCGCGGGATCGGGGAAATGCTCAAAAACATGGAGAAGATGCACGGCATCGAAAAAACCGTCAGAAAATTCGAGCGTGTCCACGCTCCCTACGGAAATATTCTTCAGCCCCTGGCTTACCGCCGACGCCACCGCAATCGGACTCGGATCAACGCCGAACGTTTCCCATCCCAAGCCCTTGAGGTCGGCGAGAAAATTCCCCGCACCACAGCCAAGATCAAGCAGCCGCCCTCCTTTCACGAAACGAGGGTAATGGGCGAACGCGAGACGAAACGGGAAAAGGGAAAACTGCCACCATCGTTTTTCGCCGTACCCGAAGTATTGCCCCAACGTCCTCCGTTTCAGTAATGCGAGGATGCGCGCGACTACGCCCGCATTGCGCGCTCCCGCCACCCTGAACGGCCCGTACGACTCGTCAAAGAAAGAAGAGAGGGCTCCGTAGGCAAGCTGGGGATCGGTGAAAACCGTGCCGCACGAGCTGCACCGCATAACGGCAAAGGCCACGCCGGGATAGACGCGTTGTACCTTTCCTGTTTCTTCCATGCGGGCATGTATAATTGCGTGTCGTTCCGCGTGGCACACGGGACATTTTCCTCTGCTTTGGACAATCGTACTCATGAAGAACTTTTTGCTTTTGCGATTTCTCCGAACAGAGCCTCGTACCGCATGGCAATTGTCTCCCACGTATGATCGCGTTTCCAGAGCTCGAACGCACGGTCCGTAATTTCGCGGCGCTCGTCTTTATGTTCGAGAAAATGTTCCGCGGCACTTGCCATTGCTTTGGGCGTTTTCACGATCGTGACGCACGTCTCATGGTCCCTCACATTTCCGATATCGGTAGTAATGAAGAGGGTCTTGCTTGCAAACGATTCGTACATCACGAGCGGAGCGCATTCGAGTTTCGATCCGAAAAGGAACGCGTCGGATTCCTGATAAGCCGAGACCACGTACGAACGCGGGACGTTTCCGAGAATTCTGATGCGGCGATTCAAGATGCCCTGTGCGGCACAGAAAGGATAACAACTGTACCATGAATGCCGCGTCGGAAGACCTCCTATAATAACGAGCGTCGCGTCATCGCGATTTAATCTACGAAACGCTTCGATCACAAATTGATGCCCCTTCGCAAAAAAATGATTCGAAACGTCCAGGAACAGATGTGGCGTTGTAATATTGTAGTGGCTCTTGAATCCGATGGACGGCGCGAGAAATTCGGCGCCTGCGCCGTTCGGGATGACAGCGGCCTTATCTCCCAATCCATGCTTATCTCCGAACAGTTTATCCCGATAGCGGGGGGAGGTATATACAATCCGATCATACTTGCGAAGCGCGTTTACATATGCACTTTCATAATACGAATTGAAACGCGGATCGCCCACCTTCGAAAGTCCCGGCGTACTTAACACTTTACGCGCATGAATCGAATCAGCGATCTCGAACGCGAGATCGGTCGTCCACGTGTCCGCGGCGAAATTAAGGATAACGTCGTAGTTTCCTCCGAGAATGAACCGCCGATACGCCTCCTTTTCGCCGCGTATCCCTTTCACAAGACTTCCTACGACCCGAAAACCGCTGATGCGTACTCCGTTTATAAGCGCGGGGCGCCCCTCGCAAAACGAGGTCGCGACCGTTACTTCATGGCCGCGCAGAACGAGCCCCTCGGCAATCTGACGTGCCTGTTCCGCAATGCCTCCCCCGCCGGGGGCATGGTAGAACTCGACTGTGATGAGTATTTTCATGAAGAAAATACATCCTTCATCCAAACGTCTAGCATCGCTTCCCCCTCCCGACCGACAAGATATCTCGAAAGAATTTCCCGCACCGCTTTCTTTTCATCGATTTCACCCGGCAACCGTTCGGCGAAGACGGTTATATTCGGTAATTTTTTACCTCCGAATTTCCGATATACCGGAAGCGGTATAAACATGCCCGGTATGTTCAGGGCCGGCACCTGGAATCGCTTCGCGAGATCATTCGAGATCTTGCGGAAACGCAAATTTCCAAAACCGAGTTTTTTCAAAACAAACTTATACTTCTCCTTATTCCATCCTTCTCCGTGGAACGCCCACGCCGCTTCCTGGGATCCGAACACGTGGCGTGAAATCTCGTAACGCTCCTTGGTGCCACCGAAAAGATAGTAGAAGATCGAGGTCGCGAAATCGGGAGTTTCCAAATGGAGAACCCCGTGCGGTTTCAACCACCTGCGCCATTCGAGAAGCAGACGGAGCGCATCGGCTCTTCTAAAATGCTCGAATACGTGGTGGCCGCGAATTTCCGCGATAGAACCGGACGGATAATGGAGCGTGGCGATATCCGCGTAGCGATCGGCTTTCACTTTCATCACGGAATGCTCCGACTGGGGAAAATCGATATTAAGATACCCCTCGAGGTACTTGTCGCCGCAACCCAAGTGGAGTTTCAAATCAGTTTCTTTCATAAGATAGTACCCATTGTATCGTAAACGCACCAAGCTGTTCAAGGAACTCTCGAAACGCGTCACACGGAGTAAAACCTTCTTTTTATAAGCCTTCGGAGCGCCACGTAAAAGGAGAATGGCATGAGCCGGGAAAGCGCGTACACTATCTTCAACTTTTTATTCCAAGCAGGAGATTGTCGTGCGAGGCGTCGCGCCCTCTTCGCATCCCCTTCGCGCCACGATTTTAGAAACTCCTCATATGCGATCTGCGACTCCAATGTAAGAAGCTCGTTGGTATACTCCTCGGAAAAATGAGGATATAACGAAATAAGCTTCTGCACGAGAAGTTCTTTTTCCTCCGGATAAAAAAGTCCGTGACTGAAGGTAAAGCTTTTCTCGTGCATCCGATATTTGGTAAGCGGCTCCTCAAGATATGCGGCGCGCCAATCATGGAGGATGCGAAGGAACAAATCCATCTCTTCGATGAAATGAAAACGATCGTCGAAAACCTCTTGTAATCCCCTGACCGCCTCCTTCCGTATCATGACGGACGAAAGCACGAAGGGATAATCATTAATGAGATCGCGAAATACAAGCCCCTCCGGCGGTTTCTCTCGATAGGCAAGGTGGTGATCGCCGGAATTATTGAAGAAAACCGTCTGCGTATAAACAAGACCGACCTCCGGACTTTTCTCAAAAAGAGCCACCTGCCGTTCGAGTTTCCGGGGAAGCCACAAATCATCATGATCAAGGAACGCAACGTATTTTCCGCGCGCCTCCTTGAATGCGTAGTTACGCGCCTGTCCCAATGACGCGGCTTTTTCTCCCCTGAAATATCTTACTTTCTCCCCGTAACTTTTCGCGATTTGAGGCGTCTCATCTTCCGAGGCGTCATCCCATGCGACGATCTCCCAGTCGGTGAAGGTTTGCGCAAAAACGCTTCCTATCGTCTCCCGAAGGAAAGGAGCGGAATTATGACAGTTGATAATAACGCTTACCGCGGGCGTTTTTTGTTCCATTGAAAAAATGTTGTTATGGCGCGGATAACCCTGTCCTGCTCGTCTTTCGTCACGTCGGGATGGAGCGGGAGCGAGAGAAGTTCGCTATATATTTGTTCCGTCACGGGGAATGCAACGCCCCGTTTCCTGAAATAACTCAGGAGGTGGCTGGGATAGTAATGGATACCGGTCTCGATGCCCTGCTTTGCCAGATGTTCCCTAAGTGCGTCACGCAACCCGCCTAATACCCGTATCGGATATATGTGCGGCACCACAGAACGGTAATCCGTCTTAAAAAGAACGATTCCGTTTGCATTTGCGAGAAGCCGATAATACCTCTTGGAAAGCGATTGTCTTTTCTTCTTAAACTTTCCGAATTTCTTGAGTTGCGTTCGCCCGATCGCCGCCGAGATATTCGTCATGTGATACCGGTATCCCTGACGTACCACGTCAAACTCCCAGCTTCTCTCGCCCTTGTATCGTTTCTCCGAGTCGCCCATAACGCCGAGAAGGCGGGCGTCTCTCACATACCGTAGAACGCGCTTATCGGCGGTCACAACCGCCCCTCCGTCCCCCGAAGTGATGTTTTTAATCGGGTCAAAGCTGAAACATACGATGTCTCCGAACGAACCGACGAGTTTCCCCTTATGAACCGTTCCGAACGCATGGGCTGCGTCTTCGATGACGCGCAAACGGTGTTTTCTCGCAAACGTGTAGATCTTCGTTAAATCCCCCGGGTCCCCGGCATAATGCACCGGTATGATCGCTTTCGTCTTCCTGGTTAATTTTCTTTCAGCGTCTTTTAAATCGATTGTCACGTTTTTCGGATCTATCTCACAGGCGACGGGAACGGCGCCTGCGGCGCGTATTGCCTGGAAATCGGAGAGATATGTCAGGGACTGCACCAGAACCTCATCGCCCGGTTTCGTAACCGCCGCTACCGCAAGGTGGAGTGCCGAGGTGCCGGTATTCACGCATGCCACTTCTCCCTTTGTCCGGAGAAATTTTTTTAGCTCCGATTCAAATGCCTTAACCTCACCCCCCATGCCAAAATATCCCACCTCGAGCATTACATGACGCACGGCATTCACTTCCTTCATATCTACCACCGATTTCGAAAGCTTGATTGCTTTTTTATTGGTAGTGTTCCGCATCTGCTTCATTTTATTTCTTTTTCGCGACGTAGAACATATAGCGCCCCGCATCGGGAACCGATTCGGCTACGGCAAGCTCCGACTTCATGAGCAACTTGGTTTCTTCTTCATCCAATCCGGAGGGACGGGCGACCGGCGCAAGCGGATCCCCCTCGATACCGGAACAGTTTCCTATCCCCATCACACCGAGAACATCAAAACCCGTTTCTTCGAGGAATTGCTTTGTTTCGTCGTTCGATCCCCACACGAAGTGTATGTCGGTATTCCACAATACCCCTTCTTTCTTCTCCAATATAACCGGAACGTCGGACCATTTCCCGCAAGCGATGGAGTACAAAAGACTGAAATAACGCGACCTGAAGGAGGCGCACAGGAGTCCTCCCGGCTTTAACACCCTCAGAATTTCCTTCGTTACCGATTCCCACCCGGGGAGAAAAAATGCAACCTCGATAAACAACACCGCATCGAAAGAGTTATCCTTGCTCTGTTTTAAAAACGGCACGAGATCGTCTACGCGATATTCCGTGGAAGAAAGATTTTTTTCTTCCTTATACGCCTCGGCAACCCGGATCGCTTCGGGAGAAATATCAACACCTACCACCTTCCCGCCGGAACGCACATAGTGCTCGGCGATAAGCGACGAGAAACGCCCCTGTCCGCATCCGAGGTCGAGGAACGAGCCGACAGGCGACACGTGATTTTCCCGGAAATATTTTTCCATCCAGAACCAATACTGATCTCTGTAATACGCTTCGTCGGCGTCACCGGTCATACTATGACACTCCGCCGATCGGATAACCAACTTCCGGTGCCGCTCGGCGCGGAACGTGCGCCCCCCGAATCGCTCGTCCCACTTATGAAGGATGTGCAGCGCTTTTTCAAAAGCTCGAATGAAGAGGTGGGTAATTCTATACATGGATTTAGAGACAAAAACGCATCAGCGCCCGGAAACTCTCATCTCCGTACATCAGATAAGAGTTCGGATCGCGCGAAGGAGGATAATGTTTCGCGTGTTGCGCGATAACGCCGAGCTGAGGAAGGAGCGTCACAAGCTCGCGAGGAAGTCCCGATATTGCAACGTAATAGTCAGCCCACTCCCTGATTTTTTCCCTCCATCCGAATCTGTCCGAAAACGCCTCAAGTTCCTCTCCCTCCCCCGTCCTCTTCCATTGTACGAGGAGGGGGGAAAATAGGAAATTGGCGAGATCAAAGAACGGGGCGGCCTCCTTTTCAGCGTGTTCAAAATCAAGCATATGCATTACTCCCTTGCGATCAAGAACAAGGTTGCAGAGGTCATAATCCCCGTGCTCGAGGGAAAGAGGAATTTTGAAGTCCTTACACGATTCGAGAGCGCGGAGAAACGAATCATACGCTTCCTTCGTGTCGTCGTCATTTACCCGCGCAAGTACCTGAGCCGCCTGTTCTTTAGCGTGCGAGATGAACGCTTTTTTATCCAAAACCCCACCGCTCTCGGTCGAATGATGCAATTCCGCAAGCAATCGAATTCCCTGCCGTACGAAGGGATCGATCCTTCGAAGCCATCTCCTTGTCGCATAACCGCGCAACGAGCGGGCGATTTTCTCCGCAAATAAAGATCTGATTTTTATCTGTTTGGGAGAAAATGTCCTCAAGGTTTCCCACAACCGTATTCTCACCGGTTTCCCTTCAAGGTGCTTTATAATCTCGACCGGCGGTTCATGCTTTTCTTCGTGGATCCCGAGAACGTCGGGGATGCGCGAAAGGAGCGACTCGCTCTTGATAAGAGACCGCGCATAGCGCACCATCTCCACTTCGTGACGAAGAAAAATTCCCGAATCGTCCTTTCTTCCGACTTTACAAAATAAGATAGGCGTTCCCTTGCTCGTATCGTACACCGTGAAGTGCGCCGGGTTTCTGTCATTCATTCTCGAGGGGGTCATCCTTGCCTTATAAGAACATGCGTCTCCCTTTAGGAATCCCGCGTTCCGGAGAAGCGAGATGATGCGCGATGGAGCGGGGTTGCGGGACGATTCCTTACGGAGAATTATTCCCAAGCTTGGAGAAAAGTATTTTTCGAGACGCCGGGGAAATAACCCCAAAACAAACGCGATTACTCTCCACCTCAAGCTGGTATTCGATCCGCGAGATATCGGCGAGAGAACGCGATGGAAAATATCAAAAGGAGTAACACTGTCCATCGTATTGTAATGAGGGAAGACGGAGTACAAGGAAGAAACCTTGAAGCGTTCCTCCCGCGCGATTTTTTTCAACCCGCGCGGCGAATAAATGAACGTTCGATACGCGATTCCCTTTCTTTTTTTCGTAATCCAATTCGCAAGAACGCGGGGAAGCAGGGTAACGCAGTGCACGTTTACGTGATCGTCCGGCGTTCCCAAAAAATACTGGATTCCCAAACGGTTCTCAATCGTTATGCATATCGCTCCCTCCGGCTTCAATACCCGGTATAATTCGCGGAGTGCCGCACGCTGCATGGATCTCGGATCGGGCTCCTTTCCCCTTTTCTCTTCGAATTTTCCCTCCCAATGTTTCTCAAGAACAACGTCTTGTATCACCCCAAGCCACTCGAATACGCCGTTTAAAACCACCAGATCGAACATGTTATCGGGAAAAGGGAGTTTCGCGTTCAAATCCGCGGCAACGGGATGAATATTCGAAAGACCTTCCTGCTCCGATCGGATTTTCAAAAACTCAAGCGTTTCAATCGTCTTATCAAGCGCATACACCTGCGCGTGGTACTGTGCCGCCGGAACCGCAATTCCTCCCCACATAGCTCCTCCGTCCAGGATTACCGCTTCTTTCCTTGCGGGCCAGAGAAACTGCATATCCCCTCTTGCAAGAGGAGTAAAATGCGCGCTATATTCGGGAATTATTTTTTTTGCGCTCGCCATCCAGTCGCCGCTCTCCTTTGCTTCCTTATTCAATCGTCTCATCGTGTCTCTGTTTACGTTGCACCAGTATCCGTCCTCGGGCATGAAATCCGGAATGCCACGTACCACTTTGTATGCCGCACCGCATGCATTACAAAAAAGGCGCTCTGCCTCGATTTGCAGAGCCGCACCGCAGTTAGTGCACGAAAATGTCGGCTGTGATACCGAATTACCCTGTTGTGTTTTCATAATGTGTCACGCGTTTCCGGAATCAAAATTATGGTATTTCTTCGCAACGAAGAGATTTGCCTTGAGAAGCCAGTAGAAGTTCCCGCAATCGAACCATTCCCCTTTCAGTTTAAAGTAACTCAATTCGCCTCGCTCGAGATATACGCGATTAACATCCGTAATCTCGTACTCGCCCCGCTTTGAGGGCTTGAGCGTATCGATGACATCGAATACATCGGGGTTGTACATATAAATCCCCACCGCGCACCAATTCGATTTCGGCGCAACGGGTTTTTCTTCTATGTCGATTACTTTTCCGTCTTTCATCTCGACGACGCCGTAATCCCGCGCCTCCGGATGCTCCTTGAGAAAAATGGCTGCCCCCTTCATTTTTTGGAACGCTTGAACCGGCTCTTTTAAGGAATCTTCGAATACGTTGTCGCCAAGTACCATGATGATTTTTTCTCCCTGGGCGAAATCTTTTGCGAGGCGGAGCGCATCGGCAAGACCGTTCGGAGCAAGCTGCACCGCATACCGAAGCCGCGCGCCGAGCCCCGATCCGTTATCGAGCAGGCTCGTAAAATGACTCATGTATTCGCCGCTTGTGACGATTAAGATGTCGGTAACGCCCGCTTCGACGAGTTTCTCGATTGGAAAATAAATGAGCGGCTTGTTGTATACCGGCAAAAGGTGTTTGTTCGTGACCGCGGTCAAAGGATGAAGACGCGATCCCGATCCCCCTGCTAAAATGACTCCTTTCATATCACTATTTTATTATTTTGACATTGTACGATGACCTTTCCATAAATCAATATGCGGGTTAAAAACCCCGGTTCTTTTTCTCACCCTGTCGATCCATTCCCTATTATCGAGATACCACCGGATGGTAGCGGAAAACGCCTCGCGAAAATGCGTTGTAGGCCTCCAACCGAGTTCTTTTTTTATCTTCGACGCATCAATCGCGTATCGCCTGTCGTGCCCCGGGCGGTCTTTCACAAACTCGATCCATGACCGGTCGCGCTTGAACATGCGAAGGATGAGATCCGCGATTTCAAGGTTGCTCATCTCGTTATCGGCACCGATGTTATATACCTCCCCCGCCTTTCCTCTGAAAAGGCAGAGCCGCAGCGCTTCGCAATGGTCCAGCACGTAGATCCAGTCCCGCACGTTTTTCCCGTCGCCGTACATCGGGAGTTTCTTTCCTTCAATCATCCGCAACACGAAAAAAGGAATGAGTTTTTCCGGGTACTGATACGGCCCGTAATTATTCGAGCAGTGCGTAACGACGACCGGCACTCCGAACGTGTTGTGATACGACCGGCAAAGCATGTCACCGCCCGCTTTTGTCGCGGCGTACGGAACGTTCGGCGCAAACGCGGTCGTTTCCTTGAATTCCGATCGGGAACCGAGCGACAAGCTCCCGTACACTTCGTCCGTCGAAACCTGCACGTACTTTTCCACCCCCGGCATCGACTTTACCGCCTCGAGAATATTAAATACCCCCGCGACATTCGTGCTAATAAACTCTTTCGCGCCGACATGGATACTTCTGTCGACATGCGTCTCCGCCGCAAAATTAATGACGTGCGTCGGACGAAATTTCTTAAACGTTGCATCAACCGCCGTTTTGTCTGCCACGTCGCCGCGAACGAATTGATAGCGGCGGTCGCGCGCGACGTCTTTCAGGTTATCGAGATTCCCCGAGTAGGTCAGTTTGTCGAAGTTTGCCACGCGACACCCGGGATGTCGCTTCAGAACGTATCGCACGAAATTCGAGCCAATAAAGCCGGCTCCCCCGAACACGAGTATTTTCACCGTCGATTTCATCGAGTTTTTCTTCCTTAAAAGTATACGTCCGAGGGGGAGGAAGGTCAAAAAACGCTTTTCTTTTCTACAAAATCGGCAACCGCGGCTGCCGCACGCTCCGCGGCGTTCCCGTCGAGTGCGGTCCCGTAACGGACGAGAAACTCATTATTCGAACAGTCCGCGGAATATGTCTTCTTCTCAAGCCATTGCAACACAGAATTCATAAGAACATCGGGATCGTCGGCGCATACCGCTCGTTTGTAAAGCAGCCGCTTCGCGTCCTCGGAGAGACCGAGATTTTTCGTAAGGCAGAACACCGGCACCGGGTACGTAACCGCCTGTATCACGGTCGTGCTCGGCATGTCGACGATAATCGCATCCGCGCAGGAAAAAAGATCCATCGTACCGACGCTCGATCTGATCTCAACTATCCCCTTCGATGCGAACGAATGTACATAGCGGTCAAGTCCCGATACGGCGTATGACCGTGTCGGATGGAGTTTCACTATCTTCGTTCCCCGCATTTCCGCAAGCCGTCCGATGATCGTTCGCTGCGCGTCATAAATGGAATTGTCGGACCACGGCACCGAATTGAAGGGGTATGCGTGGCTCAGATAATACATCGTGGTCGCATACACGATGCAAGGGCGTGGCGCATTCGTAACTCCCGCGCGGACGAGGGTTGCGTTCATGTCGACGGCTTCGCGCATTGCGCCGCTCCGCAACACATCGATACTCGCCGAACCCACGACTTTTAGCTCTTTCTTCAAGCCGAGCCCCTGAAGAGCTCTCCTGCGGTTCTCTTCCGATCCCTCGGCCCAATCCAGAAAGAGATCGGCTGCAGCCGCGTCATCGAGGGTCAACGACCCGATCGGCTGGTAATTCAGGTCGCCGTGCTGCCAACCGATTACCGGAATTGAGAGATCCTGTGCGGCTTTCGCGATACTTTTTGCGATGGGCGTCGGCGCGATCGAGAAAAGGAGCGCGCGGATTTTTTTCTTCCGGAAGAATTTCCGCGTCCTATCGTATGCGTGAAGCGACGCGGGCACGATCATGTGCAAAAAGAAGGAGATTCTCCCCCGGAAAAACGGAAAAAGGCAAAGGTCGCCGTCACTCATGCTTTTTCGGAACGACGGAGACGTTTCGAGTTCTTTTAATAACGTTTCAAAGATACCGGCGTAGGAGGAACCGCACGACCATCGTTCCAGAGTTCCTTCGATCTGCCCCGATACCGAGTATCCTTTCCGGAAGAGCGCCTGGCCGGCAAAATTCCAATCATAGCCGCCCGAGAGGAGAATGACCGGCCTCGAACGCAGCTGCTTCCGGAAAAGACGCACGGCGCGGGAAAATGACGTCGATCGGGCGATATTCACGAAATAAAAGAGTTGGGGGGATTTCTGGACTAGTTTTCTTAGAAACGAAAGGGAATCCGATTTTGACAAACGTCGGGAAGAAACGGTTTCCGAACCGGGATTCGTAATCTTCACCGTTTCGGAAGGCGCGAGGAGCGGGAGTATTTTCGAAAAAAGATTTTCACGGGGATTCCACAGCGACCCTTCGTCGGCACGACGCGCCTGAACGAGCGCGCCGCATGAATCGGAGAAATAACCCACCGCGTCCGGCAGTTCCCGTGCAATGATGTTCCTCGCCTGGAACAAAACGGTCCCCAGCGAGAGAAAATTCGCGGTAAACGCGTTCAATCCGTACCACGCGAGCCGAAGCCCGCGTTCGCGGATCGGGGGGAGTTTTTCCGAAAGCGAAGAATCTATTTCCCGTACCGCGGCGATACATTGCTTCTCCAATCCTTCGGAATACGAGGAAAGCTCATTGGATTCGTAGTACTCTTCGGGAATACGATACGAAAATTTCGCGGCATCGAACACGAATCGCGGTTCGACCGACGTCGGTATCACAATGCACTTGTTCGCCGATATCGAGTCGCGCCTTGCGAGGATTTCCTTCGCGTGCGCCTCGGTGTGGGCAAAAAGAAGAAGTTTTCCTTCTCTCGATAAAAACTCCTGGAGATCGACGTCGTTATTCATTGATCGGGAAAATACAACGGGAATCTATTTTTCCGCAACGCCAAGAACCATAAGTTCGACGGCCCATCTGAAAAATTTGATGCCCGTAAAACGGGAAAACGCGCGGGCGGCTGGAGTGGAGAAGAAAATTCTCAGGAACGCGGCAATGCCTTTTATCGGCGGAAATTTCCACGCGACCGGCAGCTGATGAAATTTCTCCGCATGGACGTTCTTGAATCCGTGCATCGCGAAGGTGTCGGCAAGAGACGTTGTGTCGTACGGACGGCAGTGCGTAGGATCTTCATAAAATACCTTCATCTGGCTCACCCAATCGGGAGTGAGAACCACTACCTTCCCGCCCGGTTTCAGCACGCGATAGGTTTCCTTCATGAGATGCGCCGCCGAGTAAAAATGTTCAATCACCGATTTGTGATACACCACGTCGAACGTATTGTCTTCAAAGGGAAACCGTTCCGATTCAAGGTTTGTCTTCTTGAGTTCCACTTGAGACGAGAGCGCTGTGTCGAGTTCCTTATCGATACCGGAACACCGAAACCCGAGATTCTTGAATGCGAGAAGAAAATCGCCTCTCCCGCACCCAACCTCGAGGAGGGTTCCGTTCTTTTTGAGAGAAAAACGACCGGATAAGTATCCGGCGAGTTTCGCGGGATAGCTCGTTTTCGGAGTTCTTTCCTCGTTATATACCACCTTCAGATAGTCGGTGCTCATATAAGACCAGAGTAACTTTTTATGGGGAAAATAGGAAGTGGCTGAGGGAAACCATATAAAAACTCCCCGCCATAAAACGCGGCGGGGAGATATACGCTTCATTAAGAGTTACTTTCTCCTGAGTTTCTGTTTTATGGGGATCTCGCTCTCGTAAACCTTCTTTACTCCGTCTCCAAGGGAAGACTCGAGCGCGCGGATATCGTTCACTATTCTCTCAAATCCCTGTCGCTCGACGGAGGCGGCCTGATCGCTCCCCCACATCGCCCGATCAAGGGTGATGTGACGTTCAACGAGACACGCGCCGAACGCTACCGATCCGGTCGTCGGAATCAACCCGACTTCGTGGCCCGAATATCCGACAGGTACCTCGTACCGCGAGCGCAGGAAAGGAATAACCCGGATATTCAGCTCCTCGAGTTTCGAAGGATACGTACTTGTCGCATGAAGTACTATCAAGTCGTCTTTTCCGAGTACCTCAACCGCATGATCGATTTCTTCAACCGTACTCATGCCCGTCGAGAGAATTACCGGTTTCCCTTTCGATCTGATGTGGCGCAGAAGACCGTCATCCGTGAGAGATGCCGAGGCAATTTTATAGCAAGGCACGTTGAATTTCTCCAAAAAATCGACGCTCGCTTCGTCCCACGGAGAAGCAAACCAGATGATTCCTTTTTCCTTGCAATAGCGATCTATTTCTTTGTATGCGTCCTCGCCGAACTCCAACCCGCGTTTCAAATCGCCGTTTGTGGGACCAAACGGATTCTCTCGCGGTTTCGCGAGCTCTTCAGGCGTATAAACGACGTCAACCGTGCGTTTCTGGAACTTCACCGCGTCGCATCCGGTAGCCACCGCGGTATCGATGAGTTTTTTTGCGATGTCTATATCACCATTGTGATTAATACCGATCTCCGCCACGACGAAAGTCGGGCATCCGTCTCCTACCAGTTTATTGCCGATTTTTACCGTTTTTTTATCCATAGTGTTATATCTTCGGGCGACAATTCATTTATTCACGAAACGATATCGAAGTCAACTATGCGAAAAGTTCTTTCTCTACGAGTTCGCAGATTATATGCCCCGCGGTGATATGAGCTTCCTGGATCCGCGGCGTATTTGTCGAAGGAATCAAAAGAAGAATATCCGCTTCCCCCTTGAGTTTCCCTCCGGTCTCTCCCGTAAACGCGATCGTCACCGCACCGAGCGAGCGGGCTTTTTTGATTCCGCGGATCACGTTTTCGGCATTTCCGCTCGTGCTTATGCCGATTACGACGTCTTCTTTTGTCACAATCCCTTCCACTTGACGCTCAAAAACCGCACCGTAATCGTAATCGTTTCCTATCGCGGTCAGAATCGAGGTGTTCGTGGTAAGTGCGAAAGCGGGCAAACTCTTTCGTTCGATTTTGAATCGCCCGGCGAGTTCCGCGGCAATATGCTGGGCATCGGCGGCGCTGCCTCCGTTTCCGAAAATAACGAGTTTGCCTCCCTTCCGATACGACCCGACGATTGAGCTCGTTATCTCCGCGATGACGGAAACGCAAAGGGATGAGACTTTCCTCATCGTCTCCTCGTGCTCTTGTAGTCGTTCATTGATGTTTTCTTCTTCCATATACTAGCCGAGAATAACGTCCGCGACTTCCCTGAATACTCCTTCTCCTCCTTTTGTCTTTGTTACATAATCCGCGATTTTCCGAACTGCGGGATGCGCATCTTTTGGCGCAATCGCAAAACCGACCCTCTTCATACATTCGATGTCAGTCACGTCATTTCCTACAAAACAACTCTTTTTGAGGTCGACCTTACTTTTCTTCGCCACGCTCAAGAGACATTTTAATTTGTCGTCCACGCCGGTAAAACATTTAATCTTTAATTTCTTACATCGGATTTTTGCGACAGGGTTTCTTTCTTTTGAAATGACTACGCACGGAATTCCTTTTTTCTTGAGCATTCCGAGCCCCAAACCGTCCGCGCGGGAGCAAAACACGCTTTCCTTTCCGTTCTGATCAACGAGCACGCGATCGTCCGTCATCACGCCATCGAAGTCGGAGAAGATGAAAGCCACGGATTTTATTTTTTTGAATGCGTTCCGGCTCATGCCTGTTCTTTGCTCTTTCTTTATTTTACACCAACTGACCTCAGAAAATCCTTTATGCCCTGTTTTCTGTCACAGAGCCTGATAATGCGCTTCATCCCGGCATATTCGCGAGACAGGGACTCGCCATCGGTCCCTTCGGATGCGGAAAAAATGCCTCCCATATGCGAACCGGTGATGTTTGTTTGAAACGCACGTGTTGTTCCGAGACCCGCTTTTCGCGCGTAATAAACGAGGGTGCGCGGAGAAAAATAGTAGGTATGCGCGTTCTGAAGCTGGGCCATTCCGAAATATTCGATGTTCGGCACTTCGATATAAAACATCGCCTTCCCGCCTACACGACTTACAAGCTCGCGGAGCGCTTTTACGGGATCGAGAAAATGCTCGAGTACGTGAGAAAGAATCACGAGATCAAAACTGCCGCCCTCCACGTCGGCAATCGAACCCGATTTTATATTCATCCCCATCTTCTGTCCGAGCGCGACGAGAGAATGACTGAAGTCGAGGCCTTCGATGTTCTTTTTATCCCGGAAGAAAGGGTAGAGATTCCATCCTCCTCCGCATCCGATCTCGAGTACGTTTTTTACGTTCGGATAGTCGAGATTCTTCTTGATGAACTCAAACCGAGTTTTCGAATCTCCGTTACTCTGGGCAAAAAAATTATCGACATCCGCACCCGAAAAACCGGCTTCATACAGCTTCCGATAGTAATCCGTTTCGTAGAAATTCTTATAGGCGGCGGAGGTCATGCGCGGCATGCTTTGCACAAGACCGCACGACTTGCACATCACGGTATCCTGGAGGAGGCCGTAACGATCCACCGAGGCGATAAGAGAGAAATCACTGCCGCCGCAAAGACAATCGACGCTTTCAAAATCAATCTTTTTTTCCAGCACCAGCTTGTTGAACTCATCACGCAAGGAAACCTGTTCTTCCGACATCGGGCAGAAAGAAACTTTTCCTTCAGAAAAAATCTTGTTTTTCGTCAGTTTTTCCAGAACTCCCATTTTGTTTTTTTTTATTAAGCGGTATCGTTCATTCTAGCGGATTGGTAAAAATATGAAAACGCGACAATGATGGAAACTCAGAAAAAATTTTCTTGTTTGTCCTTACACTTTCGGCCAAAGAGCCGGATCTACCTGATAAGAATCGTCTATCGCGAGTTCGCGCAGCGCACGAAGCGCCGCTTCATCCAGGGGACCCGCTTCCACTGCCTCGGCAATCGATTCCAGATGCTCCGGTTGGTTTGTGCCGACGAGCACGGTCGCGATCGCATCATTCGATATTGCAAAACGAATCGCGAGCGAAGGAAGGTCAGTCCCCAGTTCGCGGGCGATACGTTCCGCCTCGTCCGCGTTCTCTTTGAGTAACGCAAGCTCGTCGGGCAATTTCTCCCGAAGAGGAGTGAGCGATCCCTTTAAAAACACGGAACGGTTCACGACGCCGATATTTTTTTCCTTCGCGAGCGGTAAGACCCGATGAGTCATGCGTTGGTCAAGTATGCTGTGTGCAACTTGAATTACGTCGAAAAAGCCGCTTTCTACGGCGGCGAGAGCATTATCTTCTCCGCGAAGCGATATGCCGAAATATTCCACTTTTCTCTCGTTGCGAAATTTCTCGAGAATAGCGAGTATTTCTCCCCTCTCGATATCCTCTCTCGTGCCGCCGTGGAGATAGAGGAGCGGCAGCGTTGAGAGGCCGAGCTTTGCCAAACTCTCTTCGATCTCGCTCCTCATACGCGCTTCCATCTCGCCAGGTGACAACTTCTCCCCTTTTTCCAGAAATTGGGCGCATTTCGTACCGACAAGAACTTTCCTATCGTTGAGGATTCCCGATTTCCCGATACGTTCCTCCGAGAGAGAGTAGGCGTGTGCGGTATCGAAATACGAAATGCCCATCCCTGCGGCGTATTGTAGGAGATTTCTTGCTTCTTCATCGGAAGGGAGATGCCGTTCTCCGATGCCGTAGGTGAAGCCGATTTCCGCTGTTCCAAGACCCAAAAGGGAGATGTTTCTTCCCGTATGACCGAGTGTCCGCTCCGGTATTTTGTTTTTACTCATGGAAATATTTTTTTATATACCGTTCCGTAAACTCCTTGTGCCTCATCACCGTCTCTCTCTCCTTCCCCTCTTCTCCTCGCGCGGACTGCAGGATAAATCCTCCCGCATATTTTTTTTCCTTGAGTCCGCGGAAGAGACCGTCGAAATCGGCATCTCCGGCCCCGAGCTCGACCGTAGATCCGCCCCGAATCCTGTCTTTTATATGCACGTTCGAGACAATATCTCCGTAAGCCATAATTTCATCGTAATTATTATAACCGAGTGACGCGCTGTTCCCTGAATCATAGACCACCTTTACACGCGGGCTCCGGGTGCGTTTCACGAGAGCAAGGAGTCGTTCCGCCGGCAAATCGGTTTCGAGCGCGAGAGTAATGTCTCTTTGTTCCGCCATTTCCAAACATTCTCCGAGAGATTCCACGAATAATAATTCTTCTTCGGGGGTTCGTATGGAAGAGTTGTCGAGAAGAGGAATTTCAACGGTCTTCGCGCCTATCCGGCCAGCAACTTCAATCAATCGATTCAATACGGCAACATTGGCGTTTCTCACCGGCTCGCTTACCCGGAAAAACGGACTGCGCATAAAATAGTCCGCGCAGATATGGCGGACCCACACCCCGTGATGCTCCTGTAATCTTCTGATTTGTGAAACGCCTTCCGGGCTCCAGAGCGGGTTTCTCTCGTGCTGGTCTTCATCAAAAATGAATTCTATTTCATCGAGCCCGAGTTCTTCCGCCGAAGCAAATTCACGCTCCCATTCCTCGAAGGGGAAAAATTGAATGCCGCGTCCCGCGGGGGGCACTAACCTCCCTTGCATGATACCGATGGGAAATCTCTTTTCCATGCGATCTACCAACACGTCCTTCCTCCGTCTATCACGAGCGTCGCTCCCGTCATGTATGAAGAGGCGTCAGAGACAAGAAACAGGACTGCGGCTTTATACTCGTCCTCTTCAGCCATTCGTCCAAGAGGAATGAGGTTTGAAAGTTTCTGCACGAATATCTCGTCGTGATCGCGATAAACGCCTCCGGGTGCGATGGCATTCACCCGAACTCCGTGTTTTGCCCAGTAGGTCGCACAATACTTCGTAAGACCGATAATTCCGTGTTTCTCGACGGAGTAGGTCACGGGTTTCACCGGCTGCTCGTTCTCGGGTATGTTTTCCCGTGCGTAGATTCGTTGGTCCGGCGCAATGACTCCCAAATCCGAAGCAACATTCAGAACAACGCCCTTCCCGGCAGAAGCCATATAACCGCCGAACACCTGGCTTGAGAGGAACGCACCCTTGAGTCCGATACGAAGGGACTCTTCCCATTCGGTTTCATCGAAATATTCGAAACGAGACGCGACCTTCCCTCCTTCTTGGGAAGACGGGTTCGGATTGCGCGCGGCGGCATTAATGAGAATATCGATGCGGCCGTATCGCTTTATAATTTCTTCCTTCACACTTTCCAACTCCTTCTTAACGGAGACATCAACTTTTGACCAAAACACTTCCCTTCCGTATGTCTTTTTGAGCGCTTCGGCAACTTCACATAAACTCTTTTCATTCACGTCGAGAAGTACGGGGATTCCTCCCGCATCGAGCGCCGCTTCAGCAAAACCTCTCCCGAGAAATCCTGCGCCGCCGGTAATGACGCATACCCTTCCTTCAATCGAGAATTTTTTAAGCGTGTCCTCTTGCATACCAAGAGTATATTACAACAAATACCCCGGTACAACCGGTTTGAAGTCGATCGGAAAAAACAGTATTATAACGACATAATGAGAGTACACACGCCTTATCGGGAAATTCGCGAGGATTTTTCTCTCGAGCGCAACGAACTCTATCAAAAGATCAGCGAGATGGAACCCAATGCGGTCGCGAATACTATTCCCCTCACGTGGGCGAAGGCAAAAGATTTCTCCGTCTTTGACGAGAAAGGAAACAAATGGATTGATCTCACGTCCGGAATTTTTGTGACGAACGCAGGACACGCGAATCCGCTCATAAAAGACGCAATAAAACGCCAAGTGGATTCAGATCTTATCTTCTCCTACAACTATCCGACCGAGATAAAATATCAGTTCATTTCAAAACTTCTCTCAATTTCTCCGCCGTACTTCGACAAGACGATCCTTCTTATGTCCGGGTCCGAGGCAGTTGATGCCGGCTACAAACTCATAAAATTCTGGGGCGCAAAACACGGAAAAAAATATATCGTCGCGTTCGGAGGGGCATATCACGGGAGAGGATTAAGCAACGATCTTGTCTCCGGAAGCAAGAACAAAGCGGAATGGTCGAGGGTAAAGGACGAAGAAGTTATATTTCTTGACTTCCCGTATGAGGAAACCGATTCATTCGATCCCTCAAAACTTCCTCCCGCCGATCAAATTGCCGGGTTCGTCTTTGAGACGTTCCAAGGATGGGGTGCGTGGTTTTATCCGGATCGTTTCATTAAGGACGCGCATGCGTTTGCAAAAAAGCACGGGGCGCTTGTCATGTTTGACGACATGCAGGGAGGATTTTATCGCCTGGGACCGTTATACGGCTACATGACGTACGGGGAGGAAATCAAGCCCGATATCCTTTGTCTCGGCAAAGGAATTACCTCCTCGCTTCCCCTCTCGGCGGTCTTAAGCAGGAAAGAGATTGTGGATTTCGATGAAAAGGCAGACCTTCACGGCACGCAATCGGCGAATCCGGTATGTTGCGCCGCGGCGTTAGCTGATATTGAATTTTTGAGTGATGAGAAACGCAAAAAGGAACGGGAGAAACCAATGGAACTTTTCGAGCGCGAATCAAAAAAATTGACCGAATTCCCCATCGTCAAAAAGGTAAACGCGCGCGGCATGATTGCGGGAATAATTTTTGAAAACACGGAACCGGCTACCGAGATTGTGAAACGGTGCATCATGAACGGAGTGCTTCCCGTCTGCACAAACCGAAATTCGATCAAGCTCGCTCCTCCGCTTACCATACCCGAGGACGCGATTCTTGAGGCCTTCGGTGTGATTCGTGACGCGATTATCGAGGTACAAAAAACCGCTCGTTAACGGGCGGTTTTTTATTGGGAAAAGTTTTTCCGGAGAAACTCGTAGATCTCGAAGTTTCCGCTTTTGAGTTTATGAGCGATGAAATCGAGATCCTCAATCTTGTCGAGTTCTCCGGTATCGGGCGATACGAACGCGAGAATCTTGTCGCCGTGCAGACGATCTGTTTTCAAGATAAACTCCGTTTTCAATATATCGACGTACCCGTCCGGCTGGTACACCGGAGGAAACGATTGACGCGGGAGATTGTAGTATTCGGGCCGCGGATCGTTCGGAAACAACCCCACAAAGAAACCGTTCTCGATTCCGAAAAGTTTATAAGGCGATTCCCGTATCTCGTGCCCCGATCTTAAAGAGGTGGCTTCCTCATTCTTAATCATCTCTTCTATCGCCCTGTCGACGAGTTTCGGATCGCGAAGCGGAGTTGTGGGACGAAGATGCACGAGATAATCGGGTGTCTTTCCTTCGCGCTCTTCAAACCACTTGAGCGCATGCCGGATAAAATCAATGTCGCCCGAAGCATCGGCCGCGAATTCGGCAGGGCGCAAAAAAGGAACTTCCGCCCCGTACTTTTTTGCCGTTTCCGCTATCTCCTCGCTGTCGGTGCTCACGACAACTCTGTCGATGTTATGTGAGAGCTTCGCTGCCGCGATCGAGAATGCAATCAAAGGAAATCCTCCGAGATCGACGATGTTTTTTTTAGGGATTCCCTTCGATCCCCCCCTCGCCGGAATAACCGCGAAAACCGTTTTGTCGTTCAACATATTTCTTTTACGCGGTTTTACGCCGTTTCCGTCCGCTTTTTTCCATTGAAAATCCCGCCTTTCGCAGCGACTCCGTCACATAAGGGTGGAGTCCCGGAGGAATTTTGGTAAACCACCTGAATGCATCGTGAAAATCTTCGTTCGCGCGCGGAACGGTCCTGCTCGGTACGCTCACCAGATAGACGGTGCCTATCGTATGGGACGGCGGCCCCTGAAAACTATTTTTGAACATCGTCTCCGAGCTCCACAGTTCTTTTTCCACTTTTACCCGGGAGAACCCGGTTTCTTCCCTGACCTTTCGTACAACCGCTTTTTCCCGAGTCTCGCCTTTTACTATTCGTCCCCCCACAAGCCACCATTTTCCCTTGTCCGGCTCGCGGGTACGCTTTCCGAGAAGGAATGCTTTTCTGTTCACGATCACCGCGTCGGCGCACGGGACGGGCATTACCGCAAGAATCTTTCTGTAGAGGGACTCGGGAATAAATTCGTTCTTCATATATATTAAAGGCCTCACGCCGAAAAACCGAGCTCTTTCAGGATTTCTTTCAAGCGCGCCTGGTATGTGTGTTCGCGAAGCGACCGTTCATAGCCCGCCTTCGCTATCCGATTCCGTTCGTCCTCGTGTTCCAGATAGTAGTGAATCTTTTCGATGAGGTCGCGCGTATTTTCGTAAAGTACGATTTCTTTGCCCGAGGCGAAGTAATTCTCCATGTCGTCCGCTCTCCCGGTGATACAAAAGCCGCCGCACCCGGTTATTTCGAACGGCCGGGCTTTGATCTGCGGAATGCGTTTGTAGAAAAACGAGCGAAGGTTACGGAAAGAGTGAAAAAAATCCGGAACAATCCAATTTCGACGACGACGGAAAAATATCTGAGCGAGCGGTTTCAAGGCGAATGCGGACATCGGCGGATTCAGATTCAGATTGACCTTACTGCGAGAGATGATCTCCAGCATCTCCTGAAAGCTTGCCCTGCCCTCCGGCCATCCGAGACCCCGCACAAACACCGGAATACCGGCCGCGCGGAGTTCGCCGATAATCTTCTCGCGATGGGGCGTTTTCATGCCGATGAAGGATACCGCGATATCTTGTTTCGGGACGACAACGGGGCGATACACGCCCGGATTGAATCCCCATTGAGATCGAATGACATTTGTAATGCCGAATCTCGCGTAACACCCCGGCGCTTTCGACCATGTCGTAATGATTTTCGTAAAATGCGGCGCGTAAAAACGCGAATAGTTGTCCAACCGCCAGTGGTCATCGGAAAACCACGCGGTACTTACCGTGAGTTTTTTTACTTCATCGAGCGTCTCACGGGTAAGTTCATCGGTGTACATGAATGCAAAGAACAAGTCCGGTTTTTCACGGCGCACGGTCTCCACAATTTCCTGATTGTATCCCCTCCTTCCGACAGTAAGCACCCGATCGAACGGAACGAAGGATACCTCGTTCTTCGGATCGGCCTTGAGAAGGAGATAAAAATTGTTATACTCGTTCGTCTTGCCAAGTTCCTTGCGATAACGCTCGTTTTCCAAACCGGTAAAAACTATCTTCATTTCGTTTGCTTCGTTCGAAGGCCTTTCACCTGCTGTTCCACCCATCGATACGTTTTCTCCAAACCGTATCGAAGCGGTTTAGACGGGGCCCAATTCAAATAGCGCCTCAAAAGCTCGTTGTCCGAATTCCGACCGCGAACTCCGAGCGGGCCTTCTATATGCCGTACGTGTATCCGTTTTCCGGCAATGTCGGCAACGAGATCGACTAACTGGTTGATGCTCACCATCTCCTCGGAACCGATATTCACCGGCCCGCGGAAATTCGGATGTCTCACGAGACGGGAAACGCCTTCAAGGCACTCGTCGATATAGAGGAACGATCTTGTCTGGGTTCCGTCACCCCAAATTTCAATGGTCCCGCCGTCCTTTGCCTCCGCAACCTTCCGGCATATTGCCGCCGGAGCTTTTTCTCTTCCTCCGGTCCATGATCCTTCGGGACCGAAAATATTATGGAAGCGGGCGATCCTCACGTCCAAACCGTAGTTCCGATTGAAAGCAAGATACGCCCGTTCGCTGAAAAGCTTTTCCCAACCATACTCGCTGTCCGGATTTGCGGGATATGCCGTGTACTCGGCGCAATTCGGGTTCTCCGGATTTTCTTGATTGTGCTTCGGGTAGATGCACGCGGACGAGGAATAAAATATCTTACCGACTTTCCTCTCGCGGGCGAGGGTTAACAAATTCAGGTTGATGAGGGCGGAATTATGCATGATGTGCGCATCATTATCGCCGGTGAATACATATCCCGCGCCTCCCATGTCGGCGGCGAGCTGGTACACCTCATCGAACGGGCGATCGAGAATTTCCTCCCACACGCGCGGATTCCGCAAGTCGCCGACCACGAAGTCATCCGCGGCGGTAGGACCGAATTCCGGATATTTCAGGTCGACTCCGCGAACCCAAAATCCTTCCTGCTTCAACCGCTTCACCAGATGGCTTCCGATAAAGCCCCCGGCGCCGCATACCAGAGATGTTTTTTGTTTTTTATTGCTCATTGCCCCACCGTTTGCATCGTTTGTTTACGCCGACGATAATGCACTCATTGCTTCTTGCATCTTCTTATCACCGGGCCAGATGGAGAGTATTTTTTCCGCTGTTGCGCGCGCATTGTCCTTTTCCCCCGCATTCACATAGAGTTGGAAGAGACCGTAGAGGAACTGGGGACGATTCGGGCTTAAGACGAGCCCTTTTTGGAACAATGCGAGCGCCATGTCGTAGTCCCGCTTCTCCTTGTAGTTCGCAAAATTCGTCGCGTGGATGCTTCCGAGTATCACGATTTCCTGCACAAAATTCGAACTCTCGTTCTCTGACTTTGCTACGCGGGAAATCGAATCGGCATATGCGACAAGCGCATCGGCAACTTGTTGCGGAGGCTTCTGCGCAACGATGCCCCCGATCTGGTTTTCCAGAAACCGTATGTCTTCAGCTTGCCCCACGGGAGAAGCAAAATCAAGCGCTCTGTTGAATATGTCCATATAACTCGCGACGCTCGTTGCGCTGCTCGATTGACGCATCGCCTGGATAAAGAGCTGGGATTTCCGGAAAGGGAGAATAGCGCCGTAGATAAACGAGAGGAAAGCGAGGATGATTCCTACGGGAGCTACAATATTTTTTATAATCTTATCCATTGTAATTACCAATTTTTCAATTTCCAATGATCAATTAATTTTAAAATCGTTCAATTGAATTATTCATTGAAAATTGGAAATTGGTCATTGAAAATTTATATCTCTTTCTTTTGCTTTTGTTCTCTGACTTCGATAAACAGATAGGTGGCAAACCCAAGGAACAAAAATACGTTCAGATAGATCGGCAGCACGTCAAAAAGCGCGACTCCCTGCCCCAGATATCCCATGGGAATTGCGAGGAGGAGCGCAACGAAGAGATAACCATACGGATGAAGATGCGCGACGATGCTCCGCCGATGCTTCACCAGCTGCGAGAAAAACACCACAAAGATTCCCAGAAAGCTCAGGAGCCCCAAAATGCCCGTCTCCGCGAGATAATCAAAATACACGCTGTGCGCTCTATCAAACCACGTCTCGGAATGCTGGTCCGGAACGAAGTGCCGCGTGTCGAGATATTTGTCAAAAACGACGCCGAAGTTTTCCGGCCCCCATCCCAAAAGCGGGCGTTCTTCCCAGCCCTTTATCGCCGACCCCCACGTCCAAAGACGGGTCTGCGCGGTTTTATCCGAGGTCGATACGTCAAGGAGACGGCTTGAGGATTCGCAGAAAGGGACGAGCGGAATACTCTCGTGACGGAACGTGAAAGCGAGCGCCGCGAATACGATGCAGATCCCGGCGAGCGCAACCGAAATTTTCTTCCCTTTCCCTTGGGGAAGCGCAAACGCGAGATAAAGGAGCGCCGCGATAATACCGAGGCCGAACCCCAAGAGCGCGCCGCGCGTTTGAGAAAGAAGGAAAAATAACAAAAGGACGACAAGAAGCGCGGCGAAGAACACGTTTCTTTTCCCGTTCGATTTTTTTGAAAACCACAGCCACGACGCGTAAAACATCATGAACATAAGGTAGGGCGCAAGGTACGCCGGATTGCCGAACGATCCGGCAATCCGGTCGCAAAATCCCGCGGGACCGATGAACGAGTTGATTCCGAGCGACGCGGCAATCCCGTAAAGAATCACCAACCCCGATGCGGCGAGCGAGAGCGTAAAAACCCATTTCCATTCCGCTCTGCTGCGAAACAGAAGCAACAAGAGCAGGAAGAAAACGTAGAAATGGAGCATCTGAAGCCCCCCGTCACCGCGCTCGAAGTTCGACCAGAATGCCGCACCCGAGTCATAGGCGAAAAGCGACGCAAGAAGGAATACCAGCACGAAAGCGGAGACCGCAATAAACAGCGGGTGGCGGAATATCTGTTTTGCGCGCACCTTGAGCGTCTCCCACTCTCCCTTTGAAAAAATAACTCCCAGAAGGAATGAAATAAGCGCGAGATCGACGATACCGCGGAAGAACACGTACTTCCCCACCACAAAGGGGAAGAGCGTCGAGTTGGTAACGAGCGCAACACAGAATACGGAGATATAGAGAAGAATGCGAGAGAGTTTGAAGTAGTTAAACATAACAGTGAATTATCAATTTTCAATTTCCAATGATCAATTGATTTTAAAATTATTTAATTGAATCATTTATCGAAAATTGGAAATTGGCCATTGAAAATTTATACTCCTTTCCATTATACCCTACTTCACGGGCGTTATCTCTATCTTCGGCGTTCCCAAACCCGAAGAAGACGGAGCGGGGAGTTTGATTCCAAGTCCGTTGAATACCGGTTCGAGTTGCGACCAGATCGGGACTGTCCTGAAATCGATTTTTGTCGAGAGTCTTTCGAACTCGACCTTCGCCTCGGGATACTTCCCCCAGAGATAGTACGCAACCGCGATTTTCAAATTGATTTCGTTCTCCTGTAAAACGCTGGGCCTCATCTTCAACGCCCACGCATAGTAACGGATTGCCGACTCATAGTCCTGTTTCTCATCCCCCATGATATCCCCGAGAGTCGTCGCTTCCGCTATGGTGCGCGGCTTACGATTGAGTTCCAACGCTTTCCCTATTTCCCTGTCTCCCGTCGGAACGTCATGGAGCTGGTACGCAATGATTCCCAGATAGAAGTGTGGGTCTCCCGCCGACGGGTTCAAGTCAACGGCAACCTTAAGCGCGTCGTAGGCGCTTTTCAAATCGCCTTCGAGAACCTTGGTCTTTCCGATTATATAGTACACCTGCTGGCGGTTCGGACTCAGCTCGAGAGCCTTTTTCTCCAACGCCTCCGCGTCTTTCAGGTAGCCCGCATCGAATTCATAAAACGTGTTTTTAAAGTCCGCGAGCGTGGCATAAAAAAGATAATTCCGAGGATGATGATCAATCACTTTTTGCAGCTCCCCCTCAACGCGTTTCTGCAGGTTTGCGACATCGGGGTATTCGACCTGGCTCTCATACGCTCCTTTCACCACGTTTGCGAACGTAAGCCGGATATCGTCACGGTACGGGGTTCCCGCTGCAAGCGCCTCGTTCAGCGCCGAAACCGATTCCGCAGGAAGTTTGTTGAGATAATAATTGGGGCCCCAGTACTCACGGCCGGCGGCATACACCATGGGCCAGTTGAGAAAGAAAATCGGGATAAGCGAAACGACGAGAGCGGGGTAGGCGAACGGAACACGGGATGACGACGAACGCTCGCCGCCATGGGGAGGTCCGGCCTCCTCACGATCGGAGGCCGGGCCTCCTAATATTGCGTTCGGCGATCCCTTATAGCGAACATCTATATAGGCTAAGACGAGAAAAAACATAAGATAGGTGCCGATCGTATCGAAGATGACGAGGTTTTGGATAAAATACGCGGCGAGCATGCCGAAGAATATGATTTTCGGGATACTCCCCTCCCTCGATCTTTTCAGTTCGTAGAGAAGAAGAGCCCATATTCCGAGATACGCAAGAAGTCCCACTATGCCGCTTGTTATTGCGTACTCGATAAGCACGTTGTGCGGCTTGTCCCAATACGTCTCGCCGAAATTATTGGAAAGCAGTGCCGGATCATAATGTCTCTGGAATGCGAGGTTGAAATTTTCCCACCCGAATCCGAATACCGGATGTACAGAGAACGATTGCGCAGCGCTTCGCCACGCGATTATTCTGTTTTCAAATTCGCTCCGCACCGTCGTGAAGCTTTGGATACGATCAAATCCTGGTACCTGCATCCAAAATGAAGCGCTCCGCGTAAAATAAAAGACGCCGCCGAATGCAATCACTATTATAAGAATCCAAAGCCAGACATTTTTAAAAATGAGAAAACTCTGCCTCCCGCCGGAAAAACGTGAAGGATCGGCCTCCAAGCGCGAGGAGGCCGAGCCTCCTGATTTTGCGTTTGTGCGCTGATAGCGGATAGCGAGAAGAAAAATAATAATGAAGAGACCGACTATAAGACCTCCTATATCTCCTCTTGTCTCGGTTTTAAAAATAGCAAACGCATCAACGAGAGCGATTATGAGGGCAAGCCACGGCATGACGCGGGCGACACCACGGAGGCCCGGCCTCCGCGAGTAGGAGGCCGGGCCTCCCAATTCCGCGGAACTCCTAGTTTCATACCAAACATATATCCCCAGGAAGACGTGAAAAAGGAGATAACCGGCGAGGAACGTGGGGTTACCGAACGAAGATCCCGGGCGCGGATCATCCTGTCGCAGGAAAAATTGTCCGATATCGGGAAGGAAGGTAAGAAGCGCGCCAAGCGCGGAGAACAAACTCGCCACCAAGCTCGCAAACCAGACATTCTTCCATTTGAGCTCATCTCCGAGGGAAGAGAGAGCGACGAAGAAGAGTGTAAAAATCCAGAGTGCAACAATGCCGATGGTACGCACCTCTTGCGACCATAAACTCATCATGAGATCCTCCCCAAAAAACGCGGAGATAGTGAGTACGAGCATAAAGACGACAACACCGATAGTGAGGGGGGTGAAACGAGGACTAAAACGGCGACGGTCAAAGCGAGGAGACTCGGCTTCCTTACTGAGGCCGAGTCTCCTGCCGAGGACGAGCGCGACCCAGAGGAAGATAATGATTCCCGCGAGCGACTGGAAAATAGCGCTCTTTACGACGATGAAAGGATTCATCGTCCACTTCCAGAAAAAGAGGGGGACAAGTATCACCATCGCGTAGAGGCAGCCGCGGATAATCTTCAAAACGGAGTTTTCGGACATAGGAGTAGTTTACAACAAAAAATCTTGATTTCAAATTTCAATATTAGGAGGAGGAGTGTAATAGGAGGACAAAAAAACAACCCGCCGGAAAGGCGGGTTGTTTCGTACCAACGAATTGCTCCCCTAGTTGGTGTAGGTGACGTGTGCGAGGTTGAGCGGGACGCTGACGTCGCTTGAAAGATTCAAGCCGTTCGCCGTCGAGCCGCTAACTGCGCCATCGCCCCAGTTGACATCCGATGCAGCATTCATGGTCACGTCGAGTGACTGACCAAGGTTCGCCGAGACATAGAAGTTCGACGAATCAACCTTGAGCGCGATACCCTTCGTGGAACCCGACGAAATCGGGGTTCCCGTAAAGGCAAAGCTTACGCTACAAGAGTTGCCGGTCGGGCTGCAGGACTGCGGGTTCGTCGCTCCATCATAAGCCGATCCGGTTGAAGGATCGATAAGGCTCACGTTGAAGGAACTTGCCGTCGAGAGCGCGCCGCCGACGAATCGGAGTGACAAGGTGTTTACCTTGATTTCCTGACCCGAAGCATCCGCGCTAAGTTTCACGCACGCGACATAGTCGGTCGTGGTTCTCGAGCGAGCAGTCGTGGAACCGCCAGTGTAGCTGCCGCACGTGCTGTCGGAGCCCAAAGAGGTTCCGGCAAGCGAGAGCTTGCTTCTCAACGTTGTAAGCGTCGCGAAGGACGGCGTGCCCGTTACCGTCACCGAAGTGTTGGAGGACTTGCCGTACGCAACTACGCTCGAGGTCGCCGAAATCGCGATCGAGGTGGTCGCATTTTCAATGCTGCCACCGCCGACCACGAAGGGCGCCGCGTTACCGCGGAGTTCCACCGAGAGCGTTCCGGCCTGCGGCACCAACATAGAGGCGCTGTTGCCGAAGTTGAAGTCAGCTACGAAGGACGGAGCCGCGCTCGTCATCGAGATCGGACCCGCGCCCGCAATAGCCGCTCCGCTCGCGTCATAGAGCTGCAGGTTCGTGAATGCAGCGCCAACCGAGGATCCGGTGTTCAAGTTAAACTTGAGCTCCTGGATTCTGATCGGTTCGATACCCGCCGTGTCAGTCAAGAGGATCTTCGCCAAGCTTACGCCCGTCGAACCCAAGACAACCTGGCGCGAAGCGCCGGAGTTGTTGTTTGAGATCGTGAGCGAAGGACCTGTCGATACCGTGATGTTCTGACCGGTCGGAGTACCGCTGCAGGAGACGGACGTATTCGTCGTCTGACCCGTTCCCGTGCAGGATACGAACGAAGTGAGCGTTCCCATGTCGCCGGTGTTCGTGGTCAAGATATCCGCATAGATATCAACAACCGCCGTACCTCCCACGGGGACCGTGAAGGTGCCCGCGAAAGTATGATTGCCGGACGAGATGGTCGAGATCGCCGAACCGATGACCGTCGAACCAACCATCGCCTTGAGGTTCTGGAAGTTCGAGGACGAAGCGTTCGTCGAAACCGTGAAGTTCGAGATGTTCACGCCTTCAGCCGAGGATGCGGTAAAGACGTACGAACCGACTTTCGTCGCCGGTGCGCCTTTCGCATACGTCTGGCTCGCAAACGCGCCGTTCTTCGTCACCGTAAGAGGTGTCGTCGAAAGCGTGAGTGCGGAACCGGTCGCCGAACCGCTCGAGCTCGTCTGGCTTGAAGTCAAGCCCTGCAAGTTCGAGGAGTTGCCCGGCAGGCTGGCAGTCACCGTCGTGAAGTCAGCACCCGTCTGAACATCGCCTCTCACGGAAATCGTGCGAGTCGTGTTTGCGGGGATGACATATACGATCGGCGAGCCGCTCGTACCGAAGTGACACGTTACCGTGCCTCCCGCTACGAAGGAACAACCGCCGCTGTTCGCCGAACTGGTATTGCCAGTCGTCGAAATCGTGGTGCCGATCTGGTTGCCCTGATCGTCAACCAAGCGGAGGTTTTGCAGGTCGGAATCGAACGCAGTGGACGAATTCGTCCAGTTGTGTGTTCCACCCGTCTTCACTAAGTTCACATCCAAGAACTTCACTTTTACGGCCTCACCCGCCGCGTATACGTCAAATTTCGCGAGGGTTGTTCCCGCACCACCCAAGGCAATATTGCCGGTCGGGGTGTTCGTGTTGACGGAGGTCGTGATCTGTCCCTGGTTGATCGTTACCTGTACGCCGGAACCGCCGTTTACGGTCACCGAGACAGGAACGTTGTACTGCGTGTCTACCGCGTAGATGTCATACGAGTTCAGAACTTCGAACTGGAAGTTGAAGCTCGGGGAACCCGTTACGTCCGCGTAGACCTGGATGTTGTTCGATCCGGTCTGAAGTTTTACCGGAGCCGACGAGAAGTCGAAGTATCCCGAGCCGTCCGCAGTAACAGAAGCCAAGGTGGCTCCCGCCTGCTTTCCGTTCACGAGCATCTTCACGTTCTTCAGGTCGGTCTTCAGCGCGGAACCAACCACCTTGAAGTTGATCGAGGTGAGGTTTACCGGGCTGTTGCTCACCGTCGCGGTCCACTGCGATACGAGGACACCGTTCGTGCCCGCATACACCGTGGTACCCACGGACGATGACGCAAGCGTCACGGACGCGATCGAAGGATTCGAGACGCTCGTCACCGTGAAAACGTTGCCGTTCATCGGGAAGGTCGCCGAAGCCGTGACCGCCGCGCCGGTCGCATCAGTCGCACTTACATCGCTTGCTCCGGTCATTGCAAACGCAATCGTGTTACCGGCGGAGAGATTCACCGCAGGATCGATCGAAAGCGTAAGGTTTACGGTCTGACCGGCCGCAATGTTCAAAGCGATTCCGGAGAATTCAATCACGCCGCTGTTCACGGACGTGTATTGATACAATACCTTGCCGTTTTGGACGAGGTATGCACCGGAGATCGCCGAATCAGCTACTACGCCTGTCTTGTGGAATTTGAGATTCGTGACAGTAACGCCGCTCGCGGTGCCAGCCGTCAAATTGAAGGCCATTACCGGAACGCGAGCCGCCGCTGAATTGGTGCTCGAAATTAACGCACCCGCCGCAGGATTATTGGAAGCAAGGCTTACCGCCAATCCGGATGCAGGAGCGGGAACCGACGGGGTGGAAGGAGTGCCCGGCGTCGACGGAGTCGACGGGGTTCCTACACTCACCGCGTTTACGCTTTCTCTGGTCTTAGGACCAAAGTACCCGACCGCGGGGGAGATTCCCTTCGCTGCCTGGTATTTTGCGAGAGCCGCCTTGGTCGCGGGGCCGAAGTATTCGGTTTCATTCCCCTTTGATCCGGCGCCGCTCGTCGCAACGGCGTAGCCGCTGCTATTCAAGAACTGCTGCAACGCCTTCACGTCCGTCCCCTTGCTTCCAAGGGTGAGGTCCTTAGAAAAAGTGTAAGACGAGCCGGAAGAGCCCGCAGTTCCCAATTGAGCCTGCAAAGCACTGATCTGCGCCAAAAGCTGGGCGATCTGCGCCTGCAGTTCCGCTGTAGTCGCCGCGGAGGCCGTGATCACTGAACCGGCAAACCATGCAACGGTCGCGACCGAAAGGCCTACTGCAACGACTTTTCGACTTAAATTACTCATTGTGTTGATAATTTCTGAAGAACACCGATCCATACGAAAATAAGCTTGCTCGTCGTTATTTGCCGTATGAATGATTGTTCTTGTATATATTCGATATTTGTTGTTCGTTCACAGCAAAGTGTTTCTTTGCCGTGCCGTCGACCTTTAAGGGTTTTCAGGAACGCCGTAGTCATTCCCGGCTTGTCGACCCCCGTCTTTGTGAGGAGAAGGCGGCGGAAGCCAAGGAAGCGGCGTATTAGTATCAAAAAAACAGAAAATCTCGCTTTGGAGCGAGACCTATTATAACCCGAGTACGCAGTATACTCCTTCGGCCGAGACACCCATCACCGAATCGAGCATATTCGGAAACGGATGACTCAACCAAAGGATTGCGCCTTTCATGGGTTAGTCGGGCCTCACTCCCTTCTAACTCTTCTTATAGTATACCAAATTACAGGAATTTTCCGAGCGCTGCAAGCGCCTCTTTCTCCACAGCTATTTCAGTACATTATCTATAACGAAAAAGGGGTGTTTTTTGTTACGAGAAGGCCTGCAGGAAGGTTGTATTTCCACACTACATTCCCCTTACTCGGGCGCTCCGGGCCGCTTGGCCAAGTCTTACCCTCGTTCGGAGAATGTAGTGTGGAAATCTAAAAGTGTGCATTCTCTCCAAAAAAACGAGGAGAGAAATAAAAATCAAGGTAAAAGCCACGGAGCGGTGGCGAAAAGGATACTCGCAAAGACCGCGAAAAAGGTAAGCTCCTTGAGAATAAAAGAGAACGAAAGGGTGCCCTCAAAATGCATAAGAAGGGCGTCCCGAAGGAGGATAAGCACCACTGCGAGAAACGCGCCGGCGTTCAGGAACCCGAGGGGGAGAAAGAGCGCGAGTGCCGCTATTTCGGAGGCGAGGAGGCCCAGGGAGACGGCCGTGAGGCGGAGTGAACGCGAGATCGCGACGCCCAGGAACGAGAACGCTTCCTTTATAAGGAGGGTGGTTACCAAAAACACCGCAAGGAGCCAGAAAAAAAGCGGGAAAAACGCCTCGCGCCCCAGTGAAGGGGCAAAGTAGAAAAACTCGACGAAGGTAAAGAAAAGAATCACCGAATGGACAAGCCGATACCAAAGCGGCCGTTCCGCAATCACATAATTCAGGTTGCCGAGCACGAGATACAAAAGCGCGCCGAATCCGAGAAATGCCAGCACCTCCATTATCGTCGCGATGAAGAAAGAAGGGAGGGAGAACGTGATGGCGTAGAGGCCGAGGAGTGCCGCTATCCCGAGAACCCAAAAGGAGACGCGGATTACCTCGCGGCCGGAGCGCTCGGAACGGTATATCCACGCGAGAACCGCGAAATACACGAGGGAGCCGAAAAAGGAAAACCCGAGGAGATAAGCAAATCCGAGCGCTGCCACTGCTCCGAGAGACTTATACAGTAACCTCCACTTGGTCTCCTTTGGTAAGGATGACAGTAGCTTTTGTACCATCTCGGAGCGTGCCGCGGACTATTTTGTCCGCGAGTGCGTCGACAATCACTTTTTGGATAAGCCGCTTCACGGGGCGGGCGCCGTAATCGGGATCAAAGCCGTGTTCTATAATGTAGCGTTTTACCTCCGGTTTGATCTGGAGCGTAATCCCCTTCTCGAGAAGGCGGGCTTTTACTTCGCCAAGCTGAATATCCACGATTTTCTCGATGTCTTCGGGAGAAAGCGCATTGAAGATGATTATTTCGTCCAGACGATTCAAGAATTCCGGCTTGAAGGTTTCGCGGAGCGAATCCATGACCCGTTCCCCGAACTGTTCTTCCTTCTCCCGCAACGCCTCCCCGCCGCGGCCAACCTTGAAACCCAAGGAGGACATCTCGCGGAAATATTCGCTTCCCACGTTCGAGGTAAGAATGATGACGGCGTTCTTGAAGTTTGCAATCTTTCCTTTCGAGTCGGTAAGCCGTCCGTTGTCCAATACCTGAAGCAGAATGTTAAATACCTCGGGATGCGCTTTCTCGATTTCATCGAAGAGGATTAAGCTGTACGGTCGATGGCGGATCATGTCGGTAAGCCGCCCCCCTTCGTCATACCCTACGTAACCGGGCGGCGAGCCGATGAGACGGGACACCGAGTGCCGTTCCATATATTCCGACATATCGATTCTGATTAAGGATTTCTCATCATTGAACATGAATTCCGCGAGCGCGCGGGCGAGTTCCGTTTTTCCGACGCCGGTCGGCCCCAGAAACATAAACGACCCCGCCGGCTTGTCTTCGTCGGCAAGTCCGGCGCGCGAGCGACGGAGCGCGCGGGCGACGGAATCGATCGCCTCTTCCTGTCCCACGACGCGACGGCGGAGTTCCTCCTCGATTCTCGCGAGTTTTTTCATCTCGGATTCGAGCATCCGGGAAACGGGTATCCCCGTCCAGCGGGAAACGACGGCGGCGATGTCTTCTTCATCCACCACTTCTTTTATGAAGAATTCGCGTTTGTGCGTTTTTGTACGCGCACCCGCGCTCGTTTTCACGCGCAGCTGTTTTTCGAGATCGCCGTACCGCTTTTCGATTTTCGGATACTCCCCGTAACGGATCTCCGCGACCCGATCGAAGTTCCCTTCCCGTTCCGCAATCTCCGCTTCGCGCTTCAAATCCTCCATCGCCTTCCTGATGGTATGAAGCGAACCCACCCCCGTTTTTTCTCCCTCCCAGAGGGCGGTGAGTCTCGCGTTCTCGGCTTTCAACTTTTTCAAATCCCTGACCACCTCCTTGAGGCGCGCGGTTTTCTTGGAACTCTGCTCCTTGTGGAGCGCGGACTTTTCTATTTCGAGACGGGTGATTTCCCTCCTGATTTTCTCGATCCCCTCGGGAACGCTGTCGGATTCGAGACGCCGCGCCGCGGCCGCCTCGTCAATCAAATCCACCGCCTTATCGGGAAGAAATCTGTCGGTGATATAACGCGCACCCAAATTCACCGCCGCGACGATCGCCTCGTCGGTGATCTTCAAGCCGTGGTGGGTTTCATACTTCTCCTTGAGCCCGCGGAGAATCGCGATCGAATCGTCGACCGAGGGTTCTTCGACAAGGATCGGCTGGAATCTGCGTTCGAGTGCGGCGTCTTTCTCGATATACTTCTGGTATTCCTTCAAAGTGGTCGCTCCGATTGCGTGAAGCTCTCCCCGCGCGAGCGCTGGTTTCAAGAGGTTTGACGCATCGATTGCCCCTTCCGCGGCACCCGCACCCACAATCATGTGGATCTCATCGATAAAAAGGATGATGCGCCCTTCCGACTCGCGGACTTCCTTCATAAACGCCTTGAATCTGTCTTCAAACTCTCCTCGGAACTTCGTGCCCGCAATCAAGGACCCCAGATCGAGCATGATAATTTCTTTCCGTTTTAAGGACTCGGGCACGTCGCCGGAGACGATGCGCTGCGCCAATCCCTCCACAATCGAGGTTTTTCCGACCCCCGGCTCACCAATCAGCACGGGGTTGTTTTTCGTGCGCCGCGAGAGAATTTGCATGAGACGACGGAGCTCGTCCTCGCGTCCGATCACCGGGTCGAGTTTTCCGCCGCGCGCTTTTTCCGTAATGTTCACCGCGTATTTTTCGAGTACCTGGAATTTCGCTTCCGGCGTTTCGTCCGTCACCCGCGTCGAACCGCGAAGCCCTGCAAGCGTTCGCATTAATATGTCCTTGCGCGCGCCGAAATGAGAAAGCACGTCCTGCGCCACGGACGGAATATCGGAGAGTGAGACCAAGAGATGTTCGCACGAGATAAACTCGTCTTTCTGCTTCATCGCAATTTCTCCCGCCTTATCCAGGATGCGCATCAATTCTTGGGAAAGATAAAGCTGCCCCACCGCGCCTTGGGAAGAAAAAATTTTCGGGAGCTTGTCGAGCGTCGTTTTCACTTCGCGTTCGAGTTCCGCGAGATTCACGTTTGCGCGAAGAAGAAGCGGCCTTACGAGCGTCTGCTCGTCGTCGAGGAGCGCGGCTAAAAGATGCAGCGCCTTGAGCTCGCCGTGATTGTAGCGCGCAACCGCCTCCTGCGCTCCCTGGAGCGCTTCCTGCGCCTTGATGGTAAAACGTTGAAAGTTGGGCATAGAACGAGAATTTTCAATTTCCGATTATCAATTTTCAGGACTTGTTTTGAAAATTGGTTTATTGGAAATTCACTGAAAATTGGAAATTGATAATTGAAAATCAATTACTCATTACACTACGTTACATTATACGTCATCCTACTCTTTTTTTGTAAGATTAGCAAGCAAGCAACCCGAGTGCTAATTTTCTACTCCCCCTTCGGCCGGGCTTCAAGCGTAACGGATAGGTCGAGCGTTTTGTCTCCTCTCTGCACCTTAAGCGTAATCGTGTCGCCAACGTTGTAACGCCCTACGAGATCGATAAGCGAGTGGTCCTGATCCACTCCCACCCCGTTCACCTCGAGCACGATGTCTTCCGCCTTGAGTCCCGCCTTCGCCGCCGGAGAATCGGGAATAACGGCCGGTCCGTTCCCCGATCCGCGGAGCAATGCGCCATGATCGGCGGCAAGCTTCTGCGAACTTGCCATATCGGAGGTGATTGCCATATAACGGACGCCCAGATACGGAGTTTTGATATCTCCCGTCGCTTTCACCGATCGTATATCGCGTTTCGCCTGATTCACGGGTATCGCGAAACCGATGTTCTGGGCGCCGGAAGCGATCGCGGTATTAATACCGATAACTTCTCCCTGAAGATTCAGGAGCGGGCCGCCGGAATTTCCCGGATTGATTGCCGCATCGGTTTGAATAACTCCCTGGATTGTTTCGGAACCGATCGTATTCCCGGATGCGGTAATCGTTCTTTGAAGTCCCGAAATAACGCCCACCGAAACCGTGTTTCGGAATTCTCCCAGCGAATTTCCGATCGCGATTGCGGTCTGCCCGAGTTCCAGCGCATCGGAATCCCCGAGCTGTACTACGGGCAGATGTTCGGCGTCGATCTTCAAAACCGCGAGATCCTGCACCGGATCGCGGGCGAGTACTTTTGCGGGATATTTCTTCCCGCTATTCGTGAGCACCGTATAATCGGCGCTTGTGTCGCTCACGACGTGTTTGTTCGTGAGTATGAGCCCGTTCTCCGAGATGATGAACCCCGATCCGCCCCCGACCTCCTGATATTTCGTACCCTTTTCGCATGGTTGCGAAAATTGAGGTCCTTGTATGAAGAATCCTCTAAACTCCGGGGGAAGGTTTTCAAAGGGATCATAGGGGCAGTTTTCAATAACCGGCAGGTCCTTACTGATAACAATGGATACGACGGAAGGCGAAGCTTTTTTCACCGCGCTCACTACCGCCCGTTCGTAATCGACGGTAGGAGCATAGAGCGGCGGCGTGGTAGTTGAGACGCTGGCGGAAGGCTGCACGGTTTCCGTCGAACTTCCCTTGAGAAAGTTCCAGATGTCGCCAAGGATGCTCGCGCGCGCGGAGCCCGCCGAGGCGAGCGATCCCGCGACTCCTCCCAAAAAACCGGCAATAAGAACTGCTACGAGAATCTTCTTCTGCATACTACGCTGGAATTATGCGAAACACTTGATGATAGCAGGCGCGCGAACGGGCGATAATGAAACCGCCCTTCGCTCACCTTCATGATGTACTACTCTTTTCTCCCTATTTTATTTCGTATCGCAACGTCACAGTCACATTCACTTCCTGGGAACCCGGCTCGATCGCGGGAGCGGGCGCTGCTGCTTCGATTCCTCCCAAACCGCTCACCGTCGCTTTCATACTCCTCATATTATCGTAGTAGAGCGGACCGTACCCCGACTCATCAACCGAAAGAAGGCGTCCTATCGAAAAGCCCGCCGCGTCGGCGATCCCTTCCGCTTGCACCTTTGCTTTTTCTATCGCGTCGGCGCGCGCATCATTTTTCGCTTTTTCGGGATCATCGATCGTAAACTGGAGCTGGGAAACGGTGTTTGCGCCGTTCTTCACTACGCCCGAGAGAATGTCACCGATTTTCGAGAAATCCCGGATCTTCACGTCGACATTCTGGGTTACGGTATACCCTACGATCTCCGCCGGCGGACAGGGCTGGGCGCTCCCGCTTACATACTGCCCGCAATTGTAATACTGGTAGCGCGGGGTGATGGAATAGCCGCTCGTCTTCACGTCTTTTGCATTAACGCCGCTTGATTTCACGAAATCGATCGCGTTATTCATCTTCTCCGTGTTGGTCTTCTGAAGCGATCCGACGTCCTTTCCTCCCTCCGTCGTCACGCTGAAATTAAACTCGGCAACGTCGGGAACCGTGACCACTTTTCCCTGCGCAGTCACCGTGAAACTCCGGAACGACGAGGGCTCGACCGAAGCCGAGTAGGTATTCACGTAACTTAATGCCGCATAGGCACCGACCAAAAGCGCAATCGTCAGCGCAACGTACATATACGATTTCGATTTATCCATATTTTCTATTCCTATATGTTATTTTTCTTCGACCGAAGAATTATAACATTTCGAATTTTCAATTTCCAATGGTCAATATTCAATCAATTTTTTAATTTGAGAATTTCAAAATTCACTGAAAATTGGAAATTGATAATCGAAAATTACTCTCCGAGCAATTTTTTTATTCTCCTCACCGCCTCCCTTATTTCCTGTCTCGTTGTCGGCACACCGAAGCTAAACCGTATGCTCCCGCGGATGCGTTCCGACGGAAGTCCCAACGCCTCAAGCACGTGGGAGGGAACGAACGAGCGAGCGCTGCACGCCGAACCCGAGGATGCGGCGATGCCCGCCATGTCCATCTTCACCAAGAGATCTCCGGCAAACTCCGTCGGGAAATAGGCGTTTATGATGTGCGGTGCCATAATTCCTGATTCCTTATTCCCGATTCTTAATTCATTATCACCGTTCATCGATGCCTGCGGATATATTTTTTTCAACTCTCTCCAGAAGTAGTTCCTGACCTCCGTCACTTGCTTTGCGTGTTTCGCGCGTCCCTTCTCCGCGAGCATGGCCGCATTCCCGAATCCTACAATCGCGGGAACATTTTCCGTTCCCGAACGGAACCCAAATTCCTGGCCGCCCCCCGTCACGAATGGAATTAGGAATTTTGAATTATGAATTATGGCTCCGTCACGTTTCACCCCTAATTCCTTATTCCTAATTCCTGATTCCTGTCCCTTTATTCCTGATTCTTGATTCTTAACGAAGAGCGCGCCCGCTCCCTTCGGGCCGTAGATCTTCTGGGAGGATAACGTCATGAGGTCAACGCCGAGCCGTCCCACGTCGCACTTGAAATATTCGAACGCCTGGGCGGCATCCACATGCAGGAGCGGATATGCCTCTCCTGCAAATCCAAAATCCAAATGACCAATGTAAAATGGACGAATCGTCGGCTGATGTGCTTTTAACATTGTGCTTTCAGCTATTGATTTGGCATTCAGCGTTTGAAATTTGGCATTTCTAAAATTTCTGATGACTTCAGAAATTTTAGAAATTGGCTGTACGCTCCCTATCTCGTTATTCACGTACATAACGGACACGAGCACTGTCCGTTCATCAAGCATCGTTTCGAGTTTTTTCAAATCAACAATTCCCCTCTTATCGACGGGAAGTACCGCAACTTCCACGCCGTCCTTCTCGAGGGCGTACGCGGTATCCAGCACCGACTCGTGTTCAATCGCCGAGACGATAACCTTTGGACGAAAGCCACGAGTTATACTTCCCTTCCGTCGCCCCCCTAATTCCTTATTCCCTGCCTGCCTGCGCAGGCAGGCCTGCGCAGGCAGGTTTATTCCTGACTCCCGTCCTCTTATTCCTGATTCCCATTCCCTGGTTCCGAAAACAACACCGCGGAGTGCGAGGTTGTTTGCCTCGGTTGCGCCCGAGGTGAATATTACTTCACGAAATTCCGCATGGATCGCTTTCGCGATCGTCTCCCGTGCGGCATCGATCGCCGCAATCGCCTCCTGTCCGAATGAATGCAATGATCCGGGGTTCCCGAATGTATCCGAGAAGTACGGTTCCATCACGCGCTTTACTTCCCGCAGAACGGGCGTGGAGGCGGCGTAATCTAAATAAATCTTCAGAGATTGTTTCTTCATTTTTTCGTTACCCTTAGACACCAAACAAAGAAGATGATTGCCCTCTATAAAATCCTAAACTCAAAATCCTAAATCCTAAACAATTACCAAAAAATAAAAACCCGGATATCCGAAACACGGGTTTTCGAAATTCGAATTTCTGTCATTGAAATTTGTTTAGAGTTTAGCGCTTAGGGTTTAGGATTTTCCCATCCCCTTTTACTCTTCTTTCTTCGTCTCCTTGTCAATAAATCTGTTAATGCTCGGCAAGCGGGAGATCCAAAGCGTTACGCTCATGCCGAGCGCGGCAATTACCGCAAACTCCAGGAGCCCTATCCCGCACAACACCCCGATCGCGGCGACGAACCAAATCGTGGCCGCGGTGGTGAGTCCGCGCACGTGTACCCCCTGTTTCACGATAATCCCGGCTCCCAAGAATCCCACTCCCACGATCACATTCGCGATAACCGCAAAGAAACCGCTGTTCCTCGCGATGATATCGGTGAGGTGCGTCGGAGAAAACGCGACGAGATACGGGAGGGACATTCCCACGATCGAAAAGATTGCAGCACCCGCGGCGACCATCATGTCGGTTCGGAGTCCCGCTTCCTTCCCCGCGAACTGCCGCTCGACACCCATAATGAGCCCGAGGAGTGCGGCGAGCGCGAGACGGATAAGCATTTGTTCGAGAGTTAACATGATTTCATTATAATGCTCAATTTCCAATGATCAATTTTCAATCAATTTTTTAATTCGAAAATTTTAAAATCGACTGAAAATCGGAAATTGATAATTGAAAATTCTCGCTATTTGTATTTCGGGTTTTTCTCTTTCACGCGAAGCACGTAGTTCGCAAAACGGGCAAGCGCGAAGAGTGCGCTTGAAAGACGGTTCATAAACTGAAGGAATTCCTTCGAGAACGCCGCACGTTTTCCGAACGCGACCGCGGAACGTTCCGCACGACGGGAAATCGCCCGCGCAATATCGAGCATGGCGGAAAGCTCGCTTCCTCCCGGCAGCACAAAATTGCGGAGCGTGGGGAGTATGGCGTCGATTTTTTGTATCGCGTGCTCGAGCCGCGCCGTCTTCGCTTCCGTGATGCGCGGAATAGCTTTCATCGAGTAAGAAAACCCGACTGCGGCGGCTTCCGCCTGCGCGATAAAAAGATCTTCCTGCAGATGTTCGAGCGACTCGAATATCAGCGATCCCGCTTTTTTCTTCGAGAGCGTTTTCTTCGCCTCAACCGCACAAAGCCCGATCCATGAATTCAATTCATCCAGATTTCCGAGAAGCTCAAAAAGCGCATCGTCCTTCCCGATACGTTTGTTGCCGAAGGCGCTTTGTCCTTTGTCCCCATGCCCTGTGAAAAATCGCGTTTTCATGATCCTTTTAATTATAACATTCCGCCCTCACTATAACTCTCTCTGTGCCGCACCTTCCCGAACGAGGGTAAGACTTGGCCAAGCGGCCCGGAGCGCCCGAGTGAAGGAAGGTGCGGCACAGAGACCTACCATCTCCCACTCCTTTCTGTTATTTTGAAAGAGACATGGATAAGAACGGCAAGTTCTTCGTGATCGAGGGACCCGACGGAAGCGGAAAGACGGAGCAATTCAAGCTCCTCGCCGCGCGGCTTCCGCGCGAGGGATACCCCGTCGTAACGTTCGATTTTCCCCGATACGATCGGGAATCCTCTTTCTTCGTGCGCGAATATCTGAACGGGGTATACGGCGGATGGCGGGACGTGGGACCGCGAAAGGCGTCGATCTTCTATGCGCTGGACCGGTTCGATGCGGCGCCGGAAATACGCGAAGCAAAGGCGCGCGGGGCTATAGTGCTCTCGAACAGATATGTCGCTTCGAATCTCGGTCATCAGGGAGCGAAACTCCCGACCTCGGAACAAAAAGATTTTTTTGAATGGGATTACCGCTTCGAGTTTTCCGAGCTCGGCATTCCCCATCCCGATCTGAATATCATTCTTCACGTGCCCGCGGAAGTCTCGTTCAAACTCATCGAGAAAAAAGGAAGGCGCGAGTATCTAAAGGGTGCGCGAAAAGACGTTCACGAAGAGGATATCGAACATTTGAAGGCCGCCGAAGAGGCATATCTCTTCATGGCAAAACTCTGGCCCGAGGAATACACGGTGATCGAGTGCGCGGAGAACGGGAAGCTCTTTTCCATCCAGGATATCCACGAACTGATCTGGGAAGCGGTGCGCAAAAAGTTCTGAGGGAGCGTCGGCTTCGTCAGTGGATTATACGATCCGCTCTATCCAAAAGACCTTCGGGTACCGTGATGCCTGCCTTCTGCGCTGCGCGGTAATTCACTTCCAGGAGACTTTCCGCAGACACGACGGGAATGGTGCCTGCGGGAATTCCCCGCAAGATCTTATCCGCCAGAGCGGCCGCCTGTTTGCCTACGTAATTGGTATTGATGGAGATGCCAAACACCGATTCATAACCGCCGACTGCCATAAGAGTTCCCCCGATGGGGATGTTTCGCTCGCTCGCGAATTCGCCCATCACTTCGAATGAATCCGGAGTCACCGCAAGCGGCTCGGAAATGAGCAATATCGCGTCCGGACTCTCTTTTTTTGACTGTACAAGCGACTGGAATTCGGTTCGAAGTTCCGCGGCGCTGGAAGCGGGGATATCGGTAAGTGCGACGCCCGCGGCGGCGATTGCGGGCCGCAATGCCTTGAGCTGGCTTTCCATAATCGAATAACCCCTCTGATACGGTATCCATATGCGTTTCATTTTCGGAACCAATTCATGCATAACCTCGAAACGCCTGAGCGACAGATCGGGTCCCGGATACCGCACGCCCGTGATATTGCCGCCTGGTTCCGTAACGCTTTGTACGAGATTTACTCCCTCGATATTCGCGTTCCCGAACACGACGGGGATTCCCGTTCCCTCGGTAACCTTTTTTGCGAGGATGGATGCTTCGGTAGGAAACACGAAAATAAGATCAACCTTGTCGGCGACGAACTTATAAAGAATGCGGCTGTAAGCGGTTTCGTCGAAATTGGTTTTCCATTCGTCGTACCGGACGTTTTTCCCCTCCGCATACCCGAGTTCCCGCATTCCCTCCTTGAATCCTTCCGCGGTGTCGGAAAAAAAATCGAGACCCGAAAGAATCCCGATACGGTAAACTTTCTCCGTCTCTTGGGAGGTAGCAAGAAAGTAAATGCCGGCGGCCACCAGAAGTACCGTTATTATCGCTCCAACCGCGAGCTTTCTACTCATATAACTTCATTATAACAGACACCTTTATGAGAGAGTTAAAATACCAAGACACACGCAAAAAAGGGATGCCCCGCTTTCGGGCGGGACACTGAATTTTGCAGTCGCTCGCGCGCTCGCGAGCGAAATTCGTGGGTGCCTAACGGGAATTGAACCCGTATACTCCGCTCCACAGGCGGATGCTCTACCATTGAGCTATAGGCACCATACGTCCTCCGGAAATCCTACCTCATCCGCCGATTATTTGAAAGTAAAGCGGATATTTGGGAAGATAAAATGGCTATGAATCGCTACATCACCACATTAAAGGGCGCGAGCGTCGTCGCTCGGGACACCATGGCGTTCGTGCTCAAACGTCCCGAGGGGTTCTTATTTATACCGGGACAGCATATCGATGTCGAACTTATCAATCCCGAAAAAACCGACGCCGAGGGGGCGATACGCACATTCTCGATTGCGAGCGCGGCGATAGAACCGGATCTCATGGTCGCGACTCGCATGCGCGATACGGCGTTCAAAAACGTCATCAGGACTCTCCCGCCCGGCGCCGAGATTATGATCGACGGACCATACGGAGACATGATTCTTCAATCAAATACCGAACGCCCCGCGGTATTTCTTGCGGGCGGCATCGGCATCGCGCCGTTCCGGAGCATCGCGGTCGAAGCGGCGCGGAAAAAACTGCCTCATACTATTTTCCTTTTTTATTCGAACCGCGCGCCGGAGGATGCGCCGTTTCTCAATGAGATGCGGGAGCTCGAGAGAGAAAATCCGCGGTATCGCATCATCTGCACCATGACCGGATCGAACAATGGAAAAACTTCATGGCAAGGAGAAACGGGTTATATTACGAAGGAAATGATTCTAAGATATTGTTCGGATATCCCTTCTCCCGTCTATTATCTTGCGGGACCGCCGGAAATGGTAAGCGCAATGCACACCATGCTCCTTTACACGATGGGCGTAAGCGAGGATGATATCCGTATAGAGGAGTTTTCCGGCTATTAACACTATGAGTGGCGTTTTAGATTCGTTAGGACAACTTGTGGTCCAATATCCCGCGTGGAGCCATTGGATTATCGCCGCGGGAATGTTGCTTCAAGGCGAAGTCACCATTTTCGTTTCGATGTACCTTATCAGCAACCATTCCTTGAGATGGATTGATTTCATCATACCGGCGCTCGGCTCCATCTTTGCGGCGGACTATTTCCTTTTCTTCCTCGGGAGGGTACTGCGCACCACCAGATTCGGATGGAAATTTTACCGGAGGATAAAACCGAAGAAACGAACCCAGTTCTACCTCTACTACATCCGCGAAAACCTGAATAAACTCATTCTCCTCTCCAAATTCCTCCTCGGAGCGAATATTATCCTCATTCTCGCGATAGGGTGGGCTCGCACGAAATTCACTCGTTTCATGCGGTCTCATTTTTTGAGCGTCACGCTGTGGTTCACCGCGATGATTCTCGTCGCATATTCCCTCTCGTCGGGACTCTATTATCTGAGATCGACAAAAACCTTCAAGCAGGTTGAGATCATACTGGCCATCCTCGTGCTTTTCGTGTTCTTCGGTGAATATCTCCTGAAGAAAATACTCGGAAAACGCATCGGTTTTGACGAAACGTCAAAACAACTGAATGAGTTTTCTTCGGAAGAAGAGGAAAAGAAATCGTGATTATCCGGCGCTAAAGCCGATCGATTTTCGCGGCGAGAACCCCGCACTAAAACAAACGCTGCACTTTGCGGCTACCGCCGAAGTGAACGAGTAGCGTTTGTTTAGTGATGGGGCAGGTAAAATCGTTTCTAAAGCTTGTCGATCTTGGCGGCTAATATAAAGTCGTTTTCCGATAATCCTCCGAGCGCGTGTGTCGAGAGTTCGAGCTTCACGCGATTGTAAAATATGTGGATGTCGGGATGATGTCCTTCCTCTTCCGCGAGAGCGGCAACCTTATTGATAAAGATCATCGCCTGTTTGAAGTCGTCGAACGAGAACTCCCGCGATATCGCGGTATAGTCGGCGCTCGGTTTCCACGCCGGAACCTGGGGAAGATATTCCTCGGCCCCCTCCTTCCCAAGCGGCGGAATCCCCCCTTCGCACGCAACGCACTTTTTTTGAGTAAGGTCCATATTCTATATGATAACGGAAATAATCATTATGTGAATGGGCTTTGGACAAGGAAAAAAGAATGAAATATAATCCAAGAAGTTCGAAAGAGCCGTGGTAGCTCAGTGGCAGAGCAGTCGCCTGAAGAGCGACGTGTCGGGTGTTCGATTCACCCCCGCGGCACAATAGAATTATTCTCTCACTATGGAAAATACAAATCTTCTCGAGGTAAAAGACCTCTCCGTCGCGCTCGACGACAAAACCATCTTCGAGAATGTGTCTTTTTCGCTCAAGCCGGAAGAAGTGCTTGCCGTGATCGGGCCGAATGGAGCGGGTAAATCCGTACTCTTAAAAACGCTCCTCGGTTTTTATCAACCGAAGCGCGGCACGATTACCTGGTCATCCGACGCAAGCTACGGATACCTCCCTCAGCGTTTTCATGTGGATCATTATCTCCCGATGACGGTTGAAGAGTTCCTAAGGTTGAAACCGAATCCGAAGTACTCACTCCGGGAAGTGCTCCGACTGGTGGAAATTGACGAACACTGGCTCGGGAGAAACCTCGCAACATTCTCAAGCGGACAACTTCAGAAAATTCTTCTCGCGTGGTCCATCATCGACCAACCGAAGGTGCTGCTCTTCGACGAACCGACCGAAAATGTGGATGTCGTTGCTCAAGAATCGATCTATGACCTCCTCCATCATCTCCAGGACACACTGAAGATCTCGATTGTCATTGTTTCACACGATCTTAACGTTATTTATCGCTACGCAAATCAGGTGCTGTGTTTGAATCACGCGATGACATGCTACGGCGTGCCGAAGGAAATTCTCACGAACGAAACGCTCTCTCAGCTTTACGGCGACCACACGTATTTTCATCACCATCACATCGGCGAAGAGCATTAATATAGCAACGTATGTCCGACATTTTTATTTACACACTTCTCTCGGGAATCTTCGTTGCCGCCGCCTCGGGGCTCATCGGGTCGTTTCTGGTTCTCCGCCGAATGACGCTCATGAGCGACGCGTTGTCCCACGTTGCGCTTCCCGGAATCGCTCTTGGCGTGGTGCTCCATTTCGAACCGATTCTGGGCGGCGTTTTGGCGCTCTTTCTGGGAATTATTATCATCTGGCTTATTGAGACGAAAACAAAACTCGCGACCGAGTCCGTGACCGGCGTGCTTTTTGTGACGGCCCTTGCAATAGGATCGCTCCTTATTCCCGAAGCGGATCTTCTTGAGGCGTTTTTCGGAAGCGTGCAGCGCATCACGCTCCCCGAGATTATTATCCAAACCATAATTGCGATCGCGGTTGTAGCCGTCGTCTTTACATTCAAAAAACGCATCACGCTTTTCTCGATTGCGCCCGATTTGAGCGTATCGCTCAAATCCTCACCGGCGGTCACGCAATTATTACTCCTCGCGCTTATCGCGCTCACCATCGCGATAGGCATCAGTTTCGTGGGCGTACTTTTAATAAGCGCGCTTTCCATTATCCCCGCCGCGGCCGCGCGCAATCTCGCGAAAAGTTTCAACGGATTTGTGGCGGCGAGCATCGCGATCGCAATCGTTTCTCTCCTGGGAGGACTCCTCGTCGGGAATATGTATTCCCTGAATCCCGGCATTATGACGGTCTTGATAAGCGCCGCCTGTTTCGCACTGAGCTTATTCAAGAGGAGATAAGAAAGGAAGATGAAAGCAGTGGAGAAAATAAAAGCAAAGTAGTGGGGAAAATAAAATCGACAAGCCTCAAAATGCGCGCATATGCGCGCATTTTGAGGCCGCGAGATCTTTGCCCGATGAATCCCCTACTGGTTATGAATTATTCTTCAGCGCCTCGACTACTTTCGAAACGCCGACAGCGTACGCGGCCATTCTGAAACTCACGGAATTTTCCTTTTTATAGGAATAGATCGCATCGAACGCGGAATCTATCTTTTTTTTGAGTTCGGAGAACGTCTTCTCTTTCGTCCATTGTTCTCTATGCATGTTTTGATACCACTCGAAATACGAAACGGTAACGCCACCGGAGTTTGCAAGCACATCCGGGATCACCACAACTCCCTCCCTCTCAAGTACGGCATCCGCTTCGTCCGTTACGGGGCCGTTCGCCATTTCGAGTATATACTTCGCCCTGATAGTTTCCGCATTCTCCGACGTAATTACGTTCTCGGTTGCCGCGGGAATAAGTACGTCGACGGGAAGCGCAAGAAGCTCATTGTTTGAAATCACCGTTGCGCCCGGCATTCCCTCAAACGATCCGTGCGACTTCTTGAACTCCACTGCGGTATCAATATCGATTCCTTGATCATTTTTGATTGCGTGTCTCGAATCGGCGATCGCGATCACGCGGTAGCCGGCGTCATGCGCGTAGCGCGCGATATAATATCCCACATTCCCTATCCCCTGCACCGCAACCTTCGTCTGTTTCGGATCGAGGCGTTCCCGCTCCGCGAGGTTCTGAAGCACGTAAAATCCGCCGAGGCCCGTCGCTTCCGTTCTTCCTTCTATTCCCCCTTTTTCGATCGGCTTCGCGGTAATCATCGCGGGAGTGTATTCTCCGACAATCTTCGCATACTCGTCCGCCATCCATCCCATCATCTCCGGAGTTGTATACATATCCGGCGCCGGAACGTCCTTGTCGGGCCCCACGATTGCGTGAATCGCGCGGATATAGGCGCGGGAAATTCCTTCGAGTTCCGCGGAAGAACACTGCTTCGTATCGACAATTACGCCTCCTTTTCCTCCGCCGAACGGAATGTCCGCGATCGAACATTTCCACGTCATCCACATCGAGAGCGCGCGAATCTCCGACTGATTCACGAACGGACTGAAACGAATACCTCCCTTATAGGGGCCCCGCGCATTCGAGTGCTGTGCACGATATCCGGTAAACATCCGCACCGCGCCGTTATCCATCGTGACGGGAAAATGTACCTCGAGAAATTTGTCATGCACCGAAAGCCGCTCGACGACATCGGCGGGGAGTTTCAGGATTTCCGCAATCTTCTTCAATTGTGCGACGCTCGTTACGTACGGATCATTCATGGTGTTATATCTTTACTACAAACAAACAACGGATAAATTTCATTGCGCCCCCGCCAGGACTTGAACCCAGAACCCTCTCCTTAGAACGGAGCTGCTCTATCCAGTTGAGCTACGGGGGCTCACCTCTAATTTATACTTATTTTTTCAAGGAATCCAGCTTTCCACCCATGCATTCTTCTAAATAAGCTTTTATCAAAAACACAAATAATGCACGTGCCGTTGTAGAGAATGTTTTTTCTCTGCCCCAATGAAGTTGGTTTTACGAATGTTTTTTGGAATTGGTTCAAAGGAACGCCTGTTATTTTTGACCAGTACTCTTCAGCGTTTTTCCTTGAGAGAAGTTCGTGAATGTGGAGCGCGATTCGGAACTTTTCCTCGGGAACATCACAAATATCTCTAAACCATCTCATCATCAACTTTATCATCAGAGGGTCGGAGTTGCTGAACTTTATGGTTTCATTACTTTTCGCTCCTTCGGCCCAATATAACATCAACCCGGGTAAAAATATTTCGTTCTTAGAAAGACTCGGTAATTCTTTCCTCGCATTACTCATAATCTCTTCAGTCCTTTCTATTCTTTTTCTCTGTTGTGCTTTCGCTCCTGCATATCTCGAGATTTCCCTTCCCTGAAGTAGTTTCTCCTTCTGTCGTGACGTTAATTCTATATCCCGTAGCCAGCCACTTATTGTAGACTTTGAAACACCCACTTCGTTCAATATCTGGCGATAAGTACAACCGCGCTTACGCATTCGTATTGCTTTTATTTTCTCTTCAAATTTCATACATTTCTTATTTTAATTATAGCACAGCAGAAATATAGAAACATAGTCATGGTTCGTTTTAATAATTGCAAACGTCCCATAAGGTCGAGTAGAATCAATATAAGAAATAGGATGAGCACATTTTCCACCACTAGTAACGGAGAGTAGTGTAATGGTAGCACGAGTCCTTTGGGAGGATTTAGTTCGGGTTCGAATCCCGGCTCTCCGACAAAACCTTAATTTCAATTCATGGAGGAATTATTCAAATGGCTGACGGCGATAATGGGCGTTCTAATGTCCTTAGGTTATTACCCGCAGGCTTATAAAATTTTCAAAAACAAGTCTTCAAAAAACATCTCGATCTTCACCTACCTCGTCTTCGGGGTGGGAACGATCGTTTGGCTCATTTATGGAATCTACACGCGCGATCTGGTAGTCGCGATGGGATTCGTCTTCGGCGTCATCGGCTCGTGGTCGGTGATTTTCCTGTCGTTGAAATACAAGAACGGATCGTAATCTACTCCTCCCCTAAAAGTTGCGGCGTCAGACTCTCCCCCGTCATCTCTTTCGGTTTTTTGATTCCCATAAGTTCAAGAAGCGTCGGCGCCACATCCGAGAGCATCCCGACTATAGGAAGCGTCATAAGAGTGTCCTTCGGCGTCTTCCTTCTGAACTGTTTTCCTACGAGATAGATCGGCACGGGGCTTGCATCATGCCTCGTTTCCGGTTCTCCCGTTTTCAGGTCTAAGAGCACCTCCGCGTTGCCGTGATCGGAAGTAATTACCATCACGTCATCCTGATCGAGTACCGTTTTCGTTAATCTCCCGATTTGTTCATCGAGAATTTTCACCGCGCGGAGCGTCGCTTCATAATTCCCCGTGTGCGCTACCATGTCCGCGTTTGCGTAATTCACGAGAATAAAGTCGTACGTGCGCTCGTTCAGGGCCGTGAGCACGCGATCGGTAATCGGCCCGGCCATCATCTCGGGGTGTTCGTCGTGGCGCACAACGCGCTGCGAAGGAATGAGTATCCTGAATTCGTTCTTATAAGGTTCTTCTCTCAAGCCGTTGAAAAAGTAGGTCACATGCGCGTACTTCTCCGTTTCCGCGATGCGAAGCTGTGTTTTGCCGTCTTCCGAAAGCACCTTTCCAAGGGGATATTCCACAGTTTCTTCCGGAAATGCGACTTTCGTTTCAAACTCCGGTTCGTATTCCGTCATCGTCACGGTATAGAGGTTATTGAAACGCACCGTGGGAAATTGGGAAAAGTTCGGATCAAGAAACGCGCCGGCAAGCTGCCGCATCCTGTCTTCTCTGAAATTGAAAAAGACGATCGCGTCGTTGTCTTTGACGGGATGCGAAGCGCCGATGACCGACGGCGCGATGTATTCGTCATTCAGTTTTTTCTCATACGTCTCGCGAGCCGCTTTCTCAAGCGCGGTTCCTTCCCCGGTCGCGCGCGTAAGAACCGCGTACACCTCTTCCGTTCTGTCCCAATGCTTGTCCCGATCCATCGCGTAATATCTCCCGCTCACGCTTGCGAGAAACGGCATCATATCCGTCTTTGTTTTTTCAGAGAGTCTTTCCATGAGCCGCCCCACGGACTCCGGGGCGCTATCTCGTCCGTCGGAGATAAGCTGAAGGAAAAATGGAATACTTTTCTCGCGCGCCATCTTCACCAGCGCGGCAAGGTGATCAAGGGACGCGTGGACGTTTCCTTCGGAAAGAAGTCCCACAAAATGCACGGCACTTTTGTTCGCCTCGGCATGCGCGAAGGCGCCGAGAAGCGCGGGGTTCTTAAAAAAGCTGCCATCCTCGATCGCGAGCGAAACGCGGGGGAAATGTTGATACAGCACCTTTCCCGCCCCCATCGTGAGGTGTCCCACCTCGCTGTTCCCCTCCTCTTCCCACGGAAGCCCCACTGCAATTCCGGATGCCTGAAGCGCGCCGGAAGGAAAGTTACTTTGAATAGCCCGCATGGCTTGCGGTTCGGCACGGTAAATCGGGTTCGACTCGTCGAGCGCCCCGATTCCCCAACCGTCCAGTACTACGAGCAGGAAAGTCCGTTTCATATATATCTCCATGATACCAGAGGCAATCCGCTTATAAAACGAGGGGGAATGGGGTTTGCAAAACTTTCTCCCGCTTCCTATACTTATTCCATAAGAGCCGAAAACGTCGATGAAACAAAACAATTTTAGTATTTTCAATTTATATGAATATAACCCCCGTGGAGGCGGGCATAGTTGCGATCGCGGGTATCGCTATCGGGTATGCCGTCCGTCTCAATATCGCGAAGAAATCAAAGAACTCGATCGAGCGGAAAGCGGAAGAGGAGCTTGAAACCGCGAAAGCAAAGGCGAAAGAGATAGAACTCGAGGCGAAGAACCGCGCGGCGGCGGTTGTAGCCGAGGCGCAAAAAGACGAACGCGAACGGAAGCAGGAAATCCGGCGCCTTGAAGAACGTCTCACGAAGAAGGAGGACACGCTCGAAGAGCGGGCGCGTGAGTTCGATACCCAGCTCATGAGCATCTCCACAAAGGAGACGAAGCTCAAGGAGGCGGAAGAGGAAGTAAAGGTACTTCACGAAAAGGCGGTTACCGAACTCGAACGGGTCGCGGGACTTTCGCGCGAAGAAGCGAAACGGGCGATATTCGAAGAGCTTGAAACTTCATACCGCAAGGATCTTACGAATGACATCGCGCGACTTGAACGCGAGCGGAAAGACGCAATCGAGGCGAAAGGAATGGAAATCCTGGAGACAGCGATCCAGCGCTACGCGCGGAACTCGATTGCCGACATCACGACGAGCGTCGTAAATCTCCCCGACGAAGAACTCAAGGCAAAAATCATCGGACGCGAAGGAAGAAACATACGCGCCTTCGAGCGGCTTACGGGCGTCGAGGTAATCGTCGATGAAACGCCGGAAAGCGTAGTGCTTTCTTCGTTCGACCCGATGCGACGCGAACTCGCGAAGATGGCTCTGGAAAAACTTCTGAAGGACGGAAGAATTCAGCCCGCGAAGATCGAGGAGAAGGTGGAGGAAGCCCGACGGGAACTTGAAACCAGAATCCAGAAAATCGGGGAAGACGCGGCGTACGAAGTAGGTATTCTCGATCTCCCGAAAGAACTCATTTATCTTCTGGGACGACTGAATTTCCGCACAAGCTACGGACAAAACGTCTTACAGCACTCGATCGAGATGGCGCACATTTCCGCAATGATCGCCGCGGAACTCGGCGTCAACACCGAAGTCGCGAAAAAAGGGGCGTTGCTCCACGACATCGGGAAAGCCGTCGATCACGAAGTTGAAGGAACGCATGTCGAAATCGGAAGAAAGCTTCTCAAGAAATACGGGATCGCCGACGAGATCGTCCAGGCGATGGAATCGCATCACGACGAGTATCCGTTCGCTTCGTCCGAATCCTATATTGTCGCCGCCGCGGACGCGATTTCCGCCGCACGACCCGGCGCGCGTCGCGATACGCTCGAAAAGTACATCAAGCGGCTTGAGGATATTGAGAGAACGGTAAACGGCTTCGAGGGAGTGAAACAATCGTATGCGGTCTCCGCGGGAAGAGAGGTACGGGTATTCGTACTTCCCGAGAAAGTGGACGACTTCGGCGCCCTTGAACTTGCGAAGCAGATAGCGCAAAAAATTCAAACAAACGTGCAATACCCCGGAGAAATCAAAGTAACGGTGATACGCGAGGTGAAGGCGGTGGAGTATGCCCGGTAGGGAGGTTGTTTATAAGGAAGGTAGGAAAATAAAGGGGAATTTGGTATAATACCCACGTCAGAAAAAAGGTCGGTAACGAACTATTTAAACGGACGAATTTATGAAAAAAGACGGATTGGTAGAGGCGGTGATGAAAGCGGCAGGCACCGAAACGAAAAAGCAGGCGGTACAGGCAGTCGAGGCGGTATTCGACACCATCGTGAAAACGATGTCGCGCGGCGAGGAGGTTGCAATCACCGGATTCGGAACTTTCAGGGTTGCAAAACGTGCTGCACGCATGGGTGTTAACCCGAAAACCGGAGAAAAGATTCAGATCAAGGCCTCGACGAAACCGAAATTCCGCGCCGGAAAACTTCTGAAGGAGGCGGTATTATAACGGATTCTTTTGAGCTCAATCAAAAAACTCCCTTGGAAGGGAGTTTTTTGATTGACACTTACTATCGTATCAGCAGCTTCCTCACCAAACCGCTGACATCAATAAAGCTTTGATAAGCGCCCTTCACCGCGTCAAGGGACGAGCGCACCAAATCCTTTACTGATGTCAAAGGAATGGACGATGAAGTTTCCGTGCCGTCGTTCGAGGAGGTGGCGGTCGAGGTGGCGGTCGAGGTGGCTACCTCTTCGGTGCTCGTTGCGATATAACGCGAGACAAAAAGATCCGCCGCGGCATTGTTCAACTTTGAAGCGGAGTCGATGAGCGATCTTGCCTTCGAAAGATACTTTGAAACGTCTTTGTTGCCGGAGCTGATTCCGAGCGACTTGAGATTTTCGTTTATTTTCTCCAGCCGCTTCTCTGCGGTTTGCACCGCCTTCGCTTCCTGTTTGACGAGAATAAAGTCCTGAACCTGAGTCACTAAAGGGAGATACTCCGACTCGCGCCATCCTTTAAAACTCTTCGCGATGCCGGCTATGTCACCCGCCGTAACCGACGTCGGCCCGTTCAAAAGTTCACGCTCCGAATCATAATACGCAAGCGCGCGAGCAAGCTCATCGAGCGTAGTTTGCTTCCACTCCTCAAATCGATCGTCTTTTTCCGTCGTAAGCAGTTTAAATTCGATGTCTTTCGTTTCTGCAGCGGAAAGATCAAGAACCTGTTTGAATGTCTCTATCTTGAGCGAAAGATCATTCGAGGTATTATCATCTTTCGCGGTTACGAGATCGTCCAGGTATGCCTTGGTGTTTTCCAACACCTTTTGGACCGCGGGGGTGCTTTCCGCCGCCGCCGCGCCGGGATGCATCACGACGAGAAACGCTGCGGCAAATGCGACAATAAATCCCCTTTTCATTATGCTTCTCATGGTATTAAAAGATGACTTTATTTAAAAGCGTGTCTATTTGAGAATTATTCGTATCATTGACGGGGACGTTAAAGCGATCTTCTTCCGAGCGAAGAAGCTCCTGGTTCAGATGGCGCATGCTGTTACTCGAGATCTCCGAGAGTGCGGAGGCGATCGTCTGATCCACCGTCTGGTGATACGTGATGGCCTGAAGTTCCACATTGATGGTGAGGTCATTAAACTCCTGGCTTAGCGCTTCGGGATTTCCAACCGCCGAGAGCGCGGGGCTGGGACGAGTAAGCGAGGTGGCGGTAACAATCGATACGACAAGCATCGCGAATGCCGTTGCCCACAAAGGAAGAATCCCCCACGCTCGATTCCGGTTCCTTGGAAGGGCCAATATGCCGCGACGAGTCGCCGCGACAAAATGTTCGTCGGGTTCGATTGTGCTAAGCGTTTTGAGTTGTTTCGCGAGATTGTTCATTTGTTTCTTCGAGATATTTCTTTAATTGTTTGAGCGCCCGATGTTGAATAACCCGTATCGCTCCCTCGCTTTTCTCGAGTGCCGCCGCAATTTCTTTATTCGGGCGGTCTTCCACAAATTTCATGATAAGCACGTCCTGATACGCCGGCTCGAGAAGGGAGAGATATTTCTTTATTCGTTCCACCTCAAGTGCCGTGTCAAGCGTGCGTTCTTCCGTCGTTTCCGAAACAAGCAAGTATTCGGGTGCTTCATGGAGCGCGACGCTCGGTCTTGAAGTGCGGTAGTAATCAATGATCGCATTTCTTGCAATCCGATAAAGCCAGCTTGAAAAAGGAAATCCCTGAAATTCGTAGCGTCCGATATTCTTCCACGCGCTTAGGAACACCTCATGCGTAATATCCTCGGCATCCCCCTTTTTCCCACCTACTTTTAAAAAGACGAAGCGATAGATGGCGGATATATGGCTGTCATAAAGCGCTCCAAAGGCCTCTTCTTTGCCTTCTTTCGCTTTTTGTATTAATTGTCGTTCGTCTTCCATAGGTAGAACGATGTTCCCGGCCTTTTGTTTCTGGGGCAGAAAAACGCTTTGTAACGGAGTGTAACGTTACATAAGAAGCTTACCAGACAGCCAACCGGGAGGCAAAACCCGACTTAGAACCGTACTAGTCCCGACGGGCGGTCAAAAAGAGGAACGGATGACAAAAAATAAACAGAGATATACCAGAACCATGAGAAGGTTAAACCATATGCAATCCTTACTCAGCGTCCGACTCGCCTGCTTCTTGATGCGAACAACATAGATGGCCTGGAAGAAAGCGACAAGATGGATAGAGGCGGGCAGCAAAACAATAAAGAGGGATCCCGGATAAAAATAATAAGCCAACGTGAGTAACAACAACCACGCGCTCATAAGAAACCAGATTGCGTGGTTGAGATTCCGAAATAATTTTTTACGAACGGCCCACTCGAAAATCATGAAATTACGGTGCGGGATGGGAGAATTATTCTACTAACCTCTTCCTTCGAAAAGCTATACCAGAAGATGTCTTTAAATACTTTTCAAAGCTTACCGCCTTATTCTTGCTCAAAAAACCGCAAACCCAGATTATCTTCCAGGGCATGAATTTTGAGGTGTGTTTGTTAGCGCCATTGTTATGAGAAATGATTCTTTTCTTTAGATCCGAAGTCGAACCTACATAGATTTCTCTTGGAGAACTGGTGCTTCGAAGAATGTAGACATAATACATAGTAGGTGCGGTCCTTCTTCGCCAAGGCTACGAAGGACACTTCTTCTTTTTTCCTTCTTGTTTTGTTTTTAGAGTTACCGAATGAAAGGTGAGGTGGCCTGCACTTCGAAGCTCCGGAGGAGCGAAGAAGTGTGCGGGATGGGAGAGTCGAACTCCCGACTTCAGTTTGGAAAACTGACATTTTACCGCTAAACTAATCCCGCGAATAAATCCCGTTTCAGCATCTATCATTGCATAAAACGGAAATTCCGCGCAAGAAGGGTGTTTCTTAACGAAAGCACGACAATTGGAAAATCCATATATTGGCTTCTTCCGCAAAGAGAATAGCCGAAAAAGAAGTCGTGTGCTACAGTATAGGAAAAGACAGGTATGGGGTCTTTTTCCAAGAAAACGATTTTTAGCGCCGTTGTCCTTCTCGCGATTGCAGGAGGCATTATTTATTATTCGGGAAAGGGGTTGCAAAATGTGCCCCCCTCCTTCATGGAGGCGCGAAAAGCGGCCGCTACGGTGAGTCAGGATATCGTAACGCTGACTTCAAAGACTAACGCGACGATCCAGACCATCAACGCGACGGAAAAAACCGGGTCCGCGGATCGGATACTCGGACTCATCGACGAAGCGCGCGCGACAAACGCCCAGGCATACCAGAAGGCCTTCGAACTTTCAAAAGATCTTCAACAGATGACGGAAGCGTTAAGCCAGGTTGGGCCCCGCGAAAGCCAACGGCTCGCATACGAGGCGATTGCGATCGAGCTTTCCCTCACGAGTGAATTCATTACTTACACGGGCGCACTGGGCGACTTTCTAAGCGCTCTCGCAAAAACGACAACCACCGGCGTCTACGGAAATCGTCAGACGATTGCCCAGGAGCTTGCTACCGTAAACGCAAAAGCGGCGATTATCAACAATCTGAACCGCGAGTTTAACGAGAAGATGACGGCATTCGACGCATCACTACAATGAAATTCATAGGAAGGATTATATTCCACATAATTTCGAACGCCTTCGCGCTTTTTATCGCGGCTCAGGTGGTCAACGGATTTCTTTTCCAGGGAGATCTCCTGGCGCTCTTCATCGCCGCTCTTATTCTTACCGTTATTAATGCGCTCTTGAAGCCGATCCTGAAGCTTATCCTAGGACCGCTCATCCTTCTCACGTTCGGGATTATTACCATAGTTATCAACGCGTTTTCTCTTTACGTTCTTGACATGTTGAGCCCCGCGATTACAATTCAAGGGTATATTCCCCTCCTTCTTGCGACGCTTATTATAGGAGCGGTGAACATCATATTCGGCTTCTCGGCAAAAGCGACACACGAATAATCTTTATGCTTCTTATCGGACAAATCGTAGTTTCCATCATTCTTATTGCGCTCATCCTCGTTCAAGAACGTTCCAGCGGCCTCTCGGGCGTATTCGGCGGCCAAGGCGCAACCCCTTACCAAACGCGGCGAGGTCTCGAAAAAGCGATCTACTGGGGCACTATCGTTGCCGCCGCGATCTTCGCGCTGCTCGCCATTCTGAATCTCGTTCTATAGACCCTCTTATCCTTTCCCGCGAAAGGCGCATCCCCTCTTTAAGAACGGAGCATGGCTATCTTGAAGCAAATATTCGCGCATTTTTCTTCGAAGGAACAAAAGTGGTTCGTTGCTTCCGCAATTGTATTTTTCCTCGCACTCATCGCGCATACCACCCTCGCGATACACGACCACAGCGTATTCGTTCCCGTTGAGGGGGGAAGTTATCACGAGGGGTTCGTGGGGCAGCCGATCGCGCTGAACCCCATACTATCGAATAATCCGATTGATCAGGAAATAAGTTCATTGCTCTTCACGCGGCTCGAAAATCTTATGAGCGGCTATGAAGTAAGCGATGACGGCAGGGAATATACCCTGAAACTGAAAGAGAACCTGCGTTGGAGCGATAATGAGCCTCTCACCTCCGACGATGTACTATTCACCATAAAAACCATACAGAATCCCGATGCGTATTCCCCTCTCGCAAAAAGCTGGCAGGGAATCGCCGTTGAACGGGTAAGCCAGCTCCAGGTGAAGCTGACGCTTCTTTCCCCGTATGTGTTTTTTGCCGACAACATCGCGCATCTTCCCGTTGTCCCGAAACATATTTATGGAACAATTCCCGTTCAGAACTTCCGCCTCTCGGGCTATAATCTCGAACCGGTGGGAAGCGGCCCGTACCGATTCGAAAAATTCACGAAACGGAAGGATGGGTTTATCACTCAATATCAATTCGTGGCGAACGACAACTTCGTCGGGACAAGACCTTATATCCGCGATTTCTACTTCGATTTCTTTCAGAACACGGACGACCTCAAGCGTGCGCTTGCGAAACGCGACATCAACGCATTCGGTACCGCGGCGCCGCTTTCCGCGGATACGTTGGATATGAAAGGCCTCGTCGTCCAGAAAATTCCCATGCCGAACTACTATGCGATTTTCTTCAATCAAAACAGCAACCCGCTTCTCCGTGACGATTCGATACGTGAAGCGCTTGTTGCCGCAATAGACCAGAACGCGATTACAAAGGATGTGCTGCAAGGGAATGCCATTCCGGTATTCGGCCCGCATCTCGTATTTGAACGCGACAGCATCACGAGCGGCGATGCCACATTCGATCCCGACCGCGCACGCGAACTGATAAGCGCTTTTAAAACAAAAAACAAGAACGAACGGATTGAGATCGCGCTTTCCGTTCCCGACGCGTCCTTTCTCAAGGATGTCGCCGAATATGTGAAAACCGCGTGGATGAATGCCGGCATCGACGAGGTAACTATCCGCGTATTCAACCCGAGCGACCCGACCGATGCCACGATAAAATCGCGGGATTACGAGATGATACTTTTCGGGAATGTGCTCGAGAATCCGGAAGATCTGTTTCCTTTCTGGCACTCTTCCCAGCGCGCGTACCCCGGATTCAATCTTGCGCTGTATTCCAATCAGAAGGTGGACACCGCGATAGAAGCTGCTCGTCAATCGGGTGTCGCGTCGCGCAGGAGCGCGCAGGTCACCCAAGAAACCTCGCTTATCATGGCGGATGCGCCGGCGTTATTCCTTTTCTCTCTTCCCTACACGTATGTGCATACGCCGTCACTCAAAGGATTTTCCCCGAAGACGCTGGGAACCCCTGCGGATCGTTTCAATATGGTGGACGGCTGGTATGTCGCCGAGGTGCGGATAGTACAATAATCACATGGATTCTTATGAAAAAGACATTCTCGGGTTTCGGGACCAGCTCGATGGGAAGGGGCTCTTGCCATGGGAGCTCCAAAAACTCGGCTCGTTTTCTCCCGACGGGATAGTAATTCTCGGAATGGGAGGTTCTGGCATGTCGGGAATATGTTTCAAGGCAACGGCATCCTCACTCGGGATAAAAGTGCCGGTTGTAGTCGTAGAAAACGCCGCGCTCCCTTTTCTTTTCTTCAAGCGCCCGTTCTTTATTTCGGTATCATTTTCCGGAGTAACTCCGGAAACACTTTCCGCGACCAGGGCGGCGCTTCGCGTGAAAGGCGGGAGGGTCGGGGTCGTAACGACGGGAGGCCCGCTTCTTCGTCTTGCCGAAACAAAAGGATTGTCTCGCGTGACATTTCGTGCGGGAGACTTGACACCGCGGGAATCCCATGCTTATATGTATTACGCTATCATCGAGATGGTGCGGAAGATGCTTCCTCTGAAGACGCCGACTATCTCGAGATCATTCTCTCCTTCCAAACTGCGCACGCAAGGGAAACGTTACGCGAAAAGGATTCGCGGCGTACCGACGCTCATTTACGCTCCATCCGCCGACGCGCATTTGGGATACATCTGGAAGAGGAACCTGAACGAGACGGGAAAAATCCCTGCTTTTACGCATCAATATCCAGAACTCTATCACGAAGAAATAGCGGGTTTTGAGAAAAAAAAGACGCACTGGAACGCACTTTGGATTATGAGTCCGCGGCTCCGGCGGGAAGAAAAGAAAAAAATAGAGCGCGCGCAATCGATTCTCGCAACATACGGAGTAACAAGCTTCTCAATTCCACTCCACGGAAACAATAAACTTGAAGAGCTTTGGAATTCGGAAGTACTTTCTCATTGGGTTTCTTATTACTTGGCAAAAGCGGGGGGGCTTGATCCGAAAGCAATCCCCATTATTACCAAGCTGAAAAGTTTGAAAAAGTAACGCGTCGCCGAGGTGGCGAAACTGGCAGACGCACTGGCTTCAGGAGTCAGCGACCGCAAGGTCTTGGGAGTTCAAATCTCCCCCTCGGCACAAACAGGAATTTTCAATTATCAATTTCCAATTTTTCCGCCGAAGGCGGGTCATCCTTCGAAGGACAATCAATTTCGTAATTGTAAAATTTTCAAATTGAAAATTCACTGTCTCCCTACGGGAGATGTTCCGAAGGGACAAAAATTGATCATTGGAAATTGAAAATTAATAAAGTAAATAGCTTTTTCCGCCTTATCCCGAATTCGGAGTAATGTCGAAATTCCAGAGCGGGTGAAAAGAGTTAATAAAATATGCCACGAATGGCACAACACAGGACAAGGAGGTCCTCGGATCACGAAACACTCCAAAAAGAAAAAGGTCACGTCAATCTCATTCCCTTGGGCGGGCTTGAGGAAATCGGACGTAATATGTCCTACGTCGAATACAAAGATGAGATCGTCATCGTCGACGCGGGCATCCAGTTTCCCGAAGAAACGACGCCGGGCGTTGATTTCATCATTCCGAACGTGAGTTCGCTTGAATCGAAGAAATCACATATCAAGGCGCTTGTGCTCACGCACGCACACTTCGATCATATTGGTGCGCTCCCCTATCTCACCGAAAGATTGGGGAATCCGCCGATTTACACGATGGAGCTCACAAAAGCCCTGATCGAAAAGCGGCAGAACGAGTTTACGAATGCGCCGAAGCTCGTTGTCGAAACCGTAAAATACGGCGACAAGAAGAGGGTCGGCCAATATCTCGAACTTGAGTTCTTCGGCGTGGACCACACGGTGCCCGAAACGAGCGGCATCGTTATAAAAACACCCATCGGGAACATCGTGCACTTCGCCGATTTCCGTCTCGAATACAACGAGAAGGGTGAGCCGCAGAACACGGCGGAGTTCAAGCGCATCGGAGAAATGGGGGTGCATACCTTCATGATCGACAGCACGAATGCCGAGGAGGAGGGGCACTCGCTCTCCGAAAAGAATATCGAGAAAAATCTCGAGAAACTTTTTGAACAGGCACAGGGACGCATCATTCTTACCACGTTTTCCTCAATGCTCACCCGTATCGCGGAGATCATCAAAATTGCGGAACGGCTCGGGCGAAAGGTTTCTATCAACGGCCGCTCAATGAAGGAAGGGGTTCAAATCGCCCAGTCCCTCGGCTATATCAAATCGAAGAAAGATACCTTAATTCCGGTCGAGGACATACACAAACACAAAGACAATAAAGTGCTGATCCTTACGACCGGCTCGCAGGGACAGGAAAACGCGGGACTTATGAGAATTATGACGGGCGAGCATCGCTACATCCGCATCAAGCCCGGTGACATGGTTCTCTTTTCCTCTTCGGCAATTCCCGGAAATGAACGGAGCATCCAGACATTAAAAGACAACCTAAGCAGACAGGGAGCGCTCGTTATTACTTCTTCGATCATCGATATCCACGTCAGCGGTCATGCGCCGAAAGGAGATTTGGAGGCGGTGATAAAACTCATCAAGCCGAAATTTCTTATGCCGGTGCACGGTTACTACTTTATGCGTTTCGCAAACGGCCAGAACGGCGTCGCGGCGGGACTCAGGCCCGATCAAGTGCGCCTTATGGATAACGGACAAATTGCGCACCTTACCGAACATGAGTTCGTAATTACCAAGGAAACGGTGCCCGCGAACTATGTGCTTGTTGACGGGCTGGGAGTCGGCGATGTAGGCGAGGTGGTACTTCGCGACCGACGCATGCTCTCGCAGGAAGGCATGTTCGTGATTATCACGACTATCGATAAGAAGACGGGAAGAGTGCTCAAAAATCCCGACATCATCTCGCGCGGATTCATTTATCTCAAGGAAAATCAGACGCTCCTGGATGAGATACGGAAACGGGTGCGCGGCATCATCGGCCGCATCCCCCGCTATCAACCGCTCGATGCGGATTACGTGAAATCGCTTATCCGCGATCAGGTGGGGCAGTTTCTCTATAACAAGACGAAGAGACGTCCCATGGTACTTCCGGTACTCATCGAAATCTAATTTTGGGAAGATTGGAAGCCGGGCCTCCGTGACCTGCCTGCGCAGGCAGGGGAAGCCCGGCTTCCATGTTTTTATCGTTGCTCGCTGGAGGCCGTACCTCCGTTAGGAGGTCCGGCCTCCTTATATTGACGTCATTAATGATCCGTCTTGCACAACCTACGATCACAAATTACCATACTACATATGAAACCAATCCTCGTATCGGGAATCCAGCCGACGGGAAAATTGCATATCGGAAATTACCTCGGCGCGCTCAAGAACTTCGTGGCTCTCCAAAACACGGGGAAGTTCCAGTGTTTTTTCTTTGTCGCAGATCTCCACTCCATGACCGAGGAATTCAATCCGAAAGAGAAGTCGAAACAGGTCGAGAATCTCATTCTCGACTTTCTCGCGGCGGGGATCGACACAAAAAAATCGACGCTCTTCGTACAGTCGGCAATCCCCGCTCACAGCGAACTCGCATGGATTTTGAACACCATCACTTCCTTCGGAGAACTGCGCCGCATGACGCAGTTCAAAGAAAAGACGGGTGAGGAGTATGAAACGACAAACGTCGGTCTTTTCGACTATCCCGTCCTTATGGCAGCGGATATTCTGCTTTACAGCGCGAAGTTCGTTCCTGTAGGCGATGATCAACTCCAACACCTCGAACTCACCCGTACGCTCGCTCGGAAGTTTAACTCGAAATTCGGGAACACATTCTTTGAGCCGAAACCGCTCCTGACAGAAGTTCCCCGTCTTATGAGCTTGGACGACCCGACAAAGAAGATGTCGAAATCACGCCCCGAGGGATGTCTTTTTCTCGACGATGAACCGGAGGTAATCAGAAAGAAAATTATGCGCGCCGTTACAGACTCGGATACGGAGGTGCGCGCCGATCGCGATCGAAAACCGGCGGTTACGAATCTTATCAGAATCTATTCCGCAATGAGCGGCAAGGACGCACTTCAGATTCAGGAGCGCTTTAGGGGAAAGGGGTATGGGGAGTTCAAAAAAGAACTTGCGGAGACCGTCATACAAGGACTTGCGCCGTTCCAAAAAAGAAAGAAAGAACTCAAGAAAAAACGGGCAGTAATCATGGGGCAGGTCGCCGCGGGAAACAAGAAGGCAAATGTGATCGCTTGGAAAAAACTTGCGGAAGCAAAGAAAAAAACCGGCCTCGTTTGACAGGAAAACACAAAAAGAACTAGAGTAATAACGGGTCGGAAAAAAATAATATTTATGAACACCGAAAAATTCCAAGAGGAAGAAACACCACAGGAAGAGAGTGCAAAAACGGAGCAGCTCTATCCAACTGCGGACGGGATGTTTCTAACCGAGCAAGAAAAAAGGAGCCAGGACGAGGAGAAAAAAGCAAACCCGAATTGGTATCACGAACAAGAATAAAGAAAACCGCGGCCTAGGCCGCGGTTTTCTTTCAATCTTCACCACCTCTCTCTTCCCTACTAACCTGCTATAATCTCCTTAATCCTATCCAGATTTTGAGCTCATCGAGCTCGGTATCAAGCTCCGCATCGAACTTCTCCGATCGTTTCCACTCGAAGGACGCTGCTCCCGTTTCTTTCCTGATAAGCGCCTCGTTATTTTCAACGATGTGTTTGAATTCTTTGTTTCCTTCCGTCATAAGCGCGATTCTGTCCTTCGGCTCCAGTTTCGCGTCCTGGCGCAGGCCCTGAATCATCCTTACCAATTCTCTCAACATCCCCTCCTCCCGAAGTTCGTGCGTAATTTCCGTATCAAGTATAAACTCCTCCTTCAGATTCTTATCAAACGTGATTTGCTTCACGTTAACCTCATCCTTCAATATATCAAGCAGTTCTTTCTCATCCTTTCCGCCAAAGGCGGATCCTCCTTTGGAGGAAATTCTCAATTCCCGTAATGGTTGCCTCACCTTAATTCCCAATTCCGCCCGCTTTGCGAGAACGGCACTCGCAAGATCGCGAATTTGTTGCATTGCTCCAAGGAGTTTTTTGTCGATAAGCTTTTTGTCCGCCTTCGTCCATTCGGCCGCATGCACCGACGTGTTTTTCCCCTCAAGCGACAAATAAAGCGCCTCCGCAAAAAACGGCGTGAAGGGGGCCATGAGTTTCGTAATTTCTTCCAGCACGAACTTCAAGGTGGTTGATGCGGCGAGATAGTCTTTCTGTGTGTCCGGCTTTTGTAAACGCCTTCGCGAGCGGCGGATATACCATCGGGAGACGTCCCCGACGAACTCCTCGATATTTCTCGCCGCGATTCCCACTTCGTATATATCGAGGTTCTTCGTCGCGACATCGATAGTCTCATGAAGCCGCGCGAGAATCCACCTGTCGAGAATGTTCGAGGATTTTATATTTGAAGCTTTGGGTTTCGAATTTTTATCCCCGTATGTTTCATAAAATATGAACGAGTTGTAGATGAGCGAGAAAAACTGCCTCGATACTTTCCCGAGATCGGCTTCATCGAAGCGCTTCGGTTCGCTGGGAGGATTCACGACATAAAAGTACCAACGGACGGCGTCCGCGCCGTACTTCGCAATCATATCCCACGGATTCACGGTGTTCCCTTTTGATTTGGACATCTTGGATCCCTCCTTGTCGAGAATGAGTCCTAGAACAATCACGTTCCGGTAGGGTGACTCGAGCCCTAAGAGTGTCGCAAGTGCAAGGAGTGTATAGAACCACCCTCTTGTCTGATCCATCGCCTCGCAAATATAGTCGGCGGGAAAGTCGATTGATTTCAGGTGCGTCCTTAGCTTCTGGTCGGAGAGTTTCAATACATGATCCGTGAGCTTCAAGCTGTTGCCGAAGGGGAAGTGCGCCTGGGCGTACGGCATCGCTCCCGAGTCGAGCCATACGTCAACCACCTCGGGAGTGCGACGCATCGCCGCCTTGCATTTGGGGCATCTGGTCGGGAGCTCGTCGATGTAGGGCTTATGAAGATCAAACGCGCCCGTCTCATCTCTCGGTACCAAGCGGAATGTTCCGCGTTCTACCTGCCCGTTTTTTACGTAATCTTCGCCGCGCCTATCCTTCTCCGCGACTGCCTCGACGCTTGTCCAGCCCTGCATGATGTGTTGCAGCATCCAAACGCATGATTCGTGCGTCACGACGAGAATCGTTTTTCCCGCATACTTCTTTTCGAGATCCCGTACAAAATCAAAGAGCCGCGCGCGAAGGTCCGCAAAGCTCTCGCCGTTCGGCGCTTGTTTTAAAAATTTCTCATGGCGGGAGCTGTAGTAGCCCTTGTACGCCTCATACGGTTTTCCGTTAAAATCACCGAAGTCGAATTCGCGAATGCGCGGATCGAAAAGTACGGTTCCGAGAGAGAGTTGTTTCTTGAATATTTCCGCACTTTCTTTTGTGCGGGTGAGATCGGACGCAAACACGAGATCCACTTTGTCCTTTTTAATTTCCTTCGCCGCCGCCTCGATCTGTTTTCTCCCCTTAAGTGTGAGATGATACGGCTTCCTCTCGGGCCAACTGATAACCATGTGCTGAATGTTGCTCTCCGCTTCTCCGTGGCGCACGAAGATGTATTTATTGGCGCTTTTCGGCGCGAGGAGCTCAAGTTCCCTTACGCTTCCCGCGCAGTACCCCTTGCCGCATTTTTCGCACTGCCACACGGGGAGCGGCGTTCCCCAGTAACGATCCCGCGACACCGCCCAATCCTTCACCTCGCGAAGCCATTCGCCGAACCTGCCGTCTCGAATCGTTTCCGGGACCCAGTTGATTTTTTTATTTGACGCGAGAAGTTTCGACCGGAGCTTGCTCATAGCGATAAACCATGAGTCGCGCGCGTAATACAGGAGCGGCGTACCGCACCTCCAGCAGAACGGATAGTCGTGGGTGTAAAGTTCGGTTTTAAAAAGGAGTTTTCTTTTCTTGAGATATTCAAGAATTTTATTCGTCGTTTCCGTTTCCGTCTTCTCGTCCTTCGATTTCACTGTCATTCCTTCGAATCCCTTCACGTCTCCCGTGAATCTCCCCCGCTCGTCCACCGTATGATGCTGGGGAAGCCCGATTTTTGTTCCGAGATTGTAATCGTCCTCGCCGTACATTACCGCGGTATGCACGACGCCCGTACCGTCAGTCGTCGTCACGAAGTCAGCGAGATATATCTTGTAGGAGGTCTCTGATTTAAGCGCCGGCACGTCGAAGAGCGGCTCATACTCAAGCCCGACCAGGTCGTTCCCGCTTAAAGTGGCAAGTGTCTCGTATTTCGTATCAAATATTTTATCCGCTAAATCCGCGGCAACAATAAAGTTTTCCCCGGTATTCTTAATACTCACTACTTGATACTTGATGCTCTTCCCTACCGCGAGCGCCACGTTTCCCGGTAACGTCCACGGCGTCGTCGTCCAAGAGAGAATATAAGTATCACCGCGAGTTTTTAGTTTCGGGTTTTTAGTTTTTAGTTTAAATTTTATATATACGGAGGTGTCTTGCGTCTCCTTATACCCTTGTGCAATTTCATGCGACGAAAGCGCCGTACCGCATCGCGTGCACCACGGCACCACTTTGTGTCCCTTGTAGAGCAACTTCTTCTCCCATACCTGTTTCAAAATAAACCAGATCGACTCCATGTAGTCGTTCTCGTAAGTCACGTAAGGATGCTTCATGTCGAGCCAGAATCCGATTCGGTTCGTGAGTTTCTCCCACTCGTCCTGATACTGCCAGACCGATTTTCTGCACTCCTGGTTAAACTTCGAAACGCCATACGACTCGATTTCCTTCTTTGATTTGATGCCGAGCTTTTTCTCGACCTCGAGCTCCACCGGAAGCCCGTGCGTATCCCATCCCGCGCGGCGCGGCACGTAGAAACCTCTCATCGACTTGTAGCGGAGTATGATGTCCTTGAAAGAGCGTGCAAGCACGTGATGGAGGCCCGGTCGGCCGTTCGCCGTCGGAGGACCTTCATAAAACACGAATTTTTTGCTCTTCTTGCGGGAGGTGAGCGTTTTTTCAAATATTGCGTTTGTGTGCCAGAACTCAAGTACTTTTTCCTCGATCTCCGGAAGCGAAAATTTCGAAAGCCTTCGTAGCATGCTAACTATTGTAATAGGGACCTAGCTTTTTCGCAAAAATTCGGAATATTGGAGGCCGGGCTCCTATTGGGAACTAAACCTTCTGAAAACGTGCTGCCTCAAAATCTATGCATATGCACAAATTTTGAGGCAGGTCGCTTACATCTTTTTTGGGGCGCTGATACCGATCGTCGAAAAGAGATTCTCAAATATAATGCATGTTGCGGCAACGAGTGCGACGCGCGCATCGCTGATTCCTTTTTCTTCTCCCGCCACGCGCTCCGCTTCGTAGAAGTTATGGAATGTCTTTGCGAGCTCCGATGCGTATCGCGTGAGGCGGTGGACGCCGTAGTCGCGGGCGGCATCCTCGATAATCTCAGGAAACCGCGCAAGTTCGCGGATGAGGCCTATATCATGCACGGTCGAGAGTTTCGTAACGTCGAAGTTCTTCGACGCGGTTGTTATCTTCATCTTCGTGAGAATATTCTTCGCGCGCACATACGCATACTGAACGTAATACACGGGGTTTTTCTGCGATCTCTCTTTCGCGAGCGCGAGATCGAAATCCATATGCGTTTCCGGAGCGATCATGAGAAAAAAGAATCGCGCCACATCGGCTCCCACCTCGTCCACAAGCTCCTCGAACGTCACGAATTTTCCTTTCCGTTTGGACATTTTTACCAACTCTCCTTGTTCCATAAGGCGAATCGCCTGTGTGACAAGTACGGTCGATTCTTTGAACCCGAGGATTTTCGCGACGGCTTGGATGCGCGCCACATAGCCGTAATGATCCGGCCCCAGAATGTTGATCTTAGTATCAAATCCGCGTTGCTTCGTTTGGAGATAATGCCCGGCATCCGCAAGAAAATACGTCGGATTCCCCTCCTTTGTGATAATTACCCGGTCCTTGTCGTCGCCGAACGCGGTCGTCTTGAGCCACGTTGCTCCGTCCTCTTCGAATACAAAATTTTTCTTCTTAAAGAGCGTGAGCACTTTCTTGACGAGGCCGGTCGTATGGATCTGTTTCTCGGAGGTAAAACGATCGAATTTGATCCTCGCTTTTTTCTGTACGGCAGTTTTGATAAACCTGAGAAAGTCTTTCGCGGCGCGCTCTCCCAGGGAAAGCGGCTTTCCCTTCATGCTCTCGATAAGCGCGCGGTGACCGTCCGCCCATTCTTTTACATAATCACCCTTGTAGTACTCCTCCGAGTCGGGAATGATTCCTCCCGCGGCAAGTATGGATTTCCCCAGGTTCAATACCTGATTTCCCGTGTCGTTCACGTAATACTCCCGCTCCACCTTTGCGCCCGCGCGCGCGAGCACGTTTCCCAGGGCGTCGCCCAAAAATCCTCCCCTGCCGTTCGCGAGCGTAAGCGGCCCCGTCGGATTCGCCGAGATGAACTCAAGCTGGACTTTCTTCTTGAGGAGCTTGAGTGTTCCGTACTTCTTCTTCTCGTTCAAAATCCGCTTCAGCTCCTCTTCGAGTACGTTGCTGCTTACCGAAAAATTAATGAATCCGGGGCCCGCAACTTCCACTTTCTCGAAAAAACCCTTAGGCGCTTTTACCCCGATGCTGTCCGCGATCTTCGTTGCGATCTCCCGCGGATTCTTTTTCTCCGCCTTTGCGAGCTGGAATGCGACCATCGTTGCGTAGTGCGCCTCCTGATGTTCCTCGGCAACCCGCACGTCGAATACCGTCCCCTTGGGAACCGCTTTCGCGACGATTGCCGTAATCCTCGATCGAATACCCATTATTAATTAATGTAACGCGTTACCGACAAAACCTCCAGTCGCTTAAGGAGGAAGCCCGGCCTCCGATCGGAGGCCGGGCTTCCTTATATTAATCCGTCCGTAATTTTTGATTCCTAATTTGTAATTCCCGTTACACGACTTCTGCTTGATAACATGATTCGCAGTATACAATCTCATGTCGCTCGGGCGCGTAGCTTGTCTCGAACTCGTTGGGACATTTCTCCGTCCCGTGAGTATGTTTCCCGGTATTTTGATAAACGCCGTTTTCCGATTTCGATCCCACACATTGGCACTTTCTATGCCATAACTTAAGTGGATTCTTCCGAAAAAACCGCGCCTGATGTCTGCAGTTGGGACACAGACGCGGAAGGGGCAGATTCATCCTGCGGTGAAACGTGAGTTCCTCCGGAATGATTTTGAACGCCGTAGTACACTGATGCGCGCACTTCCCTTCGTGCGCGCATCCGACTACCTCCTCCAAAATAGAATCCGGAACATCTTTAATGGTCTGCTGCAAATTTTTGCTCTCTTGCGTCACCTTATAGTTCCGCTCCTCCGGCTCCTTCCATAAAAATCCCTTTCCTGCCGCTTCCTGCTTTGAAAGAGGGAAGTAGTCCTGAGCGACCGTTTCGTTATATGCAAAGGGGCAGAGATCGGAGGAAAAAAATTCACCGTATCCGAATCGCCGTCCTCCGGTATCCTGAAACGGTTTTTCTTTCATCTGCAGAACGACTTTTTCTCTTAATTCTTCATATTCCTCTTTCGAATATTGTTTGTTTAAAATGCAGTATTGCGCTTTCCGCAAACTTACGCACCCGAACAAATTATTCGAGTTCTCGCAGGTATCGCAGTATTCCGCATCAAAATCGTTCCATACGCAGTATCCGAACTTCACATTACTCGTCGTGATCGCGCTCACAATCTCATACGAAAACTGGCCATCATCAACCGCAACATACCCGTCATAACAGTTCCTGCTTTTGTTTCCGTGATTCATGAACTTCGAGTCCTCAAGCAATTCGGAATCGTATGCATGAAAGGCGTTTTTCGAGTTGAACACGTAGTCACCCGAAACGTTGGTGTTTTGAATCCCGTGGATGTGTTTTGATGGGAATCTTTTCCAGAACTCGAACGCGAGAACTCGCGTCGAGTCGATACCGTCCTGGGAGTCCAGTCTCATGGACTCCATTTCTTTCAAATAGTCCTCTTTCGAGTACTGCTTATTGAAAATCTGATAGCGCGCGTTCCGCAGGTTGGCACATCCGATACAGTCCTGGCAGTTCGCACAGTTCTTACAAAAGAAGAGGTCTTGGGAATCATTGCAATCCTCCGAAAAGCAGATCTTGTAGCACTTCCGGCACGTGACCGAATCGTAAGAAAGTTCGCACTCGTGGCAATTCAGGAGATCCGCACTGTTGCGGCAATCGAAGGTTGAATACGAGTACATCAGATCCTCATTGTGGTCGCTTACAAAGATAAGGTAACAATTTTTGTTGAACGCAGCGCCGTTCGCATAATCGCTCTTCACATTCTGAAATGCGAACGCATAAAGACGCGGAACTTTAAATTGCAGTTTCCTGAACTGTTCGAGAAAGGGCCTCGAGAAATCGACATCAACACCGAAAGAAAGCGGATCCCACTTATCCGAGTGGTAACACTCCCGGCAGTACACTGTGTAGGGCTTGTCGGGAGAGTATATGGAAATTATGGTGTTGCCGCAGAGATCGCATTTTCTCCGGTACAAACTGCGTTCACAGCGCCAGATGAGGCGCCGCTGCAATCTGCATTCCGAACACCACGTGGGAGGAGGAACCTGTAGTTTCTCATAAAATGAAAAATCATCCGGTTCGATCGTGAACGATTGCTTGCAATTCTGACAGATTTTGGATTCCGTATTCATAATTCCCGTTACACGACTTCTGCTTGACCCTCCTTCGCTTTTCGAGCTACGAAGGGCAAGTAGCACCGCTCATACAACCTCCGCCTGATAACATCCCTCACAGTAGATGACCTCGGGTCGCTCCGGAGCGTACGGAGTTTCAAATTCGCTGGGACAGTGGGTGTTTCCATGAACGTGCTTACCGGTATTTTTGAAAATTTCCTTCTCGGAAGCGGCGCCCGCGCACATGCATTTCCGGTGCCAGAGCTTCAACGGATTGCGCTTCGAAAACCGCTCATGGTGGCGGCAATTGGGGCAGAGGCGCGGAAGCGGTACTCCCAGCTGCTTGTACAAACTAAGCTCCTTGGGAATTATCTTGAAGGCGGTCGTGCACTGCTCCACGCACTTCCCTTCGTGCGCGCATCCTACAACTTCGTTCAGGATAGAATCATTTACATCCTCGATACGATCCGGAAGATCATTGGCGCGTACCGTGACGGTGTAATTTTTATTTTCCATTTCCCGCCATACGAGTCCGCGCGCTTCCATTTCCTCTTTAGTGAGCGGGTAATAATCTTGTGCAATTGTTTCGTTATAGGCGAAGGGTGAAAACTCCGGCGGGAAAAACTCGCCGTAGGCATACATCCTCCCCTTCTTATCCGTGTACGGCATCGCATTCATGTGGGCAACGAGCTTCGGCAACAGTAATTCATACTCCTCTTTTGTATACTGCCTGTTCAGGATGCAATACTGCTTGCTGTGCAATCCCACACACCCGAAGCAGTCCTGGCATCCGGTGCAGCCAACCGAGTAGTAAATTCGCGCACTCCCCTTTATGAAGAAGCTGAAGTAATAGTCCTGGTTTTCATTCGATTCGAATCCTATCGCTATCGTCTCATACACTCTCTCGGCGCTCGGCATGCCGTAGTTGTCATACCCGTCCTTCACGCCGATCACCGCATACACCGTGTATTTCGAGTCCTCGGATCCGGTCCCCGACAGATCGAAACAGTTCTTGCAGTTCCTGGCGTTTCTCACGTTGTCACCAGTGGAGTTTTCCGTGTTGACCATAAACGCGTAGCGATGGAGTGATTTTCGGTATAATTCGTCGAATTTCCGCTTGGCCTCCTGCAACGCCCCGTGGTTCCCGAGATTCAGCTCTTTCACCCGCTTTTCATATTCTTCTTTGGTTAGCTGCTCGTTAAAGAAACAATTACTCTTGCCTCGGAGATTCGCGCACCCGAAACAGTTCGTACAGTTCTTGCACTCATAAAGGAACCAGGAGTCGGAACAGTTATCCGAGTATTTACTGAAAAGGAGTCGGTTAGAGTTCTCGCATTGGATATCCTCGTAGCAAAGTTCCATCTTCGAACAGTTAAAAAGATCGAGAGAATCTCTCGTAGATGAGGTGGTCTCGGAATAGAGAAGGTCTTCGTTCTGCCTGCCGCCGAAAATGAGATAGGAATTTTTATTCGAGGCGGTGAAGTTGCAGTAATCGGAGTTCACCGATTGTGTATTAAAAAGATTGATCACGGGTACCGCTTTAAAGAGGTTTTTGAATTGGGATAAAAAACTTTCGCTGAAATCCAACTTCATGCCGTAAGACATCGGATCCCACGCATCGCCCCACCAGCATTCCTGGCAAAATACCGTCATCGGGCTCGTGTCGGATAGAAAGGAGATAATCGATTTCCCGCACTTGTCGCACTTTCTCCTGTAGAGCGATCTCTGGTTCCGGAACGCCAGGCGCCGTTGGAGCCGGCATGCCGGGCACCACGTGGGGGGAGGCACTTTCATCTTCTCGTAGAAGGCGAAGTCATCCGGCTCGATCGTGAACGATTGCTTGCAGTTTTGGCATTGTCGTGTTTCCTTCTCCATAATTCTTAGTTCATAACTCTTTATTCCCGTCTCTACTACTCTACCGCGCGGGGCAGAAAATCTCCAGCACGAAGTTGATCTTCAAATACGTTTCCCTCCAATGTAAATAAAAAGTGGCGCAGAAGGGTTGTTTGCGCCACTTTTCAAAAGATGGGTTTTTAAAAATGAGGTTGAGAAGGTTGAGTTAGCTATTATTATACACAACTTCGGTTTTTGCGTCCGCTGTAACAGTAACCTTGCCGTTGGAAGTAATGAGCGCATTTATCAGGTTTACGTGGCCCGTTTTTCTTGTTTTCAGTCCTGTTACAGCAACCTCTGAAGGGAGTGCGGCATTGTCACCTACCTGTTCAACGGTGCGGATTGCAAGATTGGTAACACCACAAAAGAAAATTTGTTTCACCTTCTGTGCGGTTACTCCTTCAACCTGTTCACTAAGATTGATGGTATCGCCGATTCTTGCGTTTTCGATGTCGGCACGCACTGTTTGGTTGTGAGTCATTCCCGCTTCTTCCATGTAATTGGTAAGAACTTCCGGTTGGGAACTCGAAAGCACAACTACCGTTCTCTTTCTCATAAAAATACCCTCCTTAGGATATTTAGTTATGAATTAAATTATTTAGGTACAGCCGTGATATCAAGGCTGATGTTAGAGTACACCACACCAGACCCGCACATCAAGTGTTTCTCTTTCACGCTCACGCCCCGCCCCGGAAGTTAGTAGCACGAGCATATCCACAGTTACCTATTTCAATCTCCTCCATCTGTGATACCTTTAAAAGAACCAAAAACGAGCCACGAAGATAGGAGGCGCGCTCGTCCAGGTAGTACAGTAGTACGGAACGCTTTTTTAAAACTTTAAATATAGAGGTTATCATGAAAGCGAAAAATGTCTTTGGTATATTTCTGTGTTTGGTGTTCGTTGGTCTCTTAGCAATTTCGCAGGTAGATCAAGCGGGTAATACCAAAACACAAGCACAGGTAGTTGATTTTCAATCGGCGTTTCAAACCCATCCACCTGGAACTGCAACCCTTAAGGTATACCAGGTGAAAGAGAATATAACCGCAGGACAGGTGCTACAACGAGTACATATGGAACAGTTGGATGTCGGCCAAATTGCAAACCAGAAGCTGATGGCAAACACTACTCGGAATTTAACAATGGTACAAGGTACAAATGACGTTACAGGTGCTGCTCAATACATTGTTCTCCAAAAGGTAAAAACCCAAGCTATACAAGATGATTTCGGTAACGGTTATAACCAATTGGCGAACTCGGCTTACTCAGAACAAAATACTACAAACTTTAACTCTGCAATCTTTGCAAATAACAGTGCTGCTGTGAGTAATGATGCTCCAACCTCAAAATTTCTAAGAGCAAGCTACGTTCTTAGAATCTAATTTCCAGTTCTTAGGGAAGGCAAAATGTCTTCCCTAAAACTTTTTAAGGCCTCTACGAATTTAACTCCGGCACCAGAAAACCACAGAACCCACCATTAAGGTGGGTTCTGTAGTTTGTGGAGATGGCCGGAGTTGAACCGGCATCCAGTAGCTTCCTTACAAACCTTCTACAAGCTTAGTCCGTTAAGACGATGTTTGATTCTTTGTTTAACGAGCGTATCCGAATCGCTATACACTCACGAGTCCCATGTATAACACCAGTGATCCTCTATGGAACCTGAAGGACTGATGCCCCTCCTTCGCATAAAGCTACGGGAGGGGATCCCACACTACGCGTAAGCGAGCGCGGGAACTGCGTTTCTATTGGCAGTTAAAATTGAGTGAAGAGTTTCACGAGATTTTCAGCTCGACCTGCGGTTTGCAAGGGAATGATACTGTCGAAGCCTAGCATCCCCAACGGAAATTATCAATTTCCAATTTTCAAATAACGAACGAGGAGATACTAATATGAACGTTTCTCGGCTCGTTTTATTTCACGCTCCGTCTCACGTTTCTTGATGGTTTCCCGTTTGTCATATTGTTTCTTGCCTCTTGCGAGCCCGAGCTCTATCTTCACCCGAGCGCCTTTATTATACAATCTAACAGGCACCAGCGTCAACCCGCTCTTCGTTTTTCCTATAAGATAGGAGATTTCCTTTTTATTAAGAAGAAGTTTCTTCGTGCGCATCGAGTCGTAGTTTGCGGGCGCGTTTTTCGGTTGGAATGACGGCACGTCCATCCCCACGAGGAATAACTCCCCGCCGCGGACGATCGCGTGCGCTCCCGCAAGGTTTACGTGCCCCGTTTTGATGGATTTTGCCTCGTGTCCGGATAATACGATGCCGGCCTCGAATTTTTCGAGGATCTCATAGTCGAATCTCGCTTTTTTGTTTTCCTTTACACCTTTCCGCATAACACTCTCACATTATCACACATAAAGTGAGGTGAAAAATAGGGGGTGAAAAAAGAGAAACTCAAATAAAGACAGGGAAAATTTCTAATCTATGGTTTTAAAGAGGCAGCGAAGCGACGACGTGAAATTCTGGCCATCTTTATAGAAAACCAAGGGGGTTTCTGCTTTTTGGTTAGTATTGGATTGCTTTGACTTTCGATTTATTTTCGACTATAATGAAAACACAACATGAAGGCAAAAACTCGGATGTGGATAACTAACAAAGGCCGGAAGACAAAGTAAAAATATGCCATTAGGAGAACATCAGAGGACAAAAGAGGGTACGTTCAGAAGAGAGCGGAGCGATTCCAAGGTGGGTAATCTTAAGGAGGATTATCCCGTACTAGACCAATTCAATGGAAATACTCATCTGGGAACGCTTTTAGAAAAGTACGACGTTGATTCCTTAAGTCAATTACTCAAAAAGTTACGTAAGTGAGTATGTCACCGATCTTAACCTCAGCGGTTATAGCCGGGCTTGTGAGTGCGATGATAAGTGGCGCGGTTCAGATTTATGCCTGGTTTCTTAATCACAACCAAGAGCGCTATCAGCAACTCTATGGGCCATTAAGGTTGAATCTCTTAATGATGCAAGTTATCACTGAAAATAGTGAGGAAGTTGCTAAAGAGATTCGAGAGACTATCGGAAATATTGAAATGAGAATTGAATCGCTTTCAACTCACATATCCCCACTCACAAGAGAATGGCTAGCTCATCGGGACACTATCAAGTTACTATTTGAGAAACATATCGGATTAGTCAGGCGTCGGGATCTCGCGTTAGTTAAGGAATTTATGGATGCACATCTCAAGCGCAAAATAATACAGGAGGGTCAGAACTCACTTGCAACAGAAGAACGCATAACAAAAATTATAGACATTATAAAGGAACTTCAAAATAAACTTCTATGACACCTATAATTTCCTGAACCGCCATGAAAAAATTCCATCGTCGGAAGAGTTTGATGTAGTATAGAACAAAAAAACCGCCAACTGCATCGGCGGTTTTTTGTTTTTCTAGTCAGCCTTACGTTTAATCACCCCGAGCACTACTCCCTGAATCGCGAATCCGGTGTTGCCGCTTCGCACGATGATCGGTTCCATTTTTTTGTTCGCGGGCTGTAATCTTACCTGTCCCCTTTCTTTGAAGAAGGTTTTGAGTGTCGCCTCGTGATTGTCGATGAGTGCAACGACTTTCTCTCCGTTGTCCGCGGTCGACTGATGACGCACCAGAACGATGTCGCCATCGTTGATGTTCTCGTCGATCATGCTGTTGCCGACGACCTTCAACGCGTAAATGTTTCCCAGAGAACGCGGAAGCCGGCTTCTCGGAATCGCGATAATTTCTTTCGTTTCCATCGCCTCTATCGGCATACCGGCCGCGATCGTGCCGAGTAAAGGAATTTGAATCATCTGTTCCGATTGGAAAACATCGATGCCGCGCGGCTGGTTTTCTTCCCTGCTCAGATATCCCAGACCTTCCAACGCTTTTACGTGGTGATGGGCCGTCGAAACGGAAGACAAACCGAGATGTTTTTTTATCTCCTCGAGAGACGGAGCATACCCCTTCTTCTTCTTATAGCCCCCTATGAAATCCAGGGCTTCTTTCTGTTTTTTGGTGATTGGCGACATGGTTATGTTTTCGATTTATTTTCGATTCTACTACAAGCACGCGGTAAGTCAAAGGGTGCGGTTATCCACACCCCCACAGTAAAATCCCAAATAACTTCATAGCCCCGCACGCATCCCTCCGAACGAGGGTAAGACCGGCCAAGCGGCCTTGGAGCGCCCGAGTGAGGGGGAATGTGTGCGGGGATTAAGTTAAAACTCAAAACCTCATTTGATACCAATCCAGGCCATAGACGGTTTGGATGAGAAGCCGCTCCCCCTTCGCCCACGTGCGGTTTCCTTTGAGACCGAGGAGCTTGATCGCCTCCTGCACGTGTTCCTCGCTTGATCCTTCAATTTCGAGATACGGCGGCATTCCCGGATAGTAGTCGATCTCAAACTGCCAGTCTTTGAGTATGAAGGAAACCCGCTTCTTCTCCTGATACGCATAGCGCTCCAGTCCGATCGCTTCAAAAAACGCGCCCATCTTCTCCGGATCCGAGACAATAAGGTTGATCTCCTTATGCGTCCGCGAGGCGCCGAGAATGTCGGACCTTCCTTTCCACGTAACCTCGTGATTGCCTTCCGAATCGGATCGAATCCTAAGATACCACGGATCTTCCCCTTCCTTCGTGCCTTGTATGCGGTACCAACGCACGCTCAAAGTGGTGTCTCTCGTCTTTTTCGCGCCGAGTGATCCGAGTTTCTTTTTTACCGCTTCCGCGTCGATGTCCAAAATCGTCGATTCGGTCTCGTGTGCCATACGGGAATTATATCTTAAAATCTTCGAGTTCCGCGATTATGTTTTTTGATCCTTCTTCGCTTATATCCTCCGGCTTGATTTTCATCTTCCCGAATATCTGTCGTTCCAGTTCTCTCAACGCGTCATCGAGCGTTTGTAACCGCTCCGGACTCATCTCCTTATCCTTTCTCCCCGCGTACCGATTCCTCCCTTCGGAAATTCGCTCCTCGATGGAACATACGCCGTAGGGATTTACCCTCATGTCCGCATACGCGCAGATTTTCTTTTCAAAAGAAGCGTCACGAAGCGCGTGTTCCAGGTTTTGATAGCCGACCGCGCAAAGATACAAAAACGCGCGCTCCGAAATTCCCGCTTCCCTCGCGATCGTCTGGGTGGCGTGATGCTCGCTTCTGCCGTATTTTTCCACATATTCATCTTTCACCTTTTGCCAGTATTCGAGTCCTTCCGGCTTAAGGTGTTCCGGAAAATAGTTAAGATCGAATTTGATAATATTCCCCATGTCATGGAGAAGGCACGCGACGAGAATTTCGCGCTTGTCGAGTGGCTCCGGAAAATTATCGCAGATCGTCTTCGCGACGGCGGCGACGCGAAGCTGGTGCAGCCCCAAGCTCGGCATAATACGATACGCCGAGTATATTTCCCGAACGGTCCTCATGCTTCAATCGACTTGAAGTCCTTTAAAAGCGCGTTGATATATTTTCTCAAACCAACCGAGATCCTTACGGTGCCGTCGTCGAAAAACTTCACAAGCACTATCTTTTGTCTCTTCACTATCCTTTTCATTTCCGAAACCGCGCGCGGGGAAGGCCTGAGAAGTATGAAATTCGCATTCGACGAGAATACTTTGAGACCCTTCGCCCTGAGTTTCGAAATTAAATATTCCCTGTCCCGTTTCACCTCCGCGGCCACGCGCCTGTAGTATGTCTCGGAATTCAGCGCTGCAATCGCGGTTTCTTCAAGCACCCTGCTCAAACCGAGAAAGCGGTTCTCATAGTTCAATAATTCCTTCACCTTCTTCCCGCAAAGCGCGAATCCTATTCTCATCCCCGCAAGCGCGTAGTATTTTGAAAAAGTCCGGAGAAGCGCGAGGTTCGGATATTTTTCGAGAAGCCGAAGGAACGATCGCTCATTATATTTCTTCTCGAATCCGCGATAGGCCTGGTCGAGAAGCACGGGGCAGTCCTTCTTCACATTTTTCAGGATTACCTCCAACTCACGGACCGAGAGTACGTTGCCCGTCGGATTCGCGGGGGACGCAAGGAGTATCATCTCGGGCTTGTGCGCACGATACTTCCTTATGAAATCCTTTATGTCGAACGAGAACGAATCGCCGGCCTCCGGCATGCGGAAGGTGAGAAGCCGTACATTCTTGAACTTCGCATGAATGCGGTAGTACGTGTAGTGATACTCGCTCGTAAGGATGCTCCCCTTTCTCTCGGAAACTTTCTCAAACATGAGCGACAAGAAATCCTCAATGCCGTAACTCAGAATAATTCTGTCCTCCGGAATGCGGAATTTCCCCGAAAGCGCGGGGATAAGGAGCGAGCTGTAGTAGCCCGGGATATAGGTGCTTGCGTGATCTTTCTTAAACGCCCGAAGCGCCTGAAGCGCTTTCGGGGAGAGACCCTGGAGCACCTCGTTCCTATCCAGAAGCTGCCGTTTCATCTTTATTATTGTACCACTCCACGGGCGTTCCGTCCGACAATAGCTTGACATGAAACAAAATTCCTTGCATATCGTTATATCTTGTACAACAGCTATGAAACGGTTTTATCACGACATGAATACGAATACCTGGACGAATAACGCGTCGCCGCGTTGCGTCGCCATCCGCCAGATGAAATACGTTTGTATTCAGCCGTGATACTTTTAATGCTCTAAAAGATACTTACATATCATTTTTAGAAGAATCTCGGCTGAACGAAAGCCGAGTTTTTGTTTTCGCTTCAGCAGCTTTTTTACAACAAAAAAGGGGCTCGTATGAAGCTGAAACACACATATCGAAACGTCATCCTCTATAAACGCTTCGTGTTGTTCAATGAACCCTTGTTCCGTGGAGCCGTTATTATTACCTCACTCCAGAAGCTTGCGCACATGTCGCTATCCGATATTTATTTCATGGAATCGGCGGTGGTAGTGCTCTGGGCGCTGTTCGACATACCCGCGGGAGCGCTCGCGGACCTCATCGGAAGAAAGAAAACCATTATTATCGGGCAGATATTCCTTCTCGGAAGCTTTATCGGGTTTGCGCTCATGACATCCCCTCTTACCGCGTGGATCTCCGATATTCTTTGGGCAATTGGAATCTCGTTCCAGTCGGGGGCGGACAAGGCACTTCTTCAGAACTCTCTGAACGAGTGTAAAATGGGGAATAAGTTCAAAGAAATCGAGGGGCGCGCGATGGGATCGCGATATCTCCTTATTGCTTTTTGCTCGCTTGTGGTGGGACCGCTTGCGGAAATTAATCTGAGAATCCCGCTTATCCTGTCCGTTCCCGGATTTCTCATTTCGTTCGTCACCTCTTGGTCATTCCAAGAGCCCGCTCGAACGAAAGGATATAACCCGCGGGCGCAACTAAGAGCGGTAAGGGAGGGGGTTGCCTACTCGGTCAAGAAAAAAGAGATACGGTGGATCGTCGGATTTTGTGCGCTCCTCATGGCAAGCGCAAAGGTCTGGTTTTTCACTTACAATCCTTATTTCGAGAGAGTCGGAATCGAACTGAAGTATTACGGTCTTATCTTTTTTCTCCTTAACCTCATCGCGTGGCTATCAAGCCGCTATGCGAAGGAAATTGAGCGGCGGCTCGGAGAGCGATCGTGCGTCACGACAATGATACTCTCGACAGGCGTTCCCATGCTCCTTATGGGACTTTTTCCCGTACAGCCGGCCGCCTATCTTGTGCTCACGCAAAACGTCGTACGCGGATTTATAACGCCGTTCATCGGGGATTTCGTAAACAAACACATCGAGTCGGAGCATATCCGTGCAACGGTGCTTTCGGTGAGATCTTCCTCGACGAATGCGGCAACTATCGCGGCACTCGCATGGTTCGGAGTTATGACGACCCGACTCGATCTCCTCGAATCACTCACCGCGCTTGGAGTGGCGGTTCTCGCGTTGGGAAAAATAAGCTTCAGAAGTTACGAGAGGATGACAAAGTAACGACAAAAGCGGCGCGCTTCACGACGCCGCTTTTTATTCTCAAATTTTCAACAACCCTTCCAATCTATCGAGGCCGGGCCTCGATAATTTTGGGGATAACTTTTTTATACCACCTCTTTTTGATAGCACTCCTCGCAATACACGACCTCGGGACGATCGGGAGCATACGGCGTTTCGAACTCATTAGGACACCTCTCCGGATGTCCGTGATCCGAACCATTGCACATGCATGAACGCCGCCAAAGACGGATGTTTAAGGGATTCCTGTATTCTATTCTTTCATAATGCCGGCAGTTGGGGCACAACCACGGGAGAGGGAGATGCATCCTCCGATAGAACTGGAGTTCCGACTCCAGAATCCTGAACGCGGTGGTACACTGATGTTCGCACGACCCGTTGTGCGCGCACCTTATCGTTTCCTCCGTTATCGAATCGGAAACATTTTTGATGTCGCGAGGTAATTGTCCGGGATCTTTCGTAACGCGGTACTCTCGCGGAACCGAAACTCCCCAGCGGAAACCAGATTCGATGGCTTTTTCCTTTGTCACGGGATAATATTCCTGCGCGATCGATTCGTTGTACGCGAAGGGAGAAAACTCCGCCGGAAAGAACTCTCCGAAGGCGTACGTCCTCCCCTTTTCGTCTTTGTACGGCATTGCGTTCATGTGCTCGATGATTTTCGGAATCATCGACTCATATTCCTCCTTCGAGTACGGCTTGTTTAGAATATGGTATTGCTTTTTCCGCAACCCCGCGCACCCGAAAATATTCTGCGAAGTTCTGCAGTAATCGCAGTAGGTTGCGTCACGGATGTCCTCAAAGGTGTTCGTGGAAAACCTGATGAGCGAGTCCCTATATCCCACGTTCACGCCGTCGTACAGGAGTTCCGCTCCGTTTCCTACGCCATAGAGATCCGCCGAGTCCTTCGCCTCAATGACTCTGATGCCGTAACTCACGTTTTCCAGATCTTCGCCGGTAAAACAATATCTGGCGTTCTTCGCGTTGATAAGGTTGTTCCCGGTGGCGTTCACGGTTTTGAACAAGCTCGCAAAACGGTGAATTGCTTTCGTCCTCAACGCCTCATACTCGGGGATAAGCGCCTGAAACGCCACGCGATCTCCCAAACCCAATTCGCTCATTCTTCGTTCATACTCCTCCTTGGAAAGTTCCTGATTCCTGAACACATATGATTTGTTCCGCAGGTTTGAACTCATAAAACAATTCCTGCATCCCCTGCAATCGTAGAGAAAAGCGGAGTCAAGACATTCCCTGCAATCGGTCAGATACACGGCGTTGGCACACCGTTGACAGTCCTGTGATCCATAACAGAGTTGGGAGTCGTACAGGTAGGTTGAGTCCATACTGTCCTGACAGCGCGTGGTTCCGTGGCAGTAGGAAATATTCTCCGAGTATATGACTGACGAGGAAAGATATACGTTCTTGCTTATCCAGGTGTAGTTGGTGTAGGGCGAGCCCTCATTTTGATAGGCCTCGAGCGCCATTTTGGGAACCCTCTTGAGAAGCTCCGCGAACTGCACGAAAAACGGTTTACCGAAGTCGTAATCCGTTCCGTACTCCGTCGGATCCCATTTGTCCGACCACCAACACTCGTTGCAGTATACGATTATGTCCGCGTCGGGATGATACATGGTTATAATGTCCTTTTCACACAGGCCGCACTTCCTCTTAAAAAGCGCCCGCTCCTGACGGAATACCATCCTTCGCTTCATTCTGCACTCCGGACACCACGTGGGCGGCGGCACTTTTATGTGTTCATAAAACGTAAAATCGTCCTGCTCGATAACAAATCCTTGCTTGCAGTTTTGACACGTTCTCGATCCCATCTGCATGCACTTATTATACTATCTAACGACCTTCAATGTTTTGAGGCCCGGCTTCCCCCGCCTGCGCAGGCAGGTCTCGAAGGCCGGGCCTCAAATTCTACGCTATAATAAACGCATGAAATGCCGAATCATCAGCCACCGCGGGCTTTGCAGAAAACATTTCTGGAATTTGCGGAAAGGAGAAAATACGATTGAGGCCTTCAGAGAGGGGTTGGAAGCGCTCGAAAAAATGGGGGTAAAAAAATCGATCGAGTTCGACGTTCGCGCTACGAAAGACGCGATTCTTGTGGTGCGTCACAACGAGCGGCTGAGCGGCATCGCCGGCGCGGCGGGATTCGTGCGAGACTACACGGCGGAAGAACTTCAGAAACTGGATGCGGGATATGGGAGAAAAATTCCCCTTCTTGAGGAAGTACTCGACGAATTCAAAAACGACGATGTTGAATTTAACATAGAACTCAAGGAAAGCGGGGTTATTAAGCGGGTGAAAGAGGCGGTGATGGCGCGCGGTCTGGGAAAGAGAACAATCGTTTCCGCGTTTGACGATAATGACAACGATCCGCGTTATAAATTTCCCGAACGATTCTCGAGATGGGACGAACTTTCGCAGGCAGGCACCGAGGTGCATTTCGCGCTTCTCGCGACGGGGTGGAAAATAAGAAGTTTGGGTGGTGAAAAAGCATTCGTGAGAAAAGCCATCGAGTACGGGGCTTCATCGGTTAATCCGGAACGCGCCGCCGCGACAAAAGCACTCATCGATGCGGCGCACGACGCGGGACTCGAGGTGCGAATATGGGTGGTGAACGGAAAAAGAGAATATAGAAAGTTTGAACAACTCGGGGTTGATGCGGTTTTCTCCGATAATCCGTTCTTCCTGCAATAAGACCGTCAAGTTATCCACAAAATATGAATGGAGCCCTACGTCGCTTCACTCCTCAGGATGATTGATTTTCTAAGCTCCTTACGTCGCTAAGAAAATCGAATCAGCCACGGCCTCGATAGACCACGATATAACACTTTATTAACGATCGTGAGAGAAGTGTTATAGAAAATTAGTTCAAAAACCTGAAGGTTTTTATGATATCCAGGCCCTTATCGAAGTAGGAACGGAGCGCCGTATCAACATCCTCCACGGAGCTCGTGGTGTCCCTATAGTTACTCCCCGCCCGAAGCTGCTCCACCGCAAAACACATCCCGTTATGCACTGTTCTGAAACTTTTCCCTTCAAGATATTGCATCATGGCGGCATCTTGAATGGGAAATTCGTAGAATGTGGTTCCGTTTATTACCACCTCGGTTGAAGAGGCGTTCGCATAAGGATCTGAAGAGGTGCAATTCGAAATGTCCCGAGCATTCATACTTATTCCGAGGCGCACCTCCGCACTGAAATAACGGGGGTACGTGCTTGTACTTTCCGTCCGATAAATAGGAAATGCCACGACGGGAGTCCCCGTCGAATCGGGAGCGCTATCCGCGCGCCAACCGTTGGAGAGGAGGTAGAACTGTTTGAATGAGGTGTCGGGCAGCAGCTCTTGGGGATAGCGAATCTCGAATCCGTACTCCGCGTTTTTATACATATTCCACGCCGCCTCGGAGGTTGTCGTCGCGGCACCCTCGGGCGTGCTTGTCGCACCCTTGTTTGATTCAATCGGCGCGAACGTTACCGATGGAATCGATGGAAACGCCCAAAACACGATACCCACGGCAATAACCACAAGAAGAAGTATCAGCCACTTGAGTTTTATGTCCCCCATGGTGTAATAGTACTTCCGTAAAGCGGACTTTACTAGACACAAAACAACCGAGGAATAGAATTGAAACTATGAGCACCGCCAAGGAACTGCACCCGATCCAAGCAAGCATTCTCCGGGTCCTTATGTATAAGCCAAAAGCGAGATTCTCCGATCTGAACGTCGAAGGGCTTTCGAGCGATCACTTCACGTTCCATGTGAAGAAACTTCTCGAGATGGAACTTATCGAGAAAACAGACGAGAGCTCATATTGTCTTACGAGATCGGGAAAAGAATTTACCAACAGGTTTGATACCGACGTAAAACAGATTGTGCTTGAACGACAGGCGAAGATAGGCGTGAGTATTATCTGTACGCGCGGGGAAGAAGGAAAAACCGAATATTTAATACAGCAGCGACTCAAACAGCCCTACTACGGATTTTACGGATTTGTCACCGGAAAAGTGCGTTGGGGAGAAAGTGTCCACGATACCGCGGCGCGGGAACTTAAAGAGGAAACGGGGCTCTCCGCAACATTACAACTTGTCGGCATCGAGCATAAGATGGATTATTCCGAGGAGGGAGAACTTCTGGAAGATAAGTACTTTTTTATTTTCAGGGGGACGACGGCAAACGGCAAGCTCGTCGAACAATTCGAGGGGGGACGGAATGCCTGGTACTCCAGGAGTGAGGTTGGAAAACTTCCGGAAGTGTTCGGCGACGTGGAAGAGATACTTGATGTCATTATGAAAGGAGAGTTCGGATTCATAGAAAGGAAGTTCACCGTATCAAAATACTAGATTTACAAAAAGAGAAAACCGCCCTTTTAGGCGGTTTTCCTTTTCGTTCCGGTTATGCCTTCGGCATTGCGGACGACGGAGCGGAGCACTCTTTGCACGTACCCTTGTGGCCGAACATTTCGACAAGCGCCGAGATTCCGACCAGTATGTAGATAATGCGAGAAATGATTTCGCCCTGTCCGCCGAAAATCTCACCGATGTCCCAGCTAAACACTCCGAGGAGAAGCCAGTTCAAACCACCGATTATCAAGAGGACAAAAGCAATTTTATGAAGTCCTTTCATTGTTGTTGCGCGATTTTCCCGACCTTTCCCCGCACCTTTGGAGGATGACTTGTTTTTTAACTCTCCCCAAAGCACTAGATTGGATATTGATTCCTTCTTCCTATCTATCTTCCTTGAAACACTTTCACTAAAATCCTCCAAAGGTGCGGGGTTTACCCCAAAAGCGCGGTTTTTCTTTATTATACCATCCTTGGAGGGAATGGGGGCGATTTTAGGGAAGTTATCAACAGCCCCCATTTTGCGCGGGCGCAAATTTGGTATACTTAGATTAGAACTTCGACAAGTTCAAAAGTTTAAGCTCGCCGAGATCGCTTCGCGACCCCGGTAAATATGGAGAAAGTTTATTTTTCTCCCAAGCAATAAGGCCGCTATACAATTTCTATTATTTTTTCTCTTGTAGCGGTCTTTAATTTTACATACCCCGTCGGATCCCCGCTTCAATGGCGGTTTTTTGTTTCTCGAGCTTTCTGGACGAAAGCAAGAGGAACTGATATTATTCCCATATCCATTATCGAATCAACAATCAAATAGCGGCGCGGGAACTTAGGGTTATCGACGAACGCGGAGAAAATCTGGGCGTTATTTCCAAGGAAGAAGCATTAAAGATTGCGGGAGGAAAGGGGCTCGACCTTATCGAGATCGCGCCTACGGCGAACCCCCCGGTCGCGCGGATAATGAGCTTTGATAAGTTCCGCTATGAGCGGGAAAAGGAGGAGCGACGCCAGCGACAGGCCCAGAAACCGAAAGAATTGAAGGAGGTACGAATCACCCCGCGAGCCGCCCTGAACGATCTTCAGGTAAAGGCGAAAAGGGCGGACGAATTTCTGAAGGAGGGGCATAAGGTCACCATTAATCTCTTTCTCCGCGGACGCGAGAAAGCGAATAAGGACTGGGCCTTGCAGAAAATGGAAGAATTCTTTAGGATGGTGAGCGTCCCCTACCAGATCACGATGATGCCGAAGCCGGGCGGACGAGGTTATATCGCACAAATTACGAAAAAATAACATGGGAATTAAAAGCGTCAAAAAGAGCATCACAAAACGGCTTAGAGTTACGAGGCGAGGGAAAGTGCTGCGGCGGGCGATGGCATTAGGGCACGCGAAGGCAAATAAGAACACCGTACAAAAGAAGAGAAAGAAGGCTCACCGCACGCTCGGCGTGGGCATAACAAAACAACTGCAACAATATTTATAACGTATGACACGAGTAAAACGGGGCACAATTGCACACAAGAAACGGGAGCGCGTGCTTAAAAAGACAAAAGGGTACCGCTGGGGCAGAAAAACAAAGGAGCGCGCCGCAAAGGAGGCGCTGCTGCACGGGCTGAGCAGGAAGTTCAAGGGGAGAAAAGAAAAGAAGCGTACGGCGCGGGCGCACTGGCAGGTAAAAATCAACGCCGCGGTACGCGCGGAAGGTATGAGTTACAGCGCGTTTATAAGCGCACTAAAAAAGAAAAATATCGTACTCGACAGAAAAGTGCTCGCCGACCTTGCGGAACACAAGCCGGCAATTTTCAAAAGGCTAATTGAGTTCGTACGATAGCCGGTTATACCTGCTTTTCCTGGGGCGCCGTTTCTTTCTTCGGATCGGCGTTTTCTTTTTGTTTCGGCAAGTGCTCCCGCATCACAATATCGTATGCCTTCTTCAAATTCCGCTTCAAATTCGGCGCCTTGAGCATCCGTGCCGCATCCTTATAAAGAAACCATCCGTATCCCTGATGTTCGCGCGGAACGATCGTGATAACCTGCTTCGACGTCTCCGCGAGGTAGTAGATCACGAGGCGCGATACGCGTTTTTTCTCTTTCGTGAAGAATACGAACCGGTCGGAAACCTTAAACCAATTATTGAATCGGAGCTCACGGGGGCCGATCCCCGTCTCTTCCCGCACCTCCCGGAGCGCGGCGCGAAAACTCCGTTCCCCTTCCGTCAGCTTTCCTTTGGGAAAATTCCAGTAGGGGCCGCCGTGGTATAAAAGCAGAAACTTGGGGCCCTCGGGGGTCCTTCGAAAAATGATAATGCCCGCGGAGACGGACACCTCTTTCTTATCTTCCTGTTTGGGAGACATAACCCCCTTATTTTACCCTCCTTCGCGGAGCAACGGAAGCCCGACACCGAAGCGGGGGTTATCCTTTGCTTATCCCGGAATTCGTGGAAAACTCGAACGACCCGTTCCGAAACGTTACGGAGATGCTGTCGCCTCGGCGTACCTCCTTCCTCAATATTTTCTTCGCAAGGATGCTTTTCAGCTGGTTTGAAATGACTTCTCGAAGCGGACGCGCGCCGAAGACGGGGTCGTACCCGAGACGCGCAAGTTCCCGGAGCGCCGCATCGTCGCACTCGAGCCACAGCCCGTTCCGCTCCTTGAGAGAAGTCGCAAGCTCCCGGATAAGAAGCTTGGTAATGAGATAGGTTTCTTCCTGATTCAAGTTGCGGAAGACGATGATTCCCGAAAAGCGGTTCAGGAGTTCCGGTTTGAAATAATCCGTCAGTTTTTTCTTCAGTTCCTCGCCGATCGCTTCCGCGGACCGCCCCGCTTCGATCGAGGATTTGATGAATTCCGAGTGGGCATTCGAGGTTGCGATGATAATCGTGTTCGTAAAGTCGACGACTCTCCCCAAATTATCAGTCAAGCGTCCGTCATCGAATACGGGGAGAAAAAGATTCAAGAGGTCCGGGTGCGCCTTTTCGAACTCATCGAGAAGAATCAAGGAATATGGGTGCTCCGCGATCGCATCGGTAAGCGCTCCGGAGTTCGTTCCGTCCGGCGATCCGATAAACTGCGAGATGCTTGCCTTTTCCTGGTACTGCGACATATCAAAACGCTCCATCGCGTCTTTCGAGCCGAACTGGATTCCCGCAAGGATCTTCGCGAGCTCGGTTTTTCCGACGCCGGTCGGACCCACAAAAAGAAACGTCGCGATCGGTCCGCCTTTTCTCGAAAGGCCGCTTCGGTACTCCCTGATTGCCTGCGCAACGGCACGCACGGCGTCGTCCTGCCCGATAAGCCGCTCGTGGATTTTTGTTTCAAGGTTCAGGAGTTGTTCCGTCTCTTCCTTCCCCGCTTGCTGTATCGGGATGCGGCTAAGCTTCTCCGCAACCGCAATTACGTCATCCGCAACCACTTTTTTCTTCTTGTCCTCGCTTGCTTGCGCGAGTGCTTGTTTCAGAAGATCCATCGCGCTCCCAGGAAGCAGTTTGTTATGAAAGTACCGATGCGCGAGCGTGACCGCCTGTCGAATCGCGAGAAACGAGATAAACATCTTGTACTGGCGCTCGAGAATCAGGGCTTCGTAGATTAAGACCTTCACCGCGTCGTCCTCGCTTATTTCATTTACCCGAACCGTCTCAAACTGTTCGACAAAATCGGAACGCGGCTCAATATATTGTTTATACTCTCTCGGATATGTTTCTCCTATGACCGGAATTATCTCCTCCTTGATGATGGGAAATATAATGTCGATGGGGTTCAATCCCGCCTTCTGGGATGTCCTGAAAAGATCGTGAACTGAAGGGATATACAGCACGATATTCCCCGCATTCAGTATCTCCTCAACGATTGTCTTTAAGCGCCCGCTTAGCACCTCGGGCGGCGCGTCAGCGATGAGCGCGCCGATCTCAAGCGATACGAGCCGTTTATCGAAGAGCACCGACGGCACCTGGTCTTTTATCATCCTGAACGCGAGATGCGCGATGATACTCGATTTCCCCGCGCCCGGCTCTCCCACGAGGAGCGCGTTCGGTTTTCCGCTTCTTGAAATTACTTGAATGAGGTTTTGGAATTCCTCCTCGTGCCCCACAAGGAGCCCCACTTCCTCTGCGCGCGCAAGATCCGTGAGATCGGTCGTAAACTTGTCCAAAACGGGGGTGGGTCGCGCCGTCCATGCGCGGTTCATCACGCGATGTCGGAGAAAGTGCGGCTTGTTCGCGAACCCCCCGATCGAAGCGGGAAGAAAACGCACCTTGCCGAGCAACCGGCGCCACCTCCCGAAAATCGCCGCCGCTTGCAAATCCTTCATGGTTACGTTGAACGAATCGAAAACGCTCTGCATCTCCCGAGGAACGTTCGGTAAAGAAACGAGCGCGACAAGAATATTCCTCGTATCGATAAAGCGTTCGTTGCCGCCTATAGCGCTTTGATGCGCAAGAAGCGTGAGCGCCGCTATTTTTTGCAGAAGCTCTACCGGCGAGGCTGCCGCCTCCTTCGGCGCGTCCGGAAGAAGCTCCTGGATCCTTTTCCGAAAAGCAGCGGGGTTCACGTCGAGTCGGCTCAACGTCTCCTGAATGTCCTCCTTTTCGGAAAGTGATTCGAGAAGGAGAAAATAAAAATCCTGGCCAGTCATCTTCGTGCGCCGATACGCGTGGCTTAATACGCGGACGCTCGAAGGAGTGAAGGCTTTTGCGATATTCGCGGTCTTCATTCTTCCGAGCTCGCTTAAATCACGTTCTCCCTCGCCCGCATGAACCGCGCGGTCTATGAGAAAAAGGGCAAACAGTACGCCGAGCCACGAAAGCGACTCCGATCCGGAAAAGAAGAGAATCACCGTGGTAGCGGAAAGGAGAATGTACCACGAATATATGGCAAGCCGTACCACGAACTCGTCCGCGGCGTTCAGAAATAGTCTCGATTCTTTGAAATAGAACTGCGTCATAGAATTAGGAAAGCGTCATAAAAAATTGCCACACCACCGCCGGCGGGATGAGAAGCCATAAGAGATACCCGAAGATCGAAACCGCGAAGATAAGAATATATACCACGCTCGCGAGAACGAGGCGGATGGTGCGAAAAACAAACCCCAATATGCGCCCGACAATCGAATAGTCTTTATAGAGCGGCTCGAGAAGGTGGTTCCACGTGATTCTCAACGCAAGCACCTCATCGATCTGGGAAAGCTTGTTCAAAACGAAGTTGGAATAGATTTTCCCGCTCTTCACATACCAGTGTCGCAGAAACTCCACAATACGGTAGAGGAAGCGTTCCCCGAGATAAATAAATGCCATTTAACAGATTATACCTTATGTTCTTGGCTTTTTAAAATACTGAAGCGCCGAGATAAAAGTATCCGACGCTTCGATTTTTGTTTAAAACTCAACTATTCCTTCGGTTTTGGCAACTCGGTTCTCGTAAACGCGAAGTTACCGGTGTTTTTCTTTTCACAAAGAAAATACTTGCCGGAGTCCCCTTCGATCCAACTCACACTTTGAACACCTTCTATGTTCAAAATGTCTGCCAAGTTCGTTGCAGAATTTAGGCTCGCGATAGTTGCGGGATCATCGAACGAAACAGAATATTTTCCCACAGTTACCGTCGACGGTTTCGATAGTTCTCTTTCGATCATTTTGTCATCTGCCGCATTCGAACGAATAAACACAAATGCGGACATGGCTAAAATCGCGAAAAGAAACAGGGCGGCATAAATCGTGTTTCGGTTCATCACTCTATCCTTATAAAGTTAGAAATATGCTAATAATTGTAGAATATTACCATAAAACAATAAAAAAGTCAATCCTTCACAACCCCATCAAAAATACCTCACTTCTTCCTCCAGGGTTATTCCGAACTTCGCTTTTACCTTCTTTCTTAAAATATCTGCCAATTTTTTAACGTCCTTCGCGGTTGCCTTGCCGGTATTCTCGAAAAGATTCCCGTGGAAGTCGGGGATTCTGATGCCGCCCTGTCGTATCCCCTTCGCGCCCACTTCTTCAAGGAGGTAGCCGGTGGGTATCTTCCCGCCGATTATTTTTGTTGTGTCGATTTTCTTCATCGCGGATCGCGAAACCTCGCTCGCCACCACGTTTTTGAAAAAACTTCCCGGGCATTTGATGCCTGGCTTGTACTTTTTTTCTCTGACGGAGACAATCTCTCCCGATTTTTTTTGAAGTTCTTTTTTGTCCCCTCTTTTAAACCGAAGCTCGACGCGAAGCACAAAGAACGGCTTATGTTTCAATATGCTTTCCCTATATCCGAACCCGCACGCCTTGTTTATAATCCACCTTCTTTTTTTCCCATCCCATATCTCGACCCTTGTGATGACTTCCGAAATCGAGTGCCCGTAAGCGCCCGCGTTCCCCACCGTCGCGCCGCCGACCGTTCCGGGAATTCCCGAGAGCGTCTCGAGTCCCTTAAATCCGTGCCGTATCGCGGTTCTGATAACTTTCATAAGCGGCACGCCCGCGTCGGCGATAATTTTATTATTCGAAATTTTGAGCGATCCTCCGTGAAATCTAACGAGGAGGCCTTTTAATCCTTCGTCGGGAAATACGATGTTGCTCCCGCCCGCGAATACCCTGAAGGGGATTTTGTGTTTCTTGGCCCACTCGATTGTAACAATCAAATCCTCTGGTGTTTTTACCAACCGAAACAATTCTGTTTTCCCGCCGATGCGGAACGTTGAAAGAGAGGCGAGGGATATGTTTTTTTGAATTCGAATCATAACACTTCGAATTATGAATAAAAATTTATGAATTGGGGTAACGAGTGTTTGGATCTTTTTTTCTGTTCCAGTCCATAATTCCTTATTCCTGATTCTTTATTCGAGCTAGACGCCTTCCATCACCTGTATATCCGCTCCAATGGAGTTTAGCCGCGAGGCGATTTCCTCATAGCCCCTGTTGATGGAATAAACATTCCGGAGGATCGACGTTCCCTCGGCCGCCAGCATGGCGATAAGGATGATCATCGCGGGTCTCAGGGCCGGCGGACACACGATCTGTCCCGCCTTGAGCCGTGTTTTTCCGGTAATAAAGACGCGGTGCGGATCCGCCAAGGTAACCTGCGCTCCGAGACGGTTTAATTCGGTGAAGTACACGGCTCTGTTTTCCCACATCCAATCGTGGATCAGGGTCGTTCCTTCGGCCTGTGTCGCAATCGGCACGAAAAACGGGAGGTTGTCGGAGTTAATGCCGGGATACGGCAGAGAGTGGATCTTATCCGACGGCGCCTTAAGCTTTGAAGGAAAGACGGTGATATCCACCAGATCCGTTCGTCCGTTGTATGACTTGTACTTCGGCGAAACGGAGAATTTGAGCCCCATCTTTTCAAGCTTCAGGAGTTCGAGCGAGAGAAAATCGATGGGGCAGCGCGTGATGTGCAATTTCGAGTTCGTCGTCGCCGCGACGGAGATAAACATCATGGACTCGATCGGATCTTCGCTGTTCCAATACTCTATCGGTTTGTTGATTTCCTTGATCCCGTGGACGACAAGATTGGTCGTGCCGATTCCTTCGATCTTCACCCCCGCTTTTTCCAAAAAGAAACAGAGTTCCTGCACCTGATAGTTCGGCGGCGCGAAACGAATGGTCGTCGCGCCGGGAATCAGGGCCGCAGCCATCAGAATATTGTTTGCCGCCGTATCCCCCGCCTCATACATGACGATCTCCGCAGGTTTCAATTTTTTTGTGGAGACCGTGTAATGATCCGATCTCGTTATAATCGAGACGCCGAGTTCTTCCAAACCATAACGATGCGCGGCGATCGTACGGTTTCCCATCTTGCACCCCCCCGCGTGCGGCAACTGAAACTCCGACTCGCGGTGAACGAGGGAACCGATAAACATCAAACTCGACCGAACCTTCGAGGCCGCGTCGCGATCAAGTTTTCCGAGCGTAAAATGTTTCGGCGGCATAATCTCGACGCTGTTCTTCGCAATCCATTTTGCGGAAACGCCGATACTCTCCATAATTTCCATGAGCCGGTTCACCTCCTCGATTCTCGAGATGCCGTGAAGCGTCGTTTTCCCCCTATTCAAGAGCGAAGCGCATAAAAGCGCCACCGATCCGTTCTTCGAGAAGTTCGTCGCGATGCTTCCCGATAACTTCTTTCCCCCGGTGATTTGGAAATCGATCGAGTGGGAGATCGAGACGATTCTTCGATTGAGGATCTTGCTGATCTTCTGGAGTTCTTTCGTGCTGAAATTTTGTTTCCCCGCCTCCATGCGCGCGACCGCCGACTGGGACGTACCGAGCTCTTTTGCAAAGGCCGCCTGGGTCATGCCACGTTCTTCCCGGAGATTCTTGATGAAATACCCTATCTTCTCCTGTGTATTCTGGTGGGTGATTGCCATATATCATATATGATATAAATCCAGATAAAAAAGTAAAGTGTGCAACAAAACTCCTATATTGCTTATAATTAGCATATGGATTTACGCTTCGTTCTTGGAGTTTTGGGTGGTATTATCACTGCATTTTCCGTTATCCCCTATGTACGGGATATTATGAAGAAAACAACGCGCCCGAATTCTGTCTCATGGTCCATTTGGGTACTTCTTCTTACTATTTCGATTTTCGCTCAATGGAGCGCCGGAGCGTCGTGGTCGATTATTCTTCTTATAGGCGATCTAATCGGCACAAGTACCATCGCCGCGCTTTCTTTCGCGGGCTACGGCTACGGAAAATATGGCCGCCTCGAGTGGACGTGTCTCGGCCTCGCAATCCTCGCAATTATTTCCTGGCAAATTACAAGCCAACCGATCTGGGCGATTGTCTTCGCAATCATCGCCGATGCGCTCGCGGCATTTCCCACGCTCGTCAAGGCGTTCCGCGATCCCCGCTCCGAACACCCGACTATGTGGCTCCTAATTTCATTGGGCGCTCTCCTCGGTATCGCTTCAACCACAATCGTTAATGCCGCAAATCTTCTCTTCCCCTTTTATCTCTTTGTGATTAACAGCACAATTGGCATCACGACGCTCGTCGGGAGAAAAAAATAAGTTTTTTTGTGCCCTCGATAGGAAGCAAACGTCGCTTCGCTCCTTGAGAACCCTCGGTTCTCAACGGGCTTCGCCCTGCTCTCCTACACGGGAGACCAGCGTGTTCTCCCTGCCTGCGCAGGCGGGCCGACCCCACTCCTGTTCGATTCCTTTGAGAAAAAATCAAAAATCCCCAGGACAAGCCCGGGGACTTTTGATTTGTGCCCTCGACAGGAATCGAACCTGTATCTTCTCCTTCGGAGGGAGATATTCTATCCATTGGACTACGAGGGCTCCCTTCCTAAACAAAAATTACCACAAAGATGGGTGGTTTGCTAACCATTTCCCTGCTTCTGCCCCAGGCCCAGAAGCAGGCCTGCGGAGAGCCAAAACATAAGCTGGCCCGCCTCTAAATCCCACATGAAGTGGTCTACGAGACCGAAGAGAAGGAGGCCGCCAAAAAGCACGCTCACCACGAAAATCTCGTGGGTCTTCTCTTCTCCCTTTGTTTCCTTGAAGCGCCTGAATGCGGAGCGAAATACAAGGAATAAAAAGACAAGGAACGCCGAGACGCCCGCAATCCCGCTCTCCGTCGCTACTAAAATGTACAGGTTATGAATCGGCTGTTCTTGCCACGAAAGCGAGAGGCCCTGTTCGCCGTACAATCCTTCGTGTGCGGCGGTCAGAATCTGATTTCCCCACCCAACGCCGAAGGGGTGACGAAGAAGAAGTTCGGCACCGATCGTATTGTACCGTACCCGATGATCTACCGAAGGCTCCTCGGCGGTGAAGTGCGCGCGGGGAAACACTAGCCACCCGAACTGGATAAGAAGCGCTGCGAGCGTTATCACCACGACACAGAAAAGGAAAAATGCACGGGAGCGAAGCGGTTTTTTTAGAAAACCATATAAAAGAAGTGCGGCGACGCTTAGTGCCGCGACGATCCATCCCGATCGGGAGAAAGTAAGAAGAAGGCCGCCAAGAAGAATAAAAACACAGATTCCGAGAGACGTATTTTCCCATCGTTTCTTGTCTCCCAAAAACAGAAGTCCGATCGCCGCGACGATTCCCATTACAAAGAGTGCCGCGAGAATATTCGCGTGCGGCATCGTGCCGTAGATACGGAGGAACGAGAGGTCACCGACACTTACCCTCGCAACACCCTTCGTAAGCGAGGTGATGAATGATTCCCCAAAGAGGTGCAGTCCCACGCTCGCCTGCGCGCCGAACTGGAAGAACCCCACAACACCCTGAAGCATGGAGGAGATTACGAGAAGCCATAAAATTATTCTGAGCTCAATGGTTCCTTTTCGGAGAAGCGCCGCGACGGCGAGCGCGAAAAGGAGGAAAAGGAGAAGGTGAATCCATTTGTAAACAATAAGCCACGGGTCGGAAGACCAAAAGACCGGAAGAAGCCCCAGGAGAGAGAAAGCAAGAAGGAGTTTCGTGATAGCGTCCCGTTTAATCGCGCGCACGCCCCACGCCGCGAGAAAAAACACAAGAAGGATATCAATCCCGAAGAGGAAAATTGAATGATAATCGCTCACTCCCGGCGTAAAGGAGAAGAGATATTTTTTCGTCCCCACGGGGATCAAAAACGCGAGGACATATACAAACCAGGAACTCATACGGGTTTATAGTACCACGCGCGCCACCTCATAAAAGAGTGCCGCAGCAAAAACGAAATAAAGCGAGAAGCTCAGTGCCCTTAAGCGGTGCGAGGGGAAGGCCTTCTGCCACATTCGCACAATGAACATACCCTCGAAGGCGAGAAATACGCTCCCCGTGAAGGCCACTAGCTCGAGAAACGTCCCGATGCCGGAAACATAGAAGAGAAGTGGCACAAAAAGCACGAGAAGCGAGCTCCATGAGGGGCGCACTTTAAGATCGCTCCGAAGAAGATCCTTCACGTTAAGACCTATCATGAAATACGATGTCCAGAGAGCTAGAAACCCAACAATGCCGAGACCTACGAGAAGCGTCTGTGGAAGCCCGGAAAAACCGCTTAGGGCGTCGGTTGTAACGTTCGGATTGATGCGCAATACCGCAAACACAAATACGAGATATGTAAGAAGCGGCGCGATCGTGCCGAGCATGATTGCGTTTTTGAGTTTGAATCCGCGTCCCTCTTTTTTTGCAATGCGGTACTCCTCCACCATTTTCGGAATCGCAGGCCTTCCGGAAAAAGAAAAAAGAAGTGGGCCAAAGGGGAGCAAGAGCACAATCCAATGGGACGGCGAAACAAAGAGAGGGGAAGAAACCGATCCTTCCCCCGCGCCGAGTATAAGAAAAATAATCCCCAGGATTCCCGCGATGCCGAACATCTCCGCAACGCCGAGAATAGAGAGCTCAACAAATATGAAAATCGACGACACGGCCCAAAAAACGATCCCTAAAGGAAGTCCGCTCCATCCGACAATAAGTTCCATAAACGAAGGTGCAAGCACGAGATAAATTGCGAGCGTAAATATCATCTCCCCCACAATTATGAAATCCGCCCAGATTCTTGCCCGCGGAGAAAAATAATGTTCGGCAAAATATACGAAACGGTGGCTACCCTCGTGTCTTAAGCAAATAGCCGCGTACATGGAATGAATGCAGAAATATACAAAAGTAAAAAAGAGAAGATAGAAAAAGCCGAGCACAAGCCCGACTTTCGAGACGACGTACGGCAGGGAAAAAATCCCCGCGCCAATAATCGTCCCCGCAAGGAGTCCTGAGGAGAGAACGGCGTTCGCGTTCAGGCGCATGGAATTATCAAATAATACGCCCGTTCACGCCGTTCTTGCGCTCTTCTTCGTGAATAACATCGAGTACCAGATCAATGAGTGTTGAGGGGTCTTTTGAAAACACCACTTTCCCTAGGCCGCGATGCGCTCCTTCGAGTATCCCCTTTATCATGTCCGCGGTGCCTCCCGTACCTTCAAGCACGCCCTGGGGCTTTTGATCTTCGAATGCAACCGTAAATTCGTTCAGGGTTCCGGTGCGACCGCACACCGTGATAACCGCGTCCGCCGATCGGGTAAGAAGAAGGTTTCTGCCCGCGTAATCGAAGCCGGTATAAATGATAATATCGTGATAATCAAGCGGTAAGTGGTAGGTTTTTACGTGCGCGAGCTTTGAGGCGGCCGGCGAAAGTCCCACCACAAAACCCCCTTCCTCTTTCGCGCCTTTCGCGGCCCAGTACGGCAGCCCAATAGTGGCGCCCGTCACGAGAATGAGCCCGCGTCGCGCGATCTCTCTTCCTAAGGCCTCCGCTTTTTCCGCGGCATCCTTCGCACAATGCCCCGTCTCTGCGGCGCCCGACACGCAAATTTTATACTTCAGGTGATACCCAAAATGGTGAGCGTGAGACTTTGCTTCGGGTTGCTTCTTCGCCGCGATATTCTTTTTCTTCTGCATATATTTATTGTGCGTTTATTATAACACCACCGATTCTCCGAACAAAGGGACTTCCGCCGCAATCACGAGTTCATCTTTTATCTTTTGTGCGAGCGCTTCAGATTCTTCCTTGTCTCCTTGCACCACAAAGATTTTTTTTACGTGCGGACGCATCGCTTCCGCCCATTTCATAAGTTGCAGCTGATCGGCGTGCGCCGAATACCCGGAGATGGTTTTAATATGGCACCGCACCGGCACCGTTTTCTTCTCTATTACGACAGACGACGCCCCGTCCTGAAGCGCGCGCCCGAGCGACCCCGTCGCCTGATATCCGACAATAAGAAGGGTGCTCCTCGGGTCGGGAAGATAACGCACTTCATGATGGAGGATCCGCCCGCCGTTCGACATTCCCGCCCCCGCGATTATGATCTTGGGCGGCGGTACGTCGTTAATCTTCTTCGACTCCTCCTTGGTTGCCGTTTGAATGAGGCCGGGGAAATCAAAAATGCCGTCTCCCTTCCCCGCAAGACGGATCGTTTCTTCGTTGAAGTAGTCGGGATCGTTCATGTATTTCTTATACACTTCGGTGAGCCTGATCGCGAGCGGGCTGTCGACATACACGGGTGTCTTTGGAATGCGTTTTCCCTCCACGAGTTCGTTCAGTTCAAATATCATTTCCTGCGTGCGCTCCATCGCGAACGCGGGGATCATAAGAACTCCGCCGTCACGCACGGTATCTTCTATCACGTCTTCCATCATGTTCTTCCGTTCTTCCGGGTGTTCATGAATGCGGTTCCCGTACGCGGATTCGATGAGCGCGTAATCGACGTCGCCAAAATACTCAATCGGCTTGATAAGAGGCGCGGGAGTATTTCCGAGATCTCCCGAGAACACGATTTTCTTTCCTTCGGCGGTAATGAGAATCGAACTCGATCCCAAAACATGTCCCGCATCATAAAACTCAACCGCCACGTCGCCTAAGGAGAGTGGCGCGTGGTATCTTGCGGTCTGCCAGTACATCATCGCCTCCTTCACGTCGTCTTCGGTATAGAGATGTGGAATTCCTTTAAGGTCCGCTTCCTTGCCGAGTACGTGTTCCGAGTCGAGAAGAAGGAGTTCCGCGATTTCTTTCGTGGGTGGCGTTGAAACAATCATACCGCGGAAACCCGCCTTCACGAGCTGCGGAATTCGTCCTACATGATCGATGTGCGCGTGCGTTACGAAAACCGCGTCAATCTCCGCGGGATCATAAGAGAACGGCCTGAGATTTGTTTCGGAGGCGAACTCCTCCCCTTGCTCAAGGCCACAATCGACGAGTATCTTCTTTCCGCCTGTTTCGAGGAGATAATTCGCCCCTGTCACGGTTCCCGCCCCTCCGTAAAATGTGAGTTTCATTTGGTGTGTAATAATTCTTCCGTAATCTCCCGTTCGTTCCACGGAATTTTCTTTCCGTGCGCAAGACGTATCGAGCTTTCGCTCCCCTTCCCAGTCATAATAACCACATCCCCTTCTTTCGCAAGTGAGATCGCTTTTTGTATCGCTTCTCTTCTGTCCAAAATTTTCCAGTAGTTTTTCGAAATTTGAAATTTGGCACCTGGAATTCGTGAAAATCCCGCTTCAATATCGTCTATTATTGCCGCCGGGTCTTCATCAAAGGGGTCTTCGTTTGTGAGAATTAAGAGCTCGCATTTCTTTGCGGCTATTTTCCCCATCTGCGGCCTCTTCCATTTATCCCTTCCCCCGCCCGCGGAGCCGAGTACGCAAATAAGCGATCCGTGTTTCCCGAATATTTCCTCGGGCCGGACGGCACTATAGGCCTTTTCGAGCGAGTCCGGCGTATGCGCATAATCGATTACAACCGCGAAAGGTTCCCGCTGTATGAATTCAAAGCGACCGGGTACGCCGCGAAATTCCCAAAGCGCTCTCATAAACGTCTTCCAAGGAATGTTTTGCGTTTTAGCAAACACCCACGCGGCGGCGGCATTCACCATGTTAAAATCCGGCACGAACCACTCGTTCAGTGCGCGGCGTCCTTCCGCGCTCCGAAGATCGTTTCCGCACAAAGACGCTTCTTGTAGAAGTGATCCGAGCGAAAACGGGAACAATTTCCCGTTCTTCGTCTCTCGCGCCGCTTCCGTAAAATACCCAGCGTTATCGTCGTCTTCGTTCACAAAGAAGTATTTTGTCGGCTTTCTTGACCTTGAAAGATATTTGAAAAACGAGACCTTCGCCGCGCGGTAATTCTCGAAAGATCCGTGCCGCTCAATATGTTCGGGGGCGATATTCAGAAACAACGCGGCATCCCAGTCGATGAAACGATGGCGGTGTTGCAATATTCCTTCGGACGTAACCTCAATAATCGCGTATTCCGCGCCGGCACACACCGCATCGTGGAGAAATCTCTGGATCGCAAAACGGCCGGGCATCGTGTTGCCCGTCTTTCCTTTTGTGCTCTCGTACAGGATTTTTTTTCGCACCGATCCCAAAAGCGCGGTTTTTTTCTCCGCAGTTTCCAGCACCGCATTGAGAACTTCAACCGTACTCGATTTTCCTTTCGTTCCCGTTACTCCTATTACAAAGAGCTTCCGCGAGGGGTGCCCGTACCACACACTTCCCGCCCACGCCATTAAAAAATGGTAAACCCTCTTGAGTCGCTCGTAACAATATCCCATGGACCGTTAACGCTTCCCTAAAATCCTCAATGCCTGCCGCAGGCGGTCCTCAAGCGTCTCCGCTTCCGGCCCAACTTCTCCCAACGCCTTCCGTATTTCTTGCCGTCCGTAGCCGAGCCCCGAAAGCGCGTCTTCAATCTCCATATTCGCACTTACCACCCGCCCCATTGCTTCGGCCTTGGGAAGAGCAATCCTGTTATTGAGATCGAGTATTATGCGTTCCGCGGTTTTCTTCCCGATACCGGAGGCGCGTGCGAGCACTTCGGTTTGTTTGTTTATGATGGCCGCCATCACATGTTCCACCGTGTCGACGTCCAAGACCGAGAGGGCGGTCTTGGGACCTACGCCGGAGACGGAGATGAGAAACTCAAAAAGCTTGAGCGCTTCTTCCTCTGGAAATCCGTATAAATCAAGTTGGTCTTCGCGTACATAAAGATGACAAAAAAGCGCCACGTTTTCTCCTTCGTGAGGCAGGCGGGAAAACGTTCGTTCGTTCGTAAATATCTTAAATCCTATGCCTCCCGTTTTCACAACGAGGAAGTGGTCCTCGCGGCGCAAGAGCGTCCCTTCGACGGTGTAAACCATATACGTTCATTATAGGCCTAAATGCCAAATCAACAATAAAACCTAAAACGTTTTTCGATGCCGGTTGTCGGGTTTGGTTTGTATGAGACGTTTGAACCGTGCTATTTCAAAAACAATTCGAGCTGATACATCCGTTTCTAAAAATTGACAACGGCTCCTGGACCCCATATTATATCTCTACTATGCCTATTACGAAATCGGCACAAAAGGCCCATCGACAGACCGCACGCAGACGAAAGCGGAATCTTCTGAGAAAAAAGAAGATGCTTTCTTCTATTAAGGAGTTTAAAAAACTCGCCGCAACGGGCGATCCGAAAGCAAACGAAAAACTCCCCTCACTCTACAAAACCATCGATAAAATGAAGAAGGTGAAGCTTATTAAGCGCGGGAGAGCGAATCGGTTGAAATCGCGCCTCACGAAAAAGCTACGCGCCGGCTCCAAGGAGCACAAATCGTAACAGCGCCTCCTCGTACTCCATTTTCCCGCTCTTTACCGCCACGTCGTAATCGGCGAGGGCGATGAGTTCGTTCCCGCGAGCCCCGTAGGCGAGTGAATTGAAAATATAAGCCCCCGCTTCGCGCTGAAGGAACAGGCGCTCAAGGAGCGATATCCGCTCTTTCCAGTTCCGCGTTGAGAGCATTTCCCTTGTTACGCGGAACACTTCAAATTTCAGAGAGTAGTTGATATATCTCCCAAGCTCCGCTCGCGAGAGCGGTTTTCCGTTTCCAAGAAGCGAGAGTTTATCGAGCTCCGTGACCGCAACCCAACTGCGTTCTTCCGCTGCGTCGAGAGACTCGAGAAAGAAGCGAAGCGCGTCCGGAGCGAGCTCGACTTCTCTCGCCTTCATTTCCTCGCGCACAAACACCTCAAGAAGTCGTCCTCCGAGAGTCTTGAATTCCTGGGTGCGTACCGGCGACTCAAGAAGAAAGCGGAAATCCTTGAGCGGCCCTTTTTCTTCAGAAAGAATAAGAAAGATCTTCTTGTTTTCCAAAAAAGATTTTATGGTTTTTACCCATTCTTTTTCTTTCGTTTCGCCGGGATTTTTCACCACGGCAACCTTCGAATCCACGAACATTGAGGGCTGGTTTAGAAAATCCCTTACTTTTTCCCAATCCTTCGGTTCGTCCTCAAGGTCGACCGAATAAAGATCAAGGCTGGGGTACTTCTTTTTGTATTCGGAAAGGAGCGCTCCGAGCTTTTTCTGGCGCCTATAGGAATCAGGTCCGTAAAGGTAAATAACCATAGAGATATTATAAAGAGGTTTGGTATAACCTCAAACAGCCGACCCGTAGTTGGTTGATTAACTACGGGCCTTAAACTAATAGGTATTTCTAATAATGGAGGGGGTGAGCAATATTTGCACAGCACGGGGGGTATTGTTCGTCCAAACAGAAAAACTAGAACCTGACCACCCTACTTCTCTTCCTCTGTCACTATACACGAATTTAACAGGAATTGTTCCATTAACTTGGAGCACGTTTTCATAGGGAAGGGTTATGTCTTCCATGCTTGAGACGTGAACGCTGTGACCAGTTCCGAGTTTTGCTTCTACAGCAAAATATGTACAGTTTATAAACTGTACATATACCGTTGTCCCCAAAGAAGTTCCTGGAAAATCAATTTCCTTATCCTTAGGGAGGTCGGGTGCCCCATATGGAGATACTCCATAATAATTATAAAGAGAGTATCTTCCGTCTGGGTAATAAACCTGCGTGACGATCCACTCTCCTAACTGGTTTTCGCGAAAGTTTGGCGCCCCGAACGCGACACCAATTCTTCTCCCGGTAGCGTCGAGCATCCACCCAACAAATGGGTACTGCTCCCCGTCGAATTTCACAGAATGTGTTCCCCACGCAAATCCTCCTGGGGGAATAGAGCCTACCGGTTTTCCCAACGCCGAAATACTGGTGGTAAAGGGTGTCGGGTTAAAAATTGTAACCCTCTCCTTCGCTAAACCAAAAAGATTTAATATGGTTTTTGCCGGCGAAGGAATGGTAACCTGCATGGTTGTCTGCGCAAGTGAAACGACGGAAAATACAAGGGCAAGAATTATTGTTTTTTTCAACTTCTCATCTCCTCCAGTCAAACGACTGGCTTTTGTTTTAAAATAAGTCGAGTTAAACTCTTATTTTCTGAGCAAATTATACATAAAATTTACATCTATGTCAAACTCACTTACGGCTCAATATTAGAAGACCCGGCCTCAGTGGGGGGGCGGGGCCTTCTTTCATCACTCGGCTTCAAGTGATGGTTTTCTTCTTGTGAGCGTCAAAAAAACGCTCTACACTTATAGAAATGCTTCAATCGAAAGCGCTCGAAGAACAAGTACGGCGACAAAGGAAGGAGGCGGAAGAGAACGACGCAAAACGCCGCGCCCAAAAACTCGGGCTCCCCTACACGGATCTCATCTCAACATCGGTTCCGACCGAAATAAAAGCGCTCTCGCTCGTTTCCGAGACGGACGCGAAAAAGGCGTTCCTTGCGCCGCTCCAACTTGTAAAAAAAACGCTTATCGTCGCGGTCTTCGATTCCGAAAAGCAGGAAACAAAATCGGTGATCGACGAGTTGAAGAAGAAATTTGAGGTGAAGCTTGTAGTGTGTTCGATGACCGGCCTCGCACACGCCTGGTCATACTATCAATATGTCGTCCACGAAAAGGAAATTAGCGGACGCGTCGAGATCAACGAGGAGCGCCTCCACTCAATCGAGGAAACCATTCACAGCCTGGGGGACCTCGAAAAAAACATCCGTGAGTTCAAGAGCCCTTACACCTCGGAAATTTTGGAAATCGTCTTAAGCGGCGCCCTGGCGCTTCACGCTTCGGACATCCATCTCGAACCCTCGAAAGAAACGGGAGCTCTTCGCCTCCGGATCGACGGGCTTTTACACCTCGCTTACGGCGAGTTCCCCATCCATACCTATGAGCTTCTCGTTACGAGAATAAAGCTCCTCTCTAATTTAAAACTCAACATTCGTGACGAACCGCAGGACGGCCGCTTCACGATCGGTCTCAAGGATCGGTCGATTGAAATGCGTACATCGATCATCCCCTCGGAATTCGGTGAGACGGCCGTGCTTCGTCTGCTTGATCCAAAGGCGCTTAAGGTAAATCTGGAAGAGCTCGGCTGGCGCGCGGACGATCTCGAAATTGCAAAACGCGCGATTAAAGAGCCAAACGGCCTTATTCTTAATACAGGACCGACCGGATCGGGAAAAACAACGACGCTGTATGCTTTCCTTACGTACGTCCGGAAGCCCGAAATAAAAATAATTACTATTGAGGATCCGATAGAGTACCATCTGGCCGGCATCTCGCAGACACAAGTGGATCCCGACGCGAACTATACGTTTGCGTCCGGTCTCCGATCAATCCTAAGACAGGATCCGAACATTATCCTGGTGGGAGAGATTCGCGATAAAGAAACGGCGGAGATTGCCCTGAACGCGTCCTTGACCGGCCATCTCGTATTTTCAACGCTCCACACGAATGACGCGGTGGGTGCTATTCCGCGACTTATCGATCTCGACATCCAGGGAAACATTTTAGGGCCGTCTTTAAGTCTTATCATCGCTCAACGTCTTGTCCGCGTGCTCTGCCCCAAATGCAAGACAAAAAAAGAGCCCGACGAAATACTCAAAAAGAAGGTGAATACCTTCCTTACAAAGCTTCCCTCCCGAGTGGACAGGGCGCCTTATCTTAATTTCACCGTTTTCGAGTCCAAGGGATGTGCCGAGTGCGGCAATCTCGGGTACCGGGGAAGAACATCGATATTCGAGCTCTTTCCCGTTGACGAGACAATCGAGGAAGCGATCTATAAAAACCCCACCGAGATAGAACTGAGGCGCTTGGCAAAAAACACCGGAATGGTTACGATGCAAGAAGACGGCGTATTGAAGGCTCTTTTAGGAATTACTTCGTTCGATGAGATCGAACGACTTACGGGACCGATTGTGTGGGACAAATAACACAAAACGAACCCCGAGGGGCTCGTAACGGATCCCGACCGAAGATCTGTGGACACTTTAGCCAAAGTGAGAGAGGCGTATGTGAGATTCTTTCGAGGAATTACCCAGCCGGAGCCAAGCAACCCGAAGCTGGAAAGATTCTCCCTGTCCACAGGTCTCCAATCAGGATACGACTGCCATACTAGCACAAACAATTATAAATGTCAATGCCTCTCTGGCGCCTGCGGGTAAGGGGGTACAGGGAGCCAGATACGAAGGATTTTAAATAAAAACGAGCAATAATTATACTAAGTAGGGGGAGTCAATCCCCAACCGCCATGGATCAGCAAATAAAAAAAACACAAAAGGAGGATGAGCGAAATCTTGAGCTTCTGCTCCGCCCCACGCGATGGGAGGATTATGTAGGCCAGGAAAAGGTGAAAACAAATCTTCGACTTATCGTCGAGGCGGCAAAAGGAAGAGGAGAAAGCACCGATCACCTTCTTTTTTACGGTCAGGCGGGGCTTGGAAAAACAACGCTCGCCTATCTTATTGGAAGGGAAATGAACGCGAGTGTGCGATCAACATCGGGACCTGCTCTTGAGAAGGCGGGCGACATCGCCGCGCTCTTAAGCAACCTCGAGCCGCACGAGATTCTCTTTATCGACGAGATCCACCGCATCAATAAACTTGTGGAGGAAATCCTTTATCCCGCTCTTGAATCGAGAAAACTTCATCTCATCATCGGGAAGGGGCCGACCGCAAAAACATTTACACTTGATCTTCCCCCCTTCACGGTGATCGGCGCGACAACCAGGGTGAATCTTCTTTCGGCGCCGCTCAGGTCTCGTTTCGGTGCGACGTTCCGTCTCGATTATTACAACTTCGAGGATGTGGAAAAAATCGTAAAGCGTTCGGCGGAAATCCTCGGGGTGCATATTGCTCCCGGAGCGGTACGCGAGCTCGCGAAGGCGGCGCGGTTCACGCCGAGAATAGCGAACCGGCTTCTGAAGCGCGCTCGCGATTATGCGCAGGTATACAAAAAACGGGAGATTGACGAAGAGGTGGTGCAAAAAACACTGGACATGCTCGAGATTGACGAATTGGGGCTTGAGGAGACCGACCGCGAACTCCTAAAAATTATCATCAAAAAGTTCGGTGGGGGGCCCGTAGGACTGAAAACGCTCGCAGCTTCCCTCAATGAGGAAATGGAGACTATTGAGGAGGTGTATGAGCCTTTTCTTATGAAATTGGGGCTTCTTCATAGAACTTCCTCGGGGCGCATCGCAACGGAGCTCGCCTACCAACACCTCAAAATTCCCCGTGATAAGAAACTCCTCTAAAATGAGGCGCATAACAACGAGAAGACCAAGCTGTTCTCCCCGAGAAACGAAACAACAGGGCGCTTTTTTCGCAAAAACACTCTTGATGCGGCGCAGCACAACGCCGCTCGTAGTTGCGCTCCGCGGCGAGCTTGGCTCCGGCAAGACAACGTTTGTCCAGGGCCTTGCCCGGGAACTCGGGGTACGACGAACCATAACAAGCCCCACCTTCCTTATTGTTCGGCACTATCCCGTCCGCCGAGGAGCCGTTAAACACCTTTTTCATATTGATGCGTATCGTATGAAGAACAAGAAAGAGGTTTCCACCATCGGGTTGCGGGAGATTTTCTCGACACCAAGGAGTGTCATCGTCGTCGAGTGGCCCGAACGCCTCCACACCAAACTTCCGCGAGGTACCGTACGTGTGACGTTCCGCCACGGTTCACACGAACGCGAGCGAACATTACGCGTTCCTTCATCCTTATAATGAAAAAATTTCTTCTTATCGACGCAAACTCGCTGATTCATCGATCGTTTCACGCGCTTCCTCCTCTTACCTCGCCCGAGGGAAAACCGGTGGGCGCGCTTTACGGCCTCGCCGGAGCCCTTATTAAAATAATAAAAGAGCAGAAGCCGGACTATGTCGCGGCGGCGTTCGATCGTCCAGAGCCGACCTTCAGAAAAGAAATGTTTAAGGATTATAAGGCGCATCGCCCGGAAACTCCGGAGGAGCTCGCGGAACAACTTAACGAGGCGAGAGCTCTTTTTAGCCGTTTTGGAATCAGGACGTTCGACGAGAAGGGCTTTGAGGCGGACGATATTATCGGCACCTTTGTAAAGCGATTCAAAAAGAAGGGTGGCTTGAAAATCATCATCCTTACCGGCGACCTCGACACGCTCCAACTTGTCGACGACGAACGGATTGTGGTCGTAACGCCGAAACGCGGCGTGAGCGAGACAATCGAGTATGACGAAACGGCGGTACGCGAACGTTACGGGCTCTCTCCCGGACAAATTCCCGATTACAAGGGTCTTGTAGGAGACACATCGGACAATATTCCCGGCATAAAGGGGATAGGACCGAAGACCGCGACAACACTCCTCCAGGAGTTCGGAACAATCGAGAATCTTTTCCGAGATATGAAACAAGAGGATAAGCGCGCCCCAAAGGTTCTTCCTTTCAAGGAGATAGCGCTTACTTCAAAAGAACTGGGAACTATTCGCGCTGACGCACACGTCTCTGCAACACTTCAAGATGTCGCCTGCGATCTGTTTTTCCCGAAAAAGCTGGCGGAATATTTCGAAGCCAAGGGGTTTGTGAGTTTGTTGGGGCGACTTCCTTCGGTAAAAGACGGGGGGGCACAAAAATCCGAGAGTCCATCCGGGGGCGGGGAACAAGAAATTCAAATTGGCGATACCGATGCCGCGTGGGCGTGGAAACCGATTTTAAAGGAACGGATAAAGGCGGGCGGACGGATCCCTAAAAAACTTTTTGACTGTTCCGTCGCGGGGTGGCTTCTTGCGCCCGAGGAAACGGACTTTTCCGAAACAACCCTAAAAAGAAGGTTTTTAAGACGGGGGGGCGACGAGGGCAGCCTCCGCGAGATCGTTCCCGCTCTTATGAGCGCGATAGAAAAAGAGGGTCTCGCACGAGTGTGTTATGAGATCGAAATGCCGTTGATCGAGGTTTTGGCACATATGGAACTTTGCGGAATACGACTCGATCGAAACAAGCTTGAGAAGCTTCTCGAGGAAGCGACGCTTGAGCTAAACGGTGCCGCAAAAGAGATATACGGCCATGCGGGCGTGATATTTAACATTAATTCACCCCAACAGGTGGGCGAGGTGCTTTTTAAAAAACTCGGGGTACGAGACACAAAGATTAAGAGAACGAGAACGGGACGATATTCAACCTCGGAAGAAACACTCTCCTCGCTTAAAGGAAACAATCCGATCGTCGATCTTCTCCTCTCGTACCGTGAAACGTCAAAAATCAAATCGACGTATCTCGAACCGCTCCTCTCGCTTATTGAAAGCGACGGACGCGTTCATACCACATTTATTCAGACCGGGACGTCCACCGGACGGCTTGCTTCCGAGAAACCGAACCTCCAAAACATTCCGCAGGAATCGAAGTGGGCCCCCGAACTCCGCAATGCGTTTGTTCCGGAGTCCGGTTGGAAATTTTTTTCACTCGATTATTCACAACTGGAGCTTCGCCTCCTCGCTCACATCACGCAAGATAAAAATCTGCTTCGTGCGTTTCACGAAGGCGAGGATATTCACACGCTTACTATATCGCGCGTGCTCGGCATATCAAAGGAACGCGTAACGCCGGAGCTGCGTCGCATCGGGAAGACGCTTAATTTCGGCATAATTTACGGCATGGGACCGAGAGCGTTCGCGAGAACGAGCGGTGTTTCGGTTGAAGACGCCTCCCGTTTCATTAAAAAGTATTTTGAAGAATTCCCCGATATCAGAAGGTGGCAAGAGTCATCGAGGGAGCAGGTAAAACAAAGGGGATATGCGGAGGATTTTTTGGGGAGAAAACGATGGTTTTCGAGAAAAATCAACGCGCAAAACCCCGGAGCGTTTGCCGAAATAGAACGGGCGGCGATAAACATGCCGATTCAGGCGCTTGAGGCGGAGATTGTAAAGATAGCCATGAAAGAAACCTATGATTTCCTGTATAAAAAGGGGTGGCTTACAACAAAAGCAAGGCTACTTTTAAGCATTCACGACGAATTGCTCTTCGAAATCCGCGATGATATTCTAAAAGAAGCGAGCGGTCCGCTTAAGGAAATTATGGAGCGTGTTTTCCCGCTTGACGTTCCTCTGGTAGTTGAGGGCGGCACGGGAACAAGCTGGGGGTCGCTTCGTCTGTAAGACCTTCGCGTAACGCTGGAAAGAAAATGGGAGCAAGCGAACAGAAACAATCTTTTTCGATGTTTATCCAAGAGATACGAACTTACCTCGGGAAGCGCGGCATGGCGCTTCTTTTGTGCGCTGCGTTCTCGTGGCTCTTTATTCTTCTTCTCTCCGTGTTTTTTCTCCCCGTCCCCGTTCTCCTATCGGTCGCGCTTCTCCTCGTGTTCGCGTGCGTTTGTATAGCCATCGGATATCGCAACATCGCGCGACTGGGATTCGCCGACAAAATAAGGAACACCGAACTTGAGGCGGTGGTAGAAAACATAAGAGACGGCGTTATGGTGTATGATCCGAACTTCAGAATCATTAGCATGAACCGCGCCGCGGAAGAGGTGTTCGGCCTCTCGGCAAAGGAGGTTGTTGGTACTTTCGTAACTCCCGAGCTCGTGAATAACGCCCATCTCCGCATCCTCGCCCAAGTAATCTTTCCTTCCCTTGCTCCATCGATTAACGTCACATCAAACGAGTGGCCGCAGGTTATGGATATAACATTCGAGGAGCCGCATCTTGAGCTTCACACCGTTCTAAACAGAATTGTGGGCAGCGACGGAAGGGTGATTGGTTTTTTAAAACTCATAACCGACACAACAAGGGAGAAGGCTATACTTGCTTCAAAGAGCGAATTTATCACCGTTGCCGCCCACCAGCTCCGCACGCCCCTCACCGCGCTGAGTTGGATATTTGAAACAATACAGAAGGCGGTGAAAGAAAAAAACAACGCCGACCCGACGCTTTCCTCAAACATCCAGGAGGGATGGGGGCTCACCCAACGATCGCTCAGGATTATTAACGACCTTCTCGATGCAGCAAGGATCGAGGAGGGAAAATTTGGTTTTCATTTTCAGGACGTTATACTTGCGGAGTTGGTAAAAACGATCTCCGACGAGGCGGTTATTATTGCGAAGGAAAAAGGGGTGACGGTCCGTTTTTCCACCGGCGCGGCGCGCGACGCGGTGCGAGCGGACCCCGAGCGCCTCGGGATCGCGATAAGCAATCTCGTCGATAACGCCATAAAATATAATACCAAGGGTGGTTCGGTTGATATAAGCGTGAATCCATCCGCTAATGGGGCCCTCCTCGAGGTGCGCGTCACCGACACGGGGATTGGCATAAAGAAAGAGGATGTCGCAAAACTATCCCAGAAATTCTATCGGGGAGAGAATGCGACACAGCTCGAACCGAACGGAAGCGGACTTGGAATATACATCGCAAAAAACATCATCGAACGACATGGAGGGACGATAAGTGTTGTGTCGGAACCCGAGAGAGGGACAACGTTTTCGTTTACCATACCGGTAAAAAATTCTTCCGAAAGCTCTATCGTACGATGATTATATTAGGAATAGATCCTGGAATAACGAGAGCGGGATATGGCCTGGTGAAGAAAAAACAAGGAGGGCTCGTATATCTCAAGAGCGGCCTTCTTTCTTCTCCCGACACGAGCGATCATGGCGATCGGCTTCTCGCGCTCGAACGCGGGCTTCGGAACGTTATTAGAACCGCCCGACCCGAAGTTGTGGGAATGGAAAGATTATATATTACAAAGAATAAAAAGACGGCGGTGCGCGTTGCGGAGGCAAGGGGCGTCATTATAAAACTCCTCTACGAAAAAGGGCTTCACCTGGAAGAGTTCTCTCCGCCGTCCGTGAAGCTCGCGGTTACTGGAAGTGGGCGCGCCGACAAAAAGGCGGTGGCGAAAATGGTTTCTCTAATTCTTCATATAAACACTTCAAAGATGCTCGACGACGTGACCGACGCCCTTGCAATAGCAATCGCCACCTCCTCTCTACGTTCTTAACACCAATCGGGCTCTTTCTTCTTCCTTATAAGCACATTAAGGAGGTTTAGGAATCTCCGAGTAAAGACGACGCACACGAGAAATCACGCACCGCCCGAGTTCCCCTGGGCCGAATTTGCGTGATTTCCGCGTGTGCGAGGACGCGCGAGGAGGATTCCTTCAAGCGAACGTTTCTGCTTATGAGAGAGTGAAAGAAGACGCTCTCCCGCCTATTTGACTTTTAAATCTTCTTCCTTATACTATCCGCAATATATCAAAAGGTCGTAATACCAGACGGATTCCAAGAGAATTATGCTCTCCACAGAACTATTAAAACCTTCTCTGTTATTGAACTATTCCGACGATGAGGAAGAAGAGGGGGGGGTTGACGCTGGCCTTGGCGAGGAAGAAAACGAAGAGCTTGGCGGAGGCGCGAACGACGACGATGAAATAGACGAGTTCGACGACGAAGAACTATAAGTCGCTCCTCTTACGGCCTCGCGCAATTGCGCGAGGTTTTTGTTTGCAATCGGGATAATGCGTTATAGAATTACTACCATGCGGATCGGAAAAACAAAACCAAAGAGAAACGGGGCGAAGAAAACGTCCAGCAAAAAGAGGGTGATTCTTTCGGCTCTCATTGTTTCTTTTATTGTGGGGTTAAGCGTAACGGTGGTTGTTGTGGTATATGCAGTGGTTGCAATTCGACAGCTTCCTTCTCCCGATCAATTCTCAACGCGGCAGGTGAGCCAGTCGACAAAGCTTTATGACCGGACTGGAAAAATTCTCCTCTACGAAATACATGGCGAAGAAAAACGAACGGTTGTGCCCCTATCAGATATTCCGGACACCCTGAAGAACGCGACCCTCGCGGCGGAGGACTCCAACTTTTATACGAGGCCGGCGTTTGATTGGAAGGGTATACTTCGTGCGGTTTGGACCGACATCAAGGAGTGGCGCGCGGCCGCCGGCGGATCAACGATCACTCAACAGCTAGCACGAAACGCTTTTCTCTCCGGAGAAAAAACCATTACGAGAAAGATTAAGGAATTAATTCTCGCGATAGAGCTTGAGGCAAAATACCCGAAAAATGACATTCTCGGTTTTTATTTAAACCAAATTCCTTACGGATCGAATGCATACGGGGTTGAGGCGGCAAGCCAAACCTACTTTAATAAGCCGGTGAGGGATATTACCCTGAATGAGGCGGCAATACTTGCGGGCATTGTAAAGGCGCCCAGCTACTATTCCCCATGGGGAACACACACCGACGACCTTATAGTGAGGAAGAATTACGTTCTTGATAGAATGGCGGCGCTCGGGTTTATAACCCAACAGGAGGCGGACGCGGCAAAAAAAGAGATGCCGAAATTCGCACCGCCGTCTCTTGGATCTATTAAGGCGCCTCATTTCTCCCTTGCGGTAAAAGACTGGCTCATAGATAAATATGGGGAGGATTTAGTGACAAACGGCGGACTTAGGGTTATCACCACGCTCGACTGGTCTATGCAACAAACCGCGGAGAAGGTGGTACAAGAAGGAGCCAAACGCAACAGCGAGCTCTATAAAGGAACAAACGCGGCGCTCGTAGCCCAGGACCCGAAGACCGGACAAATTCTTGCGCTCGTAGGGTCACACGATTATTTCGACACGGAACACGGCGGAAACTTCAATGTTCCTCTCCAAGGACTCCGACAACCGGGATCGGCGTTGAAGCCGTTTGTATATATGATGGCATTCGAGAAAGGATACCTGCCAAAAACCACCATTTTTGACGTACCAACCGAGTTTGTCTCGGGAAGCAGCAATTGCCCCCCCATTCCCTCCCTTGACGACTCCTCTCCCCATACCGAGTGTTTTCACCCTCAGGACTTTGAGCCGTTCACCGGTCCCGTTACGCTTGAGCAGGCGCTGGCACAATCAATAAACGTGCCAGCGGTGAAGATGCTTTACCTTGTCGGCTTAAGAAACGTTTTGGATACCGCGCGTTCTCTCGGAATATCAACACTTACCGACCCGTCGCGTTACGGCCTCTCGCTGGTCTTGGGGGGCGGCGAAGTAAAGATGATAGAGCTTGTAAATGCATATGCAACACTTTCTCAGGAGGGGGTAAGGCACGATCAGACTATGGTGCTTGAGGTTTCCGATTCAAATGGAAAAATACTCGAAACATACCGCGACCAGAACACGAAGGTTATCGACCCGGAATATCCTCGGCTTATAAACCAAATTCTCTCCGATAAGGAATTGCGTTCAGGACTCTTTCAGGGGAGCTTATCACTCACCGTGTTCCCCGACCACGACGTTGCCCTTAAGACGGGTACCACAAACGATTATCGCGACGCGTGGGCGTTCGGATATACCCCCTCGCTTGTGGTGGGAGTCTGGGCGGGAAATAACAACAACGCGCCAATGCAACGTCAGGGGTCAAGTATCCTTGCGGCGGTGCCTATGTGGAGCGATTTCCTAAGCAGGGTATTACCAAACTATCCTCAGGAGCTTTTTTCAAAGCCCGATCCCCTGCCCACATTCCAAAAACCGATGTTAAGCGGGCAATTTGTGTATGATGCGGCCGTTGGTGGGGAGGCGCGCCCTCAAATACACTCGATCCTTTATTATGTGGATAAAAACGACCCGACCGGGCCAATTCCAAAAGACCCGTCAGAGGATCCTCAGTTTACGAACTGGGAGGCGGGGGTGCTCAATTGGGCACAAAAAAACGTATCGAGTTTCAGTTCTTTTAATAAATCTATCCCGCTTGGAGCCGGCGCGAGCGAGACCGGCGGGAACATAACAATACAAAACGTTGTCCCCTCAAACGGATCTTTTGTTGTTTCTCCGTTTCGTGTCCGCGCCGATATACGCTCAATAAATCCCATACAAACGGTTGGTGTTTATATAAACGATATTCCCGTGACGGTGCTTGATGGAATATCTCAAACACATTATTATCTCGACTACCAAACGACGCAAACACTCGACCCCCAAAACACCCTTGAAATTAGAGCCGTTGATTCGGGCGGGAAGGCCGCCTCATCGAAAACAATAGTGTACCGCCGCTAGCCCTTAATCGGCATCACCACGTAAATAAGGTGCGGCTCTTTCGGGTTACGAAGAAGCGCCGGACGCTCTGAGGAGTGGATTCCTAAAGTTATATCGGTGCCGGAAAAAACCTTAAGTCCATCAAGAAGATAGCGCCAATTAAAAACTACGGAAAATTTTTCTCCCGATAATTTTGCCGGCACTTTATAAGAACTTTCTCCGAGCGCGCTGTCGGTAGCGTACACCTCGAGAAATTTTTTATTATCACCCGATTTAAGAGTTATGTCGTTCGCTCTTCCCGAGAAAGAGCTTGCGAGCCGCACGGCGTTTATAAACTCTTGCCGCTCAATTATCGCCTCGTGCGGCGTATTCTTAGGGATCACCGCGCGATAATCGGGAAATGATCCGTCGATGAGGCGTGAGGTTATTTTCTCGTTCGGCGCAGAAAGAAGTATTTGGTTTGATTCCACAAATATCGTTATTTCGTGCTGTTCTTTAAAAACCTTCAGAAGCTCCGATGCCGTCTTCAGGGGAATTATGACCGAGATTTTTTCCGCGTCCGTTTTTATACTGCCCGACTCCAACTTCTTTTCGGCGAGACGAAATCCGTCCGTAGCGGCAAAAACCGCATCACCTCCGGAATATTCAAAATATACGCCGCTTATTTCCGGGCGTATGTCGGAGTACTGTGCCGCAACAATAACGCTCGCAAGCGCCCCGCGAAAAGACTCCACGCCGCACACGAAGCGTTGTGCTTCCTTATGAACCGAGGGAATAATAGGAAACTCTTTCGGGTCCTGTCCTTGAAGCACCGCCTCATAATTATCGGTGGTTATTATCACCTTCCCCTCTTTTTCCTCAATCGATATGCGCTCCGCGGCGAGGTTTCGTATAATCGAACAAAAAAGGGAGAAGGGTAGTGCCACCCCTCCTTCCTCCAGCACCTTTCCCGACATCGAGTACTCGACGGCGAGCTCGAGGTTGGTGGTGATGAGTATTATTTTCCCTCCCTCCGCCCTCAGGAGAACGTTTTTTAAAATAGGAAGGTTTGAGCTTTCGTTCACCGCTCTTTCCACAATACCCAGTCCTTCTACTAGGTTAGTTTTTAATAGTAGTATTTTCATATTAGTAGTAATAGTAGGTCGTGTGTAGAAGTGTATAACTCTTGTTTTCTTCGTGTTTTTCTCGCTTTAAACACTTTCTTTACTAGAATAATAAGGGGACAACATCGTGATCTTTTTCTATTAATGTGTATAATTATTTTTTTCCCGAAAATACATCCACACAATATCCACAGCTACATTTTGAATAATCGCTCCTTTATGAGAAGTATTTTTTGGTTAAGGCCGTGGTCTTGGCTGCACTCTTTGTTTATTTTCTCACAAGCGTGTATCGCGGTAGTGTGATCCCGTTTTCCAAGACGCTCACCGATATGCGGATATGAAAGTTTTAAAATATCTCTCATAAGAAACATGGCTATTTGTCGCGGTTGCACCACCTCCTGTTTTCTCCCCCTGTTTAACATGTCGCTTGGAGAAACCTCAAAAAAGTCAGCAACCGCTTTTATAATATCGTTCGCGGTTATGTTTTTGGGGGTAACCTGGACCGCCTCCCCTATAATTTCCTCGAGTTTTTTCGTGTCAATCTTCTCGTTTTTATATTGTTGATAGAAAATTATTTTATTCAATACTCCCTCGAGTTCTCTTACGTTTTTTTGAACCCTCGTTGCAACCTGCTCGAGAATATGGTCGTCAACAAGAGAACCCTTCTCTTGGAGTTTTGTTTTAAGAATAGCGAGCCGGGTTTCGTAGTCGGGATATTCCACATCTACAATCATTCCGCCCTCAAAGCGGGATCGAAGCCTCTCTTCAAGCGTAGGAATCGCGGTCGGCGGCCTATCGGAAGAAATAATAATCTGTTTATTATTTTCATAAAGGGTATTGAAGGTGTAGAAAAACTCTTGTTCCGTGGCGGTCTTTCCGCCGATGAATTGAATGTCGTCGATAATAAGTACGTCTATGTCCCTGTATTTTTTTTTCACATCCTCCATGCGTTTATTGCGGACCGCCCACACCACGTCGTTTATAAATTTTTCCGAGGAAACGTACAGCGTAGCCACCGAATTTTTATACTCTTTAGAGATTTCATTTCCGATGGCCTGGATCAGGTGGGTCTTTCCCAGCCCCACCCCCCCGTATACGAACAAGGGGTTGTATTTTTTCCCTACGTCTTTCACCACCGCCTGGGAGGCAGCATACGCCAACTCATTTGATGATCCGACGACGAATGTTGAAAACGTATATCGAGGATTCAGGTTTGTTCTGGGATCAATTTTTAATTCAATAAGAGGGGGCTGCGGCTCCTCGGCGGCGACCGGTTCTTGTGGTCTCGCTTTTTTACCTTGCACAATAACCGCGTGCGCGGAGCCCTGACTCAGGACGGCATAGTCAACATTTTTTATCGATCCGTCGATGTTTCTCAGAGACCCGAGAATAAGTTTGTGATATCTGCTCTTCACCCACTCCTTCGCAAAATTATTAGGGAGACCGACAAGCACCACCCCTTCCCGCTCATTTTTTTCGAGGAGCTGGCTGTTTTTGAGCCAGGTTAGAAAATTAGGTCTCGATATCTGAAGCTCGATGTCTCCTAGTACGCTTTGCCAGAGTTCTTTATTTTCCATGGTGGTTTAGAAAACGCGCTTTCCCTTAAGAATAGAAACTTTTTCAAGGAATGCAACATTGCGGCAAAAACGATTTTGTGCTTTACCTGTGCATTGCTTGTGTATAGTGATTTCTGGGGTATAATCCGATTATGGCACAGACGTATCAGCCGAAAAAAAAGAAGCGGAAGCGAACGCACGGATTCTTAAAGCGCGCGCGCTCTTCGGGCGGGCGGAACGTGCTTCTAAGAAGGAGAGCAAAGAAGCGGAAACGGTTAAGCGTGTGAGCTCGAGCGCGACATCGTTGAGAATTATTACCAAAACCCGCGGGAAGCGAAGGGCGGTAATTTCTATTTCAAAAAGAGCCGTAAAAAACGCCTCCGCCAGAAACTTGATAAAAAGAAGAATCCGGGTTATCCTACAACCACTTCTGCCTCGGGTCGCGGGAACAATCGCGGTAACGGTACGGCAAAACGCGACGGCAATCTCTTTTACGGAACTAAAGAGAGAGCTCCTGGAACAAGCGAGGCGGGGCGGCATTTTATGAGTGAACTCTTTCATGTGTACATATACGGACCGATCCTCTCGGTTCTTGTGTTTTTGTATCAATATCTCTCCTTTCACGACCTCGGGATATCCATCATTGAACTCACCGTCCTTATTCGTCTCGTTCTTCTTCCCGTTTTTTATAAAAGCACGAAAGACCAGACAATTCTCCAGCGCTTACAGCCGCACATAAAAAAAATACAAACCGACCACAAAGAAGACAAAGAGCGACAAGCAAAAGAGCTTATGGCGCTGTATCGGGAACACCGCGTAAATCCATTTACCGGATTTCTTCTTTTATTAATTCAACTCCCCGTGTTTATAGCGCTTTTCCAAATTTTCACGACGGGTATAAGCAGCGGAGCGTTTCAGAGTGGGTGGTTTCTCGGTGTTCTCGATCTAAGCGGAAAAAGTTGGGCGCTCGTGATTGTGGCGGCGGCACTCCAGTTTTTACAGAGCAAGATGATGCTTGCAAAAAAGGCCCCCGACGCAAAAGGAAGCGACCCGGCGGCTTCGGTGCAGAAAACCATGCTTTTTGTCGGCCCGCTTCTCACTGTGATAATATTAGGAAACCTCCCCGCAGCCATAGGTCTTTACTGGCTTGTCTCCAATGCATTCTCTTTGGTGCAGCAGGTATATATTAATAAAAAGGTGGAAGAGAATATTCCCCGATGACAATGAACATAGAAACACACATACGAAAGCTTCTCGATCTTATGGGTTTTACCGACGCCCAGGTTTCTGTTGATGAAGAACACAGGAAGGTAGTTGTGGTGGTCGACGATGAACTGTTTCGATCCCAGCTCCCCACCTCTCTTCCCGCGTTTGAACACCTTATTAATTTGATGTTGAGACGCGAAAAACTCCCCTCATTTGTGGTTGATGTTAATTACTACAGAAGAGAACGCGAGCGCCTCATCATTGAGCTTGCAAAAGCGGGAGCAAAGAAGGCCCTTCTTACGAAGACCGACGTTGAATTACCTCCCATGAATGCGTACGAGCGCAGATTGGTTCATGTGGAAATTTCCACCCACCCCGACCTCACTACGGAAAGTGAAGGCGTTGGCAAGGATCGCCACACCGTTATCAAACACATCACCGCGTAGTTTTTTTGGTTTGCCCCATTCCCTCGCGGCACCGGGTGTCGGAATGCTCCTGCGGCATTCCGCACCCTACGCTCTCGGCTTCCGCCTTCGCACAAAGCTTCGGCCGGACAAGCGCCCTTACTTTTGCCCTGCCCTCCGTAGCTTTCAAGCGAAGGAGGATCGTCCTGCGAGAGCTGCCGCTTAGGAACGAGGGCAAACCACACACAATCAATCAAAAAAGATCTGCGCCATACTCCTTCGAACGAGGGTAAGGCTTGGCCAAGCCTGCCTGCGCAGGCAGGCGGCCCGGAGCGCCCGAGTCGAGAAGGAGTATGGCGCAGAGAACAAAAACCTAGTCTCCCGCGCTCTGACCGGCCTCGGAAAACCGATCCGAGGTAAGGTTTAGCGCATAGAGGTGTCCGTCATAGCGGTTTATAAAGTAAAGAAAGCCCTTACTAAACCTCGGGGAGATTCCATCGAACACCCCCCCGTTTATTGTTTTTGGGAGATCGGACGACGCGGTGCCGCCATTCGAGAGATTTACTTCAAAAAGAGAATCAGAGGTGAAGATTTTTGACTTGAGGTAGTCGTCGGGAAGAACCGCCCCTCTGAAATTTTGGGAGGTTGGCACGAAACAATATACGATCACGCCCCCAAACGCGCATTTTTCCGGAACCGTAACGAACGGAATGGGGGTTATGGTGCTTAGCGTTCTTGGATCGAGCGCGTGGAACGCATTACCTTGGAAGGAAAAAAGCACCCGCTTGTCGTCGCTTGGCGCAAAAAGAAGTCCGTTCTCCGGCCCGAGGAGAAGATGAACGGAGAGATCGTTCACATCAACCCCCCAGATGCGGGAAGAATATTTTGCAGACCCGCGCTCTTCAAGAAAAAGCGTTGAGGGAGGGAAAAACGAAAGCTGTACATCCTGAAAACGAAAATCCTTCACAAGAATTTTGGTTGAGACATCGCTCTTGCTTATATCGATCAGAGCGAGCGCGGGAATGCTCCCGTTTTGAACAACTCCGTAAAGCACACCGTTGTTTGGCCCCCACGTCGCGTTTAAGACGGTATTTGAAAGCGGACGCCACGTCTGATCCACATCATCGAAAACCCCCCATTGCGGAGAACGCGGATCGCCAAAAGAAGCGAGAACTCTTTGAGAGTTTGGGCCGACCTCGATTGAATTCGGTGTGCCGGCGCGCTGTTTGACTATTTCCACATCCCCCCCATTTTTATTTTTGTTGACCAAGAACACCCGTCCGTCCCCGCTCAAGTAAAAAATGCCCTCGGTTTGGGGATCAATCCAATACCCGGAAACCGGCTGGTCAGAAACCTTAAAGACGGGATCGGAGTCGGACGGAAATGTGATGGTGTTTACGGCGCCAATCGGCCCCGTTGATGTCCCCGCGGTTGGAAAGAGCGATCCTCCGGGGAAAGTCGAAGAGGGAGAAGAAGGCGCAAGGGGGGCCGTTGTTTCCGGGCCGGCAATCCCTCCCCAGATAAAATAAATAATAACCCCCACCACGGCGACAATAAGGAGGGCAATGATTATTTTCTTATAGTCCAGTTTTTTTACCATTGTACGTGAATATTGTCGCCGGTCGTCGTGTCATAAGTCTTCCCGTTACAACCCGCGTATTCGTTAAGCGATCCTCCAAGCCCCGCGGCTTTCAGGGCGGCCATCGCCTTTTTCACATTGCCGCACGGATCATTCCCGGACGCGGGAGTCGTAAGTTTTATGTCGGCGCAGGTTCCTATCGCGTGGCACGAAGCCATATGGTGAACCGTCGACGGCCACGCCTCCGTGATATACCACGCGCCGGTTCCTCCCATCGACTTACTAAAGACTTTCAATTTGGTTATTAGGTCGGGATTGAGTTTGCATTCCCCGGTGGCATTTAGGTTGCTGTTATTTATCGTTTTATCACACGGATTGGAGCCGACCGCGAAACCGGCGCTTGTGACGGTTTCGCATGGGTGCGAGGTGTCGGTTCCTGCACACGCCTGAACATCCGCATTATTGGACGGCATATTTACCTTGGGGTTCTCGGAGACGGTGCAGGTCCATTTTTGTTCCTGACAGTAATCCGTATAACAGAGACCGTCTTGTCCGGGAACCGGCCCCACCTTTGTGCCGTCGCTCTTTGTTCTTTCGAGGGGCGGCGGCGAGGAGATATCATAGTAAGGAAACTGATCCGAGACGTCGACGGCATCAACCACGGGCGTGTACTGCGAGGGATCGTGCGCGTCAAACCCCTTAACCGAGGATCTTTTTGCGGTAAAAGTCCACGTCTTACAGGTGGGGCTGTCCAGGCTTTGCATTTTCGGGGCACACAACTGTAAGTTGGAATTTAAATCCACCATTTGTATCTCGGGTTTTGTGTTGTTGCTGTCTTTGGGAAGAAGATACGCATAAATCAGACACTCGGCCGTCGAAGCGCCGCCCTGTTTTTTGAAGTAGGGGTAAAGCCACACCATTGAACCCTTTGATATCACCGGGTTGTCGTTATAATAATCACCCTCTACAAGCTGAATGTCTTGCGTCTTCAGCACCGATCTTCTATAAAGGCAGTTTAAGCTTGCCACCTGAGAGCTCCCGTCAAACACCCGAATGGTCTCGAATGTCTGTGTGTCAGAGCCAACACAATCGTTCGCGGTAAGAGAATCGGTGTTTTGTGAGGACAGTTTTATATCGCTCTCTCCCGCGGCAGGAAGTTTAAGGAGGGTGATCTCGGGGTTAATGGTATTCAACACAAGATAAGAGCCGAAGAGGAGAATGAGGCCGAATATCGATGAGGTGATCATATCCGAGGCCTCGCGCAGCTTGTCGGGACTTCCCGCGGAAACGATCCTCATGATGCCGCCCGCGACAATCATTCCCAAGGCGAGCGCTCCGCCGATCCACAAGCTGAATTTATAGAGATTATTTATGTAAGTAACGATATCGGTTGTTTTGCTCTGGCATCCGGGACAGGGAAAATCAACATTCACAATCTTGTCGTTCTGCCCCGCGGTTTGGGCGTGCGCCACAAGACCAAACCCCATAATAATAAGGAAGAGAAAGAAAATTGTTGTGATGTTTTTTCTCCTCATGTTATTGGGATGTTTGCAAAGGAATAAAGAGCAACGACTTCGCGATTTCGAGCGGATTTAAGTTGTTCTGCGTAGCGGCGGAAATCTGGACGGTATTTTGCGAAATCGTTTTCGGGGTTCCCACGTTCAGGGTGAGCACGTTGCCTTTTGTGTCGACACGGCCTTCATTTACGGACCAGAAGAAGCTGAGATCGCTCAGCGAGCGAATGGAAAAGGAAAAAGGAATCGCCTCAACTGTTATTTGGGAGTCGGGTGCGACGGCGCCCGTCGGGGACTTGTAACTTAACACGACCTCCGGCGACACGATGGGAATTTGAAGAGAATTTTGGAACGAGCCGTCTTTTGTTACTATGGTGGCGCGAACCGACGCGTAGCCGTCGTCTTCCTGCCCCGCATAGAAGGAAATAGTTTTGAGCCCGGTGCCCGACTTCAAAAATTCGTCATCAACGAACCAGCGAATCTCGGCGCCCGAAACGTCCATGAGTTTGTTGTTTTGAATAAGTTCAGCAGACACCACAATCTCGGTGTGTGGCGCGGGAAGCGGCTTCCCCGTAAAACCGGCGGGGATATAATTATTCGCCTCCCAAGTAATAATAACCTGGCCGTTCGTTGTCTGTGCGGAGGAAGGAGAAACAACCGAAAGAGAAATAACGGCAGCAAACGCAAGTAAGGAGAAGAATTTTGAAGTTTGAAATTTGGATTTTAGCATTGTCTTCATTATACCCTACTTACCTCCCGCCGCCCCCGCGACACTCTCCGCGATAGCGAATTTTTCGGGGTGGTTGTGAATATAAGTCTCGGCGACGAACATAACGGTGTTAATAAAGAGAGGAATCCAGGGAACGACGTTCGCAATCCCCTTGAATACAATCCTTCCTACCTTGGTTGCGTGGGGATCGTTTTTTGACTTAAGCCACAACCAAATTGTAAACGCAACGCCGTTCCTTAAAACCGGAGTTATTATCGCGCCTATTATCGTGTAGTCGAGCGCCAGACACATAGTGTCGGTGGTGAAGGTGTATATAAGCCCGACCATTATCTCGGAGGTAGTGAAGTCGTCCGGATTTGGTCCCGCGCTTCCGGAGTATGCCCCCTCTTTCTTTTTAAGGCTTTGCGTCCCGGAGGATTTGGTTGTTGTTTTCGGAAGCTCCGCCATGGTTTATTTTTGTTGCAACCCCTTAATCTCCATGATTTGTTCGGGGTTCGTGGTAATGATCTGATCCTCCGTATAAGAAGGGATGATTTTAATCGCAACGTGCTTCAGTCCCGCAAAGAAAAGCCCTTCACCGATCCCGGCCTGGAGGAGAAATGCCGCCTCCCCCTCGGTAAGGCCGAACGCCTTGGTAAGAACCTCGATCGAGGTGGGGGATTGTTTTAGGAGTAACTGAAGCGAGGAGTTGGTGATAATCGGCTTCCCGTACTCCGATTTCAAGAAGTCGTCGACGTCCTGCGTGATAGTGACGACACCGAGATAATATTTTCGCGCTCTTTTTACAAGACCGAAAAGAAACGAGGCGCTGTCTTTGTGTTTCATCATAAGCCACGCCTCATCAATCACAAGCATCCGCTTTTTAAGTTCCGACCGGATGATGTTCCACACGAAGTTCAAAATAATATACATCGCGATGGGACGAAGCTCTTCTTCGAGATCGCGGATTGAAAACACAATGAGCCGATTCTTAATATCGACGTTCGTGGGCGCATTAGTGAAACCGGAGTAAGAGCCGTGGGTGAATTTATCGAGACGCTGACCGATACCGCGCCCGCCCTCGGTGTTCATAAGAATTGTTTGCAGGTCCTCGAGGAGCGGCGGGTTTAATTCCTTCATACTTCCGAAATTCTCCGCAGTAATGTCCCGCGAGGCATACGTCTCGGTGATCGCACGGTCGAGAAGCGATTCCTCCTCGGGGGTTATTTCTCCCAACATGAGTTTTACGAGACCCGTCAGGTTCAGGATATGAGACTTGAAGACATCCGCCGGTTCATCTCCTTCGGGAATAATCGGGATATCGAACGGATTAATGTGGCTCGGCGAAGTGAGTGAGATTTTGAAATAACTCCCCCCGATCGCATTCGCCAGGTTTTCATATTCGTTCTCCGGGTCGATCACGATAACATTCGTGCCCACCATCATCGAGCGGAGAATCTGAAGCTTTGCCGCATATGATTTTCCGGACCCGGATTTCGCGAAGATGGTCATGTTCGCATTCTCAAGCGAATAGCGATCGAAAATAATCAAACTATTGTTGTGCATATTTACCCCATAGAGAATGCCTTTTTCCGAGGTAAGATCAGGGGAGATGAACGGAAAGAGCGATGAGGCGGGGCCCGTGTTCAAAGAGGTTCTCACCGCGAGTTCGTCAGATGCAAGCGGAAACACAGAGTTTAGCCCCTCGGATTGTCTGAAGAGTGCCGGCTTCGCATACACAAGTTTGCTCTCGAGCGCATTCATCACCCTATTTTCAACCTCCGAAAGCTCGTCAAGTGTCGGCGCGTATATAGTAATGTATACCCCGACCTCAAAGAGACGTTCGCGGGCTTGTTGCAGCGAATCGCGGAGCGTTTCGACGTCTTCATACGCCGTCTCGAGCATCGGGTCGCGCACCAATCCCTTTTCCTGTTTTTCCCCAATCTCCGCTTCGATTTGTGCAACCTTCTTTCGAAGATTCCGGAGTGCGAGCGCGGTATTCATCGGGTACATCATAATGGAAATATCCATCATATTCGGGAGATTGATTATTTCCGAAAACCAACCGGCGGAAAGATAGCGCGGGTAGGTGAAGATAAAAAACGTTTTTGCGTAGAAATCGCCCAATTTCAGGTAGTTCGCGTTAATTTCGATCCCGGCGGGCGCAATGACATTAGGGAGATCCCCGCTTCCCGGTTTATATGCTTGAGGGATGGTGAGCTTCATATGGTAACACCTTTTTTATCGACGACCTGCGGATTGTAGAGATTGTAGAAAAGCTCAACAAGCTCCTCGTTCTCGAGCGGCACCGCCCTTAGGTCGATTGCCGAGAGCCCTTCAATAACCTGCGTGGAGCGCTCTTTAAGCTGTGAAACATTCTCCTCCTCCGTTGTTTGTTTTGCGGCGGAGCTCTGTTTTTTTCCGAAAAGCCCGAGAAAACCCTTCGTGCCGGAAGAAAGCGCAACCGGGTCGTACGGGACCACCACAAAAAAATTCTTATTAATGATCGCGTTTTCCTCGATAAAATTCCTCACGAAGTTGATATATTCCTCGATTTGTACGCGCAGAAGCTCGTTCGTCTCCTGTTTCTTCTGTTCCTCCATGTTTGCGAGATACCGCGCGATATTTACCTTTCTCGAGTGGATGAAAAACTGAGCTCCGAAGTCGAGAGAGTTCAAAAACCTCTGGAAGTTCGCGAGAATCGCTCCCTGCTCTCCCTCCGACTTGAGTTCGAAATTAATACCGCTCACAATAAGGACCTGCCGCAACCCCCCGTTTTTTAGATACACAACCCCGTCGCGGATGTCTTTTATTTTTACGAATTGTTGTGATGCCTGCGTTACTTCCGCCATACCCCTATTTTATATGAATTAAGACGAATAATCGATGCGCTTCGCTTGCTCCCTCTCCCCCGTGAGGCGCACCACGGTTTCATATCGTTCCTGTTCTTCCGATTGCGGCTGTTTCAGAAAAAATTTTCCGGTGGTGACCGAAAGAGCAATGGATTTCATTTTTTCTTGTATGTTCATGCGCTTTCTTGCATTCTCGATCGCTTCGATTTTTTCGAGATCAATTGTTGCCTCCGGTAATTTTCTCTGCCACGTGAACGTGCGCGGCTTCCAGAAGTAATTAAGCAGGGACGCAAGAAGCTTGGGGAACGCCTGCCCGTTAATTTTTACGAAAGCGAGGAATACCGCAGCGGTACCCACAACAAGCGTAACAAGGAGCCATAGAAAGAAGCTGAGGACACGGAACCCCACAAAACTTATAAGCGCGCCACCGGCGAGATACAAAAACTGAGCGAGCGTTAAGAACCCGACAATCTTCGGCTTTTCTTCTATGAATTGTGGGACCTGGAATTCCATTACTTCCTCAAATCAATGGTGTTTCCTTCGATGTGCGGCGTTTCCTTTTTTTCTTGTTGTTGTGCGCTATTACTCGGCGTCTCCCCCCTCCCTTCCTCGGGTGCGGCGTCGATTGTTTTGTGCACCGGAACGTCCTTCTGCTCGTCTCTTGCGGGGCTTTGTGTTCCGAACCACTTGAAAGACCATGGCGCTTTTTTCGCAGGAACAACCTCTCCCGCGGTTTCTTGAGGAGCTGGTGCGGCGGCGGGCGTCGGTTCGATTGTTTTTTGTTCTTCGGGCGACACATTAAAAACGCTTTCCCCCAGAGGGGTCCTCAGCTCGCTGTAATGAACCACCCTTTTTTCCTTACCCTCTTTCTTGTCTCCGAAAAGCTCTATTTTCGCCCTCACCGGTTCTTCGGAGGCCTTCTCCTCTTTCTTTTTTGATCCAAAGAATCCCCCAAGAGAGAAAGAAAACTTCTTAAACGAAGGCTGCACCGTCTCCGCGACCGGCCTCTCTTCCTGGAGCACAAAAGGATTCTCCTCTGTCTTTGTGGTTCCTGTCGGCGCTTTTTCAGAAACGGTTATCGGCAATTGTTCTTCTTGTTTTGGGGCTTCCGCCGCTAGTCCTGCAAAGGTGATGGTTTTTTTCTCCCCGGTATCTGAGACTACTCCCCTTGCCTCTTCGCCGACTTCAATCCCCGCCTCTTTTTCCGAAGATGCGGGCGCATAAACCTTTTGGATATCGTCGGTATATTCGGAAAAGATTTTTTTCTCTACCCCTTCTCCTAGTTGTTTTGCAACCTCCGCGGGAAGCGAAAGCGCCAACTGAATTTCTCCGACAAACTCCTCGGGGTGGAGAAATCCCATAAGCACATATGCTGCGTATGTTTTTACAATAGCCGCCTTTTCGTCTATAAGGTGGTGATTTTTGCAGATCTCGAGAACCGACTCCGCAATGAATTCGGAAAAAAGCGCCTCGCGCAGCCGTTCGGGAAGCACGTTCCATCGCTCGGTAGCTTGTGATTGTGAAATATACATCTAATTATTTAAACGCCATCCTCTTCGCCTGTTTCCCCGCCGCCCCTTGTGTGGGAGGTGGGCGCCCACCCGCCGCCGAACAGGCTCCCGACCAAATTATTTTGCGTTCCATAAAGGCTTCTCGCGCGCGCGAGAAGCCCGTGATCTCCCGGGTGTCCTTGTTCTATGTTTTTTAATTTATCCGCAACCGGCACGCTGTGGCCACGAAGGTTTTGAGCGAGACCGATTTCATCTTCAAATCTGGAAATGAAGTTGCTGAGGTTTCTTTGGAAGTTAACAAGATCCTCGCCTTTAAGCTTCGGTCGTATTTTTGCCACTGCGCCCGGATTAATCTCAAAAACAGTGCTCATCCTCAGCTCGCCGAGCGCTTGATGATCGTTCTCAGAGAGACCTATATTGTTTTTCTCACGATCGAATGCGGAAAAGAGATTTCCCTGGAGCTTCTCAAAGTCGGCCATGGAGTAGGTTTTCTCGAAGCTTCTCATGGCATCCTGTAGTTGCCTTCTTATCTCGTCCGTCGCTTCTCTGGGTCGCCCGCTACTGACGGCCCTCTGCCAGTCGTTGTTTAATTTCAATATCTCGGTATTGACTCCCACGGTTTTCTCAAAGTCGTTATAAGCAGACGCCTGTCCAAAACGTTGGAAAAGCGTCTTTGTTTGGGGGTCTTGTATGTAGGAAGCGGCGCCATTTGCGACGTGGTCCAGCTCCTTGTTCTTGGTAAGCCGCGCAAGTGCCGCCACCCTTTCCTCGTCTTTCATAGTTGCAACACGGAGCGCCAGCTGCTTATCGGATAAGTGAGCCTGTTTTTTTGTCGCTTCTTTTACGAGATTGTCGCCCTGCACCGCCCCCATGTTGCTTAGGACGTTTCCAACCCTGCCGAGAACGCCTCCTCTTGCCTGCAGCCGTTCGGTAAACTTCCTCCCGCCTTCTTCTCGGAGCGGCGAAGTCACTTGTTTATATGCCTTCTTTCCCACCCACGTCGCGGACGCCTTCCCCGCTTTCTCACCAAGTTTGAGGGCGCCTGCCGCTCCCGCAATACCCATCTTCTGCGCCGCGATCACGCCCCCTATCAAGAATCCGCAAAGCGCCACCATCTGCATGCCCTGAGTTATAACCGTGCTGAGCCCCCCGAACACCCCTCCCCCCGACGGCGGTTGGGCCGTGTCCTTAAGGAAACTCAGAGAGAGTATCGAAAGGTAAATAAAGAAGAGCATCGCGGGCTGGAAAAATACCCACTGGAAAAATGTATTCCACCACTTTGAGAAGAGATGTTTTAATGCGGGAAACGCCCAGAAAAGCCACACGATGGGCGCGATAATAAGGAGAAACGAGAGCACAATGAATCGTATCATTAGCATGCCCGCAAGGAGGAACATCACCATGGAAGCGATAAGGGAGAACACGGTGATAAAAGTGAGATTTCCGATGCTTATAAGTATCGCGGCGGAAAATCCGGTCCATGCCCCCCCCTGCTCCGAGGGATCGGGCGGCGGCGGGTTGTCCGGAGGAAGGAATAATCGCTGCGGACCGAAAGCCGCCGCGAGCGATTGCGTGAACTCGGAGTAGTTGCCGCCCATTTTATCGAGAAACGATTGGGAGAGCGTGCCGGCGAAATTAATAAACACTCCGCCGATCGTCAGGCTGAAATTTACGATTATCGCGGCGCCGATGAGCATAGGAAGAAGCTTCTTCGCGCCATAGCTCTGAATCCGGAGTATGGTCGCGAACGCAATGATAATAATAAGAAGCACGAAGCCGAGGTTCGCTACGTCTCTGGAAATTTTCCACCCCACCATAACGAGAGCATTCGATGTCGAAAGGATCTGACTGTTGAAATTCATCGCGATGCCCACGAAGAAGTTCGCGATCATGAAGAGCACGCCGAAGATAAAGGAAAATACGTACGCGATCCCTCTCAAAACCGAGGTAAGGATCATGGTCGGAGAAAAGATGTCCCAAATTGCGGCGTGAGCGAAATGCGGCACGACGAAGAAAAGCACCGCGAGAATTCCGGCGAAGAGCATCATTTTCTTTTTCGTTAGCAAGTTCATATGTCGGAACATTTCAAATTGAAATTATGGATAGACCTGGGAGCCCCCAACGCACGCGTTTAGTTTTCCTTGGGCGTCCTTCAGGGTTAGCTGAATTGCGGCAAGAAGTTGTGTGGCATCTGACTTAATACTCGACGCCGAAGAGAGCGCAGCGGTTATGAGATCTCTAAACGATTGATCGATTGAAGGCATCTGCCCGCTACTAGCCTGGTTTTTTAAGAGCGAAGCGCGATCCTGGAGCTTCTGAATGCTGTCGGCTTGGTTGTTTAGGCTGTCTTGTATGGTCTTGATTTGCCCGGGATAGGTTGAGGTTGCGAGAACAAGAGTGCTCGATGCCCAACTTATGTCAGTTGAAGAGGCGTTTGATCCCAGACAACTCAGGAGTGACTTGGTTGTAATATAAAGATTTCGCGTCGAACTCGCCGCGGTTAAGAGCACATTTGAGGCGTCGTTCAGTGCTGTTTGAGCATCATCTAATGGCCTAAAAATTGCCGCAATTTGACTATTAGTCATGTTTTTTTGTGCTGTATCTGAAGAGGATGCTGCGTTTGTTATATCGGGGGTTCGCGTGATGCCCGAGTTTTGAGTGTTATCGGGTGAAAGTTTTGCGAGGCCGGTTTTTACTCCATTTATCCCCTCTTTCACCAATCGATTAAATGCCGCGTCGAGCACTGCGGCGAGCACATTTGTTATGTCGTCCGAGTTGACAATGAAGTCGATGTTCGAGCCAAATGATTTGTTCAACCCCTCCGCGATGGTTCGTCCTGGCGTTGTGGTTTTTTTCTCCGTGCACCGGTATTCGAAATTAGGATCATCGCTCGTCGGTTGTGGCGCGGATCCGTCAGTTTTTACCACAAGAGGAAGACTGCCAGCATAAGTGGAGGCACCAAACTGGAAACCGGGTGTCAAAATATTGCCTCCAGATCCCTTATTATTCGCGGGCTGACTTGTCTTTACACTGTACATTGTCCAAGTGATACACGCCTCGCTGTTAAATCCGAGATTGATGTTTTGTTTCAAAACCGACTCCTGCTGTTTTTGCGCCACCGATTGTTCAAGCGCTTGCTGCGTGAGAATCTCCAGTCCGTACTGGTTATTTTGAGGTTTCAAGAGATCGGAATAACCGAGCCATCCGCCGGTTTTGAAATCCCTTTTGAATGATTCCAAATTACTCACCACCTGAGAGAGCGTACAACTCACCTGCTTTTTTGTGGTATCCGGTTGAGCGAGATAGAAATTAACATTGAAGGGTATTCCACTGCATAATTGCCCCGCTCCTACTTGTCGGATTACCTCTCCGGCGGCCTCGTCTGCCGCCTGTTCAAATACCTTCCCCGGTTTTTGGAGAAAAAGTGGTTTGTCTCCGTTTTGTATCCACTGCACCGTTTCTCTCGTTATCTCATCAAGAAGCTGTTTTTTGAGTGTTGCGAGAAGTACTTTAAAAACCTTGTCTTGAATAAATCGCCACGCCTCCTCAAGAAAGCCAGCGGTGGTCGCTGTTGTTTGAGCGGCACCGGCAGCGGCTACGGCAGCGGCTACGGTCGGATCTATAACGAGTTGCGGAGTGACGTTGCTAAGAAGCCAAAACTGGGCTTTTGCTTTTGGCATAAGGAGGGCGGGATCTGAAATAAGAAAGATACTCAACACAAGAAATAATGAGACCACTCTGATTTTTTGTTGCTTCATAGGGATAAAAACAAAGGTTATTTCTTGTTTAGTGTGTTTGCTTGGTTAGAGAGAACGTTCTGGAGCATTATATTTTCTTCAAGTACCGAGCGAACATCGTTTAAGGCGATTGTCGCCTTCAGGGGATCGTTTTTAAAATCAAGAACGGCAGTGTATACTACTGACTTTTTCGCCCACAAATTCAGGTTCTGGAGATGCCACACCTTCCATTGGGGCGGTGCCTCGAGCGCCAAAAGGTCATTTACCTGCCCATTTATAATATTGATGTATTTTGCGAGCGGAGCAGAATCACTCTTATTGAAAAATGCGCTTAGAATATCCGTGGTCGACATAGAGAACGACCCGAAATTTTTCTGTGTGATCGAACCAATGGCGTTTAGATAATTGGTCTGCGCCTGGATCGAACCATCCTTCCCTGTCCTTATGTCTTTTTCAGAAAACGAGGGAAACGAGAGATCTTGCGATAGCGCCTGCGTAAGAAAATCATCCATTGATCCGGAAGGAGGCATTCTCAGCGTGTCGGTTGTATCGGTTGGGTTCCCGCTGTTCAGGTTATAGACCGACTCGACATAGTGCTGTGCTAATGTCTGCGTTAAGTTTCTGTCAGCTGCGGTGCTCGTGCCGATTCCCCAGGAATTGAGGTCCGAAAGCCCTCCCTCATTCTCAACTCCGTACCCGGCTTTTCCTGTGTTGGGATTTTGGACGACCGAGATGAACGGCTTTTCCCCGGACGACGGGGAAATAACAAGGAGAAATGCGACAAGAATCCCCGCTCCGAGAATCATAAAAGCGGCAACCCTTCTTTTTTTGAAATATTGTTTCATCCCCTTTTTGTAATTGGAATCACCCATCATAATTGTACAACATTTCTCCTATCTTTTTTATATCCTCGACACATAGGTTATGCGGGCGGTCGTTCGGTTTTACCCCGATTTGTTTCAGACGTTCCGCAACACCATCTTTTTCTGCCTTGTTACACTTCTTTAACGATCGAAAGGCGAGTGTTATGTTGTTTACAATCGTTTTTCTGGGCTGCCCAAAGAGCGCATGCAGCGTGTCAAAATACCCCTGTTGTTTGCTCGGCGTCTCAACGGGTTGGTGTGTTTCAAGAAGAATGACGGCGGAATCTACTTTCGGTTTCGGAGCAAAATCATTCTTTCCGACGATCATCACCACCTTCGGTTTCGCCCATAATTGAATGCTTGCCGCAAGGAGATTCATATGAGGAGGCGTTGCCGTCGCGCGCAGCGCAACCTCTTTTTGGATCATGAATACTGCTCGCTTCGGGAGCATGGACAACCCGCTTATCGTACGGAAGAGGAATCCGGTGAGGTAGTAGGGAATGTTGCCTACCAGTTTGTAATTTCCAATTTCTAGTTTCCGATTTCTAATTAGTTCCGGAAGAACTTTCAAAACATCCCCATGGATAATTTCAATTTCGGATAAATTTTCCTTTCGGGGTTCAGAATTTATTTGAAGCTTGTCGTTTGTGATTTGGAATTTTTTTCTTAGAAAATCAACGAGGGCAGGGTCTTTCTCGATGGCTATGACTCTCACGGGGTAACGTAAAAGCTCCCCCGTGAGTTCGCCGTGCCCGGGACCAATTTCTATAATCACGTCACCGTCCTCCGGCGCGATGGCGTCGATTATTTTTTTCACCACCGTCTTGTTTTGCAGAAAATGTTGTCCGAGCCTCCTGGTCATTGTAGTTGCGTTGTTTGTTTGAGAAATGTTTCGTCGTCTATTTCACCGATAACAATAAGACGCACGAACCCCGAGAGATTTTTTTCTTCGATGGTTTCGAAAATCATGCGCGGGATCGGGCGCTTTCCAAGAAACACGCTTCTTTGAACGAACGAATATCCCGCACTCGTAAGCGCACTCCGGAGCCAATCGCGTTCTCTCCTCCGTTTTTCGGGAATATCAAACGTGATAAGACGCCACTTGCCGTCCCACGGTTCTTCGGGCGGACGCTCTCTTTGTCGAAGAAACTGAAACCCTCTTTCGGAAAGTTTTAGTTCACCTTGTTCCGATCGTTCGACTAACCCCCTCTTCTCAAGCCGCCACAGCGTGGTACGGACACTCCCCCGTTTCGCGTGCCTTAGCGCCCCCAGACCGTCGTTTATAATCGCTTGAATCGGAGCAGATCCCCGTTCGGCAATACCCGACAGAATACCGAGGCCAAGCATCCCCATTCTCCGAGAAGATATATCTTTTTTGCTCCGCACTCGCATAGTCTCTGTTTGAAATTATTATATCATAACACTTCATTCACGATCGTGGGTGAAGTGTTATGCGGTTCTTTTCTTTCCCAGCCTCTTTGCTATACTTAGTTTCATAAGTACGTTATTTTCCCACGTAAGAACCCTTTTTAAGAGGGGAGCTCCTAAGACGACCAGTTTCTGGTCGGTGCTTTTTGTAGTAATAATGGCCCTTTTTGGAGGGATTATAAGTGTCGGTGCGAGAGGGATAATCAGCGGTTATGAGGAGGGAAACAACTGGGGTTTTGGTGGGCCTGTTCAGAAACCGGAGATGGTTGCCGCGTCAACGGGAGAAAAGAGCTCTTCCGAAGGAACGGGTTCTTCAAACGACGAACGACACACCCTTATCGCGGGAGACACGGCCGTGGTCGCTTCGTCGGACCCTTTAAGTGATCTTCTCCCCGTAAGCGGAGGGCTTAAAAGATATAAAGTGAAACGCGGCGACACCCTCCAGGGAATCGCCGATCGTTTTCACGTTTCCCGCGAAACGCTTCTATGGGCGAATCCGGGGGCCTCTTCGGTCCTTACGACGGGACAAACACTCCTGGTACCCCCCGTTTCCGGCGTCGTATACCAGGTTAAGCCGGGCGACACCCTTAAAGAAGTCGGCGGTACGTACGGGGTTGATCTTGAGCTTATAAAAAAATACAACGCGGATTATCAGAACGTACTAAGCGAGGGCGGAGTACTCATCCTCCCCTATGCGCGCCCGCTCGCTTCAAGCGGTCGCGGAACAACGTCCGCGGATGCCGATCTGCCGAATCTGAAAAATTATTTCGCGCTTCCCGCTATCGGATGGAACTGGGGGCAGCTTCATAATTACAATGCGGTAGATATAGCGAATCAATGCGGCACGCCCGTTCATGCCGCGGCGGAGGGACTCGTGGTGATCGATGAAAATTTCGGGAGCGGCGCGGAAGGATGGAATGACGGATATGGAATCTTTGTTTTGGTCGAACATCCGAACGGAACCAAAACTCGCTACGCGCATCTCGCAAAAGCTCTCGTGAAACCCGGCGATTACGTGAATCGCGGAGAAGAACTCGGTCTTATGGGAAACACCGGAAACACGCACGGACCGACCGGCTGCCACCTGCACTTTGAAGTATATGGAGCGAAGAATCCGTTTGCGGTCACGAAGTAGTTTAGAAATTCTAAATCCTAACACCTAAATCCTAAATAATAACTGAAATCCAAAATCGTAATAGTTGAAACCCGTGTTTGGAATTTTGAATTTTGTGCATTAGAATTTAGAGTTTCGAAATTAGAGCTTATTCGTTAGTCCTTATCCGATATTGAAACGCCTCTGCGAGGTGTTCTTTTGTTATTATCGGGGCGCTCTCGAGATCGGCGATGGTTTGTGCAACGCGGAGAATCCGATAGTACCCCCGCACCGACACGAAATTCCGCTCAATCATCTCCTTAAGAAATGACTCCGCATTTGTCTCGAGCGCGACCAACGCATCGACATTTTTTGACGACATCTCGTTATTGGTATAAATAGAAAGGTTATGTTTCAAGAAACGTTCCCTTTGAAGTACTCGCGCGCGACTCACGGATTCCTTTGCTGCTTCTTGTTCCCCTTCCGTGGGTTGGCTTCGTAAAACTTCTATTTTTACCCGCGGAACCTCGAGCTGGATATCAATCCTATCGAGAAGAGGTCCCGATATCCGCTTCTGGTATCGAAATACTCCGTGCGCGGTACAGGTACACTCGCGTTCCGCGTCCCCGAAATATCCACAGGGACAAGGATTCATCGCCGCCACAAGCATGAATCGGGAAGGAAATATTGTGGCTTGTCTTGCGCGTGCAATGCACACCTCGCCTCCTTCGAGTGGTTGGCGAAGTGCTTCTAATGCATCGCGATGAAACTCAGGGAGTTCGTCTAGAAAAAGAACTCCCCGATGCGCCAGGCTTATCTCCCCCGGCTTGGGGGTCTGACCCCCTCCAATAAGCGCGATTAACGATGTGCTGTGATGTGGTGACCTGAAGGGTCTGTGATGAATAAAGGGGAGCTCTTCATGAAGAAGTCCCGCGGCGCTCCAGATCGCCGTGGTTTCTATCTTTTCATCAAGTGAAGGGGGAGGAAGTACTGAAGCGAGCGCCTGTGCGAGCATAGTCTTTCCTGTGCCGGGCGGCCCCGAAAGAAGCAAATTGTGTCCCCCGGCGGCTGCGATTACGAGCGCGCGCTTTGCGGCTGATTGTCCTTTAATCTCACCGAAGGTCACGAGCGTGGTCGGATATGTCCCGGGAAATTCGGTGTGAGGTTGAGGAACAATCGGCTCAAGCTCTTCCAGGTGTGCGATGAGACGTGAAAGAGTCGCGACGGGGAATATTTTCACCTCTTTTACCGCGGCCGCTTCCCGTGCATTTGCCTCAGGAACAAAAAGCTCGGGAATTCCTTTCTCGCGGGCGAGGAGAGCTACATTAAGACAGCCGTTCACTGGGCGGAGGGATCCATCGAGGGAAAGTTCGCCGACGAACATCTTATTGTGCGTCGAAAACAAACCGAGTTGCTCGCTCGCCATGAGATATGCAAGGGCAATAGGAAGGTCGAATCTCGATCCGATCTTTTTCACGTCCGCGGGTGCGAGATTTATGGTAATGCGGCGATTTTCTTTCGTGGGTGGCTTGATGCCGGAGTTTTTAAGAGCGGAGTTCACGCGTTCCTTTGCCTCGCTGATCGCTTTATCCGCAAGCCCCACGATGTTAAACGCGTGAAGGCCGACGTTCAGGTCGGCCTCCACCTCAATAAGTTCTGCGGCAATCCCGTTAAGCTCCGCTGACAAGAGTTTCGGTACCGCGTGCATGGATTTTCAATAACCCTAGTGTCTCTCGTTATGTTTGCAGCTTTTACAAAGCGCCGATTCCGGGTCTATATCGAGTATCTCTTGTTCGATCGGTTTTCCGCACCGCTCGCAGGAACCGTAGGTTCCGCTCTGAATCTTTTCGAGCGCCCGATTGATCGCTCCAAGCCGCGCATCCTGGGTTTTTTTGACACCGAGGTAGGTGCCCATTTCTTCGGACTCGTCGCTTTCTTCCTCGAGGTGATCGCTCTCGTCGCCAAAATCGAGCGTTTCCTTAAACTTCGCGAGCTCCTCTTCTATCTCTTTTTTCTCCGCTTCCAATCTCCTTTTTATTTCTTCCGTGTTTGCGTTGTCTTTTTTCATAATCACAAAAAGTACCTACAGATTAGCACACTTTTTTGTTTATTTCCAGAAAACCCCGCTTTGTTCAGGCGGGGTTTTCTGTTTGGTTTTATCCGAGCCGCCTCTATTGGAGATGCTGAAGCGCCGCCTTAAATCCGTCGTAGGAGCCGCTTACTATAAGAACGTTTCCGCTCCACCCGTAGTTGATGGAAAAACCGGAATTCGAGAATGTAAGATAGCGATTTTGAACGCCGCTCGTCTGCCCGTCTTTCCACGACCCCGGGGTTCCCGGATCGGCGGCAAACACACCGGCGAGTCCTTTGCTTGCTTCGAATGCTTGTGCGAAGGCGGTTTTGAGTCCGGCGAGCGAAGCGGCAGCGTCTGCCTTCGCAATGATGCCGAGCGCTCGGTTGCCGCTCGCGTTGGTGTAGATAAACTCGGAAACATTAGCGCTTGGAAATCCGTTTAGAAGCGCGCCAGACGAGAAATCTCCTCCGAAAATCGTTTGCATAATTGTCCCGAATGAAACGAGATTACCCGTTGCGTCCTTATTTACCACTTCCGTGACGCTCGGCGCCTTAGGAGAAGAGAAGGTGACGCCCGAAAGTGAGGCCCCGGTTATGACGGAAGTGCTTTCCGCCGAGACATCTGCTGGTGTTTTAAATACAGACACATGGGATGGCTTTTCAGGCGGAACGGCGGTCTCGGGTGTTGTTGTGGCCGTTGAGGTGGCCGTAGTCGTGGCGAGAGGCTCTTCTGCCGGAGGAGTTGTTGGAGGAACCTGCGGCTCCGGCGCGGTATTTACAATCGGTGTCGGCTCGCTCTTGCCGAAGAAAAGAGGATATACCACGAAATAACCGAGTGCCGCGAGCCCCACGACGATAATAAAGACAACCAACGCGACGAAGACGCCGTTTTTCTTTTTTACGGGCCCCATCGGTGTTTGTTGATTCATTCCTATGTCCATTTTTGGAAGTTCAAACGATTGAGGATTAACGCCGGCGGTTTTTTCCGCAGGCGCGCTTGGAGAAGCGGCGGCGGGCGCCTGCTGCGGCGTATAGGTTTTCGGCGTCGCGTCACCTGTTTGGATTGAAGAAATATCCGACCCCATCGTTCGCGCTTCAACGCGCGGGTTTTGTGCCGTATTAATCATCGGCGACTCCCCCTCACCGGTTCCGAGTGGTTTATTCTGTTGCCACTGGCCGGGATTTATAGTTTCGTTTCCCATGTGTTTATTATAGCACTTGGAGGTCGGGAGGCGTGTGGATAAAAAAAAGAAAATCCCCAAATCCGTATTGCTCTCAACTCGGGCGCTTGCTTACCAAATATACCAATATTAGAAAGATAGGACCGTGCTTGGTAAGCATCCCGAGGAGTTCACGACGAGGGGCTACTTCATTATTCGGTCTTACCCTCGTTCGAGCAATACGGATTTGGGGTACGGAAAGGAAAGATAGGGTTGCTTAAGATTGAGGAGGCGCTTCCATCTGCTTTAGAGAAAGTCCGATCTTCCCTTCTTCAACGCGGATGATTTTCGCTTTTACTCTGTCACCCACATGCACCACGTCCTCCACCTTTTTCACAAAGCCGTTTTTCAGTTCCGACACGTGAATCATCCCGTCTCGTCCTCCGCCCAGATCTACAATTGCTCCGAATTCGAGGATGCGAACCACGGGCCCTTCGACAACTTCCCCGATGTGATACTCGTGGAAGATCTGATCGATAAACCCGATCGCTTTCGAAACGAGGGAGGCGTCGGTACCCGCGATAAATACGCTCCCGTCCTGTTCTATGTCGATCGAAACCTTGTTTTCAACCTGAGCGAGAATGCCGTTGATGGTCTTGCCGCCGGGACCGATAAGCTCGCCGATTTTTTCCGGATTTATATGAATCGTCGTAATCATCGGTGCAAATGGCGAGAGCTCCTTTCTGGGGGCGGCGAGTACCGCATTCATCACATCCAATATATGAAGGCGCGCCTTTTTCGCGGCAACGAGCGCTTCCTTGAATATTTGAAGCGTGATGCCGCCGATCTTCACGTCCATCTGAATCGCGTTCACGCCGTCTTTCGTGCCTGCAACCTTGAAATCCATGTCGCCGTAGTGGTCTTCGGGCCCCTGAATATCGGTTAATATTTTATAACCCCCTTTCTCGTCGCTCATGAGCCCAATCGAGATTCCTGCGATTTGCCGCTCGATCGGTACGCCGGCATCCATAAGGGAAAGTGACGTCGCGCAAGTCGATGCCATCGATGACGACCCGTTCGAGGAAAGCGTCTCCGCAACGACGCGAATGGTGTAGGGAAAAGTGTCGGTTCCGGGAAGCATGGGACGTATCGCTTTCGCGGCAAGCGCTCCGTGTCCTATCTCGCGTCTCCCCGGCCCTCTGGATCGCCCCGTTTCTCCGACCGAGAAGCTAGGGAAATTATAGTGAAGCATAAAGCGCTTTTTCTCCGTCGTTTCCATGGTCTCGACAATCTGCTCTGCCCCGGGGGTGCCGAGCGTAGTAACCGCAAGCACCTGAGTTTCTCCCCGTATGAAGAGCGCCGAGCCGTGCGTGCGGCGGAATAATCCCGTCTCTGCGAGAAGGTCGCGCACTTCGTCGAGCGCCCTTCCGTCGGCGCGCCTCCCTTTTTCGATTGCGAGAGCGTGCACGAAACGATCAACCTCTTCTTCAAAAACAATTTCCGCAATGCGAAGCGAGTCCTCGTTTTCTCCCAAGGCCTTTAGATGCTCGAAAAGTTTTCCGAGCAGTTCCTCAACTCGCTTTTCTTTGAGCGCCGTTTCAAGCTCGTCTTTCAGAAATTCACTCACCGTATGTCGCAGATTCGGGTCCGCCTCCGGGAGTGCGACGTCCGCCTTCGGTTTCCCAACCTCCTTTATGATGGTCGTCTGAAAGTCGATGAGTTTTTTTATCTCTTCGTGCGCTTCGGTAAATATGCGTTCCGCGTCGCTCTCAGGACGTTCTTTCCCCTCAAACTCAATCATATTCACAAACTCCTTCGTCCCTGAGAAAAACGCCTGATATCCGTATGAATGATCCGTTTTCGGCTCGATCGCCTTCACGCCTGCGACGGGTCCGCTCCACGGCACATCGGAGATTGCGAGCGCCGTCGATGCGGCAAGAAGTGCGATCACGTCCGGATCGTTCTTCTCGTCATAAGCGAGGACGGTGATAACTACTTGCACCTCGCGCCGGAGGCGCGGATCGAAAAGCGGCCGGAGCGTTCTGTCGATAAGGCGGGCCGAAAGCGTCGCTTCATCGGATGGTCGTCCCTCGCGCCGCACAAAGCGGCTTCCGATAATTTTCCCCGCCGCGTAGAAACGCTCTTCGTAGTCGACGGTGAGTGGAAAGAAGTTTCCCGACTTGTTTTCTCCCGACATTACGACGGTTGCGAGCACCGCCGTGTCCCCGTACTTTCCGATAACCGCGGCATTCGCTTTGCTGGCAAGTTTCGAAATTTCGATTTGAACCGATTCGCCCTTGAGAGTTGTAGAATACGTTTTTTTCGCTAAATCCATATGAATGATTGTGTGCGCTGCCCGATTATCGGCATATTCGCATACTCGCATCGTTATCGGGTTGCGGTACCGATGCCAATATACGAATAAACCGAATTATAAGAACAACGCCGTTACGACTTATTATCGCTCCCTGATTTTTAGAAGCGCGCGCGGTATTTTTTCCACCTCGACGAAGGTGTCCGCCGCCTCCTTTATTTTTGCCGATGCCGTTCTCGAGAACGCCGCAACATGCACTTCTTTCCCGAGCCCCCATTTCAGGTACTCGATGAGTGGAACGAAGTCGCCGTCGCCCGTGATGAGCACGACCACGTCAAGCGAAGACGCCATCCGAATCGCATCGACTGCCATCCCGACGTCCCAGTCCCCCTTTTTCGTCCCGTCGGCGAAGATCTGGAGATCTTTGGTGCGGAGATCGAAACCGCTCTTCCTCAGGGCGTCGAAAAAGGTATCCTCTCTTGTCGCGGGATCGCTTTTCACGACGTACGCGAATGCGCGCACGAATTGGCGGGTCCCTATAACCGACCGAAGAAGTTCTTTAAAGTTCACCCGCGCACGGTACAAGTTTTTCGCAGAATGGTAAATATTCTGCGCATCAAGGAAGATGCCCACGCGCTGATTCGGATTCATGTGTGACATGCGTTACGCTCCGAGTTCGAGTTTCTTCGAAATTCTCGTGTACTTTTTCTCGTCGGTGTCGCGGAGATACTGAAGAAAACGGCGTCGCTTTCCCACCATCATTAAAAGTCCTCGGCGGGAGTGGAAATCCTTGGGGTGTTTCTTCAGGTGATCGGCGAGGAATTTGATGCGCTTTGAAATAAGCGCAATCTGCACCTCGCTGGAGCCGGTGTCAGTTGTGTGCTCCTGGTGTTCTTTAATAACCGTTTGCTTCTGGCGCTTGCTAAGCATAATGCGCTGATTTTACTACAATGTTCGGGGATTGTAAAGTGCGATTGGTTCTTTTTCTCGTTCGCAGAAATCTTCGCTCGCACGTATTCTCCTTGCTCCTCCTTATTCCTATTTCCTGCGTCGTTGCTCGGGAATTCGTCTGCTCGCTCCGATATGCTTACGAGAAAAAAACCAATCGCACTTCTTTGGTTTTGTTGTTGGGCACGCCCCCGTTTTGCGACAGATAGTGATACAATACAAGTGAAATGAGCGAGATCGAAAAATATTTGAAGGAATACCTCGATTATCTCGAGGTGGAAAAAAACCGCTCCCCGAAAACGCGCGAGAACTACGAGCGCTATCTCTCTCGGTTTGTGGCGACAATAAAAATTAAAACGCTCGGTGATGTCACCGAGGAGTCGATACGGGAATTCAGGGTGCGGCTCTCGCATGAGAATTTGAAGAAGATCAGCCAGAGTTATTATGTGATCGCGATCAGGAACTTTCTGAAATATCTCGTGAAGCGGGGCGTTAAGGCGCTTCCGCCGGACAGAATCGAGCTTCCGAAGGTTTCGCGCCGCGATATCGAGACGCTTGAGTACGGGGAGCTTGAGCGGCTCGTCGCCGCGCCGAAGATATCAACATTCCGCGGACTCCGCGATAAGGCGATTTTAGAAACGCTTTTTTCGACGGGGCTTCGTCTTTCCGAGCTTTGCGCGCTCCCCCGCTATATCGATCTCGATCGCGGTGAGATCACCGTGCGCGGAAAGGGAGATAAACTTCGAATCGTATTTCTTTCGGACGCCGCGAAAAAGACTATTAAGGCATATCTCGAAAAACGGCCCGACACCAACGAAGCGCTCTTCGTAAGTTTGAGTAAAAAGGGGAAAGTGCTCGGACGGGTAACGCCGAGGTCCGTCGAGCGGCTCGTTTCATACTATGCGCGCGCCGCGGGGATTCCGAAAAGAGTGCATCCCCACCAGCTCCGCCACTCGTTTGCCACCGATCTTCTTATAAACGGCGCCGATATCCGGTCGGTGCAGGCGCTTCTGGGACACGCGAACATCTCGACGACCCAGATCTACACCCATCTTACAAACAAAGAGCTCCGCGAGGTTCATAGAGCGTTCCACGGAAGGAGGAGGAAAAACTAGGTTCGGTATTGGAGGCTGAGCCTCCGCGAGTAGGAAGCTCAGCCTCCCTGTTTTAATATGGTGCCCCCGAGAGGATTTGAACCTCTAACTCTTTCGAGACAGCGTCCTAAGCGCTGCGCGTATTCCAGTTCCGCCACGGGGGCTCTTTTTTCCTCATTCTATGCGCTTTTTCGCCCCAAGACGAGGTTTGACAAAAAGCTGTTTTAGTGATAGAATACAGCCAAGTAAACTTAACAGCTTAATATTGGTTGCAACGCGGAATGGCTGAAATGAAATTAAATTAATTGAATAAATAACTAAGGTAGGAGCCTTTATGAAGGTATTAAAGAAAAAGATTTTTCCCGTAACCAGCCTAGCAATAGACTGGGTCCTTACGGAGGAAAATCAGGTTGGCGATTTCTGGGAAATCAAGGGCATTGCTCTTGTAAAAGACCCCAGGAGAAAACCCGCCAAAGACATAAGTATCAAATTCTTCCTTGACGGGAAAGAATACGAATCTGCAGAAAAAACGGATAATGATGGCCGTGCTGTGAAAACTTTTTCCGGCTTGTCATCAGGAAGTCATTCGTTTGAAGTATTGATTGTAGGGACCGCAGTAAGAAAGGTCTGCTCAAAGGGTTTTAAGGGACAATCAAAAAGTCCCGCGAAGCTTCTTTGGAAGCAGTCTGGAAAAAGTGGAAATTATGTAATTTTCTTCCAGGTTCTCACCGCAGATAATAAACCGGCTAAGAATGCCGTTATCAAGATATTGGATAAAACAATCGAAGAAAGTTTTTCCAAAAATCTTGATCCTACCGATAGTAACGGAACCGTATCCATGAAAGTGGACTTCTCCGAAGGAGAAAAAAGAAGAGACATCATCGCTATGGTGATAGGTTCCGAAATTAGAGAAAAAATTCATTTATTCAATTGAAGGAGATAAAAAATGAGCTGGAATTGGAAAGAAATAGCCAAAGAAGCAGGCATCTCCCTTGGGTTTGACGTCCTGTTTCACGAGATACTTTCAAAGAAGGTACCGGAGTTCGCTGAAAAGGCTCTTCGCCGTATAACCGAGCACGACCGCAACGGATTGTTCATATTTATTGCCGACATGAGCGATGAAACTGCAAGAGAAAATCTTATTCGTCGCCATCGCGAGTGCAAAGGGAAGGCTGGTAAAGAGGATCGTTTTGTGAACCTCTTAACGAGACTCTACTTAACGGTAAAAGATGATCCATCGAAACACTGGATATTTACATATCTCGGTCATTTATCAGATGACGAGTTCGATCAGGCGCTGTACTTTTTCGAAAATGATGTAATAAAGCAGTGGTTCGATAAGGTCAGCGATTTCGGCGCTGATACCGCCGGATTCGTTAAACAAACAATTAAGAAGATTGACGAGGGAGGGAAAAACTTCTTTGATCAATTCTTGAGAGAGGAGGCATAAAATGATCGCAGGATTTTTTCATTGGCTAGGAAGACTCTTTCGCAGAGTCCTTGTATATACCATTATTGCAACGCAAGCTATAACTCCCCTTATTATTGATTTATGGGAGATAGGAAGCAGGATTGTGAGAGTAGCTCTATTCATTCTTCTCGCATTCCCTTTCCTGATTATGATCGTAGCATTTAGTGGCGTTCCCTGGTTAGTTGCTACAGTAACGATGCTTGTTCTTGTCGCGATGCTGTGCGCAGGGATTGTATTTATAAACCCCCTGCTTATCGGTATCGTAGCAATGAACTCTCATATTCGCAGCGGACTAAGAAGAATAGCTGAAATATTGGCGATTGAATTATTGGTAGGCGTGTATTTTACGCTTATGTCTTCATTTTTAAGCGTAAAAGTGAAGATAATAATTCTTCTCCTTTTATTCACAATACTTTTCTTATCACTCGCAGGACAGAAATTTGCCAAGGCGATGAGAACAGTTTTAGTTCTTGTGCTCATTTGTGTTTCGGCGCTATCCGTTGTTTCTTATGTTATGCCGAGAATATTTGAAGGATTGCCTGATGGTTTATCAGACGTCGGTATTTCCTACAAACAGACAGATTCTGAGAAAGAACTCGTTTCTCAGGGCGACTGGTTACAGGGAAAGTGGGACGAAGAAACCCAATTGAAGTTGGAAGGAGTACGATCAGCTTACGAAAAAGGGAAGATAAGTCTGGACTCAGCTCTCGTGTTGACGAAGCTGATTCAGAGACGATCAGAGAGCTTCCGGAAGGAACTCTCCGAGAAATCTTCTTCCGATCCTTCTATGACAACAACTCCTGCTACCCCGGCTTCGTCTGGTTCATTCCAATCGTTTAATGGGATAAGAAGAAATTACTCTCTAAATGACAAAGAATGGACGAGAATAGAGATTCCTTTCGGAAAGTGCTACTGGGGAATAACCGGTACGGTGGTAATTAAGGGGTATAAAAAGGTTGGGAACAACCTTGTGCCCGACGATGTCACCTACACGGTAAAGCCCTCTGACGATCTTGATCTTGGGAATAAATATCGCGCCCTCGACGTGAAAGCGGAAAAAGGGTTCTGTGATTTTACTCTGAAGGCTGGCTGATACGCTGATACGGATTTATTTGTAATTAATAAAATGAAGGTCTTATTCGAAATTTGAATGAGACCTTCTTATTTTTTATACACATGACGACAACTAATATAGGGAGGCCGGACTTCCTGACGGAGGTCCGGCCTCCAGAGCCCCCATGACTACAGTCCGTACGTGTAAGGGATAGCGATTAGAAAGCCCCACACAGAAAGAATTCCTATTACGCCATACGCGAGCATCCGCGTGCGTTTTGTTTTATTCTCGAGCCAGCGCGTAATAAGCGTTGCAAGGAGCGCAATTGCAAGAAGAAGTGCGGGAAAGTAGTGATATAAAAACGTCGCGCGTGTTACAAAAGTGAAAAACGGAAGGAGCGCGAACACGTACCCAAAAAGAAGAATCGCGATCGGATTTTCCTTTTCATCATACGTCGCGCGCCGCGCGATTCGCTTAATATATTTAAAAAGCGTCCCAAGGACAACGAACGTACTCGCAACCCATATAAATATGTTTCCTATGAGCATAATATCGCCGCTACTCGTAAAACGCATTGGTTTCATCATAAAGGGCCAGAGATACCATGGGCTCATCATCGGGTTCGTGCCTCCCACGGTGTAGCCGGCGACCCCAAGAAGAAGCTGATACAACGATGCCTTCATAATCGAAGGATTCGCGGTTATGTTCGGAATATTAAAGAGCGACCCCATAACGGAAAGTTGTTCGCTGGGAGTAAAAAGCAAACCATTAATGCCGACGAAAAGAACAAGAAACACGGCTATTGCAAAGCCGAAGAAGCGGAGCATATCGCGATGCTGTCGTTCTCGCGTGAGAATATTTTTTAGAACTAATGCGACGACGATCGGCCCCGCAAACACGACTGCGGTGAGTTTTATGCTTACGGCGAGGCCGAAGAAGATCGCAGATAGTAGTAAATTGTGCGGCCAATACCACCGAGAAAATGTGCGCTCCGGGGCGCCTGCCTGCGCAGGCAGGCTTGGCAACGTCTTACCCACTTTTTCTCCCGCACCAATCCCTTGCCGCACGCCGGCATTTTTTTTGAAGAAAAAGTAGAGCGCGAGGAAACCTAATGAGAGATATATCCCATCCATAAGAATAAGGCGTGTATCGAGAAGAAGCGCGTTCTCGAGCGTGACGAAGAAAGCAGTAAGAAGCGCGGCGCTGTCACCCGCGAGCTCCCGGACAAAAAGGAACACGGAAAAAATAAGGAGGAGCCCGAAGAGCGCGCTCACCATCCTCTCCATTACATAAGGGAAGCGTTCATACGGCTTGTCAATTCCTTTTGTAGTGAACGATGTCCCATCGGGTGTTTTTTCATTTACTACATATGTAGCCTCTGTAAGATCGTTTTTGTCGTAGAAAAAAAGAGGGACGGAATAAAGGAATCTCCCGAGGGGAGGATGAATATCGAAATAAGGAACATGAAGTGCGTTATCCGCGGCATATGTTGCGAAATACGCCTCATCGAAAACGGGGTGGCTGGGCGTACCAATACGCACGAGGTGCAACGCAGCGCTTAGGAGAAGGATGAGAGAGAGGATAAGAAACGGATGACGGACAAAACAAGGAGACCCGGCTTCCCCTGCCTGCGCAGGCAGGTCGCGGAGGCCGGGTTTCCCCGACGACAATATATGGAAGCCCGGCTTCCTCGCGGAGGCCGGGCTTCCTATGTTACTTTCCCTACTTTCCCTGGAGAACATTGTACGTGAGGGGGTAGATTGCCGTTGCGAGGAGTGCTACCGCCGCGGCAATACAGGCGTAAAGCACCATTCTTTTTGCCTTCGTCACTCTTTCCCGGTCGCCGCCCGCAGTCAGGAAAAGAATGGCGGCCCAGATAAGCGCTCCTACCGCGAGTATCCAGAACGTGGTGTAAAGGAAGTTCACTATCCTATATACCGAGCTTTCAACTTGGGTGAGCGAAGTAAGCGAGGATTGTTGCGCATGCGCGACGAGAATTAATGGAATCAGTTTCATGATTTTATTGTACTACATGGCTTCTAAAATTAGGAGGCCGGGTCTCTGACCGAGTTTTCTCGCGGACAAAGTACTAGCAACTAGCCCGACCTCCATATATTAAGAAAGCCCGGCTTCCTCGCGGAGGCCGGGCTTCCACTTTAAAAAACAAAAGAGCTTATGAGAGCGTTCCGCTCAAGGCGCTCTTCACAATCGTTTGTAATCCGGTTGAAAGAAGCGCAATCGCTGCGGCGATAATAGCGTAGATAACCCTGTTTTTTGCCTCCTTTATCTTCTCTTCGTTTCCTGCGCCGGTAAGATAAAGAACTGCCGCCCAGATAAGGAAGAGAACAGTCAAAACCCAGAAGATGACAATCACCCAGTTTACGATAGTCGCCAAACTTGACGTCGCCCCCGACAAAGAGGAGACGGGCGCCTGGTTCTGAACGGTACCGCTAGGACCGACAGGGCCCGTTTGCGCCAACGCTGCGAGAGGCGAGAGCATACTCACTGCGAGTGCTGTTGCGGCGATTGCTTGTAAAGTTTTTTTCATGTGTTTCCTTGTTGTTGCTCGACCTTTTGGAGCTACTGGACGTTCAGCACGTCTCTGATGATCGAAACCATGCCCCAACCTATCACGATTATAGCATACCCGATTGCGGTGTAAAGAATTGTCTTCTTTCCCGTTGCAAAACGTTCCGGATTCCCTCCCGCGAAAATCATCTGGAACGCTCCGATAAGCATCATGCCGACCGCGATGGGAGTTGCGATTGTAATGAGCCAATCGACGATATTTTTCAGAAGATCTTCAAAAGTCGAAGCGCCGAGCGGATTGGTTAGGGGAGCGGTAGGCTGGATGCAGTTGGTGGTTATGGTCGCGTCACACACGGTCGTAATCTCTGCTTGAGAAACGTTAGGAGAAAATAAAAAGATTCCCAGGCCAAACAACAAGATGAGCACGAATAGCGAAAAAAACCTTCTCATATTCTTATGTTATATTGTAGCATTGAATATCGGCCCACGGAAAGTCAACCTTGCCGGTAATAAGGTGAAGCACGGTATTGATGATGAGCCATCCCGCGAGCACGATCACAAGACCTATCACGGCGCTCGTAATGATTCCCTTCCCCTTTCGTACTCGTTCTTCCGACCCGCCCGACACCATAAGCATAATCGCTCCGTAGATGGTCATACCAACCGCAAGGATGATCGCGACCTCGGTCATTGTATTGATGATATTAGCCGCCACCTTGACGCCGTCGCAGAGCGAACACCCCGCAGCGGATTTGTTGCATCCCCCTCCCGACGTTCCTTTCCAGATGTCGATAAGGGCTGCGGAAGAAACGCCGAATGTCATAAAAAATAGGATCGGAGCGAGGACAAAAGATCTGACTTGCTTTTTCATGTTAGTAATTTCGCTGAATGATTTGATTGATGGCATTTTGCGCTGCCACAAGCGCATCTAACGGCCTTTCTTTGTCCGACACGACTGCGCGGACCATCTGCGAGAATACCCTTCTCGCGGCATTTTTGTCCCGTTCGTCCCACGATCGCGCGATCAATGCCTGCCGGGCGAATACGCTGAGCGTCGGATCGTTTTGATATTGATAAAGAAGCGAATTTAATGCCGGAGGCTTCCCTGTTTGCGCCGGGTAACTGTTGGCAATAACGGCGTTTGTCGTCATTTGGAGGATAAAATCCCACGCAATCGTCGGATATTTGGTTTGCCGTGAGACAACATACCCCCAGTAATCGGGAAGCGCGATCGGCGTCACGGCATTTTTCGGCTGGGGCACCGGCGCGATCTCGAAATTCAGATATGCATTCCTTGCCTTGAGTTCTGGAATGGAAGAGGCATAGTCGAAAATCATGGTAACTTTTCCCTGACCGAATGCATCTCTTGCGTTCTGCATCGAATCGTTCCATGTGTAGGCCCTGGAGTTCGGATCGGCGAACTGCGTGTAGAACGTGAGCGCCTGAAGCCCGAGTTCTCCCGAAAACGAAGGCGCTCCGCGTTCCCCGATCTTGGATCCGTTTTGGAGCATGAGGAGCGAGAGGAGATCCGAGCCGGTAGGAATAGTGTCGTCGGTTCCCCCGATGGCCGCTCCCGCCTGCGTAATCGCGCCTTTTGCATCTTTTGTTACGAGTTTCGGCACCGTATTCAAGAAATCTTCCCAGCTCTGCCATGAATTAGGGAGCGGAACCCCCGCACGATCGAAGAGATCTCTGTTATAGATAAGCGCGAGCGTATCGATCGAGAGTGGCAGTCCGTATATGTTGTTTTGTTGATAGAAATCCTGCGTGACGACTTGTGGGAAAAGTTGTTTCAGTTGGAGCAAAGAAAGGGATGTCTGCGGCACAGGCATGATCTTGTTAATCTGTCTCGGTACGTCGGTGTTCCGTATCATGAAAATATCGGGGCCGGTCCCCGCCGCGAGCGCGTCAAGCAACGCCGCGTCGTAATCGGAAGGATTTGAAAATCCGCGGTACGTGATTTTTACATTCGGGTAGATGGTCGCGAAGTTTTGGAGTGCAGCCGAATAAGTTACCTCATTGTCGTACACGCCCCACATCGTAAGCGTCGCCTTTGTCTGGTGCGGATCGTTCGTCGTGGTACGGAGCCCGGGGATAACGCCCAATAGTACGAGTACGATCGCAATCACGACCGCACCGCCGATAAGGAGAACAACTTTTTGAGAATGAGTTAATGACATAAATTTTCAATTACCAATCAATTTTACAATTTCCAAAAACGTTTATTGAAAATTGATCATTGAAACTTGGAAATTCGTTAGAGACATACGATTCCCACCAACGTATCCCCCTTCTCGAGATTCATGATTTTCACCCCTTGTGTTGCGCGGCTCAAGATTCGTATATCCTTCAGGTTTGCGCGGAGTGCCTGGCCTTTTGAGGAGAATGCGAGCACCCCCTCCACTTCCTCGTCCACGATATGCGCCCCGATCACGGGGCCTGTCTTTGCGGTAATCTTTGCGGTTTTGATTCCCGATCCGCCCCGGCGCTGAAGTTTGTACTCTTTTATGGAAGTTTGTTTCGCAAATCCGTTCGCCATTACCGCGAGCACCCGGAGTGAGATTTTGCTCCCCTTCTCCAAATCCTCTTTTCTTATTATATCAAGTCCGCTCACCGCATCTTGTTTCTTGAGGTTCAGCGCTCGCACTCCCGCCGCACTCCTTCCCATGCTCCGCACGTCTTTTTCTTTAAAACGGATCGCCTGTCCCATCGCCGTAACGAGTACGATTTGATCATCGCCGCTTGAAAGGCGCACCCACTCCAAGAGATCTCCGCCTTGGAGTCTAACCGCGATGATGCCGGTCCTCCGCACGTTCCCGAAATCCTCGAGCGGCGTGCGTTTAATGATGCCTTGTCGCGTCGTCATGACGAGAAAGTGTTTGGCGTGTTCCGCCTTGTCTTCGATGTAGTGCTGGGGGTAGGTGACAACCGCGCTCACCTTCTCGTTTGTGGGAATATCGAGAAAGTTATAGACCGACTTTCCCTTTGCGGTGCGACTTGCAACGGGAACCTCATACACTTTTGTTTGAAACACCCGCCCCTTCGTTGTGAAGAAAAGGATATTATCGTGAGTGTCCGCCGAAAGCAGTTCGTAAATCTGATCCTCCTCCTTCAAGTCAAAGCCGATAAGCCCCTTTCCCCCGCGCTTCTGCACGCGGAACGTTCCCGGCGGCATGCGTTTGATGTAGCCGTCTTCGGTAAGAGTGATAAGCGCCTCTTCCTTGGGAATCAGATCCTCTTCTTTAAATTCCTTGAGTCCGCCCGCGATAATGCCCGTGCGTCTCGGGTCGGGAAATCCTTTCTTCAGCTCTTCGAGGTCGCGCTTAATTATACCGAGAATTCGTTTCGGTTCTTTAAGAATGAGTTTCAATTCCGCAATAAGTTTTTTCTTCTCCTTGAGCTCGTCCTCGAGCCTCTGCCGCTCGAGCGCCGCCAGGCTCTGGAGTTTCATCTCGAGGATCGCGTCCGCTTGAATGGGGGTAAGCTTAAAATTCTTTACCAGGTTTTCCCGGGCATTTTCTTTGTCCTTCGATTTTTTGATCGTGGCGATGATCTTATCGATTACGCCCAAGGCCTTCACAAGGCCTTCCAGAATGTGTGCCCGCTCCTCCGCCTTCCTCAGTTCAAATTCCGTGCGGCGGCGGATCACGATCTTTCTATGGTCGAGATATGCGCTCAAAATATCTTTTAAGGAAAGAATCTCGGGTTTCAAGCCGTTCGTCAGAGCGAGCATATTGTAATGGAAATTCTTCTGAAGCTCTGTATATTCGAAAAGCTGGTTCAATATACGCTGTGCTCGCACGTCGTTTTTGAGTTCAATAACAATCCTCAATCCTTCTCGGTCCGATTCGTCCCGCACATCCTTGATCCCCTCGATTTTCTTTTCCTGCACGAGTTCCGCAATTTTCGTGATTAAGGTCGACTTATTCACCTGATACGGGATCTCGGAGACGACGATCTGGAAACTTCCGTTCTTGCGCTCTTCTATCTCGGTTTTCCCTCTGGTGGTAATGGATCCCTTCCCTGTCGCGTAGGCCTCCTCAAGCGCGCGGCGGTCGTACACAATGCCGCCCGTCGGGAAGTCGGGTCCTTTCACAAACTGCATAAGTTCTTTTACGTCGCTCCCCGGGTGATCCGCGAGGTGAATGGTCGCATCGGCGATCTCGACGAGATTGTGCGGCGGAATGGAGGTTGTCATGCCGACCGCGATGCCTACCGCTCCGTTCAAGAGGAGATTTGGAAGTTTTGCCGGAAGGAATCCCGGCTCCTCGCGCGTCGCGTCATAGTTCGGTACCCACTCGACGGTTTCTTTTTCGATATCCGTGAGAAGTTCCTCGGAAATTTTCGAGAGGCGCGCTTCCGTGTATCGCATCGCTGCGGGGGAATCGCCGTCGATCGATCCCCAGTTCCCTTGCCCGTCGATCAGTGTGTAGCGAAGCGAGAAATCCTGCGCCATGCGCGCCATCGCGTCATAGACCGCCATATCGCCGTGCGGGTGATAGCGGCCGAGCACCTCCCCTACCACGTTCGCCGATTTTTTGAATTTCGCGCCGTGCGTAAGACCGGAGTCCCACATCGCCCACAAAATTCTCCGTTGCACGGGCTTCAATCCGTCCCGTACGTCGGGAAGCGCCCGCGAAACGATCACCGACATCGCGTAGTCGAGATATGATTCGCGGAGTTCTTCGGTAATCTCGCGCGGTTCAATGCGCTGATTCGGGGTATTGGGCTCTTCGTGTTGTTTGTTATGTGGCATAGTGTGTCGTTTCGATTGTAACACTCGTCTCTATGGTTGGGGAAGCGGCGTAGGTGGAACCGGGTCCGGCGTGGTCGTACTTTCAACCTGAGGTGTATTCTGTTTTTCGAGTTTATACGAGTTTGTTTTTGAGAATGCACCGATCCCCGTGTCCCATAATTCAACAGCCGACGTTTCTATCGTGTGAAGGCCGCTTTTTGCTTCATTCCTCAAAACATGAAGCCCGCGCCAGAGCGTATCGAAGAATGAGGTACCGGGAGTATTCACTGCCGGCTCCGGTGCTTGTGCCTTTGCGGTTTCTTGGACTGGCATCGCCGTTTCTGCGACGCCGCCGGACGAAGGAAACGCTATGTTGAGATATATAATCCAGAGCGCCACAACAAGAATCATGGAAATACCCGAGAGACCTATGAGCCACCGCCTTCTTGTCGCGAGGTTGGCATTTTGAAGCCCGGCGACGAAGCGTTGAATCTTGTGCAGGAACCCCCGCATCATAGTTATGATTTTTTAGGCACGAGAGGGTGGATGGCCATCGCCTTGGCCGAGAGGTCCTTTTTCTTAAACACGAACTTTTCTTCCGATGCCGCTTTTTCTTGGCCGAACTCCTTCAGGAACGCTTTGTAATGCTCTCCGAGCGAAGGAATGATGACGCTCGGTTCGAGTTGGCGTGCGAGTTTTGCGGCGGCCTCGATCGGGAGAAATGGTTTGCCGCTCCCCGGAAGCAATAACACGTCGCATTCCTGGAGCAATTCCTGGACCTTCGATTCCGGTTCTTTCGCTGAGTAGCCGAGGACGCCGAAGATCACGTCGTCAAACACGATTCGGTACGCGGTTTTTTCTCCTCCTCCTTTTTCTTCCAGAGAAACCCCCGTGATGTGGATTCCTTGCGCTTCATACTCCCCCTGGTGATCAATCCAAAACCCCCCCTCTTCCGAAGGCTGGGTTCCCGCGGGGCGGACGGTGTTTATAATCGCGGTAGCCCCCTTGAATGAACGCTGGTTCGTAGGATCGATGAGTACGGTAAACTGTCCCGACTGCAGCTTGAAGTAGTCGTCTCCCTGATAGGTGATGATCATTACCTACTATTATATGTCTCCGAGTTATTCTTTTCAATGAAATTACCCGCTTTCGGATGGAAATCGTATGTCTCTAAAACGAAATCCAATGGCAGAAATTCTAAATTCAAAACACGCGTTTCAGTCATTATGATTTCGTATTTTGGCCATTATTTAGGATTTAGGGATTAGATATTAGAATTTCGTTCGTCGTTTGGTCGGCTTGCATTCAGACCTTAAGCCGTGGTATCCTCCTCACGTGTTATGCAGAATATAAAGCCGGGAAATATGGCGGTGATAAGCCAGCTCCTTAAGGACGAACCCTCTCTTTTCGCCACATTAAAAGTAGGTGATTTGGTACAGGGTACGGTACTCGAAAAGAGCTCGAAGATGCTCCTGGTTGATCTTGGAAAGCACGGTACGGGAGCGGTATATCGCGGGGAACTCCAGAATGCGAGGGAACTGGTACGCGGACTTAAAGCCGGCGACCCCGTTCACGCAAAAGTGATTGATATCGATAATGATGAGGGATACATAGAACTCTCTCTTTCGGAAGCGGATAAGCAGCGAGCGTGGGCCGAAGTACAAGAACTTAAGGAAAAAGAAGAGGTACTGAAGCTTAAGATAAGCGGCTTCAATAAAGGAGGACTTATGGCGGATGTCCGCGGACTCCCCGGATTTCTTCCGGTATCGCAACTTTCGAACGAGCATTATCCGAAGGTGGGCGTCGATGAGAAAGGGAAAATTCTCCAAGCGCTCCAGATGCTCGTGGGACAAGAACTCGAAGTGAAGATTATCGACGTAAACCCGAGAACGAACAAGCTCATCGTCTCCGAGAAGGCGGCGCAGGAGTTGAGCGCGAAAGAGCTCGCGGAGCACTACAGCGTAGGACAGATAATCGAAGGGGTGGTTTCCGGCGTCGCCGACTTCGGTGCATTTATACGATTTACCGACAACCCCGTTGTTGAAGGATTTATTCATGTGTCGGAGATCGATTATCGTATCATCGACAACCCGAAGGAAGTGTTGAAGATTGATGACGTGATAAAGGCGCAGATCGTCGATATTAAGAACGGCCGAATTTCTCTTTCTTTGAAAGTGCTGAAGGAAAACCCTTGGGAGAACGCGGACAAGTTTTTCAAGGAGGGCGATGAAGTAAAGGGAGTGGTATATGCGTTCACGCAGTTCGGCGCGCTCGTAAACCTCGATCATGACCTGCAGGGCCAGGTGCATGTGACGGACTTCGGAGGCATTCCGGAGATGAAAAAAGAACTCGTATCGGGAGAATCAAGGGCATTTATCGTCCAGTCGGTGAAAGCAGAAGAGAAAAGAATCACGTTGAAGCTGAAAAAAGAGTAGTATTCCGGTTGGTTCCGCCCGGAAGGGCGGTTTTCTTTTGCTTCAGAATTCAGATTGCGCTAGAATGTGGTGTATTTGAAAACTATGGGAAAATTCGGAAAAAGTTTTTTAGGGATAGTAACGTTTCTTGTATTCATTGCGTTCGTGTTTTCGCTTCTGCTCGTGCCCTCGGGGGATTCCAATACCGTCTCCATCGGCGTCTTGGCGCAGAAGGTTGAAAGCGGCGCGGTAAAATCCATTGCGGTAAACGGTGATACGTTAAACATAGAACTCGCGGATGGCACGAAGGCGGTATCGAAGAAAGAAACGGAGACCGGGGTCATAGAGACGCTCAAGAACTACGGCGTTTCGCCGGAGGCGCTCCAGAAAGTGGATGTGAGCGTCATGGATGAGAGCGGCGTACGCTACTGGGCCGGCATTCTGGTTCCGACGGTACTCCCCATTCTTGTTATGGTTTTGATCTTCTGGTGGATTTTCAAACAGGCAAAAACCGGAGCAAACCAGGCGTTCACGTTCGGGAAGGTGAACATAAAGCTTTTCTCGTCGAACCGCGATAAAGTGACGTTTAAAGACGTCGCGGGGCTCAAGGAGACGAAGGAAGAGCTCGAAGAAGTCGTCGATTTTTTGAAACATCCGAAGAAATTTTTGGATATCGGCGCTCGCATTCCCCGCGGCGTGCTTCTTATGGGTGCACCCGGTACGGGAAAGACGCTTCTCGCGCGCGCGACTGCGGGTGAGTCGAATGTTCCTTTTTTTCATCTTTCGGCGTCCGAGTTTGTCGAAATGTTCGTGGGGGTTGGCGCTTCAAGAGTGAGAGATCTGTTCCAAACGGCGAAGCGCGCCGCCCCCTCGATCATTTTTATCGATGAAATTGACGCGGTGGGACGGGAGCGCGGCGCGGGCTTGGGAGGAGGACACGACGAGCGCGAACAGACCCTGAATCAGATTCTGGTTGAAATGGATGGCTTCGAGCGCGACTCGAACGTGATTGTGATGGCGGCGACCAACCGGCCCGACATCCTCGACCCGGCGCTTCTTCGTCCCGGGCGTTTCGACCGCCGCGTGGTGCTTGATATTCCCGATATAAAGGACAGGGAAGAAATTCTGAAAATCCACGCGAAAGGGAAACCGCTCGAGAAAAACGTTGACTTAAGGATCATCGCCGTCCGCACCCCCGGATTCGCAGGCGCGGATCTCGCGAACCTCATGAATGAGGCGGCGATTCTTGCGGCGCGAAACAATAAAAAAGAGATATCTCAGCTCGATTTTATCAATTCGATTGAAAAAGTAATGCTTGGTCCCGCGCGGAAAAGCCGTACCATTTCCGACAACGAGAAGAAGATCACCGCATACCACGAAGCGGGTCACGCGTTGGTCGCCGCATCGTTGAAAGGAGCCGATCCGGTACACAAGGTTTCGATCGTGAGCCGCGGTATGGCGGGAGGGTATACTTTGAAACTTCCGATCGAAGAGCGGCACCTGAAAACGAAGACGGAGTTTTTGGCGGATCTCGCGGTTTCGTTCGGCGGATTTATTTCCGAATCGGTGGTGTTTAAGGACGTGAGCACCGGCTCGTCGAACGATTTAAGACAAGCAACCGACATGGCGCATCGGCTCGTGACTGAATACGGGATGAGCGAGAAGCTCGGACCGAGGACATTCGGAAAAACGCAGGATCTTATTTTCCTTGGAAGAGAACTTTCTTCCGCGAAGGATTATTCCGAGGCGACAAGTGGCGTGATCGACGACGAAGTGAATCTCTTTATTAAGAAAGCGTTCGATGCCGCAAAGAAGATCATCACAGGCCACCGGAACGTGCTCGATAAAATTGCGCACGTCCTCATGGAAAAGGAAACGCTCGAGCAGGACGAGTTCAATGCAATCATAAAGGGCTTCAACTTGAAACAAGTGGTACTGAAGGCGTAAAGTAATTCCGTGGGCATATAGCTCAATGGTAGAGCAGTCGTCTTATACACGACCGGTTCCAGGTTCGAGTCCTGGTGTGCCCACAAGCATGCGCGCTTAGCTCAGTGGTAGAGCGACTCGTTTACACCGAGTAGGTCGGGGGTTCAATCCCCTCAGCGCGCACAAAATAAAAGAAGATGGTAAAAAATAACCATCTTCTAAGGATGTTTCACTACCTCGAATCTCTCGAGGTATTCGTCGTATGACGCAAGGGCCGTGCCAGCATAGGTACTGGTTTGGTGTGGTATTATCCTCATCTTCATTGCTTCCTTAAAACCGAAAGACAAGAAGAATTGTTGTAATACCTGCTCGTGAACAAATGCCCCGCTCACACCACTCTCCAGGATCTCGTCTAACGAAGTTACTACCGTTATGGATTCGTTAGATAAATTTCCGAATTTTTTCTGGAGCCCGACGAGCGTCTTCCACTCATCCTCCTTGAGCGCCGTGGTCCAGTAACACGAAAGAGTTGAAAAGCCCTCTCTTGTGTTTTTTTGGTCCGCAGCATCCAGGGCTCTTTTTGTGATGAAATTAATCCACGTCCCGAATGGAGCGCATCTGGAGGTAAGTATATTTTTTATCTCCATCAGCGCACTTTCGTCATCTGTTGAAGGAACTACCCCGGTCGTCGGCACACTATAGAAGTTTCCCTCTGGCTGTAAACCGAGAAGACGAAGCTCCAGGGTCGAGGCAGTTGTTTTTCCAAATGATAATTCTTCTCCCACCTCCCGTTTGTAGGTGGCAAGAGGATTAAGATCATTCTTCGCCTGCTCCCCGATCCAGTTCCCGCCGATACAACAAAGACCTCGGCGATAGAGTTTTATCGGATGACCGTCATCTTTCATCTCGATAAATATCTCTCGCGGATTTTCGGCTCGGAATATTATCCCGACGCCGGAAATATTCGTTATCTTTTCCAATATTTACCCCTTTTCAATTTGCAGATAAATTATACAGCAAAATTATGTTTTTGTCAATTATCCGGACTTGGTAGATTGACAAACAAAGACCTCGCGACCTATGTTGGTACATATGCCGTTTACGTTTAATACTTCTTACGGTCTGCAGATTAACGTGCACCAGGTGGTGGACGAAATCGTCGGGTTTATTAAAAGCAAACCAAACGCGGAGTATAAGGTTATTATTGGAAGCGATTCACTGCACCTCGAAGACAAGAGCGCCGACTTCGTGACTGCTATCGTAGTGCACCGCGTGGGGAACGGCGGCCGGTATTTCTATCGCCGCGCGAAGATGGGGAAATTTTATAATCTTCACGATCGCATCATCCAGGAGGTGCTCCTCTCGCTTGATGTGGCGAACGTATTCATTACGGAAATGAAAGAGGTGACGAAGCAGATGGCCGAAGAAGGGATCGCGGCGAAGTGGGATTTTGAGATTCATGTGGATGTCGGGGATCGCGGCCCCACCAAGGCGCTCATTCAGGAGGTGGTGGGAATGGTGCGCGCACACAACTTCGAACCGAAGACGAAACCCGAGAGTTATGCCGCCTCGAAGGTGGCGGATAAATATGTGTAATTAATTATCAATTTCCAATTTTCAGTGAATTTCAAAATTTTAGAATTGAAAAATTAATTGAACATTGATCATTGGAAATTGAAAATTCTGCTAGTATGGACAGATTAGTTTTCGATATCGAGACCAAAAACTCGTTCGATGATGTCGGCGGGCGGGAGAATCTGAAGGATCTCGAAATTTCCGTGGTCGCCGCGTATTCTTACGATGAGGACAAATATTACTGTTTTGAAGAGCACGAACTCGCTTCGCTCGGGGCGCTCCTGAAACGCGCGAAACTGCTCATTGGTTTCGCGAGCAAGCGATTTGACGTTCCCATCCTCGCGAAATATTTCAATTTTAACGTCGCCTCCATCCCTCACTACGACATTCTCGAGGAGGTGGAATCAAAACTCGGGCGCCGTATCGGGCTCGGCATTCTCGCTGAAGCGAACGTCGGCGCGGGAAAAACCGGGCACGGGATGGAAGCGATTGATCTCTATCGTCGCGGGGAGATAGAGAAGCTCAAGGAATATTGTGTGAATGACGTTAAAATTACAAAGGCGGTATTTGATCTCATCCGCGAGAAAGGATACCTTTGGATTCCCGAAAGAAACACTTCCCATATGAGGAAACTTGAACTACTTTATAAAGAGGAGGAAGAATCTCCTCAGGGTCAACTTATTTAATCTACTGCAATGGAGAAACTGGCAAAAAACAAAATAGTGCTCGCAGTCGTCGTTGTGATCGTCGGTGTGGGGCTCATCGCGGCCTATATCCCGCTTCTTTTTATTCCTTCTTCGTATGAAGAGCAGCCCCCGACTGAGAACCAGAACGCGCAGCCGATTGCGGAAGCGACTTCGACCCCGCGATCTGCAACCTCGACCCCGACATCAACCTCCGCTTCATCGAAAAAATCTCCCGACCCGTTTTCCGGCATCGGAGAGGAGCAGAAATCGTTGAATGATTTGGGGAACCTCCTGAACCAATAGCAAGCGAGGGGAAACCGCCGTCATCCGATGGCGGTTTTTCTTCGGTTGTTGTAGATTATAAGAGCCATGAGAGATAAAGAGGTACGAAAACTTATCGGAAAAGAAGCAAAACGCCAGAATGACACGTTGAACTTGATTGCTTCGGAAAATTACGTCTCAAAAGACGTACGCGAAGCGTTGGGAAGCGTTTTTGTAAATAAGTATGCTGAAGGATACCCGCACGCGCGTTATTACGGCGGCAATACGTACGTGGATGAAGTCGAGGAGCTCGCAAAGAGAAGAGCGCTCAAACTTTTTTCCCTTTCTCCGAAGGCGTGGAGCGTAAACGTCCAGCCGTACTCGGGATCTCCCGCGAATCTCGCGGTTTTGCATGCGCTGGTGCCGGTAGGAGAAAAAATAATGGGGATGTCGCTCGCAATGGGAGGACACCTCACGCACGGACATAAGGTAAGCGTTACGGGGAAACTCTGGGAACAGATTCCTTACGGCGTGGACAGGGGTACGGAAAACATCGATTACGGGGAAGTAATGCGGATTGCCAAAAAGGAACAGCCGAAACTTATTATTGCGGGCGCGACTGCATATTCGCGGATAGTGAATTTTAAAAAGATGAAAGCGATTGCGGATGCGGTGGGAGCGTATCTTTTGGTTGATATGTCGCACTTCGCGGGGCTTGTCGCAGGCAAGGCATATCCTTCCCCTTTCCCCTATGCCGACGCGGTGACTACGACGACGCACAAGACGCTTCGCGGTCCGCGGGCGGCAATGATCTTCTCGCGTAATACCCACCCCCCAATTCCCAATTCGAAATTCCTGATTTCCGAACTGATTGATAAAGCGGTATTTCCCGGGCTTCAGGGCGGGCCGCACGAGAACCAAATTGCCGCAATTGCGGTTGCGCTTGAGGAAGCGATGAAGCCCGCATTCAAGAAGTACGCAGCGCAGATAGTAAAGAACACCCGTGCGTTTGCGGAAGAAATGAAACGTCTCGGCTGGCGCGTGATCTCGGGCGGCACTGACACCCACCTTTTTCTTCTCGACACCGCTTCTCGGGGTATCGGCGGGAAAGAAGCGAGCGACGCGCTTGAGGACGCAGGAATTATCGTAAATAAAAACACCATCCCCTTCGATGAACGGAAACCGACCGATCCGTCCGGAATACGCATCGGTACGGCGGCGCTCACAACGCGAGGAATGAAAGAAAAGGAAATGAAAGAAATAGCGTTTCTCATCAACGCTGTTTTAGGGGGAATTTCCAAGAGAAAGAAAAATGAGGCGCAAGGAAAAGTTGTACGGTTATGCAAAAAGTTTCCTGTCTGATCACGTAATTGAGATATTGCCGCAGGTATTGACAGAAGAACATGCGGCAGTTACCATAAAAAATAATCATGAATATCAATCAGAAGAACATTAGCCTCCTTATGCACTATTGCGCCGAGCTCCGTGTCGCGATTGTTACGATTTTTTGGATGCAGGGTTCGGGGGTTCATCTAAGTTCTTCTTTCATGAAATAAACAGTGACTAAAGAAGTATTGAGATAAGCCTCCGAACGAAACGGAGGCTTATTAATTTGCTCTTTCATAAATAAATAAACTCATTCATTCATAAATAACGATGGAGGTAGCACATGCTACGGATTGATCAATCTCTTGCGGAGCAGAAATTCACTGTTCCAAACATCTTCTTCACCTTGGCGGGGAACGTAAAAAGCCAGGAAGTTATAGCCGCTCTTACCGGTATTCTGGGGGATAAATGCCGCGTCTTTAAAGACCGGGATGAAATAAAAGAAGCTTTTCTTGACGGGCACAGTCCCGATGCGGCGGTTGCGATATTCGACGGGTCTCTCTCGAGAGAGTTTTCACCGAAGTCTTCGTCCCGCTCCGTTGATAAAGGAGTCATCCCTTCTTGGGCGGGTGGCGCAGAGTGGGGTGTGCTGGTATCGACGAGAATATTGAACACGGAAAGATGCGCGAGGCAGATCGCCGCAGATTTCTATAAAAAGTTCAAGGACCGTCTCGACGAAGGAAACTTCCCCTGGGGTTTTCCCAAGAAAAACGAATCGGGACCGAAGCATATACGTCTCTCCGACGAGAAGATGGACACTCTACTGGGTAAGTTAAATTCGGTTTCTGCTCCTAATCTATCGGAGATAATTTCGGATACGTCGAAAGCGGTCGAGATCCCGACAGGATCAAAAATCAGCTGGATTCGTGTCCCGTCATCGCCGATCGGTGTAGAAGGGAATTATCTTAATAGGGTTGTAAATGCCCTCGAGAAGTTCCAGTCCGCCGGGGCGAAGCTCTTGGTTAAAGACGAAGACGTGAGGAACATGATCCTTGCAGGTGTTGATCTCCCAAGCGATCCGCGTCTCAGTGATTTATACCTGTTTCCTCCGACCGACCGTTTCTCCGTTTCCCGCCCCGATCTGCATTTCACCGGTTCCGGGCTCTTCGCATCGGAGAACGATGAGATGCCCGGAGGATTTCCCGAAGCGGTCCACATCGACGAATCGTATGGATTGCACCAGGAAGAATGGCGGCAAACATTCGACTGGCTTACCGAAGAAGGCCCCCTTCTCTTTCTTGTCTCTCACGAGTGGAGCGGTTGCTATGTGCAAGAAATGAAATGGCTTGCAGATTATCTGGAGAAGAAGGGCTATCCGGTGCTTTTCACCACCACGGAAGATCTCTCCGGTCTTGTAATAGACAAAGATGAGGTTTCCTATCAGGGTGAGCACGTCGGTACGGTGTGGCGTCAGTTCCCCATCTTTGAGACCACGGGAAAATTAGCGGATGTAGTTGACGCGGCAAACAAAGGAATCGTTCGTCTGGTTCCCGAGTTCGCTCACTACGGCAATAAGACGTGGTTTTCCGTATTCAGAAGCCACGCGGGGTACTTCAAGGAGGTCTTGGATACAGAAGAGTTTAACCTCCTTCTCAAAGTGCTTCCCGATTCCCACCTCGTGCTACCGGAGAAACCCGACAATTCATTTCCTTTGAATATTGCGGGAATGACGATTGGTTCACTGGGCGCCCTGAAACGCCTCCCTCTTGGTAAAAGGGACGAGTTGGTGATGAAGGTCGCCGGCGCGAATACGAAGTCGGCAAGGTCGTACGGCGTACTTATGGGGCACGGATTGAAAGACAAGGATTGGATTAATTGGATTGACGAACGTCTTGAGCTTAAGCAGCCCTTCATCGTGCAGCAGAAACTGAAAACGGAAGTCATAAAACTCCCAGTAAGGAATATTTCCGAAAAGAAAGATGAGCTGTTCCGCTGCAGAGTGCTGGTTCGTCCTTGGATTGTGAGTGGAAGAGTTGTTTCGGGAATGGCGACAGCGGTTCCATACACTACCGAAAGGGTTCACGGTATGGTAGATATGGCTATGTCACCTATTTACCTGTATTAATTTCCTGCGGGTCGGTTCTTCCAACGACCGACCCACAGATATATTTCGTGTTGTTATATGAATACTTGAGGATAAGGTCGAGTATTCATAACACAACATGAGTAATAATAAAAAACGTTTTTACGAGTACGGTCTCAACGAGGCCTCTTTTCCGCGTGGGGAAAGAAATAAAATAAGCGACGTTTCCGGCGTCCGCGTGGGACACGTAACGAAAGTCGAGGGGGAAAATGTGCGCACGGGGGTGACGATCGTCGATCCGGGAATCAAAGAGCTTTTCAAAAACAAGATTCCGGGAGCGATCGCGGTCGGGAACGGATACGGAAAACTCACGGGGATTACCCAGGTCGAGGAACTCGGGACGATCGAGGCGCCCGTAGGACTTACCAGCATTCTTTCGGTTGGTGCGGTGCTTCAGGGAATCATCGGAGCAGTTTCCGGCCGGGAAGCGCTGGGCTCGATCGATGGCCCGAACGTGATTGTAGGCGAGGTGAACGACGGATTCTTGAATGGTATACATAAGGGTTCTATCGGAACGGAAGACGTGAAAAATGCTTTTTACAGCCTCACCGAAGATTTTTCTCTCGGAAATGTGGGCGGCGGAACGGGATCGCGGGGCTTCTCGTGGAAAGGAGGCATCGGAAGTTCTTCAAGAATCGTGGAAGCAGGAGGTAAAAAATATACGCTCGGCGTTTTGGTGCAAACAAACTACGGCGGCTCGCTTTCCATAACAGGCGTTCCCGTTGGAAAGTTGCTCGGGAAGACGGACTTTGACGAATTTCTCCCCGGCAATTCCGGAGGGTCATGCATGATTGTGCTCGCGACCGACGCGCCTTTTTCCGCGCGGCAATTAAAAAGGATTGCGGAGAGGACGTTTCTCGGCCTCGCGCGTACGGGATCCGTCATCTCCCCCACGAGCGGAGATTATACTATCGCGTTTTCTACGAATCGAGCCGGCATCGAAGGCACAAACACGAAGGAAACATTACTTCCTGATGCGATACTCTACAGGTTTTTTCTTGCTGCGGTAGAGGCCACAGAAGAAGCGGTGTATGACGCTTTATTTGCCGCGGAAACCATGAAAGGCAGGGACGGGAATGTCCGCGAAGCAATACCGATTGAACGCGTGGTCGAAATTATAAGGTCGTACCGCCATGCCGCGTGAACGAATAGGAATTGTAGGCGGCATGGGACCGCTTGCGGGAGTTCATTTTCAGAAACTCATTGTTGAAGCTACTCCCGCGAAAAAAGATCAGGATCATCTTGAGGTGGTTTGTTATACCAATCCCGGAATTCCGGATCGTACCGCGTCCCTTTTTGAAGACGGAGGTCAAAGGTTTGTCGACGGGATAACAAAAACCCTGCAGGTGTTAAGCGGCGCGGGAGCGACGCTGGCGGTTATGCCTTGCATCACGGCCCACGCGAAGTTTTCCGATATTTCGGATAGTTCCCCTCTCCCTGTTCTGAACGTTATTCACGCTCTTGATGAGTATGTAGTCGGCAGATACGGAACGGGGGCAACCGTAGGTATTCTTGCAACGGACGGGACGGTGAAAGGGCGCATATTCGAGATGTCGGGGAATATAAAGTGCATATATCCCCCTTCGGAATATCAGCGTGAGATTATGAAATTGATACTCGATATAAAAGCGGGAATGAATTTAACAAAGGCGGCCGATCAACTTCTGGAATATGCAAAACACTTCAAGAAAGATAACGTCGATGCGGTGATATTGGGATGTACCGAGTTTTCTCTTTGTCTCGGAGACATCAAAGATCGCTTGGATATTCCCGTGGTGGATCCTCTTGAAGTTGCGGCAAAAGAAATCGTGAGGCGCTGCTCCTAATCGTTTACCCTCCTTTGCAGAACGTAATGGATGTAAATCCAATAAATAAATATAGGAGGAGGGTATCCTTCGTAGCCTTGGCGAAGAAGGATATGCTTCGGAGGATTTCGCCCGACGAAGCACGTGAAGTGACACCACGGCCTTATGGCCGTGGGGCTTCACATCGTTTTGCTTTGTTGCTACGATTGAGCCGATGGTGATAGACGGCAGGAAAATCGCGGACGAGCTTCTTCAAACGCTTAAAGCAAAGCAGAAAACCGGAAAGTTTCTTGCGGGAATCCTCATCGGCGACGACCCGGCATCATTGAGTTTTTTGATGCAGAAACAGAAAGTTGCCGAGGAGCTCGGCGTCGATTTTAGGTTATACAAACTTGATACGAGCCTGGGAAACGACAAACTTCGCGAGGAGGTGGGAAAAATCGCACGCCTTGGGATGTGCGGCGGCGCGCTCGTCGAGCTGCCGCTTCCCGCTCACCTGAACCGTCATTACATTTTAAATGCCGTACCCCGCGAGAAGGACGTGGATGTCTTGGGAGAGCGCGCTCTCGGGGCATACTATGCCGGAAGAAATCCGGTTCTTCCGCCCGTTGCGGGAGCCGTCGATGAAATCCTCCGTCGCGCGAACTCCGAACTTAAGGGAAAACGAGTTGCGATTGTCGGAACCGGATTCCTTATCGGGCGCCCAATTGTGACATGGCTCATGAATAGGGTTGAAGAAATATTCGTGGTACACAAGGGCAGTGACTTCTCGATTTTGAAAAAAGCGGATCTTGTAATTTTGGGGACCGGCCAGCCGCTCCTTATAACGCCCGACATGATAAGGGAAAAAGCGATCGTGATCGACTTCGGGTACGGGAAGATTGATGGAAAAATGTACGGCGACTTCGATGCATCGTCGTTGGAAACAGGGGATTGTAAGTTGAAGATCGATTATACCCCCGTGCCGGGCGGAGCCGGGCCTATTTTAATCGCCAAACTCTTCGAGAATTTTTTTACACTCGTTGAGCGGCAAAAGTAACTGCCGCAAAAAACAAAAACCCCCGTAGAGGGGCTTTGTTCTATTGGCTTGCTATTCGGTTTCAGTGCCGCTCATTGTTCCTTTCTTTTCGGCGGTCTCTTTTGTTTTTCTCTTGATTGTTTCCAGGAGTTTTTTGTCCTCCTTTAATTTTTCTCGCACGTTGTCGAATCCGACGCCGAGTTTTTCTCCCTCGAAACTGTAGCTCGCGCCGTTCTTCTGGATGGAGCCGTACTTGATACCGGTATTCAATACATCTGCCTCGTAGGAAATTCCCTCGCCGTACATAATATCGAACTCGGCTACCTTGAAAGGCGGAGCAACCTTATTCTTCACTACTTTCGCCTTTACCCTGTTCCCTATTACATCCTCCCCTTTCTTCACTTGCGCGATGCGGCGGATGTCGATTCTGATCGAAGCATAGAACTTAAGTGCCATGCCGCCCGTCGTCGTCTCGGGATTTCCGAAAACAATGCCGATCTTCATGCGGGTCTGGTTGATGAAAATGACGATTGTACCCGACTTGTCCGCGATTGCGGTGAGTTTTCGGAGCGCTTGGGACATAAGGCGCGCCTGGAGCCCCATATGAGATGCGCCCATTTCCCCCTCTATTTCCGCCTTGGGGGTTAGTGCCGCGACAGAGTCAACGACCACGATATCGATGATCCCCGATCGGACGACGCTTTCTAAAATGTTCAACGCCTCCTCTCCGCTGTCCGGCTGGGAGATGATAAGATCTTTTACTTTTACCCCGATCCGCGCTGCGTACTCGGGATCGAGCGCGTGCTCGGCATCGATAAACGCCGCCTTGCCGCCTTTTTTCTGCACCTCGGCAACCGCATGGAGCGCAAGCGTCGTTTTTCCCGAGCTCTCGGGTCCGAAGATCTCGATGATTCTTCCTTTCGGGAACCCTCCCGCTCCGAGCGCAAGGTCAAGCGAAAACGATCCGGAAGACACCGTTTCTATTCTTTTCGTGTGCTGCGCCTCCCCAAGCTTCATAATGGAGCCCTCGCCGAAGCGCGACTGAAGCGACTCGATCAAGGAATCAATCGAATCGCCCACCTGTTCCTTTTCTTTTGTTTTTTTATTGTGTACCGCCATAATTGTTTACCGTTGATGTTTCATAAAATATCTGCCTCGTAACCGTGTATGAACTACCGAGCAGCTTCTTAACCTCAAAGGTGAATGTATTAAACCCGGGTTGGAGCGAAACGTCTTTCTTGAACCCCCCGTCCTTATCGGGATAAATTGTTTCGCCGTTTATCGCAAGCTTGTCGGCGGAATCAATCGACCCTTCAATGGAAAATCGGGGCGATGTTACAATGGTCTGATTTTTGTCGAGACCCCGGAGATTCAACTCCGGTTTCCCGAGAAGCGACGGCAGACGGAGGATAAAATACCCCCCGATCACGATGATGCATATCGCAATAATCACGACCTTTTTGTCGACGTGCGGCGTGATAAAACGATTGGGAGGAAGCGTATCTTCTCTTCCGGAGCGGCGCAGCTCTTCGTTGTTTTTGAGATAACGCCGCCATAATTCTTTTCCGTCGATATTCAAAACCTCGGCAACCTTCATAAGGTATCCGTGGATATACGGTGCGGAAGGGAGCTTGTCGAATCGCTCTTCGAGAAGCAGTTCGAGCGCCCCTTCGGGAACGCCGCTCAATTGAGAAAGCTTCTCAAGCGTCATTCCTCTTGCTTTGAGGACTTCCACGATAAATCCGGAGAGGTTTTTTTCTTCCTGCGCCATATGCGTTGGTCGCCAAAGACCATTATAGAACAGGTCGCTCTTTAGGTCGAATAACAAAATTATCGAGGCCGGGCCTCGATAGATTGAAGCCCGGTCTCGGGGTTCTACTCTTCGGATCCGTCCGAAACGAAAACTTCTCTCGGTTTTGCACCCTCGCCTGGGCCAACAATGCCGCGTTCCTCCATCAGATCAAGAAGCCGCGCCGCGCGTGCGTACCCGACCTTCAGTCGTCGCTGGAGAAGCGATGCGGAGGCCTTCTTTGCCGCTCGCACCAGTTCGATCGCTTCGTCCAGAAGTTCGTCGCCGTCCGACATATCCATGTTCTCAAGATCGAGATTTGCCTGCGATCCATTCCCGCCGTTTTCTATTTTTATTTCGTCGGTCGAGATAACCTCGTTGTTCTTTTTAATGAAAGAAGTAACCTTCTTGATTTCTTCTTCCGAAAGATATGCTCCTTGTACGCGCATGGGCTTCGAGATGTCAGCCGCGATGAAAAGCGCATCCCCGCTTCCGAGGAGTTTTTCCGCGCCCGGAGTATCGAGGATGGTGCGCGAGTCGATCTGACTCGCGACCTGAAGCGCAATTCTCGTCGTAATGTTCGCTTTGATGAGTCCTGTGATTACCTCCACTGAGGGACGCTGGGTCGAAACGACGAGATGGATGCCGGTCGCACGCGCCATTTGCGCAAGACGAATAATCGATCCCTCGACTTCTTTTCCGAAAGAGGTCATAAGGTCCGCAAGTTCGTCGATCACGATCACAATGTACGGCATCGATTTTCCCGATGAGTTATAGCTCTTAATGTCGCGCGCTCCCGCTCCGAGTAAAATCTCGTATCTTCGGTCCATCTCCTGGATCGCCCATCGCAAAACCCCGATCGCCTTTTTATTTTCCGTAATGACGGGCGCCAAAAGATGAGAGATGCCGTCATAAACGGAGAGTTCCACGCGTTTCGGGTCGATCATAAGAAAACGAAGCATGTCCGGAGAATTTCTGTAAAGAAGCGACATAATGATCGAGTGAATCATGATGGATTTTCCCGATCCGGTCGCGCCCGCAACCAAGAGGTGCGGCATCTTTGCGATGTCCTTGAACATCGGCTCGCCGCTCACATTCCTTCCCAAGGCGAACGCGAGCTGGCCGCTTTTCTGAAAATCCGGATAGAGGAGCAAACTTCCGAGGCGGACGAGCGCCGCCGCCTTGTTCGGCACTTCGATTCCCACAAGCGACTTCCCCGGAATGGGGGCTTCGATGCGGATGGGATGTGCGGCCAAAGCGAGTGCAAGATCCTGGTTCAGAGTCGTAATGCGCGAGAGTTTGACGCCTTCGGCCGGCTTCAGAGTATAACGGGTGACGGTTGGTCCTACGTTTATCTCTCCCATCTCGACCATGATGCCGAAGCTCTCAAGCGTGCGTTTGATGATATTCGCGTTCGCCCTGAGGTCGCCGATCGTCGGTTTTTCGGTCGTCGAGTTCAGAAGCGACAAGGGAGGCGCCACGTAATTTTTGATCGGTTTGAAGGAAGAACCCTTCGGCAACTCCGTATCCATCTCCGCGATCGTCCCCTCCTTCTTTCGCGGTGTTTCTTTTTCTTTCGGAGCGGGCGGCGTTTCGGGAAGTATAACCTTCATTTCTTTTTCCTCTTCCTTATTGTCCCCATCCTCCTCTTTGTCCCCCTCGTCTTTTTTGAAAAGCTGCCCCAGGTGGAGCGGGCGGTTCACTACAATAAGAAGAGAAACAACGAGCGCGGCAACGGTGATTACGAGCGCCCCGGGAACGCTAAAGGGGTTTTTGAGGAGTCCTACAAACGTTCCGATCGCTCCCCCGTTTCCCGGCGCCGCGATATCGATAAAGCCGAGTGCGGCGAGGATAAATACACCTCCGCCGATAAGCGAGGTAGGAAGGAGTTTCTTCGCATCGGAGGTAAGAAGCGTAAAGGCGATAAGGAGTGCCATGATGGGCAGAAGATAATACCCCCACCCGAAGAGCAGGTCGAAGAAATTATAAATGCCGTTTCCCCAAGGGCCCGCAACGCCCCACGCGGCGAGGAGTAAGATCACGGCGAGAGCCGTAAAGACGACGATCCAGATGCTTTTCTTTGTTTCGGGGTGAAGCGCACTCTCTCGTGTTTCTTGTTTCCTCTCGGGAATCCGTTCCGTTTTTTTCTCCTTGCCGTTCCCCTTCTTCTTTTTGTGTCGGGCCATTGTTCTGTTTCATTAAATCTTAAATTCCGTTAAAATTCAATTCATGAACGAGCGCATATTCAAAGCGTATGACATTCGCGGGATATATCCCTTGGAGATAAACGATGAGGTTGCCGCGGAAGTCGCGCGAGGATGTTCGGCGCTCTTTCCGGGAGGAAAAATGATTGTGGGAAGAGACGTGAGAATCGGCTCTTCCGAGCTTGCGCAGGCCATCGTAAAAAACCTCCTCCTCAACCCGAAGTACGAGGTTATCGATGTGGGTATATGCAGCACCCCGCTCTTCTACTTTGCGGTGAATGCGCTCGGGGCGGCCGGTGGGATTATGGTTACTGCTTCCCATAACCCCCCCGAATGGAATGGGTTTAAGGTGGTCGGTCCGAAGGCGGTCATGATCGGCGGGGATGCGGTCAAAGAAGCGATACGGAACGCCGGACCCGCGGGACAAGGAGGCGGACGTTATGAAAAACGCGAGATGGTGGAAGAATATGTCTCTTTTTACAAACAGCAATTTAATGTTCGAAAGCCGCTCCGCGTAGTATGTGATTTCGGGAACGGTGCCACGGGGCGGATTTGCTCCGCGCTTGTGCCGGTTTTCGAGAACATCACGTTCAGCTTTTTGAATGATGTTCCGGACGGAAGATTCCCCTCAAGAGGTCCCAATCCCCTTATCCCCGGAGCATTGGATGGTTTGAAAAAGGAAGTGGTGAAGACCGGCGCCGAGCTTGGTGTAGCATTCGATGCCGACGGAGACAGAGCGTTCTTCGTAGACGGGCACGGCGACGAGATTCCCTATTATGTCGTCGCTTTTCTTCTTGCGGAACAGGGGAAGGAAAGACTTGTTGCGGAGGTGCAGACATTTCATGTCCTGAAACATATCGGATACAAAGGCGAGCTTTATGAATCGCGTGTGGGAACCCGCTTCATGAAAGAGAAAATGAAAGACGTTGACGCGGATATAGGCGCCGAGTACTCGGGGCATTATTACTTCAGGGAGTTTTTTGATACGGACTCGGGAATATTCGCTTTTATGAGGCTGCTCCAAATCATCTCGGGGCTGCCCTCTTCTTTCCAGGAATTTCTTGAGCGTATTCCGAGACGCGAAACAACCCAGTGGGACGTTCGGGTTGAAGATCCCGCGGAGTCAATTCGGAAGATTTCCTCAATATATGAAGGGAAAAACGAGCTCCAGAAAGACACCACGGACGGCGTCGTGTTTGCCTCGAGGGATTGGCTCTTCGGTATGAGGCCGTCAAACACAGAGCCGCTCCTCCGGTTTTGGGCGGGTGCCGACTCAAGAGAAACACTTGAGAAGCTTGTACGGGAGATACAGTCGAATTTCTAGTCCCCTCTCGGGGGCTTTTTTGTTGCGCCGAGTTTCTCCGGTTTTAATTCTCGTATTTCATCCATTATCTTTTTCACGAGCGTCGTAATTTGTTCCCGCGGCATCCCCCTTTGTTCCGCAACACCGAGTACGAATGCTTCCGTTTTTTCGAAATTATTTTTGAATTTCGCGTTTATCTTTTTCCATTCGGTCTTTTCGAGTGATTTCGCGATCGCTTCATCGAAAGAAATAATTTTTTTCTTCATAAGGAACGCTATCGAGGGATAGCCGAGGTATCCCTGCCAATACGATCCGTTATCGTTTGCGGTAATTGCATGCGTGCCGGATTCATAACGCACCTCGTAGTGTTTGTCTCCGCTCGAAGAGGTTACGACTGCGGCATCCCCCTTCACCTTAATGCGCTTGTCCGCGATGGTTCCGAGCGCTTCATATACTTTTATTGCGGGCGGCAGTTTCCATTTCATAACTCCTGATCGATTTCAAAAAATTTCATAAACACCTCTCTTAAGAGCCTTGCGTCATACAGCGCGTGATGCGGCGGATATTTGTTGGTATTGATACCGAGCGACTTTGCGAATTTCAGATATTTTTCAGGATTGTATCCTTCCGCGAAAAGGATCGAGGCGAAGTCGATCGGAATCCAGTAGAGCGGTTGTTCGCTTACCCCGAAGAGTTTGTAAAAATAGAGCGTGTCGTACTGGTTGATGAGCCCGACCATGTACGGTTCCTCGTCCCCTACAAATTCTCTTATCTTCGTCTTCGCTTCTTCCCGCGAAACCTTATTTTTCGAGAGCGTCGGGAGAATGTGTTTTTTTACAAAATCGCTTGTCTCCCCTTCATATTCAAGTTCGAGATACAGTTCTTCGCCGTTCAGTTTTATAAGTCCGATCGAAAGTATTTCCCCTTTATAAGGATCGAGCGTCGAGAACTCAGTGTCGACAAAGATAAGGTTCTTGGAGAAGAGCCGTTCCGGGGGAATTTTTTCCATACAGACCCATTAAAGCAGAAAAATGAACACATCCCAATCTATCGAGGCCGGGCCTCGATAAAAAAGTGGATAACTTCAAGAAGCCAAACCACTTTTGTTTGTTAGAGTTAGAAAAGAGATTTATTAGAAAAAACAGGAAAACAAGGAAAAACTGAAAAAGCTGAAAAACCTGATAATGCGATGAAACCTAGATTTCCGCATAAACACTACAAAATTTTGGCTAAAAAACAGAGAAGCTGATAGTGCGATGAAACCTACATTTTTTCAAAAATAGGCCTTCAAAATGGCAAAATTGTTTGTCGACAAACAATTTGAAACAGATTTTCGATGCAGATTTTGGGTTTTTTCAAGAAGTTAATGAGACAATTTTAAAAGGTATGGAGATAAATTCATCAGAATTAGGAAAAATAGGAGAGGATTATGCCGTGAATTATCTCAAAAACAGGAAATTCAGGATTATTGGCAGAAACTTTAGGCAACCATGGGGTGAACTGGATATAGTTGCGGTGGCATCGGATAAGACACTTGTCTTTGTTGAAGTGAAGACTATGAGAGAGGGGGAGCTAAAACCGGAGGACCAGATGAGTTCATCAAAGATGAAGAAATTCAAGAAGGCGGCCTCGCTCTATGCCGGTCGGCACCAAGATCTGATCAATGACGAGAGGGGATGGCGACTCGATGTGATAGCATTGACAAAAGTTAAAAATAATTTCGTAGTAAATCACTACGAGAACGTAGAATGAAACCTTTATATGGTTGACAGTAAATGAAGAAGTAGTACCATTGAATTATTCCTGACCGCTCCATAGAGAGCGGTAAACTTTTAAACGAAAGGGCGATAAGAATGTATTAAAAAAAAATGATGGATTTAAAATCATTGAGCGGTGCGGTGGAGCAAATTGCCACCGAGAAAGGAATTCCTCCCGAGAAGGTGATGGGGGCGATCGAAGCCGCCATCGCGGCCGCATATAAGAAGGAATATAGGAAGCGATCCGAAATTATCCGCGCGAAAATCGATTCGAAGACGGGAGAAATAGGGTTTTTCCAAGTGAAGACCGTGGTGGATCCTTCAATGGTACGCATTGTCTCCGAAGAAGAGGAGACGAAGGAACCGACTCCGGCGGAAGAAGCGGAAGGGGTGCTTCCGCGCTATAATCCGGATCGGCACATCTTTTTAGAAGAGGCGAAACAATTTAAAAAGAATGCGGCACTCGAAGAGGAACTCGAATTTCCCCTCGAAACTCACGAGGACTTCGGTCGCATTGCGGCGCAAACCGCGAAACAGGTTATTTTGCAAAATCTCCGCGAGGCGGAGCGATCCTCGATTCGCGATGAGTTTGCGGACAAGGAAGGGGAGATCGTGAGCGGCGTAATCCAGCGGTTTGAACGAGGGAACGTTTACGTGAACCTCGGCCGCGCGATGGGCATCATGTATCCGAACGAAAGCATTCCCGGCGAACACTATCGCATGGGTGACCGGATGCGTTTTTTCGTATTTGCAGTCCAAAATGACGTGCGTCGGCCCGGTATCGTGCTTTCGCGATCGCATCCGAGCTTTGTCGCAAAACTTTTTGAACTCGAAGTTCCCGAGATCGCCGATGGGACGGTGGAAATAAAGCAAATCGCGCGGGAGGCGGGGAGCCGCACAAAAATCGCAGTGTATTCGAATGAAGAAGGCGTCGATCCGGTGGGATCGGCGGTAGGCCAGCGCGGCACGCGCGTCATGGCGGTGACGAACGAGCTCGGTAACGAAAAGATCGATATTATCGAATGGTCGGAAGATCCCGAGAAGTTCATCGGGAATGCGATCTCTCCCGCAAAGGCGAAGCTCGTCGAGATTCTCCCGCGTCGCGAAGCGCGGGTTCTCGTCGCGGAAGACCAGCTGAGTTTGGCGATCGGCAAAGGAGGACAGAACGTCCGGCTTGCGGCGAAGCTTACGGGATGGAAGATTGACGTCAGATCGCAGTCGAATCCGGACGAGGTGCAGGAAGGAGGGATTGCCTCCGCGGAAGAAGAAGCGGGACCTCCTCCGGCGGAAGAGGAAAAGAAGGAGAAAGAATCCGGGAACGTGGAATCACAAGAGGAACAGAAAGAGTTGGAAAACAAAAACGTCGAAGAAAAATAAAAAAGAAATACAAACGTGTTTAAAAAGATAAAAACGAAATTTATAGTAGCGGGAGCCGCGCTCGCATCGTTCGTGGCGCTCGCACCGAGTGCTCATGCGAGCGAGGCGGACCTTCTGCTCCCCGATCTGAAATCGGTCTCGTTTCTCGGCATGACCGGCCACGGACTCCTGCTCGCCGGCATCGTGATGTGTCTTTTGGGAATGCTCTTCGGGCTTGTGATGTTTATGAAGACGAAGAGGCTCCCGGTACATCGCGCGATGAAGGAGGTTTCGGAGCTTATTTATGAAACCTGCAAAACCTATCTCATCACGCAGGGAAAGTTTCTAATAATCCTTGAGGCGTTTATCGGCATTATTATTATCGTTTATTTCGGGCTGCTTCAGCACTTCGAAGCGATCAAGGTAATCGTCATTCTTCTCTTCAGCATACTGGGCATCCTGGGAAGCTACAGCGTGGCGTGGTTCGGCATCCGTATCAATACATTCGCTAATTCGCGAACGGCGTTTGCGGGACTCAAGGGAAAACCCTTTCCGACGTACGAAATTCCGATGCGGGCGGGGATGAGCGTAGGGACTCTTCTCATCAGCACGGAGCTCTTGGCGATGCTCGCAATTCTTCTCTTTATACCCGGCGACTACGCGGGTCCGTGCTTTATCGGGTTCGCGATCGGTGAGTCTTTGGGCGCTGCGGCGCTTCGCGTGGCAGGCGGCATCTTTACGAAGATTGCGGACATCGGTTCCGACTTGATGAAAATCGTATTTAAAATAAAAGAGGACGACGCGCGGAATCCGGGCGTCATCGCGGACTGCACGGGAGACAACGCGGGAGACTCGGTAGGACCCACCGCCGACGGATTCGAAACCTACGGCGTGACGGGCGTAGCGCTCATCACTTTTATTCTCCTCGCGGTGGCAAGCGCGATTACGCAAGTCCAGCTTCTCGTGTGGATTTTTGCGATGCGTATCATGATGATCGTAACAAGCATCCTTTCGTACGCGCTGAACGAGACATTTGCGCGATCGAAATACAAAACGGTTGATAAAATGAACTTCGAAACGCCGCTTACGACTTTAATCTGGCTTACGTCATTTATCTCGATCGGTATCACCTATCTCACATCATATCTTCTGATCCCCGGCGTGGGTGACGGATCACTCTGGTGGAAACTCGCGACGATCATCAGCTGCGGCACGCTCGCGGGCGCTCTGATTCCCGAGCTTGTAAAAGTGTTTACTTCGACGAAATCAACGCACGTGAAGGAAATTTTAAGTTCATCCCGCGAAGGAGGAGCGTCCCTGAATATCCTCTCGGGGCTTACCGCCGGCAATTTCAGCGCGTACTGGATCGGACTCGCGATCATCGCGCTCATGGGAGTCGCGTTCGGCGTGAGCACACTTGGGTTGGGCGAACTTATGATTGCGCCATCCGTCTTCGCATTCGGTCTCGTGGCGTTCGGGTTCTTGGGACTCGGGCCCGTTACGATCGCGGTTGACTCGTACGGTCCCGTGACGGACAACGCCCAGTCGGTCTACGAGCTTTCGATGATCGAAACGCTTCCGAACATCAAGGAAGAGATCAAAAAAGATTACGGATTCGAACCCGATTTTGAACGGGCGAAAGAATATCTCGAAGAGAACGACGGCGCGGGGAACACCTTTAAGGCGACCGCGAAGCCGGTATTGATAGGTACGGCGGTCGTAGGTGCGACGACCCTGATTTTCTCGATTATCATGCTTCTCACGGAAGGACTGAAGCCGGAGCTTGTAAGCAACCTTTCGCTTCTGAACCCGCTTTTTCTCCTGGGACTTATTACCGGAGGCGCGATTATCTACTGGTTCAGCGGCGCCTCGATGCAGGCGGTCGTGACCGGATCATACCGTGCGGTTGCGTTCATTAAGGAAAAGATAAAACTCGACGGAAGCTCCGAAAAGGCGTCCATTGAGGACTCGAAGCGGGTGGTAGAAATCTGCACGCAGTTTGCACAAAAGGGGATGTTTAACATCTTCCTTGTGGTATTTTTCAGCGCGCTTGCCTTTGCCTCGCTCGATCCGTACTTCTTTATCGGATATCTTGTTTCGATTGCAATTTTCGGGCTCTATCAGGCGATTTTTATGGCGAACGCGGGGGGCGCATGGGACAACGCGAAGAAGCTCGTGGAAACCGAACTCAAAGAGAAAGGAACCGAGCTTCACGCGGCGACCGTTGTGGGGGATACGGTAGGAGATCCTTTCAAGGATACCTCGTCCGTCGCTATGAATCCGATCATTAAATTTACGACGCTCTTCGGGCTGCTTGCGGTTGAGCTAGCGATTACCCTGCCGCGCTCGACGAGCGCAGTCCTCGCGGTTGTCTTTTTCCTGATCTCCACAGTATTCGTCTGGCGCTCGTTCTACACTATGAGAATCAAGGCGAATAGCTAATTATCAGATCGTGTGTTTAGAGGCCCGGCTTCATTTGGGAAGCCGGGCCTCCTTATTTTGAATAAAAATAAACAAGCGCCGATCTCAAAACTCGAGATGGCGCTTGTTGATGTTAAAATTTCGCTTCTACCGCGCGGGATTCAATGCTAAATTCCTTCGTTTCGTATCTCTCTATCCTAACCGCCTTGAGATCAGAATAGGAAGAGTGTATAGATGTCCACCCATAGCCGAGATATTTCTCCTCTATTCTCGGTAACGGTAGCACCCAATCTCTTACTGGGAACGCAACCTTGAGGTTCCCGACACAATCAGTATGAATCATTAGCGTTACATACTTTGTGGTGTCACCGGAATTGGAAAATAATTCGGTGATCATCGGAGGTTCCGCGATTGCATACCAGCCATCAGCGAGATTCAATCGATTAGCCAACAACTCGAGATTTTCATAAAACGAGACGGTTTTATCACTTGCTTCTCGCTCAGCTTTTTCAATTGAAGTTTCAACAGAGTTGATAAGAGGAATCACCACAAGGAAACTTATAAATCCGAGACTACTGGCAATTATAGCTCTCTTGTTGCGCGGCATCTGCTTTTGTGTTGCGACAGCTCCTGCAACCAAGGCCAATGAGGCAAAAAATGATAACGAAAAAATCCATATTAATGGGTCAACGTGGGTGTGCATACATGCTCCTTTTGAAAAAATTCTGGACGAATTCTACCACTTTTTTGCATTTAGGTCAATCCTCCTCGAAATCCCGTAAAACCTGTATTATTTGATGTGTGAAAGCTCTCGACTTCAAAAATAAAAAGGTGCTTATCATGGGTCTCGGGACGCTCGGCGGAGGAATCGCAAGCGCGAAGTGGTTCGTCTCGCAGGGCGCAAAAGTAACGGTGACCGACTTGCGTACAGAGAAGAGATTGAAAAATTCTCTTGAAAAGCTCGGGTATTTTAAGAATCGAGATCTTAAGGGGGGCACTATGACGCGTCATAGTGCGCATAAGGAAGTTGTAGAATTTGTGTTGGGGAGGCATAGGGTTCAAGATTTTAAAAATAACGATATTATCGTCGTGAACCCCGCCGTACCGCGGGAGAGTAAGTATCTCGCAATAGCGAGAGAAGAGGGGAAAGTTATTGTGAACGACGCGAGAGTATTTTTCGATTCGGCACGGAATCCGATTATTTCCGTAACCGGTACAAGGGGAAAAACCACTACTACAAACTGGATTGCGCATTTCCTGAAATCGAAGTATCCGGATACGATCGCGGGAGGCAACTCGTCGAAGGAAGCCCTCCTCTCTCTTGTCGAAAAACTGAAAAACAAAAGAGCGCCCGTCGTAGTTGAGCTTTCCTCATGGCAGCTTGAACTTTTAGATAAATCGTCTCGTGGCCCCGATGTGGCGGTCATTACCAATATCTACCCCGACCATCTGAATCGTTATAAGAACATTCGGGACTACGCCTCGGCGAAGGCAAATATTTTTTCAAACCAGACGAGATCGCAAAAGCTCGTTCTGAATCTCGATAATCCGTGGACGAAGTTCTTTCTCTCGAAAAAACCAAAGGCGAGAGCGTACTTCTTTTCCCTGAAACCGCTTTCAAAAGGTAAGCAGGGGATATTTGTTTCGAACGATCGCGTGATCTTGAAAATCGGCAGGCAGGAAAAAATTGTCCTTGGAGAAAAAGAATTTAAGATATTACGGACCAGGGGAGAACACAATGTGCAGAACTTCCTCGCGGCGTCGCTCGCGGCGTCGCTTATGGGGATTTCGAATGATGCGATACGAAAGAGAGCGAGAACGCTTCCCGAAATCCGGTACCGGGAGGAAATCGTGTTTAGGGAAAAAAAACTCCTCGTGGTAAACGATTCGGCAGGCACCTCTCCCGATGCGGTAATCGCGGCGATCAGGCGTTTTAAAAACCGGGGAGATTTGATATTAATTACCGGCGGTACGGACAAGAATCTTGAATTCAGTCCGCTCGCGAGGGAAATAAAGAAGACGCTGAAACCCAAGCAGGTATTTTTTTTGAATGGCAGCGCAACAAAGAAACTGATTAAAGAATTGAGAGCGCTTCGATACTTCCCGAAAACTGGTCCAAGGATTTTCGAAAGCCTACCCGAAATCTTGAAGGGAATCAGGGATAGAGAATTAGGTATTAAAAAACGGGAATCAGGAATTAGCCTGCCTGCGCAGGCAGGGAATCAGGAATTAGGGACGCGATTTGTAATTCTTTTCAGCCCGGGGGCGGCGAGCTTTGAAAAGTTCAAAAACGAATTCGACAGAGGTGAGAAGTTTGATATATACTTGAAGAAACTTTTCGAGGTGGGTGGTGTTTAACAAATTAAAAAGTTTCTTAGGAAGACCCAGAAGGAGCACAAACCACGATTGGTGGAAAATGTTCTATTTGGGCATTATGAAATTCCCCTCGCTCTAATTGAGGAGTACAAAAACCCCGTTGGCAGTATTTGCAACGGGGTGAAGCTTTTTAGTCAGCTGTCTTTACTTTCAGTTTTTTCGTCTTCTGGCGGTTCAGGCGCGGCATCTTAATGGTGAGCACACCGTTTTTGAGCGTCGCTACCGATTCCTCCGGATCCACCTCATGGGGAAGAATAATGGACCGTGAGAACGTTCCCCAGAAAAGCTCTTGGTAGAAGTAATCCTTGTCCTCGATTTCTTTCCTCCGTTCCCGGGTCCCCTTGATTGTTACGGATTCGGTCGTAATGTTTACTTCGAGATCGTCGTCATCGACGCCCGCTACCGTCGATTCGACAACGACATAGTCGCCGTCCTGATATACGTCCACGGTGAGCGTGCCCTCCCCCTCATCGGCAGGATTGTCCTCCGCGAGATTCTTTTCGGTAACCTTAAGCGGCATGGGTTGGCTTTTTACCTTCGCAAGCTCGACGAAGATATCTTTTTTTTCTTCTTTTTCCATAGACATAAGAAAAGTATACCACTTTTTCATTTATCGCTCTACCGCGGATATTTCCCGATAGCGAGCTTTTCGGGAAATCGCCGTTAGGTTTTCTTCAGTTTCTCGAAGTCGGTAAGAATAATAATCGCCGCTATCATAAGGAAGAATGTGGGATAAAAGACGTGAGAATTCTGGAACTGATATACAAGAAGATTAAAAACCGCATGGATTGTCGTTGCGAGAAGTATACCGATGCCGATCCGGTGTTCCATGTGCTCAAAGTGTCCCAGAGCCCAGTAATATCCCAAGGCACCTGAAGCAATCGCGTGGAGAAGCGTCGCGCCGATGAAACGAAGTCCAAGCGTGCTCACCGCGGTGAAAATTCCGGCAAAACTTGCGAGAGGAAGATTGCTCCAGGTGATGAAAAAATTCTCCACCGTCGCGAACCCGAGCGCCGCGACGATCATGTATATCATCGCGTCGACCGGCTCGTTAAACGCCTTATTGTGCCCCACCGCGAGGTGCGCGGCCGTGAATTTGAATATCTCCTCGATAAACGCAAGTCCTATTACGGTAAACAGCAGATTATTAATCGAGGGGGAAAGAACATTTTGAAAAAGAAGCTGAAGCGAGAGTACCGGTATGCTGATAAGGGCGCCCGCAAAAAACGTCTTTACGACGAGCGTCTTCGGTTCCGGGTGGTCGTCCTCTTTCAGGAAGAAAATGAGCCACACGATTGCGGGAATCGCGGAAAGGATAAATATGACGAGAAAGTGAAGAAAGGAATCCATGTAGCTCTTCACTCATTATACACCAGGGAAGACCCCTACCACTTCTCGATCATAAGGAGTGATGACGTGTCGGGGAATTCCCGATAGATTGTTTCGGTGATGAAAGGAAGAAAGGGATGAAGCAGCTTCAATGATTCTCTGAGCGTATAAAAAAGGATCGCCTGCGTATTTTTCTTGAGTTTTTCGTCTTCCATCTGTTTTTTGGATATCTCGAGATACCGATCGCAGAACTCGTGCCAGAAGAAGTCATAGAGTTCATGGAGCGCTCTTGAAAACTGGAACGACTCGATGTATTTCCCCGTGTTCTTTTTCGTTTTTTCGAGCGCTTTCAATATCTTTGTGTCCGCCTTTGTTTTTGCGGTTGGTTTCTTGTTCAAATTCGCGGACTTCAGATCTTTCGTTTGTTCCAGAACAAACCGGCTCGCGTTCCAGATTTTGTTGGTAAACTTTCTTCCTGCAATGACAGCCGCCTCGTCCCATCGGATGTCCTGTCCCGATGCCTGCCAGATGACGGCAAACCTTGTTGCGTCCGCGCCGTATTCGTCAACATACTTCAGGGGATCGATCCCCGTTCCGAGCGATTTTGACATCCGTTTCCCGTCCTTTGTAAGCACCGTTCCGTGAATAAGCACGTTCCGGAAGGGGATATTTCCCATAAACTCGAGTCCGGAGAAAATCATGCGCGTATCCCAGAGATTCAGGATTTCGCGCGCATTCGAGACGAGATTTCCGGGATAGTATTTCTTCCGATCCTCTTTCGAAAGTCCCGCGAAAGGCCAGAGCGCAGATGAAAACCAGGTATCCAGAACGTCAGGCGATTGCTCCATGTCACATTTTTTACAGAACGGACACGTCTTCGGCTTTTCTTTTGCCACAACAAATCCTCCCGTGTTTTGAGTTTCGTTTTCAGAATTTCGCGTTTGTTTATCATTTGGAATTTGGAATTTGGAATTTGCTTCCTGTTTATTTTTACAAAAATAAACAGGAAGCTGGTGCCCCCACCAAATCTGTCTCGAAATCGTCCAGTCCTTGATATTCGAAAGCCACGAGCCATATGTTTTTTCGAAATTTTTCGGTTGAATAATCACCTTTTTCTTCTTCACAACATCCAGCGCCTCTTTCGCGAGTCGCTCCATCTTCAAAAACCACTGTGTCGAGGGGATCGGTTCGATCGCGTGTCCGCAACGGTAGCACACCGCAAGGTTGTGCCCATATGACTCTTCTTTTTCGAGAAGCCCGACCGTCTTCAGATCTTCCACAATCTTCTTTCGTGCATCCTCCGTTTTCATCCCCGCATACTTTCCAGCCTTCTCGTTCATTCTTCCGCGTTCGTCGATCACCTGCACGAGCGGCAGGTCGTGCCGATTGCCGATCTCGAAGTCGGTCAGGTCGTGCGCGGGGGTAACCTTTACCGCGCCCGTACCGAATTCCCTGTCAACGGCTTCATCGGCGACCACGGCAATCTTATTTTTCTTTTTTACGGGCGTGTCGAGCGAACCGTCCACCGAGAGCGACTCGATTTCGAGTTCTTTCCCGACATACTGTTTATACTTGGGGTCGCGCGGGTGAACCGCAATTCCCGTATCGCCGAACTTCGTCTCGGGACGAGTCGTCGCAAGCGTGAAAGGGCCGTATTTGATGTAGTAGAGCGTCGTCTGTTCCTCCTTATACTCAAGTTCGAGATCCGACAAACTTGTCTGGCATCGCGGACACCAGTTTACGGTGCGGAGACCGCGGTAGAGCATACCCTTCTCGTAGTAGTGAATAAACGCGTCGATAACATCCGCGGCATAAGCATCGTCCATCGTGAAGCGCGCGCGCGACCAGTCGGCCGAGAGCCCGAGTTTTTTAAGTTGTTCCAGGATCTTCCCGCCGTACTCCTTCTTCCATTCCCATACGCGCTCGATGAACTTCTCCCGTCCCAGATCGAAACGCGTTTTACCTTCTTTCTTCAACTGTTTTTCGACGACATACTGTGTCGCAATGCCCGCATGGTCCGTACCGGGAAACCAGAGCGTTCGTACTCCTTTCATTCGGTAATACCGAATGAGAATATCAGGAGTCGTGTTATCCAAGGCATGTCCCATATGAAGCGTTCCCGTGACGTTCGGGAGGGGCATGTACACAACATAATTTTCAATTTTCAATTTCCGATTTCCAATTTTGCGAATAGGAAGATTGTCCGGATTGAAATAGCCGGATTTTTCCCATAGGTCATAGATTTCCGATTCGGTTTGTTTTGGATCGTAGGGTTTCGAAAAATCAGCGCCCATAGCCCACATTATGACGTATTTTCTTCACAAAAGGAAGTAATTTGTTGAGAAACTATAAGTTTAAATTCGCTTGCGCGGTGATCCTTTTATTCTTTTTTCGAAGATAGGAGATATATCCCGCGACGCCGATCATAACGCCGTTGTCCGTATTGAAGTCCATTGGAGGCGCGATAAAACCAATCCTCATTTTTTTACTCGTAGCTTCCAACTTCTCGCGGAGCGAGGCGTTCGCCGCGACGCCGCCGGAAAGAAAGATCGATCTTGCTTCATATTCTTTTGCCGCACGCGTCGCCTTCGTGACGAGCACATCGAGCGCCGCTTCTTGAAATGAAGCAGCGACATCCGCTTTCAATTTCCTGGAGGCTGAGCCTCCTACTCGCGGAGGCTCAGCCTCCTTTCTATCTCGCAGGTAATAAAGTACAGATGTTTTGAGGCCGGAGTAGCTGAAATCATAACTCTTGTCATGAATCATCGGTCGCGGAAATTCAATCGCATGAGAATTTCCTTGTTTCGCGAGTTTCTGAATTTCCGGACCGCCGGGATAGGGAAGGTCGAGCATTTTTGCGACCTTATCGAACGCCTCGCCGACCGCGTCGTCTCTTGTTTCCCCGAGTTTCTTCCACTTCGTGAGTGAATCCATCTTTAGAAGTATAGTGTGCCCCCCGCTTACGATAAGCGCAATTGCTGGAAAAAGTTTTCGTTTTGAAAATTGAAAATTGTCCTCCGAAGGAGGATCCGCCTCCGGTGGAAAAATTGAAAATTCAGCTTTTTGCTTCAGTAAAAAGCTGTAGAGATGTCCCTCCAGATGGTTGACGCCGATAAGTTTGAGTTTCGAGTTTTTCTTCTTTAGATTTTTGTACAGCTCTTTTGCAAAATTGACGCCCGTCCAGAGTGCCGGTTCAAGGCCGGGACCGACAGTGACGGCGATCGCGTCCAATGCGAGGAGGCCCGGCTTCTTACCGGAGGCCGGGCCTCCAACTAATTCCTCAAGTACGACCGGAAGATTCTTCAGGTGTTCCCGTTTTGCGAGATTCGGTACCACGCCACCCCACGGACGGTGTACTTCAATTTGAGATGAGATTACGTTCCCCAGAATCTTGAATTGCGGCGCACTAAGCCCCCCCGTCGCTTCGAGTAATGCGAGAGCTGTTTCGTCACAACTGGTCTCTATGGCTAAGATTCTCATTTTTCACATTGTTAATCGAAGAGGGGAAAGAGTCAAAAGCAGGGATGTCATGCCGTGTCAAAACGTTGCCGTCTTTTTCTTTCCTTGCAGAGAAAAAATCGAGGAGCGAGACCGTAATAACGCAGAAACTCGGGAAAGAGAGGATGAGTAATATAATCACCCACATAACCGCGTCCCTATGCAGAAAGCCGTAAGAATAAAGAAGAACAATCACACTCGCGGAGAACCACAGCGCCAAGAAAACATGGATCCACATCCTTTTTAGAAGTGAAATAAAGGTCGTGAGAGCCGTACCATTTCCTTCCTGGGCGATTCGCGTGCGCAAGAACGGTTTTTTGGGAAATAGGAATCCTTCCCAGATTGCGAGAGAAATAGTCGGCGTAAGCGCCGCCCCGGAGACCATCGCTGCAATTATCTGGAAAATGTTTTTTGTGACCCGTTCCCTGTATACAAGGAAAATGGAGAGAAGGAGGAACAGAAAATAGAATATCGAGGGGTAAAGGAATTGCGACGGCGGAAAGAATCTTTGATCAAAAATAACAAGAGCGCTTCCCAACATTCCGAGGAAAATAAAGAGCGGATAGAGCGCTTGTGCGAACCACACCGCCCATTCGCCGACAAAATAGAAAGTCTGCGTCGGCGTGAACGCGGAATTGATCCCGAAAAGTTTTTTGAAATGCCGCAGCACGATGCGCACCGCTCCGTACACCCACCTGAATCGTTGCCTCCGGTATGCGGAAAAAGTATGTGCGGGATCTCCCACTCCCAGCGTCTTGTGCACGTAATACATGGAGTATCCCTCGGCGAGAATGCGAACGCCCAGTTCCGCATCCTCGGTGATGGATTGTTCGCTCCATCCTCCCATTTTTTCCAGTATGTTTCTTCGTATAAGCGTCATTGTCCCATGCTGTATGATCGCGTTCCTCTCATTGCGCTGCACCATCCCGATCTCGAAAAAACCGGCGTATTCGTGGTGTATAAATCGTTTAAAGAGATTTGAATCCTGCGTCCTGTGAACCTGCGGCGCCTGGACCACGGCGATATGCGGATCGGAGAAATATCCCGCGGTTTCCGTAAGCCAACTCGGAAATACTTCGTAATCCGCATCCACAACCCCGATGATTTCCGCATCCGGGGCGGTCTGTGACAACCCGAAGTTGAGCGCGCCCGCCTTGAATCCCGGGCACGAATCAAGATGAAAAAACCGCACGATACCGGGATACCGCTCTGAAAATTCAAAAACCGGCTTCCATAAACGTTCGTCGCTCGTGTTGTTGTCGATGACAATTATCTCCTTATTGGGATAATCAAGCGAGAGCAGGCTTCGAATCGCGCGGATGACGATACGGGGATCCTCGTCTCTCGCGGGAACATGAATGGAAACCTTCGGCGTGTTTTCTCGCGGAGGAAGGGGGATTACGTTTGTTAATCTCCTTTTTCCTATAACCTCAACAACTTCCACGGTTTGGATGAGCGTGAGAAAAAGAAGAAAAAACTGCGTGGGAAGCACGAAAAGCCACAAAAATGGCCTTCGCACCATGTACTCGCTTATCGCCGTTTGGCTTATAATGCTCGCGATGAGGGAAGATGCGGCGATGATCGAGATGCCGAAGAGAAGTCCCGCGGCGGAAAGATCGCGGAAAAGGTAAAGGAATATCGCGCCCAATAGTATGATGACGGCGGTCGTGCCCATGGCCCAATACTCCCAATTCCGGTCGTTCGTGACGGATCCGGTCAGCGAAAACTTTATCTTTTTCCCGGAATCGAACAGCCCCCAGTGAGCTCCCACTCTCCCTTCGTCGTACATCTTCCACGGTTGGTCAAAGGCCTCGAAAACATTGTATTGGATGCCCTCGCTCTTTGCTTGGGACGAGAACGCTCTTATGAAATAAGCCTGACCTACCAGGCTCGGAATTGATTCCCCGCGCTGTGCGCCGAGAGAGGGCCACCCGGTTTCTGTCACGAACACCATTTTCCCTCCGGCGATCTTCTGCGCTTCTTTATATTCTTCGACTGTCCACTTCACCGAATCTTCTATCGGAACGGAGGCCCAGTAAGGGAGCGCGTGGAGTCCCACCACGTCCACCGCCCCGAGGAGATCCTGATTATTGCGCCATTCGGCGAGCCGCTCCGACGCTCCCACCGGTATTGCCACCTGTTGCCTTACGCGTTCGATGTAGTCGATCAGTTTCTGTTTGGAAATTCTGTTAAATTGCAGAACCTCGTTTCCCACGAACGCCATCGTTATATTCCTGTTTTTCGCTATCGTCTGGATGAGCGTATCCACTTCTCTTTTATCCTCGTTTTCGTCTTTCCCTTCAATCCACGCGCCTCCTATCACCGTCATGTTGAATTCCTTCGCAATCTGCGGCACCAGCTCCATCCCGTGAGTCGCGTGATATATCCGCACGCAGGGGGAAATTTGTGAAATAAGACGGAGATCGCTTCTAATCTGCTCCTCCGTAACGGCGAAGTTCTTTTTCGTAATGTCCCCCTCGAAGATATACCGGGGATCGTAGCTTATACATTGGAATTTCGTCGCCGAAGCGACTATGCTCTTTTCCAAAAATAAAAATCTCCACACCAGCACCATCGCCGCGGAGAGTACTACGAGAAATAGAATCCCTATGATTATGCCGCTCTTCCGTCCCGCGACGCGATGAACCATATCACCCATAACATATCACATAACCGTTGGCATATGAAATTGCCGTATCCATGCCTGATGCTCTATACTCTTACTATGATTCAATTCTTATATGTGTTCAGTGATTGGGGGCTTCTCGCATTACGTCTCGTGCTCGGTCTTATCTTTCTCGTGCACGGATGGAGGAAGGTCAAAAACCTAAGCGGCGCCGTCTCGTCGTTTGAAGCAATGGGATTCAAGCCTGCGAAATTTTGGGGTCCGTTTGTAGCATTCCTTGAATTTGTAGGAGGCATTGCGCTTATCGTCGGAATTGTCACACAGGTGTTCGCGGCGCTCTTTTTCGTCCAGTTCGTTGTCGCAATCCTCAAGGTAACCGGAAAGAAAGGATTTGCGGGAGGATACGAATTTGATCTCCTTATCCTCGCCGCGCTCCTAGCGCTTGTGGTGCTCGGCAGCGGATCTTTCTCCGCCGACTCAATGCTTGGACTCCTCCTCTATTAGAAAGAGCATCTTCTTGTATGACCCGCTTTTGGGAAATATTACCTGGTGCCGCCGCGTGGGGCACCCTTCTTCTTCTGGTGGCGCTTTCATGGCAGGCACCGGTCGTGGTGGTCGTATTTATTCTCCTTTACGACTTATATTGGCTCCTAAAGCTTGTTTATCTCTTCTTCCATCTTCGCTTCTCGTTCGCGAGGATGCGGGCGAACATGAAGCTGGACTGGCTTGAGAAGCTAAAGTCGGAAGAGCGGGGGAAGTGGGAGGATGTTCATCACCTTGTGATATTCCCCATGTATCACGAGCCGCACAACCTGGTGCGCGAGAGTTTCTTAAGCCTGATACATTCGAATTATCCAAAGGACAGACTGTTTGTAGCGCTTGGAGTCGAAGAGCGTGGCGGGGCGGGCGACGCGGAAGTCGCGGAAAAAATCAAGGAAGAATTCGGTTCGTCCTTTAAGTCGTTTTCTATCGTAACCCATCCCGATGCCATCGAAGGGGAGCTCAAGGGGAAAAGCGCGAATGTCACATGGGCGGCGCGGCACATAGTGAGGGAGGTGATCGATCCGTCCGGCGTTCCTTACGCACGCATCATCGTCTCGGTTTTCGATATGGATAGCCGCACCGAACGCGACTACTTCGGAGTGCTTACGTACGCGTTCCTTACCTCACCGCATCCGGATCGCTCAAGTTACCAGCCGATTCCGCTTTTTATCAATAATGTTCACTATGCGCCGTTCTTTGCGCGACTCGTCGGATTTTCCTCAAGTTTCTGGCAGCTGATGCAGGAATCCCGCGAGGAGCAGCTTGTCACTTTTTCTTCCCACAGCATGCCGCTCCAAGCCGTCGTCGATATCGATTATTGGGATACGAACATCGTATCCGAGGACTCGAGAATTTTTTTCAAATGTTTTTCGCATTATGGAGGCGACTGGCGCGTCGTTCCGCTTTTCTACCCGATCTATATGGATGCTATTGAGGGAGCGACGCTCCGCCAGGCGGCGGCAAGCTTGTATAAACAGCAGCGTCGCTGGGCATGGGGAGCGGAAAACATCTCGTACCTTGCCCGTGATTTTAGGGAAAAAGGGAAAACCATTCCGCGGCGCACCAAGTGGTTCTGGCTCTGGACGCTTTTTGAGGGATCGTACTCGTGGGCGACCAGCTCTTTCGTTATCTTCTTTTTCGGATGGCTTCCGAATTTGATAGGGGGAAGCGCTTTCACGAGTTCGGTGCTCTCCTACAATCTTCCGCGGTTCACGGGATGGATTCTGAACATAGGATCGGTCGGCATAATTGCTTCCGCGTTTTTCTCCGTGATACTTCTCGCCCCGCGAATAAAAGGATTCAAGGCGTGGCATTACACCTTATACCTCCTGCAATGGATCGCTACGCCGGTTATTTTCGTGTTTTTCAGCTCGCTTCCCGCGATCGACGGCCTGACGCGTCTCATGCTCGGAGGAAAATTCCGTCTCGGATATTGGAAGACGCCAAAAGCGGGGGCGCGCCCCGTAGCGCAGTAATACCATGCAGGAATATGTGACCGACGCAATCGTGCTTTCCGTGCATCCGCGCGGTGAAGCGGACCGCGCGATCGATTGCTACACGGAGCAGCTGGGGAGAATCGAAGTACGCATGATAGGAGGGAGAAAGCCGCTTTCAAAACTTTCTCCTCATTGCGACGTGGGCAGCCTGGTGGTGATCCGTCTTGTTGAAAAAAACCAATTCACTCTTATTGATGCGCTACGAGCGATGCCTTCCCGCATTCTTTCTCCGGCCGCACTCCGCGTGATCGGGCTCATCCGCGCGCTTGCGCCGAAGGGAGTTTCCGACGCGCGTCTCTGGGAAGCGCTGAAGCGAGTCGTATGCGGGAGCGGGGAGAGTATCGCGGTGTTTTTCAAGCTATTGGGATATGATTCGACGTCCGCATCCTGCGAAGCGTGCGGGGAAAACCCCGTTTCACTGTTCTCGCTCCCGCACCATGAATTTTTCTGCGATCAATGCGGCGCTCGACTGCCCGAGAGCGACATAGTATATTGTTCATAACGCGATGACACTTCGTGATCTCGAAAAAAGAATCGAGGCGTTTCAGAAACGGCAATCGAAACGCGCCGTTTCGCGGAGGAGAAAAAAGACGAACGATGCTCCGCCGAACTGGCTCAAGAAAACGCTTCTTATAGGAACGGGGATAGGGTTCGGCATCATCGCACTCGGCGCGCTTTTCATTGTCATGTATATGAGCGCACCGAGGGGGGTGAGCGTTGACGTATACACGGAACGCAGCGTAACGCGCGGAGTGCCGTTTGAGGTGTCGGTGAGCGTAACGAATAACGCCAGCATGACGCTTCAAAACGGGAGCATTACCCTGAATCTCCCGGACGGTATTGTTGCTGCGGGACCGGGCGCGGATCCCTCGATAGTGACCGATACGATCGGAGAACTGAAATCGGGAGGCCTCAATAAAAAAACGTACACGCTGATACCGGTAGCGGAACAGGGAAACGAAATGAAAATCACCGCGGTATTTTCTTATGAGACGAAACCGGGATCGCGTTTTGATGCGAAGAATGACGCGACAGTAGCGGTGGGCGACTCCGTAATCGCGCTCTCGGTGAAAAAACCCGATCAGGCACTCGAGGGATCCACCTTTTCGTTCGATGTTGCTTATGTCAATACGTCGGACTCCGGACTCAAGGATGTCTCGCTTGAAGCGGATTACCCCGATGGATTCCGTTTTGATTCATCCTCGATCCCTCCCTCGTCGTTTACGAACTACTGGGATCTTGGCGATCTTCCCGCGCACGCCTCAGGAACGCTTACGATCTCGGGGCGGTTCGGAAACGGTTCCCAGCCCGACTTTTCGATTCCTTTGAAGATTTCCGCGAAATTCGGCGAAAAGGAATATCCCTTAGGGACAACGTCGGCCGACTTCACGCTTGCGCCCTCGCCGTTGGGACTCGAGGTCGGGATCAACGGGCAAGAAAATTACGTAGCGCATGTGGGCGATACGCTTGAGTATTCGGTACGGTATCAGAATAACAGCGGCATTGCTCTTGCAAACCTCGCTCTGCACGCGGTCCTTGTGGGAGAACTCTTTGATTTTTCTTCGCTCTCCGCGCCGGATGCTTCATATAACGCGACCACGCACACGCTTACATGGAACTCGGCGAACAATCCCTCATTGCGGTTGGTGGACCCGGGAATATCCGGCGAAGTTCATTTTTCAATCTCGCTTAAGAACCAGTTTAAATTAAATCGCATGAATGACAGAAACTATTCCGCGCGCGCGACGATAGGCGCCGAATCGCCTTCTGTGCCGTACTACCTCTCCGCGTCACGCACATATGCGGAACGTATCATGGATACAAAAGTATCCGGAGCGGTTTCGGTCGCGTCACGGGCCTATTACCGCGACGCGTTGAGCCAGATCGCGAATGCGGGATCGCTTCCCCCGAAAGTGGGGCAGGGAACGCAGTACACGGTACACTGGCTTCTTTCCAGTTCCGCGAACGACATAAATAACATCGAGGTGCGCGCTGCGCTTCCGGAGGGAGTGAAATGGACGGGGGTCGTGAAGAGCAACGGCGATTCCGATCCTCAATTCGATTCCGCCGCGAACGAGGTGGTATGGAATATCTCGAAATTATCCGCGAATCGCGGCGTACTCACGAGCCCGCTTGAAGCGGTATTCCAGATAGAAGCCACGCCGGGCGAAGCCCAAGTGGGCCAATACCAAACGATCCTGGGAAAGACGCGTCTTTCGGCAACCGACAGCTTTACCGGTTCCGCGCTTCAGGCGAGTGCGAATCCTTTGACGACCGCGCTTCCGTTGGACGACACCGTAAGCTCCGCGCAGGGGATAGTCGTGAAATGACAAAGTTTGAAAATCGGTCTGAGGCCCGGCCTCCGAGACCTGCCTGCGCAGGCAGGGGAAGCCGGGCCTCATCGGTTTTTATTCATTCGTTGTAAGTTTCGGGTTATTTGTTTAGAATCTCCTTATGGATTCGTTCGAAAAAATTGCGAGCCTAGCGAAGAGAAGAGGGTTCATCTATCCCGGTTCCGAAATTTACGGCGGGCTCGCGGGTACGTGGGATTACGGCCCGTTGGGTGTTGAGCTGAAACGGAATCTCAAGAACGAATTTTGGCGATCGATGGTGCAGCTTCGCGATGATGTGGTGGGTATCGATGCGGCAATCGTGATGAGCCCGAAAGTATGGGAGGCATCCGGACACCTTGAGTCATTTGCCGACCCGCTTGTGGAGTGCAAAAAATGCCACCATCGATTTCGTCCGGACGAAATCGCAAATTCTAAATCCGAAGCACCAAATCCTAAACAAATTCGAAATTCAAAATCGGAAATTAAAAACAAAAACGAGGAACTGCGATGCCCCGAATGTGGCGGCGAACTTACTGAGCCGAAGCAGTTTAATCTGATGGTTGAGACGTACCTCGGTGTCGTCGAGGGAGAAAAGCTAAAAACGTATCTCCGCGGCGAGATTACGCAGGGCGTACACGTGAATTTCAAGAACGTGCTCTCCTCGACGCGCGTAAAGCCGCCGTTCGGGGTCGCTCAGATCGGGAAGGCGTTCAGAAACGAAATCACGCCGGGCGGATTTACCTTCCGATCGCGCGAATTCGAACAAATGGAGCTCCAGTTCTATACGAAACCGGACGAGGAAGAATCAATGAAGTGGTTCGAGTACTGGAAAGAGGAACGTCTTACGTGGTATCTCTCCCTCGGCGTTAAAAAAGAAAACCTTCATTTCAAAGAGCACGCGAAAGACGAGCTCGCGCACTATGCGCGCGCCGCATTCGACATCGAATATCGGGTGGACGGCGTATGGAAAGAGATGGAAGGAATCCATCATCGCGGCGATTGGGACGTGAAACGCCATCAGGAGTCTTCGAAAGAAGATATGACATACTTCGATGAAGAGACGAAAGAGCGTTACCTGCCGTACATCGTCGAAACGTCGGGGGGGGTGGACCGGGCGGCGCTTTTTCTTCTCATCGACGCCTACGAAGAGGAGAAACTCGAAGGAGGGGACGAACGAACGGTGTTGAAGCTTCACCCGAAACTCGCGCCCTACAAAGCGGCGGTGTTTCCGCTTCTCGCAAACAAGCCGGATCTGGTAAAACTCGCGAAGACGATTTACGACGATTTGAAGAGAGAGTTTATGGTAACGTGGGATGATCGCGGTAATATCGGAAAGCGTTATCGAGCGCAGGATGAAGCCGGAACCCCCTTTTGCGTTACCGTGGACTTCGACAGCTTGGAAAAGCACGACGTCACCGTCCGCGACCGCGACTCGATGAAACAGGACAGGGTTTCCATTAAAGAACTCAAGAGTTATTTCTCAAAAAAATTGGAGTAGTTGGGGGCCTAACCCCGTTGTTTGTTATTTATAACACTTCCCTTCCGATCGTAGCATGAGTGTTATATCGAGGCCGGGCCTCGATAGATTTGGTGTTCCCCAAAAAAGAGGGTATGATGCTCGTTATATGAAAGAAGTGAAAAGAATCAAGTTGAAAAACGGGCTTCGGGTGATCCTCGTGCCGAAAAAAGGAAGCCTGGCGACGACCGTAATGGTGATGGTTGAAGCGGGATCGAAGTACGAGACGAAGGAGATAAACGGCATTTCGCATTTTCTGGAACATATGTGCTTTAAGGGCACGAAGGATCGGCCGCGTCCGATTGACATCGCATCCGAACTCGACGCCCTGGGCGCGCAGTATAACGCCTTCACCGGCCAGGAGTTCACCGCTTATTATGCAAAAGCGAAGAACGAGAATTTCCACGCAATTTTGGACGTCGTATCGGATCTCTACTTGAATCCCGTTTTCAATCCGGCGGAGATCGAGAAGGAGAAAGGGGTAATTATCGAAGAGCTCAACATGTACGAAGATACGCCGGCGCGGCACGTACATGATCTCTTCACGGAGCTCGTCTACGGCGATCAGCCGGCGGGATGGAACGTGGGAGGAAAAAAAGAAGTGATTCGGAAACTCACCCGCGAGGATTTCATAAAATACAGAAGCGCTCATTATCTTCCCCAGTCGACAATCGTAGTTGTCGCGGGAGGATTTGATTCGAGGAACGCGGTTAGGAAAATCGAAGAACACTTCTCTATTTTCGGAAAGGGAGCGAAAAATCAAAAGAGGAAGGTTGTCGAGTCGCAGCAAAAGCCGCGGGAGCTGGTTCGCTTCAAGGAATCCGATCAAACGCATCTCGTTCTCGGATTTCGGGCTTGTGACACGCACGACAAACGGAGATTCGCTCTCGAAGTCATGGCGGAGATCTTAGGCGGAGGCATGAGCTCGCGCCTCTTTCAAAGCATACGGGAAGAGCTCGGTGCCGCGTACTACGTCCACGCTGATGCAAATCTCCTCTCCGATCATGGCCTGCTTCTTATGGGCGCGGGTGCGGAACACTCGAAGCTTGAACTTGTAATACAGGCGACGCTTCGCGAATTCTCGCGCATGAAACGGGAAAAGGTGAGCGCCCAGGATCTCAAAAAGGCGAAAGAGCATCTTCTCGGGAATCTTTTTCTATCGCTTGAGACCTCGGACGAGCTCGCAAACTTCTATTCAATCGAAGAGATAATGAAGATAAAACTTTCCTCCCCGGAAGCGCTTGCGAAAAGTATTCAGTCGGTTACGGCGGACGAGGTACGCGCCGTAGCCCGCGCGTTCGTGAAAAACGATCGCTTAAACCTTGCCGTCATCGGCCCGTTTCGGGATAGGAGCTTTCTTGATATACTGAAGGTGGAATGACCAATCCGCCGATCCGGCACGTCGAGGTACATTGGACCACGCTGTGGCGCGTCTTTATTTTCATCGCATTTGTCGCGCTTCTGTATTTTGCGCGTTCGGCGTTTGCCGTGCTTATTTTAGGAGTCGTGATCTCCCTCGGCATCGAACCGTTGGTGGAATTTCTTGATGAGAAACTGAAGATAGGAAGGACGTTAGGGGTACTTGCCGTGCTTGTCGCCGTCCTCTTTATTGTCGCGATGCTGCTCTATCTTGTCGTTCCCATAGTGCTTCGCGAGATAGGAGGGTTTACGGTGCATCTCACGCAGGCAATTTCTTCGATTCCCGGTATTGTAATTCCGAATATAAACGTTCAGAATCTCGGGCTCGACGGGATTTTGAATATTGTGGGGAACGGCGAGCCGATTTCAAACGTCATCTCCGGCGTATTCAGGACGTTGGTGCTGTTTTTTGGGACGATCGTAATCACCTTGTATCTTTCAATCCAGAAAGAGGGCACGGAGAAGATGTTGAAAATCGTTCTCCCTGCGGCGTATGAGCGTCCGACGCTCGCGGTATTCGAGGGATTCAAGAAAAAAATGCGCCGATGGCTCGGTACTCAGCTTGTGTTAAGCGCTTTTATCGGTTTTTCGGTATGGCTTGGCATGTGGGTTATCGGAGTTCGTTACCCGCTCGTGCTCGGGCTCGTCGCTGCGATATTGGAAGTCGTTCCCATTATAGGCCCCATCGTCGCCGGCGCATCGGCGTTCCTCGTTGCGGCAACCGATTCACTCGGTCTCGGGCTTTACGTGATAATATTTTTTCTCGTGTTACAACAATTCGAGAATCATGTTCTTGTGCCGCTGGTAATGGGAAAAAGCATGAAGGTCCACCCGGTGGTGGTTGTCATCTCCCTCCTCGTAGGAGGGGAAATTGCGGGATTTATCGGTATTCTTCTTTCCGTCCCGATAGCGGTGCTGGCACAAGAAATATTCGATCACGTTGCCGCACGCAAAGAGCAGAATGTCGCCTAACCGGAAATTTTTCATGAGCAAGAAGGGTTTTTATATCACTACCACACTTCCTTACGTAAACGCCGCGCCGCACATCGGATTTGCACTCGAAATAGTGCAGGCGGACGTACTCGCACGTTATCATAAGGAGTTTCTCGGTGAGGAGTTGTTCTTCAATACCGGCACCGATGAGCATGGATTAAAGATCTATCGGAAGGCGCTTGAAGAGGGAAAAGATCCGCAGGCGTACACGGACGAATACGCGCCGAAATTCGATAAACTGAAGTCCGCGTTACATCTCTCCTATACGCATTTTGTTCGGACGACGGATGAGCATCATGTGCGCGCGGCGCAGGAGTTATGGAGACGGTGTGCGTCGCGGGGCGATATTTATGAGAAGAACTACAAAGGGCTCTATTGCGTCGGTGATGAGATGTTTCTCAAAGATTCCGACCTTGTGAACGGCAAGTGTCCGAATCATCCAACGATGGATCCCGTCGAAGTAGAGGAGAAAAATTATTTTTTCAGATTAAGCGCATATCAAGAAAAACTTCTTGCATATCTCTCGAAAGACGGGGCGGTCATCCCCGAACGGCGTCGGCGCGAAGCGACGCAGTTTGTGGAAAACGGACTTGAAGATTTCAGTGTCTCGCGCGAAAAGGCAAGATTATCGTGGGGCGTTCCGGTTCCGGAAGATGAAACGCAGGTAATGTACGTGTGGTTTGATGCACTCACGAATTATATCTCGACGCTTGGCTGGCCGGAGGACGCGGAGGGTTCATATAAAAAATTTTGGGAGAATGGCGTGGTCGTCCAGACGGCCGGGAAAGACCAGGTACGATTTCAATCCATTATGTGGCAGGCGATGCTCATGTCCGCCGGCGTGAAAACCACCGACATGATTGTCTATCACGGGCATATCACGAGTGGGGGGCAGAAAATGTCGAAGAGCGTGGGGAATGTCATTGATCCCTTTGAAATCGTGGAAAAGTACGGCACGGACGCACTTCGCTACTGGCTTCTCCGCGAGATGCCGACTTTTGAAGACGGGGATTTCACGTTGGAACGGTTCGAGGAATCTTATAACGCCAATCTTGCGAACGGTCTCGGAAACTTGGTAAGCAGGGTGATAAAAATGGCGTCTACAAGCGGCGTCGAAGCGCCGAAAAGCCCCGACATTGGGAATGATCCCGCGTTTAATTTATTCAAAAAATATCTTGATACCTTTGAGATTAAAAAAGCCGCCGATTGTATATGGCAACGTATCGCGGACGCCGATAAAAAAATAGACGAGACGAAGCCGTTCAAGCTCGTAAAGGAGAAACCGGAGGAAGCAAAGAAAATCCTCGGCGATCTTTTGAAAGAGGTACAAGCAATCGCGTTCATGTTAAAACCGTTCTTGCCGGAGACGAGCGAGAAAGCAGCTGAAGCATTACGGCGCCTCGAGTTGGCCCAACCGCTCTTCCCAAGAATTGAAAAATAAGAGGTGAAGATAAAATCCTCACCTCTCTTAAGTGTTTTTAACAATAAGTTCCGTCACTTGTTGAAGTGACGAGAATTTTTTGTCGCAGCCGAAATCAGGCTGCGCACTTCTGATCTGCGCATGGGTGTGATACCCGCCTGAGTAGCCAAGCGTTTTCACGCCCGCTTTTTTCCCCGCTAGTATATCCTGTACAGTATCGCCCGCGAAAAGAATATTTTTCGGATCAACGTTGTGCCTTTGAGCAATCTGTATGATACTCTCGGCCTTGTCCTTCGAAGAATGCACCTCGTCTACAAGAAGATGGCTCTTTGCAAGCACCTTTCTTATGATACCCTTGTGATTGTTGCTCAGAACGATGGTTTTTATATTTCTCGTTCTGCACACGGCGATAAGAAGGTGAGCTTCATGAGAAACAGTCATCTCGTTGTGTGTTCTTCTATATTCTTTTTCTATTTTTCTTACCTCGGAGTAGGGAATTCTGATGCCGTATTTTTCGTAGAATCCCTTTACTCCCAGAACGCTCACCCATCTTTTGAACGTTTTGAGCGAAGGCGGGGTTTGAGAGCAAGCATTAAAAACCGTCTTTACTTGCTCGTAGTAAAAGAAATGGCTCTCGACAAGGAGGCCATCCCAATCAAGGAAAAGAATGTCTATCATCGCATCCCTATGGATTTGTTAAAAAAACAGCTTCATATTAAAGAACTTTCGTCTATAATACAAGAGCCATGAGCGAAAAAAGTTACGGATTTTTCGATGCGCACACTCACGCGAACCTGGCCGCTTTCAAGGACGACTATCGGGAAGTAATACAAAAGGCGCTTGATGCCGGCGGCGGGCTTATTAACGTAGGAACACAGAGGGATACTTCCCGTCGCGCGGTGGAGATCGCGCACGAGTTCCCCGAAGGAGTGTATGCTACCGTCGGGCTTCATCCTGTGCATACAAGCGCTTCGTTTCACGACGAAGAAGAGCTCGGCCCCTCCTTCGCCAAGGCTGCGGAGGGCAAGGGAGGCGGTGGATTTATGAGTCGGAGTGAAGTCTTTGATTTCGAGTATTATAAAAGTCTGGCGCTTGATCCGAAAACGGTAGGCATCGGCGAATGCGGCTTGGACTACTTTCATCTTCCTGAAGACAGAGAAGAAGCGATCCAAAAACAGAAAGACGCGTTCCTCGCACAGATAAAACTTGCGCACGAAGTCCAAAAGCCTCTCATGATTCACTGTCGCGACGCGTTTAAAGATTTGATTGAGATACTTAATGCTAACTACTTACTGCTCAATACTCGTAACCCCGGCGTCATGCATTTCTTCGCCGGCACGAAAGAGGATGCGGAGCGGCTGCTGGAATTAGGATTTTCATTCACCTTCGGGGGTGTTATCACTTTTGTCCGCAACTACGACGAGGTAATACGCATGATCCCGCTCGAGAGGATTATGAGCGAAACCGACGCGCCCTACGTCGCGCCCGTTCCATACCGCGGAAAGCGGAACGAGCCGCTTTATGTACAGGAAGTGGTGAAAAAACTCGCTGAATTAAAGGGTGTTTCGGAGAAAGAAATAAGGAAGATTACGGTGGAAAACACGAGAAGGGTTTTCGAGATATAAAAATCCCCATTCTTCACGGGGATTTTTTATAGAAATGTTTTAGACACCTACGAAGGTTTTTGAGAAAAACTTTCTTCAAGGAAGAAAGAACCTTCGCGCGCGTCGTTTTACTGACGTATCCAGAGAGAACATTGACCTCCCTGTTGTGGTGGAATATCTGAGGAAACCTTATCTTAATTTCTCGGCTACGCTTTTCAGCCTCACCGTATATTTCGGGAACAAGTCGCTTTTTTGTTTTCCGGGTTCCGTTTCTATCCACCTTCCGTCTTTCAAAGAACAATTTGAAGTTTTCATAATACCCGGAAGCTCTCGGCAGGTCAATTTTATTGAGTAAATGACGCTTTTGAATTACTATAAATCGATATGAAGCGATACAACTTCTCTTCCGCGGAGAAAAAATGGAATGCGATTTGGAAGACAAAGAGGGTGTACGAGCCCGATCTCTCGTCGACCAAAAAGCCGTTTTATAACCTCATGATGTTTCCGTATCCTTCTGCGGAAGGACTTCATGTGGGAAACATGTACGCATTCACGGGGAGCGATATCTACGGGCGCTTCAAGCGAATGCAGGGATATGATGTATTCGAGCCGATGGGGCTCGACGGGTTCGGGATTCATTCGGAAAACTACGCGATAAAAATCGGAACGCATCCGGTAAAGCAGGCGAAAATTTCCGAGAGGCGTTTCTACAAACAACTCGAAATCGTTGGGAATGGGTTCGCGTGGAATGAACGGCTTGAGACGTACGATCCCGAATACTACAAATGGACCCAGTGGATTTTCGTACAGATGTGGAAACACGGATTGGCGTACCGGAAAAAACAGCCGGTTAACTGGTGTCCTTCCTGTAAGACCGTTTTGGCCGACGAACAGGTGATCGACGGGAAATGCGAACGATGCGGGACAATTGTGGTGAAAAAGGAACTGGAACAATGGTTTTTCAAGATTACGAAGTACGCGGAACGGCTGTTGCAAAACCTGGAAACGATCGATTGGTCCGAGAAGGTGAAAATTGCGCAGCGGAATTGGATAGGAAAATCGGAAGGAGCATTAATAAAATTCAAAATTATAAATGACAAATTCCAGATAAATTCCAAAGCTCAAAATTCAAAACACGAAGTTGAAGTATTTACGACGAGGCCCGACACGTTATTCGGCGCGACGTATATGGTGTTGGCGCCGGAACATCCCTTGCTTGAGAATAAGGAATTAGGAATTAGAAATTATGATGACGTCGCAAAATACGTTGCGAGCGCAAAAAAGAAATCGGAAGAGGAACGGATAGAAAACAAAGAAAAGACGGGCGTTGAACTGAAAGGCGTCAAAGCGATTAATCCCGCGAACAACGAAGAGATACCTATTTTCGTTGCGGATTACGTGCTTTCGGGATACGGCACGGGCGCGATTATGGCGGTACCGGGTCATGATTTGAGAGATTCTGATTTTGCTCGAAAGCTTGATCTGCCGGTACGTCGAGTGATAGCCCCGAGGGAATCAAATTTCCAATTTCCAATTTCCAATTTCCAAATAAACCCCAATGATCAAAATCCAAAAGAAACAGAATTGTACGAGGGAGATGGCATACTCATTAATTCTGGAAAGTTCGATGGAATAGACTCTGAGAAAGCAAAGTGGGAAATTACGAAATTTGTCGAAGGAAAGAAAACGACGCAATACCGCCTCCGCGACTGGCTCGTCTCCCGTCAGAGATATTGGGGTCCGCCGATTCCGATGGTTTACTGTGAATCATGCGCAAAAGCTGGAAGAAGTGATGCCCCGTCCTTCGCCAAGGCTACGGAGGGAACGGCGGGATGGTACGCGGTCCCCGAAAAAAACCTCCCGGTAAAGCTTCCCTTCGTGAAAGACTTCCGTCCGAAGGGAAAAGACGAGTCGCCGCTTGCCTCCGCGAAATCATTCTTTGAAGCGCGCTGCCCGGGATGCAGGGGAAAAGCCCGCCGCGAGACCGACGTCTCCGATACGTTTCTCGATTCCGCGTGGTACTACCTGCGCTATATCGATCCGAAAAACAAGAAGGAACCGTTCGCCGCGTCGAGAATAAAGCGCTGGCTTCCGGTTAACATGTATATCGGCGGCGCGGAACATTCGGTGTTGCATCTTCTTTATGTCCGGTTTGTCGCGCTCGCGCTTCGGGACATGAAACTTCTGAACTTCCCGTCGAAGACGGGGGAACCGTTCCCGCTTTTCAGGGCGCACGGATTGCTCATAAAAGACGGCGCGAAGATGTCAAAATCGAAAGGGAACGTTATCAATCCGGATGAGTACATTAAGGAATTCGGCGCTGATGCGTTCCGCACCTATCTAATGTTCCTCGCTCCTTTTGAGCAAGGAGGCGATTTCAGGGATCAGGGGATTCTGGGAATCACGCGCTTTCTCGATCGCATATGGAAATTTCAAGAGGGATTGAAAGGGAAGTTCGCGAAAAAGGAAAGTCCATCAATCGAACAGTTCCTTCACTATACCGTGAAGAAAGTTACGGAAGACATCGAATCGCTTCATTACAATACGGCAATTAGCGCGCTCATGATTCTCTTCAACAAATTCGAAGAAGCGGGAAGTGTTACGAAGGGCCAGTACAAGACATTCGTGTGCCTCATTGCGCCCTTTGCGCCTTATCTTTCCGAGGAATTGTGGGGAAGAATCGGAGAGAAAAAATCGATACACCGGAGCCCGTGGCCCCGCTACAACCCCCGCCTCGTCGTCGCGGAGACGTTCCCGCTTGTAGTGCAGATAAACGGGAAACACCGGGCGACCGTGGAAGCGGAGCGCGGCCTAAGCGAGGAAAAAGCGCGTACGCTCGCGCTCTCGCATCCCATGGTGCACAAGGCAGTTGAAGGGAAAACGCCGAAAAGAGTAATATATGTGAAAGACCGCCTCATTAATTTTGTAATCTAACCCCCCCATGAAAAGCGTTTTTTGGATCGTTATACTCATTATCGTTATCATCGCGATTTATAACGCGTTTTTGTACATGAAAGAGGGGATCAAGTACGGGACCACAAACTCTCTTTTCAAGGTGCAGTACGAGCTCCCGAAAGGATACGGGTCGAACACCCCGCCTTCATCGAATGGCGTGAGCAACACCGGTTCGGGAAGCGGCACTCAAAACAATCAGGATAAAAATTCGAATCAGAACGGCGTTCAAGGACCGCAGGGTTCGGGTATTACCCCTCCTGCGGGATTTACCGCGGATCAAATTTCCCCCTCCTATCGTTTCGTAAGGGTAAGCGGTGTTTCCCCGATGTGGAATTGGACATCGGTGGGGCAGTTCTCGCTCCAGGCGGATTGGTCGCTTAAGAAAGGGATTGATATCACCGGATGGAGAGTGCGATCGAATCGCGGCGAAGTGTTGGTTCCTCAAGCGGTTTCGAATTATGATCCTTCAGGGCTTTCCCCGGCGGGAGACATCGTTCTCTCACCGGGAGCGCAAGCAACGTTCTACAGCTCGGCGAGTCCGATGGGTCAGAATTTCAGGATGAACAAATGCGTGGGATATCTGAACAATACCTACAAATTTAATCCGTCGATCTCCTCCTATTGTCCGAATATGTACGATCGTTCGGAAATAACCGGTTTCTCGGGAAAGTGCCAGAACCTCATCTTTTCACTCGGCGGGTGCAGTACTCCCTCAGCAGAGCAACTGAACAGCGTTTCATATGAGCCGGCGTGCAGGGAGTTTCTCGATCGTTTCAACTACACGGGATGCTACCGAAAATTCTTTTCCAATGCGGATTTTTTCTCCAATGAGTGGAAAATATGGCTTGGGAGCACACTGTTTTTCGACTCGAGTCACGACAAAGTCCAGCTTTTTGATAAAGACGGACTTCTGGTAGACCAGTATATCTACTGATTATTTTCTCTCAGTAAGCGTTATCTTTGTCTCAAATGTCTTGCCCTTCCTCCATACGGAGAGGGTTACCTCGTTTCCTACCTCACAATCCTCAAGAAAATCCTGCAGTGTCGATTCCGGCGCTATTTTTTTTCCATTCCACGAGAGAATAATATCGTGTTCTTTGATTCCTCCGCGCGCCGCAGGACTTTCGGAGACAACCGCGACGTCGAACGGGTGTTCTCTTGTTACGTATGCGCCGTAATCGACGGGTAATTTCATTTTTTCGCTCATATCATGATTTAAGATTACATAACGAACGCCGAGAAGCGGTTTCCGTATCCTTCCGTGCTCACGCAGATCCTTTATATCATGCCATGCCGCTTTCACGGGGATGGCGAAACTGATATTCTGCGCGCCGACGACAACCGCGGCGTTGATGCCGATTGCTCTCCCGAAAATATCAACGAGCGGACCTCCGGAATTTCCGGGATTGATGGCCGCATCGGTTTGGATGAGTCCGCGAAGCTCTTGTGTCGGCGCTTGCGCGTCCGCTTTCGCTTCTACCGATCGAGAGAGCCCGGAAACGATGCCCTGTGAGACGGTATTTTTAAAAAGTCCGAGTGCATTTCCGAACGCGAGGACCGTTTGCCCCAATTCCAGCGTGTCGGAGTCGCCCAAAGTTATTGTCGGAAACTTCGTGTCGGATTTGATTTTTAAAATCGCAACGTCGTTTAACGGATCTCGAGCGAGGATTTCCGCGGAATATTCCTTCCCGTCGCTCGTCGTCACCGTATAGGCGACGCCCGGTTCGTTTACGACATGTTTGTTCGTAAGTATGATTCCTTGCGAATCGACGATAAATCCCGATCCTCCTCCCACTTGCACCATTCCATGGGCATCGATCTTCTCGGGAGGAATGGAAAGCTCCGCCTTTCTCCCTTTCTTCCCTCTAATCCTCGAGAGCTCCTTTTTCAGGTCTTCGACGCTCTTCGTGAGCACGATCGAGACCACGGTCGGCATCACGTTTCGCACGGTTCTGATAATCCTCGAGTGTTCCCTCATCCCGCACTTTTAGAGGATCACGCTTCTTACAAAGCATGATATCCCATTATGTTCTACGACGTTTGTATCCATCCTTTTCATTATCTTAGTTCATTCCCACAATCCTCTAAAGGTGCGGGACTCATACATTTATTGTAGCAAATAAGCAAAAACCCACCCCTCAGGATGAGGGGTGGGCGAAAAAAGACTATTTCTTCTTTTTCTTCTTGCCACCCTTTTTCTTCGGAGCGGCTTTCTTTGCTTTCTTTTTCTTTGCCATTTCTTTCGAGCCGTAGCTCATTGAATTTCGAAATGAATGTTGGATCGTCGACCACCAATCACATTCATTTCCTCTACTCTTTCATTATAGATGATTTGATTTTCAAAAAACTGTGGATAACTTTGTTTTTTGGAAAAAACGGAGAAATGAGAAAAAAATTTCCGATTTCGAGGTAAAATTAATTTTTGGAATTAAAAATTATGGTGCGGAAGGTGGAGGATTCGAACCTCCGAGAGGATTGCTCCTCTACCGCATTTCAAGTGCGGCGCATTCGACCACTCTGCCAACCTTCCCTTGTGGACCGTATCGGGATCGAACCGACGACCTCTTCGATGCCATCGAAGCGCTCTACCAACTGAGCTAACGGCCCAAATTTTTAATGTGTCTCCGGTGGGCGATAGAGGACTCGAACCTCTGACCTTCACAATGTCAATGTGACGCTCTAACCAACTGAGCTAATCGCCCTTAGCACATTCTCAAATATAACAAGCACTAGTAATAAAATCAATTTGAAATGTGGTATATGGGTAAAGCAGCATTGTCCTTGTAATGTGTTGCTTGTTCTCTATAATTACAAGTAAACCATCAATGGCTCTCAATAAACTTACAACTAAGAAGATAACACATCTGAGAAGAAGGGGTAGAAGCATAAAGGAGATTAGTAAAATCCTGAATGTTTCCAAGTCAACTGTCTCAAGACACGTACGTGCCGTGTCGATACTTCCTGCGTATAAAAAACGGTTATTAGAAAGACAAAACACAAGTAAGGAAAGATTTCGAAGAGATCTAGAGGAGGCAAAAAGGCGTGCGGAAATTAAATTACCCAACCTTACCCAAAAGGATCTTGTCATAGTTCTCAGTTCAATATATTGGGCGGAAGGAAATAAAAAAGATTTGACACTTACCAATACGGATCCGGAAATGATAAGGACGTTCATCTATATCTTGAAGAAAGTTTTTTATGTTTCCGAGGAGAAAATTACGATTTCTTTGAGAATCTACGAAGACCTAGATAAAAAGAAATGTTTAGAGTTTTGGTCAAGAGTCACCGGAGTAAAACTAAGTAACAAAACCACTGTGAGTGTTTTAACTGGGCGCAAGAATGGGAAACTAAACTATGGGATGTGCAGGGTAAGGGTAAAAAAGGGAGGAAAGTTGCTAAAAGAGATTTTTTCGATTATTAGTAGAATAAACCTTTTCACAGGGCCCTTGTAGCTCAATGGACAGAGCCTCGCACTCCTAACGCGAAGATAGAGGTCCGATTCCTCTCAAGGGCACAGAATTGCCTCGTAAATGAAAATTTGGTAACGTGAATCACTGAAAGGAGGGTTCGCATAGTGGTCTAGTGCGGCGCACTCGAAATGCGCTTGGGGAGCAATCCCCTCACAGGTTCAAATCCTGTACCCTCCGCTAATAGAAACTTTTTATCACATTTATCGTTATAAATAGGCCTTATGTCAGTAAAGCAACCATCAACGGTTCGGCGCGTACTCGCGCTTATAAAACACCGTAAGGGCACGGTCCTTTTTTTGTTTGGGCTCGTCCTTGTCGCTCAAGGCGCGAATATCGCGGTACCCTTCATTTCAAGGTTTCTGATCGACGCGTTGACGAACTTCCTCAAAAACGGGGGAGCACTCCCCATAAACGTGCTTTTGTATTCCGCGCTCGGGATTCTCATCGCGACCGTCATATCGAGCAGCATCCAGTCCGCCTACAATTACCATCTTTTTAAATTCGTAACGAAAGTGGAAGACAAGATGCGGAACGCGGCGTTCGAAAAGTATCTCAAACTGCACGCGCTTTTCCACCACGGTTCTTCAAGCGGGCAGATTATCGGACGTATCGAGCGGGGCGGCACCGCCGTCTACGTGATTTTGAACGATATTATGGGACAAAACCTTCTCCCGCCGCTTGTGGTGTTTGTGGGCACTTTTGGCGCGTTGCTCTACGAAAACGTCTGGATTGCGCTTGCGGTTCTCGTGCCGTTCCCAATTTACTTCTTCATAACAAGAAGCTTGTCGAAGAAAATTTACGAGATTGAACAGCGGGCGAATGACGCGTTTGAAAACGTTTCGAGAGAGCTCTACGACGTAGCGGGAAACGTGCTTACGGTAAAGAAATTCTCGCAGGAAAAGGAAGAAACGGAGCACGAACGGCAGCTCCTGACCGAGGCGCGCGAAATCCAATATAGCGCGGAGCGGTTATGGGGAATCGTCGAAAACGTGCAGACAACGATCGCTACGGTAGGGCGTGTCGCCGTGCTTCTCTTAAGTGCATGGTTCGTGTTCAACGGCACCGCGACAATCGGCGAGTTCGTGCTTTTCATCACCCTGCAGAACATGGCCTATCAGCCGCTCGCGCAGTTCTCGATTATTCTTCCCCGTTTGCGTCGTAACGCAACGCGGGTCGAACGACTGTTCGCGGTGCTTGACGAACCGGTGATGGTGAACGACAAACCTGGCGCGATCGAACTCCCGCCGCTCAAAAACGGCATTGAGTTCAAGAACGTTTCGTTTGCATACCGGAATGATAAGCAATGGGCGCTCAAAGACATCAATCTTAAAATTCCCGCGGGAAGCACGGTGGCGCTCGTCGGAAGATCGGGAAGCGGCAAGACGACTTTTATAAATTTACTCCTTAGATCCTTCGACCCGCAGAAAGGAACTATCTCGATCGACGGGACTGATATAAGAGACGTGACCCAAGACAGCCTGCGTCGGCAAATTGCCGTGGTTCCCCAGGAGGTCGATCTCTTTTCCCGGACCGTCGCCGAGAATATCTCGTACGGCAGACCGGATGTCACGAGAACGCAGATCGAGAACGCCGCGAAGACGGCGCTTGCGCACGATTTCATTCTGAAGCTGGAGAAAAAATATGAAACCGTCGTGGGGGAGCGCGGCATCAAACTTTCCGGAGGGGAACGCCAGAGGGTCGGTATTGCGCGCGCCGTACTCCGGGATCCGAGAATTCTTATTTTGGACGAGGCGACGAGCCATCTGGATACGGAGAGCGAGCGATTAATCAGCAAAGCCACGGACGCGCTTATCAAGAACAGGACATCTATTATTATCGCTCACCGCCTTTCCACAATCCTCCGTGCCGATACGATCGTGGTGTTCAAGGACAATCAAATTGAGGCGATAGGGGACCATAAGGAGTTATTGAGGAGAAGCCCGACCTACAAGCGTCTTCACGATTTACAGTTTAGTGACGAGTGATAACATGGTATTCTTGGGATATGAAGAAAGAGGAGCAAATACAACAGTTGGAGGAGAGGATAAAGACAATAGAAGAAAGAAACCGCCGGGTGGAAGCGGATAAGGCGTGGGAAACGAGCACGTTCCGTATTTCCTCGATCACCGTCATCACGTACGTCGTCGCTGCGGTGGTCTTGTATTTCATCGGTGTGGAAGATTTTCTTTTGAGCGCATTGATACCCGCCGCCGGCTATTTTCTCTCGATGCGCACCCTGCCGGGGATAAAAAAATGGTGGATTGAAAAATCCGCAGGCAACGAATGAAGAAAAAGAAGCGAATTTCCCCCGGGAAAACATTACGAATCACTCAGTTTGGGAACCCGATTCTTCGGAGAAAACAGAAGAGCGTTTCCGAGTCTATGCTGCACGCGGGGACATTTCGCGCACTCGTAAAGAAAATGTTCCCCACGATGCACCGTGCAAACGGCGTGGGGCTCGCCGCCCCGCAGGTAGGGAAAAATATGTCATTCGCGGTGGTCGAAGTCAGGAAAACGAGGTTACGTCCCGACACGACGCCGCTCGCAAAAACGGTCATTATAAACCCGAGGATTACCTCCCACTCCCGGAAAGTAGAATACGATTGGGAGGGGTGCTTGAGTTTGGAAAGCGTCCGCGGCCTTGTGCCGAGATACAAGGAGATAGCAGTCGAATATGAGGATCTCTCGGGGAAAAAAATCGTACGAAATCTCAAGGGATATCACGCCCGCGTTTTTCAGCACGAGATAGACCATTTGAACGGAATTCTCTACGTGGACAGGATGGATGACATGCGGACGCTCACCACGTTGAAGGAACTCGAAAAAGAGATGAGAAATAATCGATAGGAAAAAGCGTTCACGGGCGCTGATTTTGTATAATAAACGTCATGGAACAAATATCCCTGTATACACTCTTCGTTCTCGGATTTTTTCTTCTGATTAAGGGAGCGGATTATCTGGTCGAGGGAGCTTCTTCTCTCGCAAAGCGCTTGGGGGTATCTACGCTCGTGATAGGGCTCACGGTTGTTGCATTCGGAACTTCGACGCCCGAACTCGTGGTGAACATCATAGCGGCAATCCAGGGATCGGGAGATATCGCTCTCGGAAACATTATCGGGAGCAATATGGCTAACCTGCTCCTTATTCTCGGCATCGCCGCCCTTATCACCGAACTTAAGGTGCAGCACTCCACCGTGTGGAAGGAAATACCCTTCTCGTTCCTTGCGGCGCTTGTATTGCTCGTGTTTTCGAGCGTGGCGTTTCTCGATAACTCTGGCATTAAACACATCCTCCGCTTCGAGGGCATCACCCTTCTCCTCTTTTTTGCCATATTTCTGTATTACGTGATCGGCCTCGCGAAGAGAAATGCGGGGCAGATGGAAGACGAGAAGCTGATAGTAAAGCGGGAACCCGCATGGAAGATCTCTCTCATGATTGTGGGCGGCCTCGTGGCGCTTTATTTCGGGGGAGAATGGATCGTAAGCGGGGCGGTTGGAATTGCCCGGCAACTTCACCTAAGTGAACTTCTTATCTCTTCAACTATTATCGCCATAGGAACATCTCTTCCCGAGTTGGTAACCTCGGTTACCGCGGCGCTCAAGAAAGACACCGATCTTGCGGTGGGAAACGTCATAGGGAGCAATATATTCAATATTTTTTGGATTCTTGGCGTTACATCGATTATCAGGCCCATTCAACTCTCCGTCCCCGCGGTTACTGACATTGCGCTTCTGATGGCTGCAACGACGCTTCTTTTTGCCTTCATGTTTGTAGGCGGGAGACACCAGCTCGATCGCTGGCAGGGAGGCGTATTCATCGCACTCTATGTTGCATACCTCGTGTTCCTTGTGGTGAGGGGATAGAGAATTATTCGGGCCTGGACAACATCAAAAAGTGTGCGCTCCAAGGCCGCTTGGCCGGTCTTACCCACTTTTTGATGTGTCCAGGCCCTCTTGTTTGTTGTTGGTGAAAAGGATGAGAAGCAAACGTCGTCGCCTCGCTTCTTGAGAACCTCTATTTTTGTGCCCGGGGTCGGAATCGAACCGACACGTCCTTGCGAACAGGGGATTTTAAGTCCCCTCTGTCTACCAGTTTCAGCACCCGGGCATTATGTTTGTATGTACCTGGGAGGAATTGAACGTCGTCCCTTGTTTCACTCGGGACTCCTTGAAAGCTATCGGTTTCAACAACTTCCGCCACAGGGAAACTCCCGTTTCCCCGACCCCCTTCCCGTTCAAATCCTCGTATCTTTATAACATCTGAATCTCAAAGTTCAAAGCATGACGGGGTTTTCTTTGTGTCCCTGAGAGGATTTGAACCTCTGGCCTCTTCCTCCGCAGGGAAGCGCTCTATCCACTGAGCTACAGGGACTCTCCTACGCTTCGATTCATAATCGAAGCTTCGGATGAGCAAGAACCTTTGTACTCGTGTATTCTCGCCCTTCCGAAGCTCTGCTA
>JAKAIX010000007.1 GCA_021814165.1 bacterium
GAAACCCTCGGTTTCTAACAATCTTCCTACACGGGGAGGAACTCAATTCCCGTTCCTCCCCGACCCCCTCCTTCTCAGCAGTGGCGCAAAAGAAAATCCCCTTTCGGGGATTTTCTCTTTTAACGTTTGCGCCACTGCTGAGGTCTCCTTGCTTTTCGTAATCCGTACTTCTTTCGTTCTACTTTGCGGGGATCGCGGCGCAAAAATCCAAGTGATTTCAGTTTCGATCGCCAGATGGGATTCATTGCGACAAGCGCCCGCGCAAGTCCGAGCCGGATTGCTTCGGCCTGTGCACTTACTCCCCCGCCTTTCACGACCGCCGTCGCATAATATTCCTTCAGGGAAAGCGCATCGAACGGTGCGCGCACGATGGCCTGGTGTTTTAAGAGAGAGAAATAGTCCGAAAAGCCTTTTCCGTTCACAGACATTTCCAGTTCTTTGCCTGTCTTCGATCTTCCCGTAAAAAGACGCACTCGCGCAATTGCTGTTTTTCTTCTTCCAACCGCTTCGAGATAACGTTCTTTCGAGACCGTCCCCTCCTTCGGCTTTCTCGTTTTTTTCGGTTGTTCCGTTTTCGTAGTCTTTGTCGGCATATGTTTTGTTATAACTCGATAGTGAGCCGTTTCATGCGTCTCACGTTCAGACGATTTTTGGGAAGCATGAGCCGCACTGCATGACGGATTACCCATGCGGGATCCTTGGCAAACTTCTCTTCATATCGTTCTTCTTTCAAGTGCCCAAGCGGACCCGAGTGATGGTAGTACTTTTTCTCCTGGGCTTTTCTTCCTGTAACCGTAATCTTCGATGCGTTTTTAAGAAGCACGGAGTCTTCCCCTTCTTTACGGGGGTCATACGAAGGATTCTTCTTCCCCTGAAGAACAATCGCCACTTCGGAAGCTATCCTTCCCAACGGTTTATGTTTTGCATCAATAATATACTGCATATGCCAATGTATCTACATCTTCGAGCCAATACTATGGCGAAGAAGATGTAGCCATACTATTGAGCACCCCCCACCTTCTCTCTTGAAGACGGATGATCTCTCTCGATATTCGACTTTATTTTGAACGATATGCATGGTGTTGTTTGGTTTCAAAAGGTGGGGGGTAAGGTTTTGTAGATCGCGCGGAGCGCGATACAAAGCCCTTATTTTATAAACTCTATCGTAACCATCTTCGATCCGTCGTGCTTTCTTGCCACAGCATGTTTTACAATTCTCGTATACCCGCCTTTCCGATTCGCATAGCGCGGGGCGAGTTCGTGATACACCTTGTACGCCGCCACCTTGGGGAGATATTTGAGAAGGAGTTTCATTCCTGCGAGGTTCTGCTTTTTTCCGTAGGTCACGTATCGTTCCACGCGCACGCGCAGCTCCTTTGCTCTCGCTTCCGTGGTACGGATGTGTTCGTGCCGCACGAGATTATTCGCGAGTACTTTCAAAAAAGCCTTTCTCGGCCCTCGTTTCAAACCAAATTTCCTCCCCTTGTTTAAATGGCGCATAACTAAAATTCTAAATCCTAATTTCTAAATCCTAAATAATGACCAAAATCCGAAGTTATAATAACCGAAACACGTGTTTTATTGTTTTGAATTTGAGACATTTGGATTTATTTAGAGTTTAGGATTTGGTGCTTAGGATTTCTTTCGTTTTGTCTTTTTCTCCGTTTCTTCCTTCTCTGTGTTTCTCGCAACTGCGGGTGTCACCTCAACCGCGCTCAATTTCTCAAAATGATCCTTCAGAATATTCGTCGCCTTGTGAAGCGCTTCTGATGGGCTGATCGATCCGTCCGTTTCTATCTCGAGCTCCAAGCGGTTATAATCGGTGCGATCGCCCACACGCATATCTTCAACTTTAAAGGCAACCCTTACCACCGGGGAGAAGATGGCGTCAAGAACGACCGTCCCCACGGAAAGGCGTTCCAGACGATGCGCTTCCGAAACGATATAACCGAGGCCCTTCTCAACCGTTATTTCCATATCGAGATCGGCGTTCTTTTTCGTAAGCGTCGCGAGGTGCAGATCTTTGTTGATAACCTGCACGAACGCGGTTGACTGAATGTCGGCTGCGGTAATCTCGCGTTCCCCCTTTACGTGCAACGAGAGTGTTTGCGGCTCGTCCGCATCGAAGATAAACCGTACTTTTTTCAGATTGAGCGTGAGCTCGACAACATCTTCCATCATACCGGGGATGGTCGAAAACTCATGATCCGCGCCTTTTACCTTAATCTGAGTGATCGCCGCACCGGGAAGCGACGACAGGAGCGTACGACGAAGCGTATTGCCGAGTGTCATTCCGTAACCCGTATAAAGTCCTTCGATGTGAAATACACCGATGTTCTTTTCCTCGGAGACCTTTTTTACTACCACTGTTTCGCTAAGATGAGAATATTTCATACCATAACGCCTCTTATCGGGCGAAAAATTGAACGACCAAGTTTATATCGAATGGCAACTGTAGTTCCTCAAGGGGAGGATTTGAAACGCATTTTCCCTCAAGCTGTTCCGGTTTGAGTTCGAGCCATGAAGGCGTCGTGTATTGTTTCAGGCGCGCATGGATATCCTCGAACATCTTACTTTCCCTCGATTCGGGACGAATGCGTATAACATCCCCTATAGTAACGCGAAATGAGGGAATTGTCACCTTCCTTCCGTTCACAAGGATGTGCCCGTGCGAAACGAGCTGACGCGCGATGCGCGGTGATTTTGCGAGACCAAGCAGGAATACGACGTGATCAAGCCGCGTTTCGAGCCGAAGTAATATTTCCTCCTGCGAATGACGCGAAAAGAGATTTTGCATCTGCCGACCGTTGAAGCCGTAGAGGAGCTGGGCTTTCTGTTTTTCCTGAAGTTGCCGTCCGTAATCGGAGAGGATTCTTCGACGTTTCTGCCCATGCATCCCGGGACGATACGGGTGGCGCACCATTGCACACTTCGGCGAATTGCACCGTTCCGCTTTTACAAAAAGCTTTACGCCTAATGATCGTTCTTTTTTTTCTTTAATACTTTTCATGCTTATACCCTTCTTGTTTTGGGCGAACGCGGCCCGTTATGCGGAATGGGAGTGACATCCCTGATTGCAATGATATTCAATCCTCTCGCGGCAAAGGATCGTATGGCTGAATCTCTTCCGCTTCCCACACCGCGCACGTAGATCTCTACCGTCGAGGGTCCCGTTTTTTCTATCTTCTGCGTGATCGCCTCCGCAACTTTCGACGCCGCAAAAGGCGTCGCTTTTTTCGGCCCTGAAAATCCGAGAGACCCGGCGGACATCCATGCGATTACTTTTCCCGTCACATCCGTCACCGTGATCATTGTGTTGTTGTAGCTTGTTTGAATATAAATCCTCCCCTGCTCCACGCGCAACTTTCCCCCGGAAGTACCTTGCTTCGCTACCGTGCTTTCAATGGACTCATTCTCTTTAATGAGTTCTTCCTTCGATTTTTGAACTACTTTTTTCTTTCCCATGATAATCGAATTTCTAAATTCTAATTTCTAAATCCTAGATAATGACCGAAACAAGAAATCATAATGACCGAAACGCGTGTTTTGTTGTTTTGAATTTGAAACATTTGGATTTGTTTAGGGTTTAGGGTTTCGTTACTTGAGTTCTACCTTTCTCTTTCCGCTTCCGGCCGTTTTTCTCACGTTCCCGCGTACCGTCCTGGAATTTGTCTTGGTACGCTGACCTCTCACCGGGAGTCGCTTGATGTGACGAATGCCGCGATACGTCTTAATGTCTTTTAGACGGTTAATGTTCTGCCGAATTGTCTGCCGGAGCTCTCCTTCCACTTTCACGTGCTTCTCGATATAGGATTGAATCTTATTTACTTCTTCGGGCACCAGATCCTTCGCCCGTTTCTCGCCGTCGATATGCGATGCCTCGAGGATCTCTACGGCGTTTGTCGGTCCCACGCCATAAATGTAACAGAGCGCTATACGCGCTTTCTTGTTGTCCGGGATATTGACGCCAGCTACTCTCATGCTAATTAAAATTCTAAATTCTAATTTCTAAATCCTAGATAATGACCAAAATAAGAAATCATAATGACCGAAACGCGTGTTTTGTTGTTTTGAATTTGAAACATTTGGATTTGTTTAGGGTTTAGGATTTCGTGCTTAGGATTTTCACTTTTATCCTTGTCGTTGCTTGTGCTTCGGATTTTTTTTGCAAATGACATAAAGCCGTCCTTTGCGGCGGACGGTCTTGCAATCACTGCAAATTTTCTTTACCGACGCTCTCACCTTCATAAAATAATATTATAGCCTCCTTACGATCCTCCCGCGCTTGTCGCTGGAACTTGTCATTTCGAGGATTACCTTATCACCGGGAATGACACGAATTCGATGAAGTTTCAGCTTCCCCGCGAGATGTCCGAGGACCTCCTTATTCCCTTCTCCTTCTCTTCCCACATTGACGCGGAAGAGAAGGCCCGGCAAGGCCTCCATCACTTTTCCCTCGACTCTCACAAGCTGCGGATCGGTTTTCATCAATAGGCAGGTTCTATAGTAACGAAGACCCCAGAAAATGTCAATATAAAGGTCGCGTCTTTCCTTCTTGTATATGCAGAAAGCTTCGCTCATACAAATTGTACGTATTCATCCTCGGAAATTGAGGGCTTGCACAACTCGACCTGAAGGGAATCGAACGTCGCTTCGCTCCTTGAAACCCATCGGTTTCAATGCATCCGCCACGGGGAAACTCCCGTTTCCCCGACCCCTTTCCCCGATTGGATACGCCAATCCGTGTGCAATTCTTTCATTCCGAGAAATGCGGTGCTCGTAACTCCGTCGGTATCCATAATTCCTAATTCTTTATTCCTGATTCCCGTTATACCACCTCCGCTTGATAACAACTCTCACAGTATACGATTTCGGGACGGTCGGGTGAGTAGGTGGTCTGGAATTTATTCGGACACTTTTCCACACCATGAGAGTGGGCCACTGCATTCTTATAATTCCCCTTCCCTGAGAAGCCGCCGGCACATTCACAGGAACGCTCCCATAGAATTAATGGGTTTCTTTGCTTTACTCTCTGAAAATGTCTGCAGCTTGGGCACAGATGAGGAAGAGGAATTTTCATTTTCCGATAGAAAGCTAGCTCTGAAGGAGTGATACGAAATGCTGTGGCACACTGTTCTGCACACGCTCCTTCATGCTCGCATCCTATCACCTCTGTCAATATCGAGTCCGAAACCTCGGAAATGGAACTGGGTATCGTGTCAGGCTTCATAGTCACTGAATAATTGCGTTCCTCAACTTTCCTCCAAACATACCCGCGTTCTCGCACTTCCTCTTCGGTGAGAGTCACAAGCTCCTGAGCAACCGTCTCGTTATATGCAAAAGGAGAAAATTCAGGAGGAAAAAATTCACCATATTTGTATACCCTTCCTTTTACATCGGCATACGGCATTGCATTCATATGCTCTCTTATTTTCGGAACAAGCACTTCATATTCCTCCTTCGTGTATTGTTTATTTAAAATACAATATTGCTTGCCGCGTACTCCGACGCATCCAAAAAGATATGCCGCGTTGTGGATATTATAAGAGTAATGAATATCGTGCGCTTCAAATATGAAGCGCGAAAAGTATATTTTACTTCCCGGATAGAGTGTCGAACAATCGACGGCGAGCTCCGTGTTTAATCCGACGCGATCGCAATCCAAGATGTCTTTGATTTTTGAGTACGCGAGCCACACGCGTGCGCAATCTTCACCCCCGCCAAAAATATCAAAACACTGCCGGCAGTTCTTCGAGTCCTCAAGATTATCGCCGGTCGAGTTAGTGGAATGAATAATGTGCGCAAAACGACAAGGATATCCAAGTTTATGCGTATTGAATTGCTCTTTTATTTCCGAGAGTTTTCTATGATCGGAAAAGTCGAACTCTTTAAGCTTCTCGAAGTACCCGTCCTTCGAATATTGCGCATTGAAGATTTGGAAAGACTGATTCGAAAGATTCGAACACCCGAAACAATCGTGGCAATTCCTACAATTAAAGAGGAATGCACTATCATAACAACCCTCACAATATCGACTCCAGAGAAGCCGGACGCAGGATATACAATCCACCGTCTCATAGTTATATTCGCTTTTCGATACCCAGTAGGTATCCATACACTCCTTTGAGTTGAAGGCATACGTGGAATACGAGGTATTTTCGTTAAAGTCACCTCCGAACACGAGATAACAATTTTTGTTCCCTTCCGTAATGCTGCAGTACTCGCTGTTCACTGGATTAATGTTCATGAGCGCCACGTCGGGCACTTCCTTCCAAAGTTCCTTCACCTGCTCAAGGAATGGACGCGAGAAGTCAATTCCTCTTCCATAAGTAAGAGGGTCCCATCCGTCACCCCACCATGCGGCGTGATCATATACCCGCTGTGTATTGCCGGGAGAAAAAATGGAAATCAACTCCTCGTTGTGACCCAGTGCGTCACAACGGCGCTTGTATAATGTCCGTTCATTCCGAAAACACATCCTTCGTACGACCCTGCACATAAAACACCATGTAGGCGGGGGTATCTCAAGACGTTCATAGAACGCAAAGTCATCCGGTTCGATAACGAAGGGTTGTTTACAATTTTGGCATGTTCGCGTCTCGGTATTCATAATTTCTGATTCTTAATTCATGGCTTTCCCTACACCACTTCCGCCTGGTAGCACTGTTCGCAGTACACGATCTCGGGGCGGTCGGGTGAGTAGGTTGTTTCGAATTCGTTAGGGCATGGGTTCTCGCCGTGGAAGTGGGTCGCTGTGTTCCGGTATGTGTTCCCTAAATCCTGATTCGAGATTCCCGATTCCCGTCCCTTGCAGGCACAGACACGGTGCCAGAGCTTGAAGGGATTACGCTTCTTCAACCGCTCATAATGCCGGCAATTGGGACATAGTCGCGGAAGCGGGATGCACATGCGACGATAGAATTCGAGTTCCTCCTTGATAATTTTGAACGCGGTGGCGCATTGATGCATGCACTTCCCTTCATGAACGCAACCGATTACTTCATCCATGATCCCGTCACCCGCCTCTTCGATTTGCGATGGGAGATCGCACGGTTTCTTTGTAATCGAATAATTCTTGTCTCCCAAATCCCGCCACAAGTATCCGGCGGCCTCCGCCTGAGCCTTAGTAATCGGGAAAAATTCCTGCGCAATCGTCTCGTTATACGCATGCGGACTCAATTCTCCGGGGAAAAATTCTCCATAACCGTATCTCCTTCCCTTCATATCCGTATATGGCGTTGCGCTCATATGTTCGATGATCTTCGGAAGTATTTCTTCATATTCTTTCTTGGAATATTGTTTATTTAGAATGCAATGTTCCTTGTTGCGCACACCGACGCATCCGAAACAGTTGTTCGATCCGCGACAGAAGAATGCATACCGATTCGAGTGACCTTCGTATGCGACGGAGAATGCGGTGTTCTGAAGTTTCAATCCGCATCCCACCATCTCGTAACACAGCTCCACGCCGGCGCCTGTGCCGTAGATGTCCATCGAATCTTTCACGTCGGGGATACTATAGATGATGCGTTTCGAATTTTCGATAGGGCCTTCCATATCAAAACACTCGATACAATCCTTCGTGTTGCTCAAATAATCACCCGTCGAATTTACCGTTTTGAAGTTCTCCGCATAACGATGCGGAATACCAAGAACGAACTCATCAAATCTCTTGATTGTTGCGCATATTGTTTCATAATCCCCCAAGTCGTATTTTTTCATCTCTTCCCCGTACTCTTCCTCGGAGAACTGCTTGTTGAAAATGCGATGATGCGCATTTCGCAGCCCCGCGCATCCGAAACAGTTTTTGCAATTGGTGCAGTCGAAAAGAAATGCCGAGTTCATGCAGTTCTCGGAAAAGAACGTGTATTTGCATGAATAGTTATGGCGCGAGTAAAATCCTTCATAACAAAGATTCAGATTTTTACACCCGGTCGAGTCGTAGGAATTTTTCGTATCGATCGTATGATAAAGGTATCCCGTATCTTCATTCTCATCGCTCGCAAAATTCAGATAGCAATTTTTCGAGTGATAGGTGTAGTTGCAATAGTCGCTGTTTGTCGCATTCAAGTTGTTTAGATTCGCGAGCGGAACCCTTTTCATCAGATTTCCGAATTGTTCGAAAAAAGGCCTTGAAAAATCATACTCGACTCCGTATTCGAGCGGTGACCATCCGTCTCCCCACCAGCAGTTCTGGCAGTATACCGGCACCTCCGCTTCGGAAGCATACATAGAGACAATATTTTTCCCGCATAACCCGCACGTTCTCTTTGAAAGAATGCGCTCGTTCCTAAACATAAGTTTCCGTTGGAGTCGGCAGTCGGGACACCACGTGGGCGGCGGAACTTTTATCCTCTCATAAAACCCGAAATCATCCGGTTCTATGATGAACGATTGTTTGCAATTCTGGCATGTTCGCGTTTCTGCGTTCATAGTTTCATCATACCACCTCCCTCTGATAGCACTCCTCGCAATACACCGTCTCGGTTCTCTCGGGAGCATAAGAGGTCTCGAATTCCCGGGGACACCTCCCCTTGTGGTCATGGGCGGTTTTGTCGCACATGCATTGTCTCGTCCACAGTCTCAGAGGGTTCCGTTGGGACAAGCGCTCATAATGTCTGCAGTTGGGACATAACCTTGGGAGAGGAAGGTTCATCCTCCGGTAGAACTGGAGTTCCTCGGGGATGATCCTGAAGGCGGTCGTACACTGATGGAGACAGGTTCCTTCGTGCCTGCAGCCGATCGTTTCCTTGAGGATGGAATCATCGGTCTCGTTCACGTGGTCAGGAAGAGACTCGGGCTTCATGGTAACGGCGTAGTCCTTGGTCTCGGGGTCTTTCCATCGATACCCCTGACGAAGAGCCTCTTCTTTAGACAAGGGGAAGTACTCCTGGGCGATCGTTTCGTTGTAGGCGAAGGGGCTTAATTCGGGAGGGAAGAACTCGCCGTATCGGTAGGTCCTCCCCTTTTTGTCGACGTAGGGCATGGCATTCATATGTTCTTTGATCTTGGGGATCAGGGACTCGTACTCCTCCTTCGTATATTGCCTGTTCAGGATGCAGTATTCCTTGTTTCTGAGACCGATGCAGGCGAAGAGGCGGGAGGATCTTCCGCAGAAATCAGAATACTCGACACCCTGACAATTACCGGGCAGACTCATCGAAAAAAGGATATCCGCGCTATCGCGAGCTCCCCCACTGATATACTCGTACATCCTCTCTACCTTCTGGAAATGAATGACATCCATCGAATCCCTGCTATCAAATCCCCGAAATGCGTATCGAACATTTTCGAGATTGTATCCGCTGAACGCATACCGAGTGTTTTTTACGTTCACGAGATCGTTACCTGATGCATTCACGGACCTTACGGCGTTCACAAAACGATGAAGTGATGAAACAACCCGGTCGTGAAATTCTTCCTTCAAACGATCAAACGATCGGAAACTTCCGAAATATTCATCTTGTAATTTCTTCTTATACTCTTCTTCCGAACACTTTACTCCTCGAAATACATATTTGGCATTTCGAAGATTTGTGCTCATAAAACAGTTTTTGCAATTCGCGCAATCGAAAAGAAAAGCGGAGTCCATACAGTCGCGGGAGTTAAGGAGAAATATCGCGTTGTAATTGCGCTCACCTTGATTTATCCAGTAGCAGTTTTCGGAGGAATTGGTGTCATAACTATCAAAGATAAAACGCGATTTCTCACCGACTATTTTCGAGTAGTAGACATCCTCGGAATCAAGCGCGGAATAGGACAAATAAAGATTCTTTCCCCACGCGGTAAAATTGGAATATTGGGAGTTGACCGCATCGATCAAAAATATCGCTTGCCGCGGAACAACCGAGAGCAGCTCACCGAATTGAGTAAAAAATGGCCTTGAAAAATCGTACTCTCTTCCGTAGGTAATCCCGTCCCACGTATCCGACCTCCAGCAGTCATGACAATACACGGGAAAGGAATGACGTGAAGTATACACGGAAAGTGTCGCGGCACCGCAACGCGCGCAGGTCTCACGATAAAGCGAGCGATCGTTCCGCCATACCATCCGGCGCGCCATTCTGCACTCCGGACACCACGTGGGCGGCGGAACATTCATTCTCTCATAAAACCCGAAGTCCTCCGGCTCTACAACGAAGGATTGGTGACAGTTTTGGCAGATTTTGCTCTCCGATTGCATGGAATCATTATAGCTTCCTAACAACTACGAACAAAATTAGGAGGCCGAGCCTCCTCTAACATCGAATTTGGTTATTCCATCACAAAATCTATTTTCCCCGTACTTTCCGGAACTGTTTTAACCCAGAACGGCCAGAATGAGATATTCGCACGCTCAAGTCCGGGAATCGAGAAAAGCGTCGCTTTCAAATCATTCTCATTCTGTCCCGCCACCTGGTTTTTCAGTCGATCGAGATCAACTTTCGGTTGAACCGAGAATGAGCCCGCCGCTGTGAACGAGAGTTTCCCGTCGGAAAAACTCGCGGTAGTCGTTGCGTAGTTTATGGAAAAGCTGCTGATGGACATATCTTCTCCGTTCGAGATCCCCGCCGATTCCATGAGTGCGTTTTTGAGCATCTCCTCGTCAAATACCAACTCGCTCAACGTTCCTTCGGAGAAAACGGCAAACATACCGTCGGAACTCGTGGAGTTAACAACGGTTTGGTTCGTGACTTCGAATTTTGTGGCATCGGGAAGAAGTTTAAAATGTTCCGATCCGGAAAGTGCTATTTGAGCTTGGAGCGCGTTCTGGAGCGACTGCTCGACTTTCGTTTTTGCGTTCGTCATCTCATTGTTATTGGGAACAGCCTTCGTACCGGAAAATCCTCCCGTCATGGCTTCTTTCATCGTCGCATAAAACTTCTGATATCTGTCGGTCCCTTTGAAACCCGGTATCATCCAGAGATCGCTTGTTACGGGAATATTGTATGCTTCACCCGGCTGGTCCGCACGCACTTTTGTGTCGATCGATGAGGGTTGCAGTTTACCGTTTACCGATTTCGCTCCGGGCACAATCAGGGATTCCAAGATGCGGTAGATTTTCCCGTTGGGTGATTCAAATCTCGTATTCTTAACGAGCGTCTGCGCCGTCTTCGAATACCCGTTGAATACCGTGAGCGTACCTTCGGCATAACCGCCTACCTGCTCGGTCGTACCTTCCGCTTTAAAGCTCATCACGAGGTTTTTTTTCGCGGTCAGAAGTTGCCCCGGAAGTATGATCGTATTCTGGTTAACGGAGGGTGTCGCAGCGCTTGTGAGCACCGTCACCGCGGCGTTGAAATTCGCCTCCGTCTTCTTGAGAGACATTTGAATCGTAACCCGTGGAAGCACGTACACAACGAGTACAAACCCGACTGCTGCAAGCACCGCAAACAAAGTCAGCGAGATTGCAAATCGTTTACCCCTCTTTTCGCGCGTGAGGCGCTTTTTTTCCCGTCTTTCTTGCGGTGCGAAAACAGGTGCAACTTCCTCCTCTCTCTTCTCCTTTTTCCTGCCCCACAATTGTCCTTTTGATTTCGGTTTTATATTCGATTCCTCCCTTAATTTTTCCTCCGGCTCATCCAATCTTTTTCCTTTGATTTCTCTATCCGTTCCTTCGGGCACCTTGGAAGAGGTGCGGGGGACAATATCCGTCACCGCCCGCTCTCTTGTTTTGAAAACAGGATTCAATGCCGGAATGTTCGCGACCGAAGCAAGCTCAAGGATGTGTTCGTCAACGGATTCGACGGAAAGTTCTTTCTCCGCGGTTTCGCTTTCACGCTTCAGCACCTGGAAACTATGCATTGACTCTCCCAATATGGAGCTTCTCGGGATGTTTAAAATAACTCTGACCGCCGGAGCATTGATAACCGCATCAACGGCAACGTCCAAATCGTCGGACCGTTCAAGAAAGATTTTTTTCTCCAGTTTCACGCTCTTATTGTAGCGAAAAATGAGGGATAAGCCAACGAGCCCTTCGTTTTAAAAGTTTGTTCAGAAGCTCGTATTTCGGCGCATGCTCCGCATAAATAAGGAGCGCCAACGGAACCTGAGCGGTAACGGGATCAAACCGTACTCCTTTTGCCGTCTCGAATATATATTCTTCACGAAGAAGGCGCTCATCGATTCGGACGAACTTTTTCTGTATTTTACTCGTAAGGAACTCGGGAACCGCGAGATTCTTGAAGTGGAAGAATAATTCAGGATGCACGGCGCCCGTTTTTTTCTTCAGTGCCTTCTCATCAACCATGCCAAGCAGTTCATCATACTGCCTCCGGATGAGCACATTACAGTACCGAGCGAACGGCTCCGAGACCATGCCCGCGCTCACCCGCGCAAGGAGCCGAGACGCAGTTTCATAATCAAGCTCGAACGATTCACCGAGCGCACGGGCGAAACAGTCCGTTCCCCACGGATATTCCTCCACATACCGCGTTTCTTCATATCCTTTGAATAAAACGGAGGTTGTTTTTCTCCCCGCGCACAGCACGAAATATTCCTTGCTTTGTATGGCATCCGCGAGGGCAATTCCCTCCTCAACCACCCGCACGTTCCCCCACGATTTCATGCGTTCCAGGACGGGGAGAAGTTCGCGGGATATGAACGTACCGCGGATACGGATTGTGACGGAATCTCCCTTAAATCCCACCGGGTTGAATATATGGTGCGTTCCCAAAAGCACATCCCGCACCTCGACCGCCGCAAGAACAAGTGAGAGATCGGTGATTCCCATTTTCTTTCCCGCCCACGACCGATAACGATGTAAAAACTCCCAGAGCGCTTTGAATACGAGATGATCCATCTCTTGCTCGGTAATCAGAGAAGATGAACTGTCGCGGTTCAGGCGTATCGTCGTCTCGGCCGTCGTCGCATGTTCGCTTTCTAACGCAAACACAATCGTTTCCTTTTCGCGGAAAGGCAAATGAAATTTCTTAAAATGCGGTATGGAAAAAGAAGAGACGATTGCAATCGTCTTCCGAGAAGGCACTTCGAGCACGCGAGTCGCTTCAAAGCCAGAATCACTTTCGGCAATGAGTGTGGATCGTCTTGATGCAGGATGGCGTATCTTGAACACTTTTCTTCAGTATAGCAGATACAAAACTTAAAATCCTAAGCACCAAATCCTAAATAATGACCAAAATCTAAAATTCAAATGACCAAAACACGTGTTTTTGCTTTGTGTTTTCGTAATTTGAATTTGTTTAGGATTCAGGATTTTGAATTTAGGATTTTACTCAACGGTTGCCCGTATTCTTCTTATCCCCGCGGCGACCGCCTCTTCCTTTATGATTTTGAAATGCCCGACTTCTCCCGTATGCGCCACGTGAGGTCCGCCGCAAAACTCGATGGAAAATGCGTCTTCAAGTCGCGGGTTTTCCGGGGTCGCACTCTTTGGTCCCACGGAATAGACGGATACGCGATCGGGGTATTTCTGCCCGAACTCATGCTCGGCGTGAAGCCGTTCCGCTTCTTCGCGGGGCATTTCGGTTCTCAAGACCGGAAGGTCTTCATTAATTTTTAATTGTACGATCCGTTCCACTTCCTTTTTCTGTTCTTCGGTCATCTTCGCGCCGTGGGAAAAATCCATCCGCAGGCGCTCGCTTGTAATATTGCTTCCCCGCTGCTTTACGTCGGATCCCAGGACCATTTGAAGCGCCTTAAGGAGCAAATGGTGCGCCGTATGCAGACGCGTTGTCTGTTCCGAAGCGTCTGCCAACCCGCCCTTAAATGTGCCCGCCGAGGCGGTTCGGGAGAGCTCCTGGTGTTTTCCCATCTCTCTCCAAAATTCTTCGACATCCACTTCCATATCCCGTTCCCTTGCGAACTCAAAGGTTGTTTCGTATGGCAACCCATAAGTCGAGAAAAGCATAAAGGTGTCCTTTCCGGAAATTTTTCCCGTCCTTGCAAGCTTCTCAAATTCTTTCAACCCGTTTCGAATAGTGTCTCTGAACTTTGAATGTTCCTCATCATACACGGAAATGATCATCTCCCGCTTCAAATCATACACGCTTTCGTATACGCGGGTAATTTCTTCCAATAAAGAACGGAAATTGAGATGAGGGTCGCCGGTAAGATACTCGTACATCATCGCACGGCGCATTAAACGTCTTAACACATAGCCCGCTCCTTTATTTGACGGTTTTACCCCGTCATTTATCAGAAACGCCATCGCGCGGCTGTGATCGGCGATAATTCTTTTTGTCCTAATCGGAAGACTCTCCGGCATATGAGCGACAAGCGGCGCGAGAGCATTAATATGAAAAATATCAGGGTCATTGTTCGCTGCGGCGGTAATGCGTTCGAGTCCGCCGCCAAAATCGACATTCCGTTGAGCGAGCTTCTCGAAACTCCCGTCTTCTTTTTTCTTATACTCCATGAAAACCGAGTTGCCGATCTCGAGAAAACGTCCGCAATCGCAGTTCGGATGACACTCGGCGCCGAACTTCGGGTCGTGCGGTGTGCCGAAATCGTAGAATACTTCGGAATCGGGACCGCCCGGTTCTCCCGCGGGCATCTTCGAAGGAACACCCGCACGACTCCACCAGTTTTTCTTTACGTCGTATGAAAAAATTCTGCCGCCCTGCATGCCTTTTTTACTTCCCTCTTTTTCCGATCCGAGCTCGATATACTTCGCTTCGATTCCCTTTTCGGAGAAAAGCTTTTTCCAAATCGCAACCGACTCTTCGTCGCGCGAAACGCCCGTCTCCGGATCGCCCGCAAACACCGTCACGTACAAACGATGAGGATCGAGTCCCGCGCCTTTCTCTTTGTTCGTCAGAAATTCAAAAAGCCACGGAAGCTGCTCTTCTTTGAAGTAGTCGCCGAAAGACCAGTTCCCGAGCATCTCGAAAAACGTGGTGTGGCGATTATCACCCACTTCATCAATGTCCTCCGCACGAAAACTCTTCTGCGAGTTCGTGACGCGCTTTCCCTCCGGATGCGGAGCACCCAAGAGATACGGCACGAGGGGCTGCATACCGCTTCCCGTAAAGAGCGTCGTCGGATCATTCTCC
>JAKAIX010000008.1 GCA_021814165.1 bacterium
GGAGATGTACCCGAAACGGCGCAACCGATTCCGGCCACACGATACCTTTCCCGTCATGGTGCACCTCGACAATCGTGCCCATCAGACGATCGATGCCGATGCCGTACGATCCCATTACAACGGGGGTCATCTTCCCCTGCGCGTCCTTATAGGTAAAACCGACTGGTTCGGAAAATTTCGTGCCAAGTTTGAAGATATTTCCCACCTCGACGGTCTTTACCTTGTCGATAACGCCACTCTGACATTTCGGACAGTGACTTTTTGCCTTAAGTTTCGAAATCTCCTTATTTTGTGCGAAACCGCACAAACGACAGAGAAATGTCTCATCCTCCCCCGCATCGGTCTCTACCATGAATTCATGCGAATATTCCTTCGTAAAATCACCTCCCGAAGCTTCGGTAACATATGCCTTGAGTCCCGCGCGTGCGAATACCTTAAGATATGCCTTCTTTGCTTCTTCATAAAACTCGGCAAGCGAGGCCTCGTCGGCATGAAAACTGTAGAGATCTTTCATGGTAAACTCGCGCCCGCGGAGCAGCCCCGACTTCGCGCGCGGTTCGTCCCGGTACTTCGTCTGGATCTGATACACCGTGCGCGGCAGATCGGCATAGGAATCGATGACCGTCTTTCCGATGACCGCCATAATTTCCTCGTGCGTCGGTCCAAGACCCACTTCGCGCCCCGAGTGATCCTTGAACTGATACATAATCTTTCCCATACCTTCCCATCTTCCCGTCGCATCCCACACCGAGCGCGGATGAAGCGCGGGCATGAGGATTTCCGCAGATCCTAAAGCATCCATTTCTTCTTCAATGATATGGATCACTTTCTCACGGACGCGCCAACCCAGAGGCAGATAGGAATAAACCCCCGCCATTAATTTTTCGACGAAATTACCTCGAATGAGGAACTGGGCGTTTATGGCCACCTCATCCTTCGGAAAATCTTTTTGAGTTCTAAAAAACAGCTGTGACTGTCGCATATAGGGAGATTGTACCAGAGGTTTTTGGGACTTACAACGAGGGGGTAAGCGGGTTTCTTCTCTCCCATGTGAGCAGAAATCTCCGCTCGCAGAGATTTTCCTCACTTGTCCTCGGAACTCCGGAAATCGCACCAACTCGACCTTATGGGACTCGAACAGGGTGCGATTTTTGAGTTCCTTCGTCCTCGTTCGAGAATCTCTTGTGCTTGCTCCGATATGCTCACCTTGAAGAAAAGAAACCCGCCGATATATGGATCATAATATTTACTACTAGCTATTTGATACTCGTCACACTACTTCCGCTTGATAGCACGACTCGCAGTACACTATCTCGGGGCGGTCGAGTGAATAACTCGTTTCAAATTCATTCAGGCATTTCCCCGCCCCATGTTGATGCGAGGCGGTATTCTGATAAACACCGTTCTCCGATTTCTGGCCGACACATTGGCATGTTCTTTTCCAAAGTTTAAAAGGAGTTCTTAACGCAAGCCTGGCATAATGCCGACAGTTCGGACAGAAGCGAGGCAGCGGAATATTCATGCGTCGGTAAAATTCAAGCTCCGCAGGAACTATTTTGAACGCAACCGTACATTGATGGTTACAGGATCCTTTATGCTCACACCCTATCACTTCTTGTAAAATAGAATCCTGAACTTCTCGTATCTTGAGTGGCAGATCAATTGCCTCCTTCGTAACCGTGTAGGTGCGCTCTTCAGGATCCCTCCATGCGAACCCTTTCTTCAGAACCTCCTCACGGGTGAGGGGAAAGAAATCGTGAGCCACTGATTCATTGTACGCAAGAGGCGAAATTTCCGCGGGGAAATACTCGCCGTAACAATACACGCGCCCGTTGTTGCCTACGAAAGGAATCTCATTCATCTGAGCAATTATTTTCTTTACCAGCACCTCATACTCTTCCTTCGTGTATTGCTTGTTCAAGACGCAATACTGCTTGCCGCGGAGTCCCACGCACCCGAACACATTCGACGATCCGGAACAGAAATCGCAGTATGTCAGATCGGACCCTTCGCCGCACGTGTTCGAAAATTTGGTGCGCTGCACCTTCCAAAATCCAAGATAATCACAGCATAATTCAAGATATTCGCAGTAATTGCTATCATACGCATCCTTCGCATCGATCAAGCGAATACAGTATCTCGAGTCCTCGGTTCGTTTCACATCGAAACAGCTTCGCGCATTTTTTGACTGCACGATATGATCTCCCGATACTCCTGTGCATTGCAGCGTAGTCGCAAATCGATGAGGCATGCCATGTTTTATTTTTTGAAACTGATCCGCAACGTTTTGGAGATGTTCAAAACCTCCTTCGAAAATTTGCTCTTTTTCTTTTAAGAACTCTTCCTTCGAACACGGCTGGTTGAAAATACAATACTGTTTGTTACGAAGTCCTGAACATCCGATACAATCCTGGCAATTCTTGCAATCGTAACAACAAAGAAGATTCAACGAGGACGCACATTCTTGGCAATGCAGGCAATTTGAAAGCTTCTCGCAATCGATGCATTCGTAGCAGTATTCGCATTCGCGTGCGAGATACGTATCGACGCAAAACTTCGATTCGTAGGGGCACCCGTAGAGACAATCTTCCGTTTCTATCGAGCCGAAACAAAGATAACAGTTCTTTACGTCGGCGGTATAGTTGCAGTAATCGCTGTTTTTGGTGTTCGGATTTATGAGATTGGGACGAGGTACGCTATTTCTTAATTCTTTGAACTGTTCGAAAAACGGCCTTGAAAAATCGAATCCTCTTCCCTGCATCATCGGGTCCCATCCGTCGCTCCACCAACACCCGCTACAGAACACGGGGAAGGGTTTTTCCGAAGCGTACATAGAAATCATCGGTTTCTTACATAACCCGCATGTCCGTTTGTAGAAGTTGCGCTCATTTCTTATCATCAAGCGCCTCGCATATCTGCACTCCGGACAAAACGTCGGTGCCGGGATCTGCATCTTTCCGTAAAACATAAAGTCATCCGGTTCGATGACGAACTCGGATTTACAATTCTGACACGTTCTCGTTTCTTGCATACGTGATACTTAATACTGGATACTTGCTACTTGATACTCTACGGCTTCTTCTTATGCGAGGTAAATGCGGCCTCGACGAGCATCTCGAGGAGTTTTTGGAAGGAGATTCCATAGGTATGCGCCGCCTTGGGAAGCAGGCTTTCGCTTGTGAGTCCCGGAATCGTGTTAATCTCAAGCACATATATCTTTCCGTCTTTCCCTACTATCATATCCGTCCTGGAAAATCCCCTGCACCCCGCAAGGTGATGGGCTTTCAGTGCGATTTTCCGGAATTCTTTAAGATATGATTCCGGAAATCGCGCGGGCGTTATTTCATCCGATCCTCCCGAATCGTACTTCGCTTTGTAATCAAAAAAATCACTCACCCGCGGCACAATCTCCGTGGGAGGAAGCGCGAAGGCCGAACCGTGCGTTCCGTGATCGATAACACCGCAGGTAACTTCCCTTCCCTGAATGAGCGACTGTATCAATGTGTCTTTATACATCTCTGCGGCCTCGCGAAGCGCCTCGCGAAGTTCCTTTTCGTTATTCGCCATAACTACGCCGATACTCGAACCTCCCGTGTTCGGTTTTATCACCCAGGGTTTCTCGAGATACCACGTTATTCTCTTCACTATCTCGTCTTCGTGTTTCTTAAAGTCACGAAGATGAAAATGAAGCGTGGGAGGAATCGTAAGCCCCGCGTCGCGAAACAACCGGAGCGAGAGAAACTTGTTCATGCCGAGCGCGCTCGAAAGTTTTCCCGATCCCGTGTAAGGAATCGATGCATCCTCAAGGATTGCCTGGATCGTGCCGTCTTCGCCGTACGCGCCGTGCATTGCGATAAAAGCGACGTCAAAGCGATTCGGAAGTTCTTCGGGAGGAAACGGCCATTCGCCGCCCTTGCCGATAATCACGGTCTCCGCCGCGAATCTTTCCGGATCAAAACTCTTCAGGACGTTTTCTCCCGTCATTAAAGACACCTCGTACTCCGAAGAAGGCCCTCCCACGAGGACCGCAACCCTTATCTTCATTTCATCTTTCCCTTCCGGTCCCATGCTTTTATTGTACTATTTTCCTCCATATCCTGCACTAAAAATCGAGGCAGCATAAGAATAAATCCCATGCCGCCTTTCAAATTTGAAAATCTCATTCGGTTTCTATCTTTAATATCCTTTCGGGAAGATTGGTGAAGGATTGAGATAATTCTGCCGGTGAGAAAGAGTTAGGTTTCTCCCCTTCAATCTCTGCAGAGGCAAGTACACCCTGCATTATCGAAGAGCCAATAATATTCTGGAGTTTATCCCGATCCAAGAGAACGCGGGTTTTGTTTCCAAAACCATCATCTACTGAAAGAAGATGTTTTTCATTCATGACAACCTCAACTAATGAATTGTAAAATTGAAGAAATAATACAACAATCTATAAATTTGTCAATCAATCTCCACTAAAACCAGAAACAGGGAATTTCTTCCCCCAATAAAACTCCCAAGAATTTTTCTTCCCTAAAACAAGCAAGATACGACGAGTGCCGCGTTCCTCCGAACGGGGTTCGTTTTTCAGTTCCCAACATAACTACCAGAGTTTTCCTCCTTTTCCGAGCACACATTATGGAGCGAGCATGAGAACCACAGCCGAGCCGACACAGGAAATAGGGAGTGCGTACTGTCCGAATCCCGAAGCGAAGCGGAGGTTGAGTTACGCAATCCCGTTCATTTCCCAGGAGGCGAGACAAGTGGTTCTGCGAGCGGAGTACCGCGTGCGAGGGAAAGAAGGAAAACTCACTTCCAAAACCTCGTGATGTCCTGCACCGTCACCAAGACCATAAGAATAAGAAGCGCCGCGAATCCGATGCCGTTCACCGCAATCTCAAGCTTCCTCGAAACAGGACTCCCCTTTATTTTCTCGATGATAAGAAAGAGAATACGTCCCCCGTCGAGCGCAGGAAACGGAATCAGATTGATAACAACAAGATTGACCGAGATTAGCGCGAGGAGCTCGAGAAAATACACAAATCCCAAGGCGCTCGCCTGACTCGCAAGAAATACGATGCCCACCGGCCCCGCAACTTCCTTCAGAATGCCGGGCGTGGTGAAAATACCAACAACAAGATGAAACAAGCTCGCTATGATAAGTATGAGAGCTCCCCATGCTTCTTTGAGCCCGGCGACAAGCGATTGAAAAAACGGCTGCGCATCGAACCCCACTTCCGCCAGACCTACCCCGAGTGCGCCCTCTCCCTCGGGAGGATTTTCTCTTTTTTCCATCGAGAACGTATGCGATTCGGTACCTCGAAGCACCGTGAGGGTTACGTGAGAAACCGGATTTGTTTTTACGCCATCGATGAACGCTGTCGCATCGATCGGATCTGTAAGGTGAGTATCCCCAATCGAAGCCTCGGTTATGACATCTCCGCTCTGTACTCCCGCGATCGCGGCGGGAGAATTACTCGAAACATCGGCGATTGCAAGATGCCGGGGAGCCCCCGTCATAAAGACTATCGAAAACAACAGCCATCCTATTATGAAATTCATAAACACTCCCGCTGCGAGCACCGGAAGACGCTTCCCGAATGATTGATTTTGGAACGCATCCTTCGACTTCGTTTCTTTTTCTTCGCCGAAAAGTTTTACGAATCCCCCGAAAGGAATGAGATTCACGCTGTAGAGCGTCTTTCCTATTTTTTTCCCGAAGAGGCGCGGAGGGAATCCGAAGCCGAATTCCTCGACTCTCATTTTTGAAAGTTTTGCGAAAAGAAAGTGTCCCGCTTCATGCACGAAGACAAGAAGCGCAAGCCCTGCAATTACCAGTATAAATGTCATACGTTATTCCGAAATTTCCTGTACCTTCTTCAAGACGGTTTCTTCGATCGTTCCATTCAATTTTTCCACTTCCTTTTGCACTTCTTCCTTGGCCTTAAATTTTCTATCCTCGCTCAACTCCCCGGAATCGAAAAGTCCCTCCACTACTTTCATCGCTTCGTCGCGAACATGCCGTACTTCGATACGATGTTCCTCCGCGACTTTCTTCACGTGTTTTACCAACTCATCCCGCCGTTCCTGGCTCAATTCGGGAAGGAAAATTCTCACGTTATTTCCGTCGACATTCGCCGAAACATGTAACGAAGAAGATTCGATTGCTTTCACGATTCCGGGGATTGCCATTTTGTCCCATACTTGGATAAACAGCTCACGCGGCGGCTGTACGCCAATCGAACCGACTTGCTTTATCGGCACCATTTGTTCGTAGTACGAAACCTTCAAATCCTCAAGCAGTGCGGGAGAAGGCCGTCCCGTACGAACTCCACCTAAAACCTTTTTCAGGTCTTCCACGATTCCTTTCCCTTTTTGCGTGATAAGTTCGAGATAGGTCATACTGTTGTTTGTAATAATTCTTGTATCGCCTTTTTTTGCAAATTCATATTCACATTATAGCGCGCAATAAGCGACTCGCGCCAAAGAAGCTTTCGCAAGAGTCCCGCATATCTTTTCTTGTCTCTGCGCCACAATGTAAGAATCGAGCGTTCGAGAAACATGCGACAATCTTCCTCTTCCGCTTTTTCCTGCTTTCCTTCCGTTCGAAGCGCTCTCCCTAATCGCCCAAACGAGAGCGCTGCCCGCCCTTCCGCTTCTTTCTGTGCAATACCGTACTCTTTTACGAGGAGTTTTTCGATCTCCTTTTTCGGCATTCTTCTGAAATACATCTGGCGCACGCGAGAGCGGAGCGGAGAAAGGAGTATCTGCGGATCCTCCGCAACGAAGATAATAAGCGCCGAGGCGGGAGGTTCTTCCACAATTTTCAGAAGCGCGCTCTGCGCTTCGCTCGTCAAGAGGTTCGCGTCGGGAATAATGATCGTGCGCCGCGGTGATTTGAGCGGTTTTTGGAAAAGAAACCCTTTCACAAAACGGGCCGCATCCACTCCTATCGTCGCCTCCCCCTCTTCCGGTAGAAGCACATATGCGTCAAGAAGCGGCGATGGTGTCTCTTCGAATGCTCCTGTCTCGAGCGCATATGCGAGAAGTTTTGCGCACGTCGCTTTTCCGATGCCTTCATCACCATAGAAAAGATATGCGTGGCCAAGAGAACCTTCCTTCATCTGCCGCTCAAGCGCACGAAGGATTTCCTCGTGCCCGAAAAGCCGCACCTTGGCCTTATCTTTTATTGAGAAGTGTCCTTTTGTAGACATCAAGATGATTCAGGATGATCGCGGTTCCTTTTGCAACACACAAAATGGGTTCTTCCGCGACATACGCGGCAACGCCGAGTGAACGCTTGAAGAATTCTTCGAGATCCCTCAGCTGTGCGCTTCCGCCCGAGAGAATAATGCCTTTTTCCATTATGTCTGCCGCGAGTTCGGGGGGTGTTACGTTAAAAACGGACTGCACCGCGCTCATAATATCGACAAGGTGCGGGTTGACGGCCTCCGCGATCTCGTTTGAGTTGATAAGAAGATCCTTGGGAAGTCCGGACGCGAGATCCCTCCCGCGGATTTTCATCTCCGTTTTCATACGGTTTGGAAGCGCCGTACCGATCGAAATCTTGATGTTCTCGGCGGTAGTATCTCCGATTGCAAGTCCAAACTTCTTTTTCACGTAATCGGCGATCGACTGATCGAAACGGTTCCCCGCCACTCGCACGCTTGCCCATGTCACGATGCCTCCCAGGGAAATCACCGCAACTTCGGTCGTTCCGCCGCCTATATTCACTATCATGTTCCCCTCCGCGGAGTGAATCGGGATACCCGCGCCGAGCGCGGCAAGGAGCGGCTCTTTCACAAGATACACTTCCTTCGCCCCCGCTTCTTTTGCCGCGTTCATCACGGCGCGATATTCCGTCGAGGTAATGCCGGCAGGAACTGAAATTACCACCTCGGGACGAAACACATTGAAGGGCCCCACGCTCTTTGAAATGAAGTATCGTAACATTGCCTGCGTGATGTAATACTCGGCGATTACGCCGTCCTTCAGGGGTTTATACGTCACGATATCATCCGGCGTGCGCCCTACCATTTCCTTCGCCTCCGCTCCCACCGCAAGCACGCTATTGTCGGGCCTTCGAAGCGCAACCGCTGTCGGCTCATTAATCACGATACCGCGATTCGGAAGGAACACGAGCGTATTCGTAGTCCCCAAATCAATGCCAATTTTACGAGTGAACATATAGTAACGATTTATGCTGATATATAGACATTAACCAAAAACGGGCCTTTATGCAACCAGGACTGAAAAAATAACCCCCCTCAACACGATAACTCTCCGCACGCATTCCTCCGAACGAGGGTATGACTTGGCCAAGCGGCCCGGAGCGCCCGAGTTGAGGAGGAATGAGTGCGGAGAAAACAAAACATTGCCCGCAGACGATTCTTTCAGTATAGTGATACACGAATGAGCACTACACTACGGAGGTTTCTTTTTTACTCCTTCATTCTCGTCTTTCTGGTTCTGGGAGCATATCTTATCGTCACGGCGCAAGGACTCACTTTCGATTTCCACAATCTCCAATTCGTGAAGACCGGAGCCCTTTTTCTTAAGTTCAACCCTTCTGACGCTTCGTTGCAGTTGAACGGGAAACCGAAAGATATCTCTCAAGGACTTGTGATCCCCGGCGTCCTGATTACCGACCTTCTCCCCGGAACATACCATCTCGCGCTTCATAAAGAGGGGTATGAAACATGGGAAAAGAACCTTGACGTCCAATCGGGGGTGGTAACCGCCGCCTCGCACATTGAGCTCTGGCCGGCAACTTCCACGCTTAAAAATGTTCTTCAAAATCCCGTATCTGATTTCTGGATGACTAACAAGGGCGCGGTGCTCCTTTACCCCGATAACACTCTTCACTTCGACGGCGTCGTGCTCCGCGGAAACACGATTGCGGCAAGCGACGAGAACTCGAATATCGTAATCACGAAAAGCGGGGGGGCTTATTTCTTGACTGATCTTGAAAGCCCGGAAATTGCCACGAACCTTTCTTCCGTGTTTTCCTCGCTCGAAACAAGCGCGTTTAATCTCGCAAAGGCGGAAACGATACAGACCATATTGTTTCACCCTTTCAGCGGATCAAAACTTCTTATCGCAACCCCCAAGAATCTTTTTTCCTTCGACATGAAGCGGGTACGTCTTGAGAAACTTCTTGCCTCTTCCTCAACCGTCTCCGCCGCGGTAAGCGATAACGAAGCATTACTTCTTGACGGCAAGGGAACGCTTTTTATTTTCAATCTTCTTCTCCAAACAACGAACGAATATCCGCTTTCTATCACCGATGCGGAGAGTATAACGACAAGTCCCAGCGGAGACCTTGTATTCATCATGAAAAAAGACGGCGAGCTGCTTGAGTATGACAGGGGCTCGCGTGCCACTTCCACCATAGCGAGAGATGTAAAATCGTACTTCCTTTCCTCGGGCGAAGAACGCATGGCGCTCATCAAGAACGATGGATCGCTCACGATGCACGCGCTCAAGGATTATCACAGCGACGTTGATGTGACTGAAGGAACAAACTGGAATATCGCACTCCCTAAGAACGCGATCCCGAAATCATTCTTCTGGCTTAGCGATTTTCCCAATTACGGGCTTATCGTCACGACCGACGGTTCGCTTCTCATCACCGAACTCGATCAAAGGATTCCCGTGAACGTCTATAAACTCGGAGAAGGAGTTAAAAAGACAATCCCCGCAGGAACGACGCTCTATCTTTTAAGAAGCGACGGCGCGCTTGTTGAGACTACACTGGGAGAGTAAGTCTGCGTTATTTTATTTTCCCCAAAAATACGTCCTCCAGAACAGAAGTATGCTCAAGGGATTTCGCGTCTCCGCCATATACCACTTCCCCTCTATTGAGTACATATGCCTCACTCGCCACATTAAGAAGAGATCGTATGTTGTGTTCGACAACAATAATGGTCGTCTTGTGTATTTCATTGATTTCTCTGATCTTCGTAAATACTTCTTTCACTATCTTCGGTGCAAGCCCCAGCGAGGGTTCATCAAGAAGCAATACTCTCGGTTCTGTAATGAGCCCCCGCGCGAGCGCAAGCATTTGCTGCTGACCACCCGAAAGCGTCCCTGATTTCATCTTCCTCTTTTCATGAAGCATGGGGAATGTTTTCATTACGACCTCAATGCGTTCCCTTACAACGTCTTTATCTCCTATTACCGACCCTCCCACCTCGAGATTCTCATACACGCTAAGATGTTCGAACACGCGCTTTCCCTGAGGTACGAATGAAATGCCAAGCTTCACCATTTTATAAGGAATGGGCGATACCCGAACTCCTTCCCATATTACCTGTCCATTTTTAATGGGCACGAGTCCGAAAATTGACTTCAAAAGCGTCGATTTTCCCGCACCGTTCGGTCCCATGAGCGCCGTTATCCTTCCCTCTTTGAATGTAACCGATACATCGTGGAGCGCCTGTACGCCTCCGTAGTATACCGACATGTTTTTCAATTCCAACAGTTCTCCTTTTTCCATGTTGTTCATTCTCCGAGGTATGCTTCGATAACGTCACGACGTTTCAATACTTCGTCGGGTTTTCCTTCAGCGAGAAGCTTTCCGCTATCCATCACAATCACATGATCGGAAAGCTCTCTTACAAGACTCATATCGTGTTCAATGAGAATAACGGTTACTTCATGCGCTTTGAGATCTTTCACTATATTTACGATAATCTTCACCATTTCCGGAAAGAGACCCGCAAACGGTTCATCAAGAAGCACGAGTTTTGCATCTATCGCCAGCATTCTTCCTATCTCAAGAAGCTTTCGCTGACCATATGAGAGACTTCCCGCAAGTTCGTTTCTTTTTTCCCATAAGTCCACCTTTCCGAGGATTTTTTTCGCCCGTTCAAGGTGAAATTCACCGTGTTTTTCGAAAAATGACTGTCTTGCGGAACGCTCGGTGAGCACTACGAGGATATTATCAAGCACACTCATTTGGTTGAATAACCTCACTTCTTGAAATGTTCTTGTCACCTTGAACGTTATCATCTCTTCCGATCGGAATTCATGGAATCTGACATCACTCAACTCTATTTCACCACGATCGGGACGAAGAAGACCACAAAGAATGTTTACAAGTGTGGTTTTCCCGGATCCGTTCGGTCCCACAATACTCGTGACCGTTCCACGCTCGATGTTGATCGAGAGATTATCGATGGCACACACACCATCAAAATGCTTCACGAGATTTTTTGTTCTGAGTATCAGTTTCATTTTTTTTCTAAATTCTATACTCACCCAGAAATCCTTTCGGACGATACAGCATAAGCAGAACGAGCATCGCCCCGTAGATAAGCTGTCGCATCTGTGCCGCAATCTCATTAGGCATGCCGATGAACCGCAGAAGTTCCGGCAAGAGTACCAGTACTATCGCGCCCGCGATCGAACCCTTTAAGTTTGCAAGTCCCCCGAGGATGATGATTACAAGTATGAAGATTGATTCGTTAATCGTGAATCCTGTAGGATCGATATACGTGATGTAACTTGCATAGAGCGAGCCGGCCAGTGCCGCGAGCCCCGCTCCTATCGCAAATATAATCAGCTTATAGAAATGGGTTTCATACCCGAACACTCTGAGCGCCTCTTCATCCTCGCGTATTCCTTTAAGGGCTCTCCCGAATGATGAGTCGACGATAAACTTCGAGAATAGGTGGACTAACGCTACACATATCGCTACCAACAGCAAAAAGGCGAGAGGAGAAGAAAAAACGACTCCAAGAAAATTTGGCCTCTCAATGCCGGGAATACCAAATGCACCTCCGGTTAGAGCGTTCCAATTCAAGAAAACGGAAAATGCGATTACGTTAAACCCGAGGGATGCCAGTGCATAATAATCATCTCTGAAACGACTCAAAACGAATCCCATAAGGACACTCACCAGTACCGAGACAGCGATTCCAATAAGAAGCGATAGGAAAAAATTTACTCCGAGTGAAGTCATGCAAATGGCCGTCGCGTAAGCACCGATACCATAGAACGCCGCATGCGTCACAGAAAGCAGCCCCGCATATCCCACCACAAGATTCAAGCTCTCACTTAGAATGACATAAATACCTATCAGTATCGCAAGATGTATGAGGTACTCCATGTTACTGTTTTGTAATCCCTTGCGGCCTTAAAAGCAAAAAAAGTATCAAAACCGCGAACGCGATAGCGTCTTTCCACTCACCGGAGAATTGCCATACGCCGAAGTTTTCCACGAATCCCAAGAGAAATCCTCCCAAAGCTCCGCCGTAAATGCTTCCCAATCCTCCAATAATCGAGGCAATAATTCCCTTCAAAAGTAGTTGTAATCCCATTGTCGGCTCGATGCCCGTGTCGAATCCCGCACACATTCCCGCAAACCCCGCGATGAGAGCACTCACGAGGAATACCTTTCCTATAAGCGCATTTGTATTGATTCCGACGATTTTCGATACCTCCTCACTGTCGCTCACGGCCCTGATTTCCTTCCCGAACTTCGTAAAACGAAGAAACAACACGAGCCCGGTCGTCACAAGTACGCTTGCAACGATTGCCACGATCTGGATACCACTCAAAACCGCACCGAAAATCTCTACCGTAGCATCGAGACCAAAAACCGAAGGAAGTGTCTGAAACTGGCTTGAAAACAAAATTGCAAGCAGTGCCTCGATGATGGTAAAAACACCGAGTGAGGCGACAAGGAGCACCGTATTCGATGATTTCCTTTTTCGAAGCGGAAGATATATGCACTTTTCAATCAGAAAACCGAGAACTCCCGCAAATAAAATACCCACACCAATACCGATAATCGCATTCGTCGCGAATGCCTGTAAAAAGAAAAACACCGCATAGCCTCCCACCGCGGCAATCGCGCCATGGGCGAAGTTAAAAAACTTCGTCACGCGAAAAGCCATGCTGAAACTGACCGCTAAGAGCGTATAAATCGCGCCCGCAATCAAACTATTTGCGATAAGCTGTGGAAGCAGCATTCTAAAAATAATAGGTATTTTTACCCGGTTTTACAACACAGAAGCCGCCTTTGAAGGGCGGCTTCTCAAGAAATCACCTCTTTCTTTATTGAGAAAAAGGCTGAGTCTTTCCGTTTTTTATCACCTCTGGAGTGTGTCCACTCGCTCTATCACCAGTCGACTCTATCGTAATAACGCCTGAAGCCCCTTGCCAATCCTTGATGGTCCTTGACCACGCGGCTAACTTTTCTCCGTTGTTTCCAACCGCTTCTATTCCATCCTTAAGAAGGTAGATGGCATCATAATATGCTGCTCCATAACCAAGATATGTCATATCGGTACCGTATGCTTTCTTATATGCCTCAAAAAGATTACTGAACTTTGGGTTTGACATACTAGTGCCAAATTCAGCCGCAAGTGTCCCCTCCAACAAAACCGCATTCTTCTGCAGAGTAGCCGGATCGCCCGCAATAGCATCAGATATCAATAATGGCTCTTTCCAAGCTAATTCGGAGAGCTGTTTGAATATTCTGTCGGCTGCATCCGGCGTCTGGGTATCGACAAATAGCGCGTTCGGTTTTTCGCTTTTTAATTTTGTGAGCGAAGATCTGAAATCACTCGTGCCGGTAGGAAACTCTTCCTTTACAACCGTCCCTCCGAGCTTGGTAAATTCATCATTAAACGCATTGAAAATCCCAAGCGCGTAATCCGTCTGTTCTTGAATGAACGCGACCTTACGCCATCCCTTGTTGTTGTAAGAAATGTCAGCAAGAATTTTTCCCTGACTCGCGTCGCTTGGATAATCCCTGAAGTAATACGGACTTATACCGGTCAACTTCGGACTGCTTGATCCCGCAGAAAAAATAAGAACCTTGCTCGCGGCCGCGATAGGAACTCCAGCAAGCGATTCTCCGCTGCACATATAACCGAAGACTATTTGTACCTTATCGACATTCACGAGTTTCTGTGTCGCGTTTGCGGAATCCTTACCAGCGCATTTCCCATCCTCATATATTACCTGCAGTTGCTTTCCATCTACTCCGCCGTTTTTATTCACTTCATTCACCGTCAATTCGGTGACATTTTTCATAACCTCCCCATATGCAGCTGCTTCGCCTGTAAGCGGACCGACCCAACCGAGCTTAATAACATCACCACTTGTGGTTGAAGAACCGCCCGACGTCGCAAAATATATCACTATTATTACAACTACAAGTCCTACGATCCACCACCACGATGTTTTCGATTTTTGATCCATTTTTGTTATTTTATTTTGACCTTTTTAATGGTTTTATCATCCCATTCGGTCGGAGAAACGTCAACGTGAATTTATACACAGGTCTTTTCTCCCCGCTTGTCCGCCTCCGGAGGAACCCCCCCCTCCTTCTCAGCAGTGGCGCAAAAGAAAATCCCCTTTCGGGGATTTTCTCTTTTAACGTTCCTCCACTGTTGTGTCGTCCGCCTTTAGTGGACTCCTTAGAAACCCTCGGTTTCTAACAATCTTCCTACACGGGGAGGAACTCATTCCCCGTTCCTCCCCGACCCCCTCCTTCTCAGCAGTGGCGCAAAAGAAAATCCCCTTTCGGGGATTTTCTCT
>JAKAIX010000009.1 GCA_021814165.1 bacterium
AATTTCCAATTTTTCCGCCCGAGGCGGATCCTCCTTCGGAGGACAATCAATTTCGTAATTGTAAAATTTTCGAATTGAAAATTTACTGAAAATTGATCATTGGAAATTGAAAATTATTGAAACATGAACAATAAAAACAAACTGTACACCATTGGTTTTATTATACTCATCGCCACACTTGTGTTTGTGCTTTGGTATTTCAGTGTTCCGAGAGGATCAAATGTTTCGCTTGATGAGTTTGCGAAGTGTCTTGCGGATAAAAAGGTGACGATGTATGGCGCGGAATGGTGCCCTCATTGTCAGAATGAAAAGAGGAATTTCGGCAGTTCCTTCAAATATGTGCCGTATGTGGAATGCCCCGAGGAACCGGCGCGTTGCACCGCGGCTGGAGTCGATTCATATCCTACATGGATTCTTCCCGACGGTGAAAAATTCGTGGGCGAACAGGGGATACAGAAGCTTTCGGAGTTGAGCGGTTGTCCTTTACCACCATCAGGGAGCAACTAGGAGTGAATAACAGGTCTGGCAGTCAAAAAAAAGAGTAAGAAAATAAAGAGGTTAACAAAAACACTATGACGCGTCATAGTGTTTTTGTTATAATACGAAGCGAAGCGACAAGATAATGACGAGAATGTTGTTATAGATAATATGACCAAGACGGAACAACTGCTAGAAATCTTAGAGAAGAACAAGAGCGTCCAAGAAATTTTGGAACGAGCAGGCGAGTTGAAAATGCCGAATTGGTATCTTGGTGCGGGCGGGATAACTCAGACGGTATGGAACGTGAAACATGGATTTTGCCCGGAGTGCGGTATAAAAGACTACGATCTGGTTTATTATGACGCGAGCGACACCTCATATGAGGCCGAGAATATATTCATCCAGAAAGGGAAAGAAATGTTCAGGAATATTTCTATCTCGATAGAAATTAGAAACCAAGCAAGGGTGTATTTATGGTATGAGAAACGTTTTGGAAATTCGATAGAACAATACAAATCCGTAGAAGAAGCCATTAACACGTGGCCGACGACAGCTACATCTATTGGAATAAGAAAAGAAAATGGGCGATTTGAGGTATACGCACCATTTGGCCTTGATGATTTGCTTGATATGGTTGTAAGAGCGAATAAGGCACAGATTACAGAAAAGATTTATCAAGATAAGGTTGATAGATGGGTGAAAATTTGGCCAAATCTAAAGATCATTTCGTGGGATCATAAATAATAAGGAAGGCATATAAACATGAAAAGGCAAAAAAGCGCAAAAGAAAGTATTCTTTCACCCCTTTCTCATTATTCTTCGCGTAAGGAATGGGAAATTGCCTCGTGGCAAGTGATTTTAAGATCCCCAAGAACCTTAGACGTCTTGATCACTCCTTACGAGCGTCATGGCCTGGTAATGCGGGCTGCGGTTGTGGATGGCATTCGTTCGGGAAAAAGCTATAAGGAGATCGGTAATAAGTTATGGTGCTCACCGCAGACCATAAGCGCCATAAAGAAGGCTCTGAATGAAAATAAGTATCGTAGTTACCGAGAACGAGGCAAAACCGAACGAAAGAAGAAGATATATTCATCCTCTGGGGTACGAAAACAAGAACCGCGCGGAAGAGGAGTGCATACTAAGTATGGAATTGTTCGTCTCCCATAATATCTTTTTACAAACACTTGATGGTGTTTCGATTTTATGGCAACCACTATGACGCGTCATAGTGCCGTATCCTTTGACGGAGAACTCTAATCTGGGTCGAAGTAATGAGTATTGAAGTTGTATAATAAAAACAATAATGGGGAAGATAAGAAATTCTGCCGAGCTCGCCGTGACGCCGGAACGAAAAGCGGCACTGGAGATCGCCGAGGCGGGACTTGCCGCGATAGATACAAAGGCAGTCATACGAAAGTGGGTGAAAAATGAACACGGTACGCTTTCAATCGGAGAGAAAATGATTTCTCAAAAGGAGTATAAGCGCCTTTTCGTGATCGGAATCGGAAAATGTGCGCTCGATGCGGGAATCGTGCTTGAGGAGATTCTTGGAGATGCGATAACGGAAGGAATCGTTCTTGATGTTCGTGGCGGACATCTCGCGCGCATGAAAGCGTATGCGGGTACGCACCCGTTCCCCACCGAAGCGAACGTAAACGCGACGGCGGAGATTATCGGGCTTCTTGCGCGGTGTACCGCGGAAGATCTCGTGCTTTTTATCGTTTCCGGCGGCGGGTCAACACTTCTCTGTCAACCAAGAAATCTCACGTATGTGGAGGAGGCAAAACTTCTCAAGTATCTTTTTGAAGTGAGTGCTCCCATCGAAGAAATCAACGTACTCCGGAAACACCTGTCACTCGCGCGCGGCGGACACCTTGCGGCATATGCCTATCCCGCTCGCGTCATTTCTCTTATTTTTTCCGATGTGCCGGGGGATGATGTGCAGTTTATCTCCTCTGGTCCGACAGTGAAGGATACGACGACTGTTCGCAAAGCACAGTCGATCGTAAAAAAGTATAAAATCGAAAAGCATCTCGGTTTGAAGCTTGAGCTCTTGGAAAACCCAAAGGATGACAAGTATTTCAGAAAAGTAAACAACACTGTTGTGGTTTCTAACCAGATCGCGCTCGCGGCAATGCAGAGAGAGGCGATGCATAGAGGATTTAAGGCGGATATAGTAACGCATACGCTCCGCGGAGAAGCGCGAAAAGTTGGAGTGGATATTATAAAGAGAACCCATAAACTTTCCCCACACTCTATAGCACTGTATGGAGGAGAGACGACTGTGACTGTGAAGGGAAACGGGTTAGGCGGGAGGAATCAAGAGCTTGCGCTGGGCGCAATGGAGAAAATAACGCGCGGTGAACTCGTACTTTCAGTTGCGTCGGACGGACATGATAATGGAGATTATGCGGGAGCCCTCTGTGATATAATGACCAAAGAAAAAGCGGAACGTATGGGATTGAAAGCGGATGATTTTTTGAAGAAGAATGACTCCTCCCGTTTTTTTGAACAAATGGATGATATGCTGGTGACCGGCGGCACCGGGTCGAACGTATCGGACCTCGTCATAGCCCTTAAAGTTTAGTTCAAGAAGTTCCAAATCAAAATTCAAAAAATTCAACATATGATTCGATCAAAGAAACTTACACTCAAGTACGAAGAAATCACGATAAAAGACGTCCCGCTCGTGGGAGGGAAAAATGCGTCGTTGGGAGAAATGATTCGGTACCTCACGCCGCTTGGCGTAAGAATTCCGAGCGGATTCGTGGTAACCGCATCGGCGTATCGGTATTTCTTGAAGAATGCAAAGGTGAAGGGGACGGGGAAGAGTTTGGAAAGTTTTATCAAACAGGCACTCAAAGGGCTTGATACGAAGAATCTCTCCGATCTCGCGCGGCGCGGCAAGTCGGTGCGGGAAACAATGCGGAATACCGAACTCCCCGCGGATCTCCGGCGGGAGATACGAAAAGGATACAAGGATCTTGAACGGCGTTACGGGAAAAATTCCGATGTGGCAGTCCGTTCTTCGGCGACGGCGGAGGATTTGCCGGGAGCAAGTTTCGCGGGTGAGCATGAAACATATCTCAACATCAGAGGCGCGGACGAGGTGATCGAAGCGGTACGCGCCGCGATGGCGTCGCTTTTCACCGATCGAGCGATCTCGTACCGCGTGGACAAGGGATTCGACCATTTTAAGGTGGCGCTTTCGGCGGGAGTGCAGAAAATGGTGCGATCCGACAGGGGCGCTTCCGGGGTGATGTTCACCGTCGATACAGAGTCGGGATTTCGCGATCTCGTGATTATCAACGGTTCCTGGGGATTGGGTGAGATGATAGTACAGGGAGAAGTAACTCCCGATGAGTTTCTTGTATTCAAAAAAACCGGCGCAATTATCGGAAAGAAACTGGGAGTAAAAAACAGGAAGATGATCTACTCCTCCGGTCGCGGGATAAAAAATACCAAGATCGTGCGCGCCGACGAGAGAGAACAACAATCGTTCGTGCTTTCGGAACGCGAGGTGCGCGAACTTGCGGTATGGGGAATGAAGATAGAGAAGCACTACTCGGACAGAAACCATAAATGGACGCCGATGGATATTGAGTGGGCGAAGGATGGAAAGAATGGCAGTCTCTACATCGTCCAGGCACGTCCCGAAACCGTACAGGCAGGGAGAGATTTTTCAAAGATTAAAGAATATGAACGCAAAGGGAGCGGGAAGGTGCTTGCCGAGGGCGCATCGGTGGGGGCGAAAATCGCGAGCGGAAAAGCTCGCGTGATACTCGATGCGAAACATATCAAGGAATTCAAGCAGGGAGAGATACTTGTGACGACGATGACCGATCCCGATTGGGAGCCGATTATGAAGATTGCCGCGGCGATCGTGACGGACAAGGGAGGGCGTACTTCTCATGCGGCGATCGTTTCCAGAGAACTGGGAATTCCTTGTGTAGTTGGCACCGAGAAGGCGACAAGGGTAATAACGACGGGGCAGGAGATAACGGTGGATACGACGGGAAGCGAAGGACTCGTTCTTACAGGTGCATTGAAATTTACGATTAATGAACAGAACGTGAAAAAGATTCCGCGCCCCAAAGTGCACATAATGGTGAACATCGCGACGCCGGAATCGGCATTCGAAAAATCATTTTTGCCGAACAAAGGAGTCGGACTTGCTCGCGAGGAATTCATCATTGCGGGCGATATAGGCGTTCATCCGAATGCGCTCATCGATTACGAGAAGCTGAGGAGGAAAAATAAGAAACTTGTGCGAGCGATAGATGAAAAGATGAAAGGATGGAAGAATCCGACGCAATTTTATGTGGACAAGCTTGCCTACGGCATCGCGAAGATCGGCGCGGCGTTCTATCCGAATCCGGTGATCGTTCGTTTCTCCGATTTTAAGACAAACGAGTACCGATCGCTTCTCGGAGGCGATTATTATGAACCGAAGGAGGAAAACCCGATGATCGGATGGCGCGGCGCGTCGCGATATTATCATCCGAACTTCGCCGCCGCATTTGCGCTTGAGGTAAGGGCGATGAAGAAAGTAAGGGAAGAAATGAAGCTTGAGAATGTGATACCCATGATCCCGTTCTGCAGAACTCCCGAAGAAGGGAAGAAAGTAGTGGAAACAATGGAGAAAAATGGGCTTTCGAGAAAAAAAGACAAAGCGCTGAAGATTTACGTCATGTGCGAGATTCCTTCGAACGTGCTCCGAGCCGATGAGTTCCTAGACGTATTCGACGGAATGTCCATCGGATCGAACGACTTAACTCAACTTACGGTAGGAATAGATCGCGACGGAAACGAATTCGTACGGGGCATCACGAATGAGAATGACAATTCGGTAAAAAAACTCATCTCTCAGGTGATACGCGTTTGCCGGAAACGGAAAAAGTACATCGGGATCTGCGGCCAGGCACCCTCGGATTATCCCGAGTTCGCGGCGTTTCTCATGAAAGAGGGGATTGAGAGTATTTCCCTGAATCCGGATACGGTGATCAAAACCACGATCGCACTCGCAAAGAAAAAGAAGTAATCGCGAATACAAAAGTTCGAAATAAGGAGGCGAAACCTCCTTATTTTGTTCATGACTGTCGAAACGCTATAATAACTGCATGCAATCGGAGTCCAGAATTTGCCAAAACTGCGAACAATCGTTCGTTATCGATCCGGATGACTTCGCGTTTTATGAGAAGATTCAGGTGCCGTCTCCCACATGGTGTCCGGAGTGTCGTACGATTCGGCGTTTCACGTTCCGAAATGAACGGACAATCTACCGGCGTACCTGTGATCTCTGTAAAAAGGCTATGGTAAGCGTATACCATCCTTCATCTCCTTTTACGGTGTATTGTTACGAGTGCTTTTACGGCGATAAATGGGATCAGCTCTCATCCGGAAGAGATTATGATTTCTCAAAATCCTTCTTCGAACAGTATCGTGAGCTTGCTCTACGCGCTCCGAAACTGGGGCTTCAGGTTTCCAATGACCTCGTGAACACGGAATATGGGAATCATATCGGGGGCGATAAAAATTGCTACCTTGTGTTTGCCTCGGTGAATAACGAGGATTGTATGTACTGTACCTACGTGAGTTATTCGAGAAACGTGGTTGACGGATTGCGGATTTTCAAAAGCGAGGCGTGCTTCGACTCGGTCGACTGTGAGAACTGCAGCAATATAAAATATTCCCAGCAGTGCCAGAATTCGCTCGATAGCTCGTTTCTCTATAACTGCCGCGGTTGCTCGAATTGTTTCATGTGCTCGAATCTGGTAGGCAAGAGTTACTGCGCGCGAAACAAGCAGTATTCAAAGGAGGAATATCAAAAGATCATCGGAGCTGCGACGCTCGGCAGCAGAGCGTCCGTGAGCGCGCTTATCGGGGAATTCATAAAATTGAAACAATATTCTCTTCAGCGCTCAATCGAAGGATTCAATCACGTGAATTCGAGCGGGAATAACCTGAGAAACACGAAAAATTGCAAAGTCTGCTTTGATCTCTCGGAAGGAGAAGACAGCGGGTACGTAGTATACGGGAATGATGTCAAAGATACGATGGACGCATATGCGGTATATCCCAAAACGGAACTTTGCTATGAGACGGTGGGATCCGGTGCTCCTTCATACAACGCGAAGTTTTCATATCTCCCGTGGGCGGGATCCGATCTTACGTACTGTATCAACGCGTTTTCGGGATGTCATGATTGCTTCGGATGCAATCACGTGCACAATGTGCGTTACTGCGTCATGAATAAACAGTATTCGAAGGAAGAATATGAAGCGCTCGTTCCGAAAATTATCGAGCACATGAAGACGATGCCGTACTCGGATAAGAAGGGAAGGATATATTCGTATGGCGAGTTCTTCCCACCAGAATTGAGCCCTTTTGCCTACAACGAGACGATTGTACAGGAACATTTCCCTCTCTCAAAAGAGGAAACAATCGCAGGAGGATACGCATGGCGGGATCCCGATACGAAATCATATCAAATTACCAAGAAGCCCGAAGATCTGCCGGATGATATTCAAAGCGTGGACGACTCGATTCTTAACGAAACCATCGGATGTGCGCACAAGGGAGAGTGTCATCATCAATGTGCGACGGCTTTCAAGGTTATAAAAGACGAGCTGACATTTTATCGCAGAATGGATATTCCTCTTCCTCAACTTTGTCAGAACTGCAGACATTACGAACGATTGGCAATGAGAAATCCCTTGAAGCTCTGGCATCGCACTTGCGCCTGTAGCGGAAAAGAATCAGGAATCAGAAATCAGAATTCAGGGAATGAACACGTGTATCAGAACACGACAACCCACTTCCACGGCGAGAAACCCTGCCCGAACGAATTCGAGACTTCCTACGCACCCGACCGTCCGGAGATTGTATATTGCGAACAATGCTATCAGGCAGAGGTGGTGTAATGGATATGATATGATAAACGTATGAATCCCGCACCTTTAGAGGATTGTGGGAAGGGAAGCCAACAATTTGATGGAGTATATGAAAAATGTCGCAGACAAAAGTAAAAGAGCATCGTGCTTCGTAAGAAGCGCGATCCTCTAAAAGTGCGGGATGAAGATTGGATTTTTTGAGATGGAGGGATGGGAGGAAGCGATTGTCCGGAAAGAACTTTTTGGGCATGAGTTGTATTTCAGCGATAAAAAAATAGATGAGGATGCGATACCCGAGGTACGCGATTTTGACGCCATCTCGGTGTTTGTCGATTCCCGAATTACCCCCAAGGTACTTGAAAATTTCCCGAATTTAAAGCTTGTTACCACGAACTCGACGGGTTTCGATCATATCGATATTGCCGCGTGCAAAGCGCGGGGCATCACGGTCACATTCGTTCCTGGATACGGCAACAACACGGTTGCGGAGTTCGCTTTTGGGCTGCTCTTAAATCTTACGAGAAAGATATATTTGGCGATTTACCAAGTGGAAGAGCGAGATGATTTTTCGCTTTCCAATCTCCGAGGAATCGATCTGAAAGGAAAAACGATGGGAATTCTGGGGACGGGAAGAATCGGCAAGGAGATGATAAAAATAGCAAAAGGGTTCGGGATGGAAGTAATCGCCTACGATATGTATCCGGATGTCGCCGCAGCAAAAGAACTCGGGTTTTCATATAAAACGCTTGAGGAAGTGCTTGGTGGCTCCGATTGTATTTCGATACATTGTCCTTTGAATGACAGCACGCATCACCTTATTAACATGAAGAATATCAATCTGATAAAGCGCGGTGCGTATCTCGTGAATACCGCCCGCGGCCCCATCGTAGAGACCGATGCGATTGTATACGCTCTGAGAGAAAAAATTCTCGCGGGTGCGGGGCTCGATGTACTTGAGGAGGAAGAAGAAACAAAAAATGAAATCGGTTTTCTGAGTAAATCGGGGTCGCACGAAGAGGCGTTCAAGACCATTCTTGAAAACCATATATTAATGGAGATGCCGAATGCGCTTGTTACTCCGCATAACGCATTCAACTCCCAAGAAGCGCTTATGCGCATACTGGATACTACGATAGGAAATATCAAGGGATTCGTTGCGGGGACGCTGGATCCCAAAAATATGGTAAACAAGTGATATGGTTATCGAATCGGTCGGAGTACAAGAGATATTCGATTCGAGGGGTGATCCCACGATTGAGGTGGAACTCAAGGTAGCGGGTTCGCACCCTTTTTTTGCAAAGATTCCTTCCGGGAAGAGTAAGGGAAAAAACGAAGCGGTAGCACTCTCCTTTGCGGAAGCCCAAAATACGCTTAAAGACGGATTTGCAAGGGAGATCGAGGGATTTGACGGGGAGACGGTGAAAGAACTCGATTCTTTTCTTCTCGCGGCGGACGGCACGAAAAACAAAGAGAAGTTGGGCGGAAACGTGATGCTTGGCATTTCGATCGCGTTTGCCCGCGCGCTTGCGCATGAGAGAGAAGAAGAGTTGTGGGAAGCGCTCCATAGAGAATTTTTTCCGAAGGAGGATGCCTCAAAGAAACCGTTGATTTTCGCAAATCTCATAAACGGAGGGGTACACGCGGATAACAATCTTGATATTCAGGAATACATGGCGGTAGTTGAGACGAAGGGCGCATATTCGGAGAGTATCCAAAGACTCATCTCGTTTTACGAGCGTCTCGGATTTGTGATCGAGGAGGAACGCGACGTGAAGCGACTTCCCGTGGGCGATGAAGGTGGATACTCAGTGAATTTCAAAAACAATTTCGCGCCCGTCGAGATGATGGAAAAACTCATTTTTGAGAGTGAGTTGCAGAATGAATTCAGAATTGCACTCGATGCGGCAGCGTCGAGTTTTTATAAGGACGGGAATTACCGCTTTGAAGGATCGTCTCTTTCAACAAAACAACTTATCGAACGATATCGGGCGTATTTTGAAAGTTCGAAGTTGCTGTGTTCCATCGAGGATCCGTGTGATGAGAGCGATTTCGAAGGATTCAAGGAAATGGTTGAAATTGCGGGCGGCAGATGGATTGTGGGGGATGACCTCACAACGACCGATCCTGAGCGCATTGGGAAATACGCCGAAGAGAAACTCATCACGGGGGCGATTATCAAGGCGAATCAGATAGGGACGCTTACGGAAACCTGCGAGGCGATCCGCGCGGCGCAGGAGCGGGGTGTGCGATGCATCGTCTCTCATCGGTCGGGCGAAACGGATGACCTGTTTCTTGTCCATATCGCGAAGGCATGCGGCGCGGACGGAGTGAAAATCGGCGCACCGGTCAAAGAGCGAATCTCGAAATACGACGAGCTTATGCGATTGTACCAATGATTTCGAGACGGGAAGTGGTATAATACAAGTGGTTGTATGAAAAATTCCGAGTTATCAAGAAAAGCGCAGATATGGCTTTTTATGCTTCGTCTTGGAACGGGGTGGCTTTTCCTCTACGCAGGGCTTACCAAGGTGCTTAATCCCTCGTGGAGTGCGGAAGGATTCTTGAAGGGCGCGAAGACGTTCGCGGGATTTTATGCATGGTTCCTCGATCCGAATATGCTCTGGGCGGTAAATATTGTAAATGAATGGGCGCTCGTACTTTTGGGTGTGTCGCTTATTCTCGGTTTTTTCGTGCGTCCGAGCGGTATCTTCGGAGTCGCGCTTATGCTTCTCTATTATTTTGCCTCGAGTGCGATACCTTCGGTGCCTAACGGGTTTATTGTTGACGAGCACGTAATTCTCGCGCTTGTTTTGATATTTCTGATCGCGGTGGATGCGGGAAACTTTTTCGGGCTCGACAGATTCTTGAGGAATCAAGAAAAAGCGAAGGTAGAAAACTATTAGGAAAATCCTGGCGGTTGTGTTGGGAATATGGGGACTATTATGCGTGTTCAGAAGAGAAAAATCCCTAGGAGTTATTAGGGGAATACTTGATACTTATTTCTTTATGGGGTAAAGTGACCTGGATTATTGATCATGAAAAAAAGGACATTTTTTCTCTTCGGAGTGTTAGGAATTGCGGGATTTGCGGATGCCTTATACCTTACGGTGAACCATTATGCAGCCGCCTCTTTAAGCTGTTCCATATTCAGCGGGTGCGATAAAGTGACCTCGAGCATCTATTCGATGTGGGGGAACGTGCCGGTAGCGGTGGTGGGCGCGGTTTATTATGCGCTTATTCTTTTCCTTACCGTTCTTGCGATGTGGAAAGATACAAAATACTTCCTCTTCGCGGTGGGCGCGACAATGTTCGGGTTTTTTGCATCGCTCTGGTTCGTGTATCTTCAGTTTTTCGTACTCAACGCGCTTTGCACGTACTGCCTCATTTCGGCGGCGATCTCCTTTGTTCTCTTTGGGGCGAGTATGTTTTTCTTTCTCGAAAAGAAGAAGGAAAAGAAAGGACGCGTTGCTCCGTAAGTCGTATTTGGTTATACTATTTCCATGGAACAAAAAACCTCCCACTCGTATTTTGTCTGGTCGGCGGTTATTCTCGGGGCGAGTATCGTGATAGGCACGGGAATCGTGGCGTACGACATTTATAAAGTGAAAGCGTTAAACAACGTGATCCAGGTCACGGGATCCGCGCAGAAAGAAATTGCGTCCGATATCGTAAAATGGAGAAGTAATTTTTCAAGGACGGTGGGGCCGAACGATTTGAAAACCGGCTATGCGCAGATGAAAAGCGATTTGGATAGAGTTATGAAATTCCTGCGCGATAACGGAGTGAAGGACGAAGAAATTACCATCCAGCCGGTAACGATGAACCAGATCTATTCGAGCGGTAACGGGTCTTACTTCGGTAAACCGGAGTATGGCGGGGGAGGGACGCTTCAGGGTTATAACCTCATACAGAGCGTGATGGTGGAATCATCCGAAGTGCAGAAGATAACCAAGGTTGCGCAAGATTCCTCCTCGCTCATCAATGACGGAGTGGTATTCTCGAGTAACGGACTTGAATATTACTACACGAAGCTCGCGGATTTGAAGGTGGAAATGCTGGGAGAAGCGACGAAGAATGCCGCGGAACGGGCGAAGCGGGTCGTGGAGAGTGCTGGCGGAACGATAGGGGGACTTCGATCGGCGGACATGGGTGTATTGCAGATTACCCCCGTGAATTCGCCCGACGTTTCCGATTACGGTTACTACGACACAAGTTCGATCGAGAAGCAGATTACCGCGATCGTGCACGCCTCGTTTTCCGTCCAGTAGCGGGCAAGGAAACGGAGTACAACGAACCTCGATGGGAGGTTCGTTTTTGTTGACAATCGGACGGTTGTGTAAGAAGATTGATGCTATCGTACCTAGTTCCTAAATAACTGAATAACATCAAAAAACGTAGAGGGATTACTATGAAAATAGTAGTAACTGAAGAGGATTCCCATCAATACAGGATGGAGGAATTGTTTTCTCTCGCCCGGCTTGGGTACGGGGGAATAATGAGAGGCGACATTAAAAATATAGTTGTATTTTCTGCAGCCGGAGCAGACAGGGAAGGAATCGTCTCTTTCCAGAGAGCCTACTTCAATGTCGGTAAAATTATCGCGGAAGGAGACAGGAATTTTCCTCTGCCGAGGAAGATTGTCTTCGAAAAATTTGAAGTTTCCGGACCGGGTGAGTATTCAATATTAAATGCATTTCTCACTCCCGATGACTGCGTGTGGAAAATCATAATCGATGAAAGCACTATCGTCGCGCCGGCAAAAAAGGACGCGATACAAAAGCAGTCTTAATATAAATTGGCGCAGATGCCTTGTAGTTGAAAGGTATCTGCCGTTTTTATTTGTCCTACCTTCCTTTACCGCCACGAATCGGCTAAAATCAGCATAGACCGGCTAAGATGCCGCCTCTCAAATGTATACAGTACGGGAAATAAGAAAACGATATCTCGAATTTTTTAAGGAACGCGGACACGTGGTGATTCCCTCGGCGTCCTTAGTGCCTGAAAATGATCCGACGACGCTTTTTACGGGAAGCGGCATGCAGCCATTAGTGCCGTATCTTCTGGGTGCCCCGCATCCGGAGGGAAAACGAGTCACGAACTCGCAGAAAAGTTTCCGGGCGGAGGATATCGACGAGGTGGGCGATAACCGCCACACGACATTCTTCGAGATGCTCGGCAACTGGTCTTTCGGCGACTATTTTAAGCGAGAACAGCTTTCGTGGCTTTTTGAGTTTCTGACCGACAAAGAGAAAGGCGCAGGACTTGATCCGCACAACTTGTACGTGACGGTATTTGCAGGCGATCCGGAGACGGGCGTACCGCGTGACGAAGAGTCGGCTACAATCTGGAAAGAACTTTTCTCTGGGAAGGGAATCGAAGCGAAATACGTTGAACTCGGATCGGAAGAAGAGGGAAGCAAGAAGGGTATGCAGGGCGGTAGGATTTTCTCGTATGACGTAAAGAAAAACTGGTGGAGCCGGGCGGGTACCCCTTCGAAAATGCCGGCGGGAGAACCGGGCGGT